>NZ_JCADBQ010000002.1:0-772629 GCF_059359355.1 Micromonospora sp. ZG13
ACCCGAGCCGTCCCGGCCAACAACCCGTCGGCCTTCAACCCCGCAACGAACGTACGGGCCGCCCGCATCGGCCCCACGGTGTGGGAACTGGACGGCCCGATACCGACACTGAACAGATCGAACACACTGATCATGGCTGCACTTCCTCGCCGTCGTACCTCGTGGGTCTCCGGCACGGTCGTGGCCGGCCCGGTCGGGGCGGCCGTCCGGCACCCGGGGTGGGGGTGCCCGACCGGCGAGCCTACCCGCCCAGGTCAGCGCCCGCCCGTCGTTCGCGAGCGGCCGTCGGGAGCCGGCGGGACCGGGGGCGTCGCGGGGCCGGTTCCCGGGTAACCACCTACGGGTACGGGCGCCACCGCTCCTCCTCGCGACCGAGGGCACGGTGGCCACCCCTTCCTACCGTTGAGGGCAGAGGCGGCGAACGCCGCAGAGTGGGAGTACGACGATGAGTCGCAAACTGGTCCGCCCCCGTCAGGGGCGCATGCTCGCCGGCGTCTGCGCCGGCCTGGCCCAGCGTTTCGGCAGGTCGGCCGGCTTCATCCGGCTGCTGTTCCTGCTGTCCCTGCTGCTGCCCGGCACCCAGGTGGTCGTCTACCTGGTGCTCTGGGTCCTGATGCCGAACGAGGATCGCCACGCCGCCACCCGCTACTGAGCCCACCCGCCCCGCCCGACCCGCAGGCAGGCACGAGGCGCCCGTCCCGACAACCGGGGCGGGCGCCGTCGCGTCCGTGGCGGCCCGCCGTCACGGGGCGGTGTAGGTGACCGTCACCTTCTCGTAGCCGAGGGAACGCAGCAGCCCCTCCAGCATCTTGCGGGTGTTCTCCTCGGCCCGCTGGGTCAGGCCGCTGTCGCGGGCGGCGGTGGTGATCCGCTCCTCGGCGAGCTGGTATACCTGCTGCTGGCGGTTGGGGTCGCCCTTGACCAGCTCGCCGACCCGGTTGAGCAGCCCGCGCTCCTCGGCGAAGACGTAGCTCTTCTCCAGGTCGAGGTTGGTCTTGGCGAGCTGCGGCGCCGGCAGCCTGATCTCCACCGACTTGCCGTCGGCCGACTGGACCACCGCACCCTCGGAGATCTTGGCGAAGTCCACGTACGCCTCGACGCTGCCCGCGCCGACGAAGAGGGTGCGCTGGCTGAGCAGCCAGTCGGGCACGTTGCGCCGGTCGTTCTGGAGGTCGACGACCACCTGGAAGTTGCCCTCGGCCGCGACGTAGCGGCTGAGATCCTGGATCGACTTGAGCAGCGGCGGCTGGCTGCGGTCGGTCTGCTCCTTGGCGAAGGGGTTGCGGAAGTCCGGCAGCAGGCCGGTGGCCTGCACACCGAGCAGCACCACCACCGCCAGCGCCGCCGCGCCGAGCACCCAGAGCAGGCCCCGGGCGGGCCCGCCCCCGGGCGGTGGCGCACCCGGCTCCGGCTCGGTCGTGACAGCCGAGCGCTCCTTGAGCGCCTCGCCGGTCGGATAACCGGGGAACTCCCTCGTGGGCTCG
Organism: Micromonospora sp. ZG13; assembly: GCF_059359355.1. NCBI lineage: Bacteria > Bacillati > Actinomycetota > Actinomycetes > Micromonosporales > Micromonosporaceae > Micromonospora > Micromonospora sp. ZG13. The sequence goes on from NZ_JCADBQ010000002.1 coordinate 1,485, forward strand.
TTGATGTCACCGTCGCGGGCCATGGCCCTCACCGTCCTCGTCAGACACGTCGTCTGAGGATGACGGTACGGCTCCTGTGCGACACCCGCTCGGCGAAGGACGCACCGCCGCGCCGATCCGACAGAACCGCAGGTCAGGACGGGTCGGACAGCCGGCGTACCGCGCTCACTCGATCGGCCCGGAGAGGACGAGCACCCGGGCGTGGATCTGGTTGCGCTGCTGGAGCGCCGCGCGCAGGGCGCGGTGCAGCCCGTCCTCCAGGTAGAGCCCGCCGTTCCACTGCACCACGTGCGGGAAGAGGTCGCCATAGAAGGTGGAGTCCTCGGCGAGGAGCTTGTCCAGCGCCAACTCGCGCTTGGTGGTGATCAACTGATCCAGGCGCAGCGGCCTCGGCGGGATCTCCGCCCACTGCTTGAGCGTCAGGTTGTGCTCCGGATAGGGACGCCCGTCCCGGACCGCTCTGAAGATCACGACGGCACGCTCCCCTCCCCCTGGCCGGGCCGACCCACGACACCGGGTCGGGTCGCGGCGCGGCGCCACGACCCGCGGCACCGATGACCGTGCCAGCGTAGCCGCCTGCACCACGCCGCGTTCTGCTCCCTGATGTCAGTTTCACTACCCGCCGTCCGGTTCGCCAGCGGACGGCACATCCGACGCCGGTCAGCTCCACCGTCCCCGCCGGACGACCTCGTCCACCGGTCGTCGCCCCCGGCGCAGCGACGGTGACCGGTGGTCGGGCGCACGGTAACCCACCGTGACGGCACCGACGGGCTCGTACTCCGCCGGCACCCCGAACGCCTCCCGGTACGCGTCGAGGCGCTGGGCGGGGATGCCGAAGAAGCACGCCCCCAGCCCCTCGTCCACGGCGGTCAGCAGCATCAGCAGGGCGGCGAAGCCGGTGTCCACGTACCAGTAGGGCACCGGCCAGCGCTCCGTCGAGCGGTCCGCCCAGCCCTTGTCGGGTTCCGCGTACCGCTCCAGGTAGGCCGACCGGTTCGCGTGCGGGACGACGATCAGCGGCGCCCGCCGCATCCCCGCCAGCCACCGCTCCCGGCCGCCGCCGCCCGGGGTGGTCGCCGTCCAGAACCGCTCCCGGTCCTCCGGCTCCTCCAGCACCAGGAAACCCCAGCCCTGGGCGAAGCCGGCCGACGGGGCGCGGACCGCGTGGTCGAGCAGCCGCTCCACCACGTCGGGCGGGACGGGACGCTCCGCGTCGTAGTTGCGCACCATCCGGCGCCGCCGGACCACCTCGCTGAACTCCATGCGCTCCCCCGCTCAGACCCCGGGCCGTACGCCCCAGACACCCCGCCAGGTCGCGCCCGGCTTCAGGGTGATCACGTCCCGGCCGGAACGGAACGCGTCCGGCGGGCAGGTCATCGGCTCCACCGCCACCGAGCGGCGCCGCCGCTCGCCGGGCAGGGCGTCGCCGGTGAACACCTGCCACCAGCCGAACTCGCGGTCCGCCCAGATCCGTACGCCCGCCGCGCCGTCCGGGGCGGCCAGGCTGACCACCGAACCGCCGTCCTCGTCGCGGACCACGTCGCCGAAGCAGAGATCGAGCTGGGCGCCGCCGATGCGGCGGGGGCTGGTCCAGTCGTACTCGGTGCCCTCGACCGGGGTGACGCCGATCGGCAGCAGCCTGCCGTCCACGTGCAGCCGCTTCCGGGCGGGCAGCCGCATCGACAGGTCGTCCACCGCCACCCCGGGCACCCGCAGGTACGGGTGCACCGCGAAGCCGAACGGCGCCGGCTCGTCGCCGAGGTTCGTCGCCTCGTGCTCCGCGCGCAGGCCGTCCGGCCCGACGCTCCACCGGGTACGCAGCCGCAGCGGCCACGGGTAGCCCGGCTGCGGCGGCAGGTCGTAGCCGACGGTCACCGCGTCGGACGACTGCTCCACCAGCCGCCACGGCACCCAGTTGACCAGCCCGTGGATGGCCACGCCCCGGTCCGGCTCGCTGAGCGTGAGCTGCAACGACCGATCCCCGAAGGTGTAGCGCCCGTCGCGGATCCGGTTCGGCCAGGGGGCCAGCACCTGCCCGGCGCAGCCGGGGCAGAGCTCGTCGGCGTCGTACCCGTCGAGGTGGTCGGTGCCGTCGTGCCGGTATGTCCGGACCCCGCCGCCCACCTCAACGATGACGGCCTCGTGGCCGGCGGCCGAAATGCTCCACTGCGCGCCCGAGGGCGGACGCTGGTCGGGGGTGTCCATGCGGGGGACCCTAACGGTTCCCGCCCCGCCGTCGCTCGCCCCGACCGGGCCCGTCACCCCCGGTCGTCGCCGGAGCGGGCCGCCGCCCGGTAGCGCAGCAGCACCGGGAACGCCACCGCGAGCAGCACCGCGAGCGCCGCCGAGATCAGCCCGCCGCTGACCCAGGCGACGCCGCCGCCGAAGCCCGCCGCCACCGCACCGGCCCGCAGGTCGCCCAGGCGCGGACCGCCGGCGATGACCACCGTGTTGACGCCCATGAGCCGCCCGCGCATCCGGTCCGGCGCGTAGACCAGCAGCAGCGACTGCCGCAGCACCGCGCTGACCAGGTCGGCCGCCCCGGCCACCGCGAGCAGCAGCACCATCAGCCAGAGCTGGCCGGCCAGCCCGGCCGCCGCCACGGCCAGCCCCCAGCCGACCACCGCCACCACCAGCACCAGCCCCTGCCGACGCAACCGACCGATCCAGCCGGAGGTCAGCCCGCCGAGCATCGCGCCCGCCGCGATCGCGCTGTAGAGCCAGCCGACCGCCGCGCCGCCACCGAACCGGGACTCGGCGATCTCGGGGAAGAGCGCCCGGGGCATCGCCAGCACCATGGCGATCAGGTCGATCACGAAGGAGAGCAGCAGCACCGGCGTGGTCGCCAGGTAGCGCAGCCCGTCGACGATGCTGGCCAGCCCGGCCCGGCGTGGGGAGCCCGGGGCGGCGGCCGGGCCCGCGTCCGGGTCCGGCTCCGGCGGCATGGCCGGCAGCCTCACGGTCGCCCAGACGGCCACGGTGTAGAGCGCCGCGTCGGCCGCGTACGCGATGGGCAGGCCCAGGTCCGTGCCCCACCAGGCGAAGATCAGGCCGGCGACCAGCGGGCCGAACACCGAGGCGGCCGTGTGGGTGGTGAAGTTCAGCGTGCTCGCCGCCGGCACCAGCTCCGCCGGCACCAGCCGGGGCAGGATCGCGTTGCGGGTGGGCGAGCTGACCGCGAAGGCGACCGACTGCACCGCCACCAGGGCGAGCAGCAGCAGCGGGCTGCCGATGCCGAGCACCGCCTGCACCACCAGGCCGAACGTGGCGACCCAGAGCACCGCCGCGGTCGCCAGCAGCACCTTGCGCCGGTCGTGCGCGTCGGCCAGCGCGCCGCCCCAGAGCCCGAAGACCAGCAGCGGCAGGAACGCCGCGATCCCGATCAGGCCGACCCAGAGCGAGCTGCCGGTCAGCGCGTACATCTCCACCGGCACGGCCACCGCGGTGAGCTGGATGCCGAACATCGCGATGCCGTTGCCCAGCCACATCCGCCGGTAGGCCGGCACGGCCAGCGGGCTCAGGTCGATCGCGAAGCGGCGCAGCCCGCCCGGCCGGGGGTCCTTGAGCTGGGTCACGGGGCCAGCCGTTCCACGACCCACTCCCCGGCCCCGGTACGCCGGAACCGCAGCCGGTCGTGCAGCCGGCTGACCCGGCCCTGCCAGAACTCCACCGCGTCCGGCCGCACCCGCAGCCCGCCCCAGTACGGCGGGGCGGGGATCGGCTCGACCTCGGCGAAGCGCTCGGCCGCCGCCCGGTACGCCTCGTCCAGCACGGCCCGCCCGGGGATCACCCGGGACTGGGTGCTGGCCCAGGCACCGAGCTGGGAGCCGCGCGGCCGGCTGGCGAAGTACGCCTCCGTCTCCGCCCGGTCGATTCGCTCGACCCGGCCGGTGACCGTCACCTGCCGGTGCATCGGGAACCAGGGGAAGACCAGGCTGACGTACGGGTTGGCGGCCGCCTCGGCGCCCTTGCGGGATTCGTGGTTGGTGTAGAAGACGAAGCCCTCCGGGTCGTACCCCTTCAACAGCACGGTCCGGGCGCTCGGGCGGCCCGCGACGTCGGCGGTGCCGACCACCATCGCGTTCGGTTCGGGCAGCCCGGCGGCGACCGCGTCGGCGAACCAGCGGGTGAACTGGCCGTGCCAGTCGGCGGCCAGATCGGCCTCGGAAAGGCCCAGCTCCGCGGCGTACTCGTTACGCATGCCCGCCGGCCGGGCTGTGTCCCCCGTCACGTTCCCCCTCCTCCTCGTCGACCCGGCCCACCCTCTGCGGCGCAGGCCAGCCCGCACCGCACAGTGTCACCGACGCGCTCCGGGCCACCCGGACCGGGGATGTCGTGTGCGGCACAGTCGCCGTGGGTCGCGAATCCGGTTACCCAGCAGGCAAGATGTCACGAACACATCCCTGAGGGTCGCCTAAGGTGCTCGACCGGCTGGGCCGGGACCGGAGCCCCGGGCGGGCGCGCCGAGCAGATCCAGGAGAGCGACATGGCCGATTTCAAACCCGGACTGGAGGGCGTCGTAGCCTTCGAGACCGAGATCGCCGAACCCGACCGCGAGGGCGGCGCGCTGCGCTATCGCGGGGTCGACATCGAGGATCTGATCGGCCAGGTCTCCTTCGGCAACGTGTGGGCGCTGCTGGTCGACGGGCGCTTCGGCCCGGGCCTGCCGCCGGCGGAGCCGTTCCCGGTGCCGGTGCACTCCGGCGACATCCGGGTGGACGTGCAGTCCGCCGTCGCGATGCTGGCCCCGTACTGGGGTCTCAACCAGCTGCTCGACATCTCCGACGAGCAGGCCCGCGAGGACCTCGCCCGGGTGTCGGTCACGGCGCTCTCCTTCGTCGCCCAGTCGGCGCGCGGCCTGGGCCTGCCGGCCGTGCCGCAGAAGGAGATCGACAAGGCGTCCACCATCGTCGAGCGCTTCATGAAGCGCTGGCGCGGCGAGCCCGACCCCCGGCACGTCAAGGCCGTCGACGCCTACTTCATCTCGGCCGCCGAGCACGGCCTGAACGCCTCCACCTTCACCGCCCGGATCGTCGCCTCCACCGGCGCCGACGCCGCGGCCTGCATCTCCTCCGGCATCGGCGCCCTCTCCGGCCCGCTGCACGGCGGCGCCCCGTCGCGGGTGCTCAGCATGCTGGAGGCGGTCGAGCGCAGCGGCGACGCCGAGGGCTACGTCAAGGGCGTCCTCGACCGGGGCGAGCGGCTGATGGGCTTCGGCCACCGCGTCTACCGGGCCGAGGACCCGCGGGCCCGGGTGCTGCGCCGCACCGCCAAGGAGCTGGGCGCGCCGCGCTTCGAGATCGCCGAGGCGCTGGAGAAGGCCGCCCTGGCCGAGCTCCAGGCCCGTCGCCCGGACCGGGTGCTCGCCACCAACGTCGAGTTCTGGTCCGCCGTGGTGCTGGACTTCGCCGAGGTGCCGGCGCACATGTTCACCTCCATGTTCACCTGCGCCCGGATGGGCGGCTGGAGCGCGCACATCCTGGAGCAGAAGAAGCTCCAGCGGCTGGTCCGCCCGTCGGCCCGCTACGTCGGCCCGGGCACCCGCAAGCCCAGCGAGGTCGAGGGCTGGGACGCCATCCCGCACGGCGTCTGAGCGTCGCGCTGAGGGTCCCTTCCCGTCGCCCGTCGACGGGAAGGGGCCCTCAGTCGTACGCGGGCCGGGCCGGTGCGCAGGCTGTGGTGCACGCCTCAACGCCGCTGGTGGGACCAGGGGTCGGTGCGGCCCGCGCGGGTGGGAGGATGAAGGCCGGCAGTGTCGCCGGACCGGGCCCGGGTCCCGGCCACGTCGTGCGCCTGAGCGCGCGTCCGCCGTTCGATCCGCGCCCGCCTGAACACCGGGCCCGCCCTCGCCCCTGCGGAAGGATCTCGACAACCGTGGCTGACGCACCGACCATCCGGATTCCCGACGACCTCAAGCCCGCCGACGGGAGGTTCGGCTGCGGGCCCTCCAAGGTCCGTCCGGCGGCGGTCTCCGCCCTCGCCGACGTGGCGACCAGCTACCTGGGCACCTCGCACCGGCAGAAGACCGTGCGTGACGAGGTGGCCCGGCTGCGCCGTGGCATCGCCGACTTCTTCTCCCTCCCCGAGGGCTACGAGGTGGTGCTGGGCAACGGCGGCACCACGGCGTTCTGGGAGGTCGCGACGTTCGGCCTGGTCCGCGACCGGGCCCAGTTCGCCAGCTTCGGCGAGTTCGGCGCGAAGTTCGCCAAGTCCGTCAAGGACGCCCCGTTCCTCGGCGAGCCCACCATCCGCAAGTCGGAGGCCGGCAGCGCGCCGGCCCTGACCGCCGAGGCCGGGGTGGACGTCTACGCCACCCCGCACAACGAGACCTCGACGGGTGTGGCCGTGCCGATCAGCCGGGTCGCCGGCGCCGACCCCGGCTCGCTGCTGCTGGTCGACGCCACCTCGGGTGCCGGCGGGCTCGACGTCAACGTCGGCGAGACCGACGTCTACTACTTCGCCCCGCAGAAGTGCTTCGGCTCCGACGGCGGCCTGTGGCTGGCCCTGATGTCCCCGGCCGCACTCGAGCGGGCCGGCGAGATCAAGGCGTCCGGCCGCTACATCCCGGCCTTCCTCGACCTGGTCACCGCGATCGACAACTCGCGGCTGGAGCAGACCTACAACACCCCGGCGCTGGCCACCATCTTCCTGGCCGCCGAGCAGACCGACTGGATGAACTCCCAGGGCGGGCTGGCCTGGGCTGCCAAGCGCACGGCCGAGAGCGCCGCGATCGTGTACGGCTGGGCGGAGCGCTCCGAGGTGGCGACGCCGTTCGTCACCGACCCGGCGCTGCGCTCCAACGTGGTCGCCACCATCGACTTCGCCGACTCCGTCGACGCGACCGCGATCGCGAAGGCGCTGCGCGCCAACGGCATCGTGGACACCGAGCCGTACCGGAAGCTGGGCCGCAACCAGCTCCGCGTCGCGCTCTTCCCGGCCGTCGAGCCGGCCGACGTCGAGGCCCTGACCGCGTCGATCGACTACGTGGTCGAGCGGCTCTGAATCGTCGTCACGGTCGGTGGCCGCCGGGCGCGTCGGCGGCCACCGACCGTGATCATCGTCGCAGCTCAGTCGCGACATGCGGGTGTCGCATCCCCCACCTGTGGGCAGATGCGCGTACGGTGGTGCGAGGACGCCCGGGTGGCCGGCTCGTGGCGTGACGGCCAGCGAAGCGGGACGGAGGCAACGCCATGCGCCCAGTACGCTTCGTCGCCCTCTCCGAGGACGGCCAGGCCCTGGTGCTCGCCGACGAGGTCGGGCGACTGCTCGCCCTGCCCATCGACGAGCGGATCGCCGGCGCGTTGCACGCCGAGCCCGGCGCCCCGCCGCTCGCGGTGGCCCCGGCGGCGACCGCCGATCCGGTGCCCTCACTCTCCCCTCGGGACATCCAGGCCAAGATCCGATCCGGCGAGTCCGCCGAGGACGTGGCCCGCATCGCCGGCGTGCCCGTCGACCGGGTGCTGCGCTACGCCGGCCCGGTGCTCCAGGAGCGGGCCATGCTCGCCCAGCACGCCCGCCGCACCCGGCTCAAGGGCGCGGAGAAGCCAACCCCGCTCGCCGAGGTGGTCAACGGCCGGCTGGCCCAGCACGGGATCGACACCGAGAAGATCTCCTGGGACGCGTGGCGCCGCGACGACGGCACCTGGCGGATCGTGGCGACCTGGCCCTCGGGCAAGGCGACCGCGCAGGCGATCTGGGATCTCGACAAGACCCGGCAGGCGGTCACCCCGCACGACGACATGGCGCAATACCTGTGCGCCGAGCGGCCCACGCCGATCCTCGGCCAGGAGCCGGCGCCGGAGCGGGGCGGCCACGCGCTGCCCGGCCCGTCGCGTGGCGAGCCGACCCGGGGTGGGCACGGCCTGCCGGCGGCGGCCGAGCACAGCCGTCCCGGCCGCGACCCGATCCGGGCCGGGCGGGACGCCCTGCTCGCCTCGCTCGACCGGCCGCTCGGCTCGACCTCGGGCCGCGGGCTCGAACCCCGCAGCCCGGCCGCCCTGGCGGGGCAGGACGCGCCGCGCCAGCGGCCGGTCGGCGGCGGGGCGGCGGCGCTGCTCGGCGGCGGCCAGGGTTCCGCGTTCGACGACGACTCCGACGCGCCCAAGGAGGTGCCGGCCGTGCCGTCGCTGGCGGTGCTCCGGCCCCGGCGCACGGGCGCGCCCTCGGCAGCGGCGGCGGGCGAGTCGACCGACGCCGGCGGCAAGCCGCGCAAGCGCCTGCCGAGCTGGGACGACGTGCTCTTCGGCAGCGGCCCGGCGGCCCGCGAGTCCTCGTGACCGCCTGACTCCGGCGACGGATCCCCGTCGCCGGAGTCGACGCGAGGCACTCGAAGTGCCGCCGTGGCAGGGTGGCTTCATGGAGTACACGAACCTTGGCCGTACGGGCCTGTCCGTCAGCCGCCTCTGCCTCGGCACGATGAACTTCGGGCCGCAGACCACCGAGCCGGACAGCTTCGCGATCATGGACCGGGCCCTCGAACACGGGATCAACTTCTTCGACACCGCCAACGTCTACGGCTGGCAGACCGGCGAGGGGATCACCGAGCAGATCATCGGGCGCTGGTTCGCCCAGGGCGGCGGCCGGCGGGAGAAGGTCGTGCTGGCCACCAAGGTCTACGGAAAGATGGGCGAGTGGCCCAACGAGCAGGGCCTCTCCGCGCGGCACATCGTCCGGGCCTGCGAGGACTCGCTGCGCCGCCTCCGGACCGACACCATCGACCTCTACCAGATGCACCACGTCTCCCGCAGCACCCCGTGGGAGGAGATCTGGCAGGCCATGGAGACCCTGGTCGCCCAGGGCAAGGTGCTCTACGTCGGATCGTCCAACTTCGCCGGCTGGCACATCTCCGTGGCGCAGGAGGCGGCGGGGAAGCGCCACTTCCTCGGCCTCGTCTCCGAGCAGTGCATCTACAACCTGATGACCCGGCACGTCGAGCTGGAGGTGGTGCCCGCCGCGCAGCACCACGGGCTGGGCGTCATCCCGTGGTCACCGCTGCACGGCGGGCTGCTCGCCGGGGTGCTGCGCAAGATGGCCGAGGGCGGGGCCGCACGCGGCGCCAGCGGCCGCTCCGCCGACGCGCTCGCCGAGCACCGGCCCACCATCGAGGCGTACGAGAAACTCTGCGGCAACCTCGGTCACGACCCGGCGGACGTGGCCCTCGGCTGGCTGCTGTCGCGGCCCGGGGTGACCGCTCCGATCATCGGGCCGCGCACCACCGGGCAGCTCGACCGTTCTCTGGGCGCCCTGACCGTCGACCTCGACGAGGACACCCTCACCCGCCTGGACGAGCTCTTCCCGCCCGTCGGCAACGGCGGCCCCGGCCCGGAGGCCTGGGCCTGGTGACCCGCGAGCGTCAGAGGGGCCAGGCGGCCAGCCGGTCGTAGGTCGGGCGGGGGCCGGGGTGGCTGCGCACGAGCACCATCTCGCCGGCCGGCCACTCCGGGCCCTCGTAGTCGTCGAGCGTGGCCACGTCGGCGGCCACGTCGGCCGGGGGCACCCGGTCGCCGGGGCGGGCGATCGTCAGGTGCGGGCGGAAGGGCTTCTCGTCGTACGGCAGGCGGCCGTGCCGCAGCCGGGAGCGGATCAGCCGGGCCAGCACCTGCACCGGCTCCACCTCGCCCCGGAGGTCGACCCAGAGGACGGTGAACCGGCCCCGCCCGAACCGCCCGCCGCCGGCCAGCCGGAGCCGGGGCGCGGCCTGGCGGCCGTCGCGGGACCACTCGGCGGCCAGCCCGAGTGCACTCTCCACGGCGACCAGCCGGTCCGCCTCGACGTCGCCGAGGAAGGCGAGGGTGACGTGCGCGTTGCCGGGGTCGGCGAGCCGGACGTTGGTCCCGCCGGCGGCCGCCGCGCCGACGCGCAGCCGGGCGACCTGCGCGCCGAGGTGCGTGACCGCCTCGGGTGGCGGGTAGAGCGCGACGAAGAGCCTCACGCGCCGCCCTCAGCGGTGCCGCTGCCGGTGGCCGGCCCGGGCGGCGGGCAGGGTCAGCCCGGCGGCGTGCAGCAGGCCCTCCACCCGGACCCGTTCCAGCTCCAGGTCGACGCCCTCCAGCTCGGTCAGGTGCTCGGTGAGCCCGAGGGCCCGGCAGGCCAGCCGGAGGCGGTCGTCGTACGCCCGCAGGATCGTGCCGTGCCAGACGGGCTGGCGGCCGTCGGAGGCGACCCCCTGCCCGCGCAGGCGGCGCAGGTCGGCGGCGAGTTCCTCCAGCGGGCGGCGGTCGGGCCGGTCGAAGTCGGTGAGATCGATGTCGCGGGTCAGCGCGTCGGCCTCGACGGCCCGGTCCAGCCGGGCGATGGTGCGCCGTTCCCGCCGGCGCTCCCGCCACTCCGCGTACGCGCAGGCGACCCGGTCGATGATCTCGTCCGCGCAGAAGGCCAGGGCGATCAGCACCGGCAGGCTGGCCGCGGCGACGAAGATCAGGATCAGCAGCAGCGCGCGCCCGGGCTCCACGTATCGACGCTAAGCCTCTTTCCTCCTTACCGCCACCGCTTTCGTGCCATCCACGCCATCCGCAGGATGGGACGGATCGTCCCACTCCGGGGCGGGGACGCTCAGCAGTCGGCGGAGGTGACGTAGAAGCGCGGCATCGGCAGGACCCGGAAGCGCAGCCGGGCGCCGGAGCGGCGCAGCTGCCAGGTGAGCGCGATCAGGATGGTGGCCAGCGAGATCAGCCCACCGATCCAGATGCTGGCGCCGGCGCCGTAGGTCTCGGCGACCCAGCCGATGAGCGGCGCCCCGACCGGGTTGGTGCCGAGGAAGACCAGCACCCAGAGGGCCATCACCCGGCCGCGGAAGGCCGCGTCCGTGCCGAGCTGCACCCGCTGGTTGGCCGCCTGGGCGAAGAACACCATGAAGAAACCGGTCGGCAGCAGCAGGGTGACCACCATCCAGTACGCCGGGGCCAGCCCCACCAGCGTGCCGAAGATGGCGCAGCCGACCCCCGCGCCGAGCACCAGCCAGACCGACGGGCGGCTGCGCCGCCCGGTGCCGGCGAGCGCGCCGACCAGCGCGCCGACCGCCAGGGCGGTGCTGAACAGCCCGAACGAGGCGGCACCGGTCTGGAACACGGTCTTGGCCAGCGCGGCGAGGGTGAGCTGGAAGTTGAACAGCGACATGCCGATCACCGACATCACCGCCATGGGCAGCAGCAGGTCGGGCCGGCGCCAGACGTAGCGCAGGCCGTCGACCACCTTGGCCGACGCCCGCTCGTCGCGCGGCGGCAGCGCCTCCCGGTACAGCTCGGAGGGGCGCATCCGGATCACGGTGACCAGGGGGGCGATCGAGCTGAGCGCGGTGAACATGAAGACCGGTCCGACGTCGAAGGCGGCGATGGCCAGGCCGGCGACGGCCGGCCCGACGATCCGGGCCGAGTTGAACACCGCCGCGTTCAACGAGAGCGCGTTCGGCAGCAGCGACGTGCCCACCAGTTCGGAGACGAACGCCTGCCGGACCGGGGTCTCCACGGCGTTGGCGACGCCGAGCAGGGCCGCGAACGCGAAGACGTGCCAGAGCTGCACCAGGCCGGTGATCACCAGCAGGCTCATGGCGAGCGCCAGCACGGTCCAGAACGCGTTCGCGACGAAGAGCAGCATCCGCTTGTCGTAGCGGTCGGCCAGCCGTCCGGAGAGCAGGGTGAGCAGCAGCACCGGGGTGAACTGGAGCGCGGTGACCACGCCGAGGGCGGTGGCGGAGTTGTCGGAGAGCTCGAGGACCAGCCAGTCCTGGGCGATGAACATCATCCAGACGCCGATCAGCTTGATCAGCTGCCCGGATGCGAAGAGCCGGTAGTTGCGGACCTGTAGGGACTGGAACATCGTGCTCAGCTTCGCCTGCACTCTTGGTGCGCCTCCTCGCGGTCGTACGCGTCATCGACGTCGGACGGCGCGGTGGCACGAGGCGCGGGTCAGGCGCGGGCGACCTGCTGAAGGATCTCGGCGGCCTGCCGCAGGGTGTCCCGTTCGGCTTCGGTCAGCTCGGCCAGCCGGCGGGCCAGCCACTCGTCACGGACCCGCTCGAACTGGTCGAGCACGGCCCGTCCCCCCTCGGTCGCCGCCAGGATGACCTGTCGGCCGTCGGTCGGGTGGGGGGTGCGCTGCACGAGGCCGCGCTCCTCCAACTTCGCGACGATCTTGGTCATCGTGGGCGGCTGCACCCGTTCCACGTCGGCCAGTTCCCGAGGCGTCAGCGCACCCGCCAGCCGGAGGCTGGTGAGCGCGGAGAGCTGGGTGACCGTGAGGTCGCCGACCGGCCGGGCCTGGCGGACCCGTCGGTTGAGCCGGGTGATCGCGTCACGCAGCTGGGGTGCCAGCTGCGCCGGTGGCACGCGTTTCGCCGTCACCGTCCGCTCCGTCACGATAGTTAGCCTAACTAATTAGCCAGGCGAATGAGATGCGATATGACCATGCTCACGAGAAGTTCGCCCTGCTCCGGGCCGGGTATCCGAATCGGCCGACCGGCCCGGAGCTGTGGCGTGTCGAGGATCAGAGCACCAGGGACTCGATCGGCCCGCGCAGGAAGTAGAGCACGAAGAGGGCGGCCACCCCGTACAGCAGCGGGTGGATCTCCCGCGCCTTGCCCCGGGCGAGCTTCACCACCACGTACGAGATCAGGCCGGCCCCGATGCCGTTCGAGATCGAGTACGTGAAGGGCATCAGCACGATCGTCAGGAACGCCGGGATCGCGATCTCGTAGTCCGACCAGTCGATCGTCCGGACCGCGGTCATCATCAGGAAGCCGACCACCACCAGCGCCGTGGACGCCGCCTCGAACGGCACCACCACGACCAGCGGCGCCAGGAACATCGCCAGCAGGAACAACCCGCCGGTGACCAGGTTGGCGACGCCCGTACGGGCGCCCTCCGCCACACCGGCCGCGCTCTCGATGTACGACGTGTTGCTGGACGTGCTCGCCGCACCGCCGGCCGCCGCCGCGATCGAGTCGACCAGCAGGATCTCCTTCGCCCGCGGCGGGGTGCCCCGCTCGTCGAGCATGTTCCCCTCCTGGCCGACCGCGACCATCGTGCCCATCGTGTCGAAGAAGTCCGTGATCAGCAGGGTGAACACGAACATCAGCACGACGACCCAGCCGGCGCGGCCCCACGAGTCGAACACGTTGAAGTTGCCGAGCAGCGACAGGTCCGGCACGTCAATCCAGGTCTTCGGCAGCTCCGGGACGTTCAGCGCCCAGCCCTTCGGGTTGGGCTTGCCGTCGACGAAGGACGGCCCGATGTTCGCCACCGCCTCGACGATGATCGCCAGCACGGTGGAGCCGAGGATGCCGATCAGGATCGCGCCCCTGACGCGGCGCACCAGCAGCACGATGGTCAGCAGCAGACCCACCACGAAGACCAGCAGCGGCCAGCTGGCGAGCTTGCCGCCGATGCCCAGGCTCACCGGGACGGTGCTGTTCTGCACGTCCGGCACCCGGCGCACGAAACCGGCGTCGACCAGGCCGATGATGGTCAGGAAGAGGCCGATGCCGACGCCGATCGCCGTCTTCATCTGCGTCGGCACCGAGCGGAACACCGCCGTACGCAGGCCGGTCAGCACCAGCACCGCGATGATCACACCCTCGATCACCACGAGGCCCATCGCGTCCGCCCAGGTCATCTCCGGGGCGATCTCGTACGCGACCAGCGCGTTGACGCCGAGACCCGCGGCGAGCGCCAGCGGGAACCGGCCGACCACGCCCATCAGGATGGTCATCAGGCCGGCGACCAGGGCGGTTGCCGCGGCGAGGGCGGCGATGGAGAGCTTCTTGCCGTCGCCGTCGACGGCACCACCGATGATGAGCGGGTTGAGCACCACGATGTACGCCATCGTGAAGAAGGTCGCCAGGCCACCGCGTACCTCGCGGCTCATCGTCGAGCCACGGGCGGAGATCTCGAAGTACCGGTCGAAACCGTTACGCGGGTGCGCTGGATCGGGTGGTGTGCCGTTCTCGGGCGGCGCTACTGACATCAGGTCCTCGCAGGTGATCTTCCGTTGTCGCGCGCATCGTCGCAGATCACCGGCCAGCAGGAAAAGTTGATCGCGTACGCTTGCCGCGTGCCGAAGGAGCAGCCACCGCGGCCCGAGCCGCTCGACCCGCCGATGGTGCCGTTCGCCCTCGCGGGGATGGCCGCCTGGGCGCTCGCCGGGCTGGTGCTGCTGGTCTTCTTCCGCGACTGGCTGACCGCGCACGATCACCAGGACTGGCTGTGGACCTGCCTGGCCGGTTTTCTGTGGGGCTTCCCCGGTCTCGCCGTGATGATGCGGCACGACGCCAACCGGCGCCGCCGGCGCGCAGGGCGCTGACCTGCGACGACACCGATCCGCCGGGCCGGCCCGCGGCCGGTCGCGTCAGGGGTGCCCGTACGGCTCCGCCGGCTCGGCCGCCTCGACGGAGCCCGGTGCCCGGCTGACCGCCACGGGCTCGACCGCGCTGTCGTCGTAGACCGTCGGCATCTCCTCGACCGGGGTCTCGGCGGCCTCGATCAGGGTCTCCGAGTGCGCCCCGCAGCCGTGGTCGGCGCTGACCACCCGACCGTCGTCGGGGGCGTAGAAGTTGCCGCAGGCCCCGAATGCCTGCCGCAGGGCGCCGGCGAGCGGCAGGTAGAAGCCGCAGGTGCCGCAGCGGGCGGCGGCGGGGGCGGCGGCCGAGATCGCGGCGGACGGACCGTGGTCGCCGTCGTACCAGCGCTGGGCGGCCTCGCTGCGCCCCTCGCGGGAGAGCACCCGGGCCCGGCCGAGGCCGAGCTCCCACGCGGTCTCCTCGACCGCCGGGTCGTCGGAGAGCAGGTAGCCGGGCTGGAGCCGGTCGTCGTCGGCCGGGGTGGGCAGCAGGTCGCCGGGGCCGAGGTCGCCCGGCTTGAGCCGCTCCTGCCACGGCAGCCAGCCGGGGGCGAGCATCGCGTCCGTGCCGGGCAGCAGCACGGTCTCGCAGACCGTGACGTTGCGGCTGCGCGGCACGCGGGTGACGGTGACCGCCCAGCGCCAGCCCCGGTAGCCGGCGAGCCGACACTCGAAGTAGTGCGTGACGAGCCGGTCGCCCTCCGCGACAGCCTGCAGGTGGTCGCCGACGTCCGAGGCGTCGACCTCGGTGATGGCGTCACGCGCCACCTCGACGGCGGCGGCACAGACCTGGTCGAGACGAGCGGCACGGGCGGAGGCGGGCCTGGTCACCAGACCATTGTTCCCCATGCGTACGGCAGACCGACAGGCACCCGCCGATGACGTTCTGGGACAGTGGTGCGGCACGGACGGACCGGATGGGTGAGGATGGTGGGCATGCCGCTGTTCTCCCGCTCCGGGCGGTCCGTACTCGGGCGGACCGTCGGCACCGGCATCAAGGCCGTCCGCCTGCTGTTCCGGGGCTCGGTCAGCGGTGGGCGCTGGATGACCCGCCGGGCGGGCCGGGCGCGCGCCCGGGGCGCCGGGGGCGAGGTCGGCATGGTCCGCCTCTTCGACCTGCACGCGCTCTCCTGCGCCGGCGACACGCTGATCGCCATCGGCCTCGCCGGGACGATCTTCTTCAACGTCCCGCTCGGCGAGGCACGCAGCAAGGTCGCGCTCTACCTGCTGGTGACCATGGTGCCGTTCGCCATGCTCGCCCCGGTGGTCGGCCCGCTGCTCGACCACTTCCGCCACGGCCGCCGGTACGCGCTGGCCGCCACCATGCTCGGCCGGGCCTTCCTGGCCTGGCTGATCTCCGACTACATCCACGGCTTCGGCCTCTATCCGGCGGCCTTCGGCGTGCTGGCGCTCTCCCGGGCGTACGGGGTGGCCCGCTCGGCGGCGGTCCCGCGCCTGCTGCCCGAAGGGCTGGGCCTGTCCCAGGTGGGCGCCCGGGCCAGCGTCTACGGCACGGTGGCCGGCGCCCTGGTCGCCCCGATCGGGCTGGCCGCCTTCTGGTTCGGGCCGCAGTGGCCGCTCCGGGTCGCCTCGATCATCTTCCTGGTCGGCATGGTGATCTCCCTGCGGCTGCCGCCGAGGGCCGACTCCGAGCCGCCGGAGCGGGTGCCCCGACCGCTGCGGGCGCTCGGCCGACGCAGCGGCGACCGCCCACTGGGCCGGGGGCGGCCGGCCGGCCGGCTCGTGATCGCCACCCTGATCGGCGCCGCGACGCTGCGCGGCCTGTACGGCTTCCTGCTGCTCTTCCTCGCCTTCGCGATCAAGGCCGGTGACCTGACCACCGTCGTCTTCGGCCGCGACCTGGGCGACGAGGGGGCGCTGGGCCTCGTCGGTGCGGCGCTGGCCGTGGGCACCTTCCTCGCCACCGCGATCGGCACCCGGCTGCGCATCCACCGGCCCGTCGCGATCCAGTCCAGCGGCATGATCATCGTGGGCGGGGTGGCGGTCCTCGCGGCGCTGATGTTCTCGCTGCCGATGGTCGCCCTGCTCTGCCTGGTGGCCGCGCTGGTCAGCGGCATCGCCAAGCTCGCCGTGGACGCCTCGATCCAGGAGCGCATCCCGGAACGGCTGCGGGCCAGCTCGTTCGCCCACTCCGAGACCGTGCTGATGCTCGCGTTCGTCGCCGGGGGCGGGCTGGGGCTCGTACCCTTCGACGGCCGGATCGGCATCGCCGTCGCCGCCGGGGTCGGCACGCTGGCCGCCGTGCGCGGCGTGGTGGTGGCGGGCCGCCTGCGTGCCGAGCGGCTGGCCGGCCGCCCGCTCGCCGACGACGAACTAACCGACGACGCGGGCGGGGACGACGGCAGCGGCGCGCGCGACACGGCCGGCGCGCACACCGGCACGGCAGACGCGACCGGCACGGGCAGCGGCGCCGGCGCGCGCACCGAGGCGGAGGCCGGTCCCGAGACCGGGGTCGCGCCCGTCTCGCCCGCCCCGGCGCAGGGCGGCCGGCCGCTGGACGACCCGTCCCTGGCCCCGCCCGGATACCACATCTACCGGCCGTCCTCCGCCGTCGCAGGGACGGGCGGGACGGACGACGAGACCCGCCGGGAGCCGCAGGGGCCACTGCCGTGACGGGCCTGCTGGTCGTCACGGCGGTGCCCGCCGAGGCCGAGGCGGTCCGCGCGGGCCTTCCGGACCCGTCGACGGCGGTACTGCCGGTGGGGGTCGGGCCCGCCGTCGCCGCCGCCACCACCGCCCGGCTGCTGGCGCTCGCCGAGGCGGCCGGGCGCCCGTACCGCGGTGTGGTGAGCGCGGGCGTGGCGGGCGGCTTCACCGGCCGGGCGGACGTCGGCGCGACGGTGCTGGGCTCGGTGTCCGTCGCCGCCGACCTGGGCGCCGATTCGCCGGCGGGCTTCCTCCCGGTGGACGAGCTGGGCATGCCGCCGGAGTGGCTCGGTGGCGGCCTCGCGCTCGCCGCCGACCCGGGGCTGCTGGCCGCCCTGCGGGCCGGGCTGCCGACGGCGACGGTGGGCGCGGTGCTCACCGTCAGCACGGTGACCGGCACCGCCGCCAGCACGGACGCCCTGCGCCGGCGTCACCCCGACGCCGTCGCCGAGGCCATGGAGGGGTACGGCGTGGCCGTCGCCGCCGCGCAGGCCGGCGTCCCGTTCGTCGAGCTGCGCACCGTCTCCAACCCCGTCGGTCCCCGCGACCGCGACGCCTGGCGCATGCGCGAGGCGCTCGCCGCCCTCACCACCGCCGCCGCGGCCCTGACCTGAACCCGCCGGTCTGCCTGCCCCTGAGCCTGCCGGCCTCGGCTGCCGACCGGCCCAGCGATCATTCTCTGGGCGTCGGCCGTTGGTCGAACCGCAGGACCGCTGGCCGACTCGCCTCCAACTGATAGCCGCATGCGATCAGGAAGTCGACGCCACCGATGCCGGCGATGGCGCGCACGGTCCGGATACCGGCCTGGTCCAGTTCCTCGCCGAGGAGCCGGAGCAACCGGCGGCCGATGCCCAGGAAGCGCAGCTGGGGCGCTACGAGGACACCGTCCAGCACCATCTCCCGCCGATCGCCGAGATCCTCGCCGAGCAGCAGGTCCTCGCTGCGTTCGTGTGCCCGGAGTTCGCCGACCAGCTCACCGCCCGGCAGTTGGGCCACGAGCCGCCAGCACCCGTCCGGCACCCCTTCCGTCACCCGACGAAAGCTCACGGCGGCGCGTACCCGCTCCCGCACCCGTCGCTCGTCGCGTCGCCCGCGATGAAGGTCGTACGTCATCTCCGGCACCCGCACCGGCCACTGCTCCCGCGGGACGTACCAGTGGCCCCACCACGCACCAGGCCAGTCCTTCAGCGTCCGGACCTCCCGGATGTCGAGGTGCGCGGGATAGCGGCGGCCCCCCTCGTCGCGTCGTTCGTCGTGCGGGACGGGCCCCAGCGCACCGACGGCCCCCGGGCCGTCGACGGTGGTGCGCTGGTCAGCGGTCCGGACGCCGACCGCCAGTTCCCCTCCAGCGGCTCGGACCAACCGCTCCACCGTCCGCAGCCTCGGATCGACTCCTGGATCGGCCTCGATCCGCGCCACTGTGCTCTTGGGCACGCCCGACCGACGCGCCAACTCCCGCTGGCTCAGGTCTGCCCGGCGCCGGAGGGCGCGCAGCGCCGTCCCCACCTCGATCGGACCGTCCCGCTCCGTCATGTGTCGATCGTGACGACGGCACGAGCGCGTTTCAACAGGCGCGGCACACTTGTGGATAACCCTGTGGATAACCGCCTTGGGGTCGTGCGGCGGCGCGTCGCTTGTCGCGCGGTCCTCGGCCGGGATGCTCTTCGGCACGCTGTCGAGCTGCCCCGTTTGTGAGACCATGCTGAACCAGCGCCAGCGAGACCCGCGGGGCGCCGGTTCACCAGAGCTGCCGGTGACGTCGAGTGACCCGACAACCCCAAGGGACCGCCGGCACCGGTCCCCGGTATGCGACGAGGGTGCACTCGGGCGTAGACCGGGCCCTCGACAGGGGTACGTTCCCGCGCTGGGCGTCCGGTGCTCGCCGGATCACAACTCGCTCATCTGCCGCGTCGCGGCTTGCCCCATCCGTGAGGGCAGCTCGACAGGGCCGAACGGGGACACCAGTGCCGCCCTGCGTCTTCGCCGTCGAGGTCCCGATCGGCCCATGACTCGCGCGTCGGCGGCAGCCCGGCTCGGCGCCCGCGTGCCGGTGGTGGCGGGGCTCGGCCGCCCGCACCTCCGCGGCTGATCTCGCGAAGCAGTGCCACCTCGCGAAGCAGTGCCACCTCGCGGGACAGGTCACAGTCGTGGGGACCGGGCGGAGCCAGGCCGCCGACGGCGGGGATACGGTGAGGGCGTGGCGCTCTCGCTGGCTGTCTCCCCCTGCCCCAACGACACGTTCGTCTTCCACGCCCTGGTGCACGGCCTCGTGCCCGGCGCCCCGCCGGTCGACGTCACGTACGCCGACGTGGACGTGACCAACACGGCTGCCGAGCGGGGGGCGTTCGACCTGGTCAAGGTGAGCTACGCGGCGCTGCCGTGGCTGCTGGACGACTACCACCTGCTGCCCTGCGGGGGTGCGCTCGGCCGTGGCTGCGGTCCGCTGGTGCTGACCCGCGGCGACCGCGACCCCGGCCAGCCCGACGGCTCCGACCGCGCCGACCTGAGTGGTGCCACGGTGGCGGTGCCGGGCGACCGGACCACGGCGTACCTGCTCTTCCGGCTCTGGGCTGCCGAGCGGCCCCCCGCGCGGATCGAGGTCGTGCCGTTCCACGAGATCATGCCGGGTGTCGCGGCCGGCCGGTACGACGCCGGGCTGGTCATCCACGAGGCCCGGTTCACCTACCCGCGGCACGGCCTGACCGCCCTGGTCGACCTCGGCGAGTGGTGGGAGGCCGACACCGGCCTGCCCATCCCCCTCGGGGCCATCCTGGCCCGGCGCGGCGCGGTCGACCCGGAGGCCGCAGCCGGGTGGATCCGCGAGTCGGTGCGCCGGGCCTGGGCCGATCCCGCCGCCAGCCGGGAGTACGTGCTGGCGCACGCCCAGGAGATGGAGCCCGACGTGGTGGACCGGCACATCGGGCTCTACGTGAACGAGTTCACCGCCGACCTGGGGGACGCGGGGTTCGCCGCCGTCCGGGCGTTGCTCGGCCGGGCCGCCGACGCCGGGCTGGTGCCTCAGACCTCCAGCTCGTTGGCGACCGCGTGGACCAGCTGAGCGATCTTCTGCGCCGTCTTGCGGTCGGGGAAGCGACCCCGGCGCAGGTCCGGCTGGACCTTCGCCTCCAGCACCTTGATCATGTCCTCGACGAGGCCGTGCAGCTCCTCGGCCGGCCGGCGACGCAGCTCCGCCATCGACGGCGGGGCGTCGAGCAGCTTGACCCCCATCGCCTGCGCGCCCCGGCGGCTGTCCACCACGCTGAAGTCGACCCGCTGACCGCCCTTGAGGTCGGTGACACCCGTCGGTAGCGCGCCCTTGGGCAGGAACACGTCGCCACCTTCGTCGCTGGTGACGAACCCGTATCCCTTGGCCGCGTCAAACCACTTCACTCGACCCGTCGGCACCTGAGAACCCCTGCTTCGCTTGAGCTTGAGACGTCTACCGCTCCAAGGCTAGCCGGATCATCCCGTCGAGCGCCGCCGGGAATCCGGTGAGATCATCCAGCACCACCGCCGCCCCGGCCGCGCGCAGCTCGTCGGGGGTGCACGGACCGGTGGCGACCGCGATCCCGGGTACGCCCGCCGCCAACGCGGCCACCATGTCGGCCACGTGGTCGCCGACGTAGTGGGTCGCGCCGTGCTGCCGCAGCGCGGTCGCCTTCCCCTCCGCGAACAGGTCGCCGGCCACCTCGTCGACCACCAGCCCGAGGTGGTCGAGGTGCAGCCGGGCCAGGCGGCCGTGCTTGGCGGTCACCACCAGCGCGCGACCTCCGCTGTCGCGTACGGCGTCGAGCGCGGCGACGGCGCCGGGGAGCGGGACGGTGGGCGTGATGGCGTACGCCGGGTAGAGCTCGCGGTACGTCCGGACGGCCTCGTCGACCTGCTCCGGCGGGAACCAGCGGGCGATCTCGGTACGCAGCGGCGGGCCGAGCCGCGACACGACGGCCTCGACGTCCACGTGCACCCCCGTGCGGGCGGTCAGCGCCCGGAAGGTGTCGGCGATGCCGGGACGCGAGTCGACGAGGGTCATGTCGAGGTCGAAGCCGACCGTGAGCGCTGCCATGCGGGAGAACGTACCCGCCCGTCCCCGGGTCAGCCGGACGTCCGAGGGGCGCGAGGACCACCTGCCGGGCTAGCGTGGAACGACGATGACCACCTCACTCGCCGACCACCTGCGGTCGCTGCCCGACGAGTCGCTCGCCGCCCTCCTCCAGCTGCGGCCGGACCTCGTCGTACCCGTGCCGGCCGACGTCTCCGCGCTCGCCACCCGGGCCCAGTCCCGGGTCTCGGTGGCCCGCGCCCTCGACGCGCTGGACCAGTTCACCCTGCTGATGCTGGACGCCGCCCGGCTGACCCGGGACGCGGCCGAGCAGACCACCTCCACCGACGCGATCCTCGCCATGGCGACCGCCGGGCCGCAGCCGCCCGCCCCCACCACCGTCCGCGCCGCCGTGAACCGGCTGCGCGCGCTCTTCGTGCTGTACGGCCCCGAGAACGCCCTGCGCGTGGTGGCGAGCGTCGACGAGGTCTCCCCGTACCCGGCGGGGCTGGGGCGACCGGCGACGGAGCTGGACGCGCGGGCGGCGGCGCTCTGCGCGGACCCGGCCAAGCTGCGGCGGACGCTGCTGGCCGCGCCGCCCTCGGCCCGGGCGATTCTGGACCGGCTGGCCGCCGGACCGCCGGTCGGCACCGTGCCGGCGGGCGCGTTGCAGGCGCCCGCGCTCGGCGCGGAGGACGACCTGCCGCCGGACCCGACCAACGGCGGCGCGCCCACCGGCTCGCCGGTGCGCTGGCTCGTCGACCACCACCTGCTGGTGCCGGTCTCCGGCGGCCGGGCCGGCGTCACGGGCACCGTCGAGCTGCCCCGCGAGGTGGGCCTGCTGCTGCGCCGCGACAGCGGCCCGCTCGGCCCGCTGCGCAGCAGCCCACCGCCGGTGGCCACGGCGCCGCGCGAGCCGAAGGCCGCCGACTCCGCCGGGGCCGGGCAGACCATGGAGGTGGTACGCCACACCGAGGCGCTGCTGGAGCGGCTCGCCGCCGAACCGGCTCCGGTGCTGCGCTCGGGCGGCCTGGGCGTCCGTGACCTGCGCCGACTCGCCAAGGCCGTCGGGTTGGACGAGCCGGCGGCGGCCCTGCTGCTGGAGACGGCGTACGCGGGCGGGCTCGTCGGCGAGGTCGACCTGCCCGGGGCCACCACCACCCGGCACGGCGCCGACCAGCAGGTCCTGCCCACCGCCGGGTACGAGGTGTGGCGGGCCGGGACGCTCGCGCAGCGCTGGGAGCAGCTCGCCCGGGCCTGGCTGACCATGACCCGGCAGGCCGGGCTGGTGGGGCAACGCGACGACCGGGACCGCCCGATCACGGTGCTCTCCGCCGAGGCGGAACGGGCCGGCGCGCCGGCCGCCCGACGGGCCGTGCTGGAGGTCCTCGCCGACCTGGAACCGGCCACCGGGCCCACCTCCGAGGAGGTGCTGGCCCTGCTCGACTGGCGGGCGCCACGGCGCAGCCGGGGGCGCGAGGCCGCGCACCGGGAGGTGCTGGCCGAGGCGGCCACGCTGGGCGTGACGGGGCTGGGGGCGCTCACCTCGTACGGGCGGCTGCTGCTCGCCGACGTGACGGCGGCCGACGAGCGGGGCGGCGACGACCCACTCGGGCTGCGCTCGGACGCCGAGAGCGGCGACGCGTCCAACGCCGTACGCGCGCTGGACGCGCTGCTGCCCGCCCCGGTCGACCACTTCCTCGTGCAGGCTGACCTGACGGTCGTGGTGCCCGGCCCGCCCGATCCGGCGCTCGCCGCCGAACTGGAGGTGGTGGCGGAGCACGAGTCGGCCGGTGGCGCGAGCGTGCACCGGGTCACCCCGGCGAGCGTGCGCCGGGCCCTGGACGCCGGCTACTCGGCCGACGACCTGCACGCCCTGTTCCGGCGGCGGTCCCGCACCCCCGTCCCGCAGGGGCTGACGTACCTGGTGGACGACGTGGCCCGCAAGCACGGCGGGCTGCGGGTCGGCTCCGCCGGGGGGTACGTGCGCAGCGACGACGAGGCGCTGCTGACGGAGGTGCTCGCCGACCGGCGGTTGGAGCCGCTGGCGCTGCGCCGGCTGGCGCCGACGGTGCTGTCGACGCCGTACCAGGTGGGCCGGATGCTGATGGCGCTGCGCGACGCCGGGTACGCCCCGGTGCCGGAGGACGCGAGCGGGGCCGCGGTGCTGGCCCGACCGAAGACCCGGCGGGCCCCGGCCCGGGTGCCGGTGACGACCAGGACGCTCGACCCGCTGACCGCACCGAAGCTGGCGATGCCCCGCCTGCTGGGCGTGGTGGAGCAGATCCGGCGCGGCGATGCGGCGGCGCGGGCCGCGCGGCGGACGCCGGCCGTGGTCCGAGGCGGGGTGGGGCGCACCGGTCCGGCGCCGGTGCCCTCCCACAGCGACGCGATCGCCGTGCTCCAGCAGGCGGTCCGGGACCGGGCGCTGGTCTGGGTGGGGTACGTCGACGCGCACGGGGCGACCGCGTCCCGGCTCGTCCGGCCGGTCTCCATGGGCGCGGGCTACCTGCGCGCCGAGGACGACCGTACGGAGATGCTGCACACCTTCGCCCTGCACCGGATCACGGCGGCGGTGCTGGAGGACTGAGCGGGTCGGGTCAGCGGCGGCTGCGGCGTACCGTGCCGACGACGGAGACGATCAGCAGCAGCGTGAACCCGGCGCCGGCCGACTCGCCGACCGAGTCGATGAAGCCCTGTTCGAGGACCAGCCAGCCGAAGAGGAACCAGCCGACGAGCACCACCGCCGCCACCGCGTACGCGACCACGGTGGCGGTGGAGACCTCCTCGACGGGCGACCGGTCGTGCGCGGGACTGTGCTCCGTGATCACTTCTCGGTCGACCGTCATCTCCAGCCTCCCCGTCCGGTTCGACGCCTGACGTCCAGCGTGACACCGCCGTGTCGCGAGTGACAGGGGATAAAACCCGGATCGGACGAGTTGTGCGATGCCTCGGAGGGGCGCGGGTGGCCGGGCGACTCAGGTGCCGGGGCGCCGCCCGACCAGCACGACCTTGCTGCCCACCTTGCCCAACTCCCAGAAGCGGACGGCGTCGCCGGGGAGCAGGTTGACGCAGCCGTGCGAGCCGATCGACTTTTCGTGCAGGTAGGTGGTGGTCTGGTGGAAGCCCATGCCCCGGGTGAAGTGCTGCCAGTACGGCAGCCACACCTCGTACGGGTCGGACCACTCCTTGACGTTGCGGTAGTTGATCGTGAACGTGCCGGCCGGGGTGCGGTAGCCGGGCATGCCGGTGCGGGTGACGGTCGGCTTGACGAGCACCTTGCCGTTGCGCATGACCCAGGTGGTCTGCCTGGTCAGGTCGATGCAGAAGGTGGTGCCCGAGCCGGCCC
Organism: Micromonospora sp. ZG13; assembly: GCF_059359355.1. Classification (NCBI taxonomy): domain Bacteria; kingdom Bacillati; phylum Actinomycetota; class Actinomycetes; order Micromonosporales; family Micromonosporaceae; genus Micromonospora; species Micromonospora sp. ZG13. The sequence continues at coordinate 25,871 of NZ_JCADBQ010000002.1, forward strand.
GGCAGCGCGCCGTGTCGGTGGTGGCGAGCCGCTTCGCCACGTCGTGGGTCGTGGGCCCGGCGCGGCCGTGGGCGGGGCGGATGTCGTACCGCTTCTGGAACTTCTTGATGGCCGCGCAGTCGGCGGCGGACTGCCGGCCGTCGACGGTCACCCGCCCGAACCCGCCCAGCCGGGCGAGGTACGCCTCCACCGCGCGCTGGTGCTCGCCCTGCGGGCAGCCGGCGACGGACGGTGCCCCGATGGGCTTCGTCGCGGAGCGCGTCGGCTTCACCGTGGGGCGCGTCGGTGCCGGCGTGCCCCGCGTCGGCTTGACCTTGGGCTTCGGCGGCGCCTTGCTGGGTTGCGCCCGCTGGTCCGGCCCGGGCGCACCGCTCGCCCCCGTTACCCGCTCCGCAGCCCCGGCCGCGACGGGTCCCCCGCCCCCGCCGCCGTCGGCCTGCGGATCGAACGTGCACGCACCGGCACCGACCAGCGTGACCACTGCCAGGGCGACGAGCCGGCTGCTGATCCGGACGTGTTTCATGCTGCCTCCCTGACAGGTGTCCCCTTTGCTAGACGTTGCGAGTGCCGCTCCGGTTGCTCCAGGTGAGCAGATTTTTCTGCCGTCACCCGGGTGCGTGCAACACTGGTGGGTCGGCCTGGGCGGGTCAGTCGCCTCCCGGACAGCCGGCGACCCGAGGCGGAGGAGAGGCACTGGCGTGAGCGGTGGACCCCTGATCGTGCAGTCGGACAAGACCCTGCTGCTGGAGATCGACCACCCCGACGCGCAGGCGTGCCGGATGGCCATCGCGCCCTTCGCCGAGCTGGAGCGCTCCCCCGAGCACGTGCACACCTACCGGCTGACCCCGCTCGGGCTGTGGAACGCCCGCGCCGCCGGCCACGACGCCGAGGGCGTGGTCGACTCCCTGATCAAGTACTCGCGCTACCCGGTGCCGCACGCGCTGCTGGTCGACGTGGCGGAGACGATGGACCGGTACGGCCGCCTCCAACTCGCCAACGACCCGGCGCACGGTCTCGTGCTGCGGGCGCTGGACCGGCTGGTGCTGATCGAGGTCGCGAAGAGCAAGAAGCTCGCCGGGATGCTCGGCGCGAAGCTCGACGACGACACGATCGCCGTGCACCCGTCGGAGCGCGGCCGGCTCAAGCAGGCACTGCTCAAGCTGGGCTGGCCGGCGGAGGACCTGGCCGGCTACGTCGACGGCGAGGCGCACCCCATCGAGCTGGCCGAGGCCGGCAAGGACAGCGGCAAGCCGTGGACGCTGCGGTCGTACCAGCGGGAGGCCGTGGAGGCGTTCTGGGCCGGCGGGTCGGGCGTCGTGGTGCTGCCGTGCGGCGCCGGCAAGACGCTGGTCGGGGCGGCGGCGATGGCCGAGGCGAAGGCGACCACGCTGATCCTCGTCACGAACACGGTCGCCGGCCGGCAGTGGAAGCGCGAGCTGATCGCGCGCACGTCGCTGACCGAGGAGGAGATCGGCGAGTACTCGGGCGAGCGCAAGGAGATCCGCCCGGTCACCATCGCCACGTACCAGGTGCTCACCTCGCGCAAGAAGGGCGCGTTCACCCACCTGGACCTGTTCGGGGCCCGCGACTGGGGCCTGGTCGTCTACGACGAGGTGCACCTGCTGCCCGCGCCGATCTTCCGCTTCACCGCGGACCTCCAGGCCCGCCGCCGGCTGGGCCTCACGGCGACTCTGGTACGCGAGGACGGCCGCGAGGGCGACGTGTTCAGCCTGATCGGCCCGAAGCGGTACGACGCGCCCTGGAAGGACATCGAGCAGCAGGGCTGGATCGCCCCGGCCCAGTGCACCGAGGTACGCGTGACCCTCACCGACGCGGAGCGCATGTCGTACGCGACGGCGGAGGCCGAGGAGCGCTACCGGATGGCGGCGACCGCCCGCACGAAGCTGCCCGTGGTGAAGGCGCTGGTGGACCGGCACCCGGACGAGCAGGTGCTGGTGATCGGCGGCTACATCGACCAGTTGCACCAGCTCGGCGAGTACCTGGACGCGCCGATCGTGCAGGGCTCGACCACCAACAAGGAGCGGGAGCGGCTCTTCGACGCGTTCCGCTCCGGCGAGGTGCGGACGCTGGTCATCTCGAAGGTCGGCAACTTCTCCATCGACCTGCCCGAGGCGGCCGTGGCGATCCAGGTGTCGGGCACCTTCGGGTCACGGCAGGAGGAGGCGCAGCGGCTGGGCCGGGTGCTGCGGCCCAAGGCCGACGGCCGCCAGGCGCACTTCTACACCGTCGTCTCCCGGGACACCATCGACACCGAGTACGCGGCCCACCGGCAGCGCTTCCTCGCCGAGCAGGGGTACGCGTACACGATCGTCGACGCCGACGACGTCCTCGGCCCGAAGCTGCCGACGGTCGACTGAGCTCGGGCGTTCCCGATGTCCCTCACGCTCGCTGTAGACCTGATGTCGTAGACGACTCAGCCGTGGGTGCCTCCCGCCGGACCTGGTCGTCGCGTGCTGGCCGGAGGTGCTCCGACTGCGGGTCGTAGCAGATAAGTCCGTGCTCGGCGGCCCGCCCGGCGGGAACGGGACCTCAGGGGCCGAGCGGCGGCTCCGGCCCGCGAGCGGCTCATCCCGGCGGGGTCGGCATCTCCTCGGGTCCTTTCGCCGCCCGACGTGCGTCGGCGATCGCGATGCCCAGCAGGACGAGGGAGGCGGTGGCCGCGGCGGCCAGCGGTGTGGTGAACACCAGTGGCAGCGAGAGCGCCAGCAGCAATACGATGCCGACGATCCTGCGGGTGGAGACGCGATCGAACACGATACGTTCCAGTCGTATCCGCCCGAGGAGGAAGAGCGCCGGGCCACCGAGGATCGTCATCAGCCAGACAGGGAGCTGCCTGGCGTCGGGCCGTTCCTGCACGACCTCGTGGCCGATGGCGACCGTGAGGATCCCGATGACCATGACCATGTGGGCGGCACCGGTCCGTCGGCCGAGGCCCTCCCGGTTCCTCGCCATGGTGACCGCCTCGGCGAGGACCTGCCCGGAGCGGTAGAAGTAGATCCGCCAGAGCAGGATCGTGGTGATGAAGGCCACCACGAGCCCCAACGTGTTGGCGACGCCGGCGGGCCGAACCGTGTAGGTGCTTCCCACCGACAGCACGCTCTCCCCCAGCGCGATCAACAGGAGCTGCTGGTAACGCTCGGCCAGGTGGTGGCCGCCGTGCATGGCCCAGGCACTGATCGACCGGTGCCTGATGCGGGGAACGAGCCATCCGACCCGGGCGCCGAGGAAGTCGAGGGTGATGGCCAACGACCACAGCAGGACCCGGCCCTCGTCCTGCGCGATCCCCCCGACCACCCACAGCACGCCCGAGACGCAGGACCACGCCGCCATCCGAAGGTAGAGAACCTGGAGTGGGACGCGTCCGCGCACCAGCGCCGCCAGGATCAGCGGTCGACCGATCTGGAGCAGGACGTAGGGCAGGGCGAAGACCAGACCACGACCGATGAACGCATCCTGTAGCGACGTCGTCATGAGCAGCAGACCGAAGGCGCTGACCAGCACCATCACCTGGATCCCCTGGTGGCGCGGATTGAAGCGGCTGGTGATGTGCGCGGTCGTGGTCCACAGCCACAGCAGTGGCAACGCCAGCACGAGGGCGTAGAGCAGCGACGCCCAGCGGATCACGAGGGCATCGCTGAGCAGGTCCGGTGTCACCCGGTCGACGACACCTTTCAGGGCGAAGACCAGCACCAGATCGAAGAACAACTCCAGGAAGTTGGCCTGCCGGGACTGCCCCGGCCCCCGCAGCAGGTTTCCGGTCTCCGGGCCGCCGTTCCCGCGTTCCGCGCTCGTCATCGTGCGCGGCGATCTGCCCGCGGCCGTGCCGTCGTCCGCCACGCCGCACCGATCACGGACAGCGCTGGCGACCCGGACGGGTGACCCGGCGGGCTCAGGGCCGGGCCGGCGTCTCCGTGCGGGGCGGCAGGCAGCCGCTGGCCCACGACGTCTCCCTCAGGTCGACCTCGACAACGACGAGCCGCCCCCGGGGCACTCGCCCGTCGTGACGTACGGGGCATTCCGAAGGCTCCGGCGGGCACGCTTTCCCCTGCCGGCCGGCCCGGCGACATACCCGCCGAGCTTTCGCATACACCTGCCGCACCGGGTCGCCCCGGGGGCACGGCGACGACTCCCGCCTGTCCGCCCGGTGCCGTCAGTCGAGCGTGAGCCGCAGGTCGGCCTCGTCCCAGCCGTCCGACGCGCACCAGCCCTGCAACCGGCAGCGGTGCGTCCGGCACCCCTCGACCGCCTGCGCGTACGCCTGCTCCTCGGTGACCGGGATGTCGGCCCGGGTCAGGTCCTTCAGCCCCGGCGCCACCACCGGATCGTCGGCGGCGACGATGAAGGGGCCGTCGAGCGTGCGTACGAGTTGGTGCAGTGCCCGGTTCAACGGCTCCACCGCGCCGGCGTCCGGCCGGTGGCGGGGATCGACACCGCCGCGCAACAGCAGCAGCGCCCCGTCGAGCACGGTCACCGCCGCCGAAGCGGACTTCCCGCAGCTGTCGGCATGGAAGAAGTGCAGCACGGGAAACGCCAGATGCCGTTCACCCAGCCGGACGAGTTCCGGGGTCAGGCTGGTGAGGTGCTGGGTGAACATGGGGGAGAACTCCCCGTCGGCCCAGCCACGACGGACGATGTCGACCGGGTCGGCGCCCAGGGCGGCGATGTGACCGGCGATCGTGCGCTTGTCGACCACGGCGGACACCACCTGCATGAGGTATGTGATGCCCAGGGTGATCAGGAACAGACCGGTCAGCACGGCGCCGGTCGTTGCGAGCTGGGAACCTGTGGTTCCCGGGGTGTAGTCGCCGACGCCGAGCGTGAAGATCGAGAACCCGGTGAAGTAGAACCTGGACCAGCCGTCGGCGGGGCGGCCGAACTGGTCGAGCACCGCGTCCGGGACGGCGCTGAAGACCAGGAACCAGCCGAGCCAGAGCCCGGCGACCCAGGCCCCGAAGGTACCCATCAGCACGCTGGTGCCGGCCCAGCGCAGCAGTCGTTGCCGTCGAGGGCCACGACCGGCAAGCCGGCGGGTCAGCCACCACATCCCCTGCGACACGCGCCGGGTGACCGGCCCCGCCCCGCCCGCCAGCGACAGGGTCGTCAGCGCCGCGTCCACGAGGACGATTCCCACCACCAGGACGCCGACCAGTACCGACAGCACACTCACCGCTCCGCCCCCCACCACAACTAGCGCCCGCCCGACCCCAGGTCGCCGCATTCGCTCAGGCCAACCGCTCCAACCTCAGGCCTTCCACGTGCCTGCGCAACTCGGACCGGGGCCGTGGCCAGGCCGGCAGGCCGTGGAGTCGCCGCGTGCGGCTGGACCGCACAACAGCAACCACGTTGCTGCGATCACCATCAGAACCAGAGCGAGACCGGCGACGACCTCCGTCACGACAGCCCAGGCCGGAAACGGGCCACCGTCGTTCGGGACGCTCACGAGAAAGCCGCCATATGCCGACCGGACGAGGATCGGACCGGTCCACAGATGAAGCAGGGCGCGGCCGGGCCTGACCCGATGACGAACCAGCAGCCCACCGGCGGCGAACAGAACGGCCGCGCCTGTCATCGAGGTGACCACCAGCATCAGCAGCAGGACGACATCCATTCCGCCGCCGTACATCGCCTCCGCGTCAAGCGCGTCACGAAGGACGATGCGGGCTCCGCTTGCTGATTGCGCAAGACCCAACGCGCCACCGGCGAACAGCCAGAGGGAAGGACGCACGGGGCACGATAACAAGCTGGACCGGGGGCGAATCGCGTCCATGACTGCACGAACGGGAGCTTCTCCGGCCGACCATCACGCCCCGGCCTGCGCGGCGTCCGCCGTGACCCCCGTGGCGCTGACGATCCCCGACCGCGACCGGTGGCCCGAGCGGCGTAGCGACGTCACCCGCCCCTGCCGGTACCGACTCACCGGCTCAGGACGATCTCCCTCTCCATATGGGACAGCTTCTCGGGATTGCGTACGGCGTAGATCCCGGTGATGAGGCCGCCGTCGATGCGCACGGCCAGGACCGTGTCCATCTCGCCCCCGAGTTGGACGATCAGCGCCGGGTGGCCGTTGACCTGTGCCGGCCGCCACGACGTGCTGCCCGCGACCCTGCCCCACCCGCCGGCCAGCAGGCGGGCCACCTTGTCGGCTCCGAGGATGGGCCGCGGGACTGCCTGCTTGACGCCGCCACCGTCACCGAGCAGGACCACGTCCGGCGCGAGGATGTCGAGCAGGCCCTGCAGGTCGCCGGTCTCGACCGCCCGCTGGAACGCGTCGAGCGCGTACCGGGTCTCGGCGGCGGAGACGACCCGGCGGGGCCGGCGCGCCGCGACGTGTGCCCGTGCCCGGTGGGCGATCTGACGGACAGCGGCGGGATTCTTGTCGACGGCTTCGGCGATCTCGTCGTACCCGAGGTCGAACACCTCGCGCAGCACGAACACGGCCCGTTCGGTCGGTGCCAGCGTCTCCAGCACCAGCAGCATCGCCATCGAGACGCTGTCGGCCAGCGCGACGTCCTCGGCGACGTCCGGAGCGGTGAGCAGCGGCTCGGGCAGCCAGGGGCCGACGTAGGACTCCCTGCGGCGGCTGAGCGTACGCAGTCGGACGAGTGCCTGGCGGGTGGTGATCCGGACCAGGTACGCGCGCCGGTCCCGGACCGTGCCCAGGTCGACGCCCGCCCACCGCAGCCAGGTCTCCTGCAGGACGTCCTCCGCGTCGGCGGCCGAGCCGAGCATCTCGTACGCGACGGTGAACAGCAGGTTGCGGTGGGCGAGGAACGCCTCGGTGGCCGGGTCCGGGCGATCGTCGGCGGCGGTCTGCGGCGTACCCACCATGGGTGGCTCCTGTTCCCTCGCGACTGCGTCACCCATCAGATGCCGGACCCGGCCGTGCTGTGACACCTCCGGCTGTGGCAGTCGTCACCCCGGCCGCGCCGTCACACGGCGCTGCACGCCGGCATCTCGTGTTCGTCCAACCGAACCCCAGGAGTAAAGGACGGAAGCATGGACGCCCGATTCAACTTGTTCGACAACGAGGTCGCCGGGAAGTTCGCCAAGCGGTTCGCGAACGCCGGCCTGGTGATCCAGCAGTCGCCGCTGCCCAAGGCCACGCAGGAGCTGGTGTCGCTGCGGGCCAGCCAGATCAACGGCTGCGGCTGGTGCATCGACATGCACACCAAGGAGGCCGCAGCGGCCGGCGAGAGCGCGGTCCGGCTCAACCTGGTCGCCGCCTGGCGCGAGTCGACCGTCTTCACCGAGGCCGAGCAGGCCGCGCTGGCGCTCGCCGAGGAGGGCACCCGGCTCGCCGACGCCTACCAGGGCGTGTCCGACGAGACCTGGGCCGAGGTGCGCAAGCACTACGACGACGACCAGGTCGCCGCGCTGGTCGCGCTGGTCGCCCTGATCAACGCGGCAAATCGCCTCGCCGTGATCGTGCATCAGCGGGGCGGTTCCTACCAGCCGGGCATGTTCGCCGCCGCGTTCGACTGAATCGAGAGCCGGCCCGGCCCGGGGTCAGCCGGTCCGGGCCGACGGTGGCGGCCGGTCGACGACCGGCCGCCACCCGCGCACCGCGTCAGCCGGCGCCGCCGGCCCGGAACGCGACCCAGGCGTCGCTCATCCGGTCCGCCTGGCCCGGCGTGAACATGTTCATGCAGGAGTCCTGCGTGTAGTCCATGAAGTTGTGGATCGGGTCCAGCCCGGGTGCGGTGCAGGTGTCCGCGCCCACCGGGCAGTTGAACTGCGGTGCCGCCTCGCGCGGGGTGTCCGCGACGAAGTCGCCGGCGGCGGAGCAGCCGTGCGCGAAGGTGTGCTCCAGCATCAGCCAGTGCCCGACCTCGTGCGTCAGCGTGTCGCCGAGGGCGTACTTGCCGGCCGTGCCGCCCGGCATCGACTCGTCGAGCAAGACCACGCCGTCGATGTAGTCGCGGCCGTTGTTGTAGCCCTTCGGGAAGTACGCCCAGCCGAGCAGGCCGCCGCCGATGTTGGCCGCGTACACGTTGAGGGTCTCGGAGTCGCCGGTGTGCAGCGCCTTCTTCATGTCGCGCTCGTTCTTGCCCGGCACGACGGTGTACCAGGCGCTGTTCACCGTCCACGTCGTGTCGACGAGGTCGAACCGGAACGGCGTGTCGGAGGCGTTGGCGGCGGTGCGGCCCGCGAACGAGTCGTTGAGCACCTTCATCTGCGCCGCGATCAGGGTGTTCCACCTGGTCGTTTCGGCAGCGGTGAGCGGGTGGTCGGAGATCATGTGGAAGACCGTCGGCACGGTGACGCTGCCGTTGGCCAGGCGCGGGGCGTCCTTGATGACGCCGTAGGCGTTCGCCTCGTTCTTGGAGTACAGCTCCGGCTCCTGGGCGGTGGCGCCCTCGGCGAGCCGGGCCGCGCCGTGCCCGTGGGCGTCCGGCTCGCACTCGGCGGCACCCGGGGAGACGGGCACGGGCGCCGCCGATACCGCGCCGTAGGCGCCACCGGACGCCAGGAGCGTCGCGGCGGTGGCGGTGAGGACCGCAAGTCGGAAGATCGGTCTCCTGTGCATCGGTGCACCTTTCAGGAGGATGGGGGCGGTGCGGAGTCGACGCGGGGTTGCCACGACCAGGTCGATGACGTCGTCTTCCCGGTATGAGACCACGTCGATCGCGCATGCAACAGACCTGCGGAAAGGGCCTGCCTTCCCTGTAACGCCAGGAGGCCGGGGAGCGCTGATCGAAGGCGCGCGGGCCGTTCCGCGGGCCGCGCCGCGCCTCCTCGGGGCGTACCGGCGAGGCTCGTTTCGTCCTTTCGGACGGCTACGGTCGGCGGACCCGGTAGTAGAGGTGGGTGACCCGGTCGCCCTCGACGACCGTCGGGTCGGACAGCTCGACGGGGGCGTCGCGGACGTGGTCGAAGAACGGCACGCCGTCGCCGAGCAGCACCGGCACCAGGTTGACCCGGATCTCGTCGAGCAGCCCGGCCGCCAGGCACTGGCGGGCGATGCTGCCTCCGTTGACTCCCACCCAGCGGTCACCGGCCAGCTCGCGGGCCCGCGCGACGGCGGCCTCGATGCCCTCGGTGACGAAGGTGAAGGGCGCGCCCGGCCGGGGCCAGCCGTCCGGCACGTGGTGGGTGACGACCACGACCGGCTTGTCCATGGGGTGCCGGCCGTCCCAGCCGCCGACGAGGTCGAACAGCCGCCGGCCGACGACCAGGGCGCCGGTGTCGTCCAGGGTGTGCCGCAGGTGCCCGGCGCTCGCCTGCGAGGTGCGGAACGTCATCTCCGGCTTGGCGGTTCCGATGGCGACGTCGCCGTTGCCGTACCACTGGAAGAGCCGGTCGAAGCCGGTCTCGCCCGGGCCGGCGATGTAGCCGTCCAGCGACATGCTCGCCTCGGTGTAGACCCCGGCCATCTACAGCACCCGGGTGATCTGCTCGGCGGCGATCCGGGCGTCGAGCCGGGCCGGGTCGAGGTTGGCGCAGAGCACCACCGACGCGCCTACGGCCAGCGGCGCCAGCAGCCAGTACACGGGCTGCTCGTGCTCGGCGACGTCGACCAGCAGCCGATCGCCGGCCCGTAGGTCGAGCCGCTCGGCGACGGCCAGCGCGACGCTGCCCCACTGGCGGTAGCTCGTACCGTCGGGGCTGGCCGCGTGGGCGCTGGTCAGCGGGGCGGACGCGGGCAGCGCGTCGGTGTGCCGGCCCACCTCGGCGAGCCAGTCCCGGTATTCCTCCGGGGCGGGGGCGCGCGGGGTGACGCCGAGGCCGAGGACGAAGCGGTGCCGCGCCTCGGGCACGTCCTCCAGCCAGTCGTCGAGCCGCTCGGCGCTGACGAAGACGGCGTCGTACGGTTCGTCGGCGCCCGGCTCGACCGGCGGCAGGCCGGCGGTAGCCCGGGGCCGGAAGGACACCGCCACCCCGGCCGACCAGGCGCCCAGCAGCACGGCGGCGCTCTGCCAGTGCGCCGGGAGCAGTACGGCCGCCCGGTCGCCGACGCCCAGCCCGCAGCCCTCGCGCAGCAGCCCGGCGGCCCGCGCCGCCCAGCCGCCCAGTTCCGTGGCGGTCAGGTCGACCCGCTCACCGGTCGCGTCGTCGAGGTAGGTGAGCAGCGGCCGGTCCACCTCCGCCGCCCGCCCCCCGGCCAGCGGTTCCCGGACGAGGGCATCGGTCATGTTCATGTCGCACTCCTCGGCAGGCTGCGGCCAGCCTACTCAACCGTCGACGGGCCGGAACGGCATCGCCGCGCCGGCCCCGGGCATTGACCGGCGTTGCCACACTCGTGGCGCGGACGGTCCGCCGAGGCCCAGGGAGGCTGCGCATGCAGACGGACGAACGAGTGCCCCGGGCCCGTCGAGGCAGGACGCTGCGGGGCGCCGTGGCGCTGACCGTGCTGCTCGCCGGGGCGGCCCTGGCCCGGCCGGCGCCCGCCGCGGCGGACCCGCTGCCGGACCCCAACCCCACGGTGACCGCCACGATCTGGGCGCACTCCCCGACCACGACCGAGTACCGCATCACCGGCGGCTACAGCGCCCACTCCGGCGACGGCGACGTCGTGGTGCGCCGCACCGGCACCGGGGCGTACACGGTGGTGCTGGAGGGGGCGGCGACCAGCGGCGGGGTGGCGCACGCGGTGGCGTACGGCGGCGGGCCGGTCTTCTGCACGGTGGCGAGCTGGTACCGCAGCCCGATCGGCGCCCCCGACCTGCTGATCCAGGTGCGCTGCTTCGCCGCGACCGGCAGCCCCGTGGACAGTCGCTTCGTGGCCACCTTCACCAACGTCCGGCAGGTCGGCCAGGGCCGGCTGGCGTGGTTCGTCACCGACCAGGCGCAGCCGACCGGCGTACGCACCCTGCCCGCCGCGTACCGCTACGACTCGACCGGCGGGACGATCTCCTACGAGCGCCTCGACAAGGGCCGGTACCGGTTCCTGATGAACCCGAACCCGCCCAGCGAGGGCGGGGCGACCTTCCCGATGGCGCACGTGACCGCGCTGGGCGGCACCGCCGTGCACTGCCAGCTCGATCCGCCGGACGTGTGGGTGGTGCACTGCGCGAACGCCGCCGGCAACCCCGTGGACGCCCGCTTCGTGGTCACCTACGGCTCCCGGGTGGACCTGCTGGGCCGGGCGTTCGGGCCGCGCTTCGCCAGCGGCGTGTTCTACGGCGAGGACGTCCGCGACACCTGGATCGGCGGGGAGAGCTACAACTCGACGATCCCGGGCTTCGGCGGCGCGGCGGGCACGGTGCTCGGCACCGGCCGCTACCAGGTGCGTTTCGCCGGCACCGGGACCGGCTACGGCACCGCCTTCGTGAACTCCTTCGTGACCGGTCTCGGTCGTCCGCCGCGCGGCTACTGCGTACTGGCCGGCTGGTCTCCGTCCGGGGCCGACACCCTGGTCTCGGTCAACTGCTACGCCTGGCTGGGCGTGCCGGCCAACCTGAACGCGCGGATCTCGTACACCACCTGGCCGGCCGCCTGACGCCGCTGCCCGGCCGGCCCGCTCCCGCCGGCCTGGTGCTGTCAGGGGGCGGGCAGTTCGGGGCCGCCGTCGAGCAGCGGGGCCAGCAGGTCGCCCTGCTTCTCCACCCGCCTGAGCACCTCCCCCGCCGTGTACGGCTTCGTCGCCGGCCGCTTCCCCGCCGCGCCCGCCTCGACCTCGTCCCAGGTCAGCGGGGTGGAGACGGACGGCACGGACTGCGCCCGCAGCGAGTACGGCGACACGGTCGTCTTGGCCGCGTTGTTCTGGCTCCAGTCGATGAAGACCTTGCCCGGCCGTAGGTTCTTCGCCATCTTCGACACGATGAGCTTCGGGTGCGCCCGCTCCAGCTCCTGCGCGATCCGCTTGGCGTAGGCCGAGACGTCCTCGGCGTCCTGGGTGCCGGCGATCGGGCAGCACAGCTGCATGCCCTTCTTCCCGGACGTCTTCGGGTACGCGGAGATGCCGTCGTCGGCGAGCCGGTCGCGCATCAGCAGCGCCACCTGGCAGCACTGGCGCAGCGCCGCCGGCGGCCCGGGATCGAGGTCGACGACCATCATGTCGGGGTGCTCGCCGATCTTCCACTGGGGTGTGTGCAGTTCCAGCGCGGCGAGGTTCGCCAGCCAGACCAGGGTGGGCAGGTCGTCGGCGACCACGTAGTCGATGGTCTCGCGACCCTTGCTGGACCCGGGCGCGGGCAGCGTCTCGGTGCGTACCCAGCCGGGGGTGGCTGCCGGGGCGTTCTTCTCGAAGAACGAGCCGCCCGTGACCCCGTTGGGGAAGCGGATGCGGGTGAGCGCCCGGTCGGCGAGGTGCGGCAGGAGCACCGGGGCGATACGGGTGTAGTAGTCGATCACCTCGCCCTTGGTGAACCCGGCGTCGGGATAGAGCACCTTGTCCAGGTTGGACAGCTCCAGCGCGCGTCCCTCCACGTCCACCCGGAACCGCTCAGCCGGCATCGTCGACCTCCTCGGCGGGTTTGTCCGGCCGCAGCCGGAGCACCCGGGGGAACCGCAGTCGCCCGTCCGGGGTGCGCTGGCCGTACTTCACCTCCACCACGACCCGTGGTGTTACCCAGATCGCGCCCCGCGCATCCTCACGCGGCACGTCCCCGGCGAACGGCGACGCGCCGCTGCGCAGCGGCTCCAGCTCGCGCAGCAGCTCCCGCTCGATGGCCGCGCCGATGCCGCCACCCACGCGCCCCCGGTAGGTGAGCCGGCCGTCCGGGCCCGGCACCCCGACCAGCAGGCCGCCGATCCGGCGCGCACCGGGCCGCCAGCCGCCGACCACGAAGTCGCCGGTGACCTCCAGCTTGACCTTCATCCAGTCCGGGGAGCGCACGCCCGGCCGGTAGACCGACTCGACCCGCTTGGCCATCACCCCCTCCAGACCGTGCTCGCCGGCCGCCTCGTAGGTGGCCGGGCCGTCGCCGAAGACCGGCGACACCGCCCACCGGGCGCCGCCGAGCGCCAGGCCGTCCAGGGCCTCCCGCCGGCGGGCGTACGACCGGCCGGTCAGGTCCTCACCGTCGAGCCGGAGCAGGTCGAAGATCATGTACGTCACCGGGGCGACCGCCGCCAGCCGGGCGGCCTTGTTGCGGTCGCGCACGTGCATCCGCTCCGCCAGGGCCGTGAACGAGGGCTGGCCGGTCTCGCCGAGCAGCACCACCTCGCCGTCGAGCAGCGCGTCGCCCACCTGCTCGTGCAGGGCGGCCAGCTCGGGGTACGCGACGGTGATCTCCACGCCACTGCGGGCGTACAGGTGCTGCCGGCCACCGGAGATGTCCGCCAGCGCGCGGACTCCGTCCCACTTGAACTCGTACGCCCAGCCGGCACCCGCCGGGAGCTGCCCGGTCATCGCGAGCATCGGCTTGAGCGGCGCGCCGGGCACGTCCCGACTGTACTTGCGCACCGAAGCGCTCGCGTGGCCTTCGATCATTTGCGATCCTGGGCTGTACCGGCGAGAGGAGCACGGGGATGCGGGCCATCTGGAAGGGAGCCGTCTCGTTCGGCCTCGTCTCGATCGGGGTCAAGCTCTACTCGGCCACCGAGGAGAAGGACATCCGCTTCCACCAGGTGCACCGGGAGGACGGCGGGCGCATCCGCTACAAGCGCACCTGCCAGGTCTGCGGCGAGGAGGTCACCTACGACGACATCGCCAAGGGCTACGACATCGGCGGCGGCGAGATGGTGATCCTCACCGACGAGGACTTCGCCGAGCTGCCGCTGTCCAGCTCGCGCGCGATCGACGTGCTGGAGTTCGTCCCCGCCGAGCAGGTCGACCCGATCCTCTACAACAAGGCGTACTTCCTGGAGCCGGAGGGCACCGCCACCAAGCCGTACGTGCTGCTGCGCGACGCGCTCGCCGACTCGGAGCGGGTGGCGATCGTCAAGGTGGCGCTGCGCCAGCGGGAGCAGCTCGCCACGCTGCGGGTCCGCGAGGGCGTGCTGCTGCTCAACACCATGCTCTGGCCGGACGAGATCCGCAAACCCGACTTCGGCTTCCTCGACGAGGACCTGAAGGTCCGCCCGCCGGAGCTGGCGATGGCCAGCTCGCTGATCGACTCGATGGCCGGCGAGTTCGAGCCGGACGCCTTCACCGACGACTACCGGGCGGCATTGCAGGAGGTCATCGACGCCAAGGTGGAGGGCCGCGAGGTCGTCCAGCCGGAGGAGGTCGAGGAGGCTCCGGCCGCCGCGGTGGACCTGATGGCGGCGCTGAAGGCGTCCGTGGAGCGCGCCCGCTCCGCCCGGGGCGAGGCGCCGGCCGGCGGCGGGGAGCCGACCCCGATCTCGGCCGCCCGCTCGGCGCAGAAGAAGGCCGCCGAGAAGAAGGCGGCGAAGGCCCCGGCCAGGAAGACCGCCGAGAAGAAGGCCGCACCGAAGAAGACCGCCGCCAAGAAGGCCGCCCCGAAGAAGGCCGCCGAGGGCGAGAAGAAGCCGGCGGCGAAGAAGGCCGCGCCGAAGAAGGCCGCCCGCAAGACCGCCTGACCCCGCCCGACCGCGTCTCCTGTCGGCCGGTGCGCGTCCGGCCGGCGCACGGCGTGCCGTCGCGGCGTCCGCACCGCCCTCCCGCGCGCCGATGTTGCCTTGACGCCGGTGGCAAGGTCTAGCGTCGGTCGGGTCGGACGAGGGAGGTCGGATGCTGATCGGTGAGCTGGCGGAACGCGCCGGCACGAGCACCCGGGCCCTGCGCTACTACGAGACACACGGCCTGGTCCGGGCGGCCCGCTCGGCCAACGGATACCGGGTCTACGACGAGGCGGAGCTGCACGTCGTACGCGAGATCCGGGCGCTGCTCGCGGTGGGCTTCGGCCTGGACGACATCCGCCCGTTCGTCGCCTGCCTGCGGGCCGGCAACGCCTCCGGTCACGTCTGCCCGGACTCGGTGGCCGTGCTGCGACGCAAGCTGGCCGAGGTCGACGCCGGCATCGACCGGCTGCACGCGGTCCGCCGGGAGCTGCGCGACCAGCTCGCCCACGCCATCACCCACCGGGAGGAAACATGCTCGAGACTGCGCCGGACGGCTCGCTGACCGTCGTCACCGACGACACCTTCGCCACCGTGGTGCTCGCCGCCGACCGCCCGGTCGTGGTCGACTTCTGGGCCGACTGGTGCCCGCCGTGCCGGGCCGTCTCCCGAAGCCTCGCCGAACTCGCCGAGGAGTTCGCCGGCCGGATGGTCGTCGCCACGATCGACACCGACGCCAACCCGGCGGCCACCCGCGCCTACTCGGTGATGTCCCTGCCCACCCTCCTGGTATTCCGCCACGGCACGGTGGTCGGCTCGATCGTCGGGTCCCGCCCCAAGCACCACCTGCGCCAGTCCCTGGCCCGGCATCTGGAGGGCTGAGCCACCGGCCGGTGTGGGCGGTCTCGCCCGCCACCGGCCACCGCGGGTACGCTCCGCCGGCCCCCGCCGCGAGAGGAACCCCATGCCGTACACCCCCGACCTGGACCGGCTGCTGACGCCCGGCGCCCGCTTCGCCGACGAGCACGCCACGTACGTCATGGAGGTGCACCCGGTGGGCGACGTCGTGCTGCCGACGGGGCGGGTGGTCGGCTGCGACCCGGTGGCCTGCCCCGAGGACGAACCGTTCACGGTCGAGGTGACCCCCGGCCGCTACCCGGCGCGGGCGTGGGTCGCCGTGGTCCGGGGCGAGGACACCGAGGCGGACCGGCGGGTGGCCGCCCTCGAACTGGTGATCCACGACGAGCCGGCGGCCCGCTGGGAGATGGCGCTGGTCGGCGACCAGGACGTCGCGGACCTCAAGTCCGACGGCTGGTTCGGCTACGGCGTGGACACCGGCATCGGCACCCTGGCCGACCCCATCGCGCTGGCCGCTCTGGAAACGTGGGACGAGGACGCGGTGACGGACGTGTTCGTCGCAAACGAGCCGTCGGGCGGGCCGGTGCCGGGTCACGTCATCGCGGTGCTCGACGAGACGACCGGGGCCAACGTGGTGACGGTCTGGTCCGGCTGGGGCGACGGCTGCTACGGCACCTGGATCGGGCGTACGGCCGACGGCCGGATCACCTCGTTCGTGACCGACTTCATGGTGGTGCCGGGGCCGGCGTGACCTGTGCGGTGGGAGCGGCCACCGTCGAGGCGGCGCGGTGGGCGGCCGGGCGGGTACCGTGTGCGTCGGCTTTCCCCCCGGCACTCCGATGCCGGCCACCACCTTCGCAGCAGGGAGTCGACGCCGTGAGCGAGCGTACGCAGAACCGGTCCCAGAAGTCGGAGCGGCGGCTGGCCGCCCAGTTGGCCGCCCAGAAGGCGGCCGAGGCGAAGCGCCGCCGGCAGGCCTGGGCCGGCGGGCTCGCCGGGGTCGCCGTCGTCGCGGTGCTGATCACCGTCTTCGTGACGATCGGGCGCAACAGCGACGGCGACAAGGACCAGACGGCCGGCGCCCCCTCGGCGGGCCCGTCCGCCAGTGCCCCCGCCGCCGACACGCCCCCCGCCCCGCAGCTGCCGGAGGGGGCGGATCCGGCCCTGGGCAGCAAGCCGACCGTCGCCGCCGGCAAGGGCGAGCTGAAGAAGCTCACCGTGACCCCGCTGATCAAGGGCACCGGCCCGGCGGTGCAGAAGGGCCAGACGATCACCACGAACTACGTGGGCGTCTTCTACAAGGACGGCAAGGAGTTCGACTCGTCGTGGAACGGCGGGCAGCCGGCGTCCTTCGCCATCGGCGTCGGCCAGGTCATCCCGGGCTGGGACCAGGGCCTCGTCGGGGTGACCGTCGGCAGCCGCGTCCAGCTCGACATCCCGGCCGAGCTGGCGTACGGCACGAACCCTCCCGGCGGCCGTCCGGCCGGCCCGCTGCGCTTCGTGGTGGACGTGCTCGCGGCGCAGTGACCCGTCGGTCCGCCCGTGACCGGTCCGTTGCCCCGGTCGGCCCGTGACCGGCCCGTGCTCGCCGGGTCCGCCCGTGACCGGTCCGTTGCCCCGCGGTAGCGGCCCGGTTCGCCCGGGATGTCGCCCGTTGTTGATGCAGTAGCCCACATGGGGCTTCCGGCCCCTCACCCACTCGCAGTAGGTTCAGCGTCACCCCGGGCGGTCGGCCGTCCGGGGTGACGACCGGACGCGGAGGTGCACGTGACGGCGCTGGACGACGCGGGGCGGGCCGCCCGGGTGATGTGGACGCACTACGAGCCCGTCCACGCGATCACCTACTTCCACCCCCGCGCCCGGGCCGCCTTCGAGGCGGTCGGCCTGCGGGGCTTCTGGCGCGGCTACTTCGCCGGCCGGGCCGCGCCGCTGGGGCCCGCCGAGGCCGCGCCGGTCACGGCGGCGTTCTTCAACTTCGCCCCGCACACCGTGGCGCGGGCGCTGCCGGCCGTCTGGCGGCTGGCCACCCCGGAGGAGGCGCTGCGGGCGCGGCTCACGGGCGCGGTGCAGGCGCTGGCCGAGCTGACCTACGAGCTGCCGGAGTCGCACCTGGTCGAGGCGGCCGAGCTGCTGGAGGCCGCCGCCGCCGAGGCGGAGCCGGCCGGCCGGGTGCTGGGCGCCGCCAACGCCGCCCTGCCGCGCGGCGAGTACCCGCTGGCCCGGCTCTGGCAGGCCGCCACCACGCTGCGCGAGCAGCGCGGCGACGGGCACATCGCCGCGCTGGTCGCGGCCGACCTCGACCCGGTGGAGACGCTGGCCTGGCGGGTCGCGGTCGACATCTCGCCGCTGAACCTGCTCGGGCGCGGCTGGTCGGAGGAGCAGTGGGCCGCCGCCCGCGCCCGGCTGGCCGAGCGGGGCTGGCTGACCCCCGACGGGAAGCCGACCGAGCAGGGTCGGGCCCGGTTCCAGGCGATCGAGGACGCCACCGACGCCGCCGCCGCCCGCCCGTGGCGCACGCTGGGCCCGGAGCGTACGGGTCGGCTACGCGAACTGCTCGAACCGATCGCGCGCGCCGCGCACACCGTCATCCCCGAGGGCAACCCGATCGGCCTGCCCGCCCTGCGGACCTGACCGCCCGCCTGCGCGCTGACCGCCGCCTGCCCGCCTGCTCGCCGCCCTGCCGCCCGCTGACCGCCGCCGCCTGCCCGCTGGCCGCCGATGGGGCAGGATGGGCTCGTGGCGGATGCGGTGATCTTCGACCTGGACGGCGTGATCGTGGACTCCGAGCCGGTGTGGGAGGAGGTCCGGCGGGCGTACGTCGCGGCGCACGGCGGCACCTGGCAGCCCGACACGCAGCGCCGGCTGATGGGCATGAGCACCGGCGAGTGGGCCCGCTACCTCAGCGGTGAGCTGGGCGTCGACCGTAGCCCCGAGCAGGTCGCCACCGAGGTCGTCGAGGAGATGACCCGGCGCTACGCGCAGCGCGTACCGCTGATCGACGGGGCCGACGAGGTCGTACGCCGGCTGGCCGAACGGTGGCCGCTGGGGCTGGCCAGCTCGTCGCCGACGCGGCTGATCGCGGCGGCGCTGGCCGCGACGGGTCTGACCGGGGTGTTCGGCGCCACGCTGTCGACCGAGGAGACCGAACGGGGCAAGCCGGCGCCCGACGTCTACCTGGCGGTCGCCGAGCGGCTGGGCGTCGACCCGGCCCGCTGCGTGGCCGTGGAGGACTCGTCCAACGGCGTACGGTCGGCTGCCGCGGCCAGGATGACGGTGGTCGCGGTGCCGCACGGGACGTACCCGCTCGACCCGGACGCCGAGCGGCTGGCGGCCGTGGTGCTGGACGCCATCGGCGACCTGACCCCGCAGGCCATCGACCGCCTCGGCTAGGCGGCCCACCAGGGCCGCTCGCACACGCCAAGCCCTGACGCGCCAACCGCCAACACCAGCCCAACCCCAGGCCCAGCCCGGCGATCAGGACGCCCTGGACCCTAAAACCGCCCGTTAACGTCCATCGCGTCCTGATCACCGGTGCTCGCACTCGCACGACGCCGCCGTAGGGCGGGGTGCTCGCGTGTTCCCGCCGTGGGCGGTGGGGCTGGTGGCAGGTTGCGTGGCCCGGGCGGCGGCGTCCGGGTGTGGGGCGGCGGGTCGGCATGAGCGGGGATCCGCCGGGTACCGCAGCCGACGGCGCCCCGCCGGGGGCCGCCGGGTGAGGAGACGGGGATGAAGGCGATCGTGTACGAGCGCACCGGCGACGCCTCGGTGCTGCAACTTCTCGACCGGCCGGTGCCGGAGCCCGGCCCCGGCGAGGTCCTGGTGCGGGTGGCCGTGTCGGGGGTGAACCCGACCGACTGGAAGGCGCGCCGGCAGGGGCCGCTGCCCGACGGCTGGCAGACGCCCGGGCAGGACGGCGCGGGGGTGATCGAGGCGGTCGGGGAGGGCGTCGACCGGGACCTGATCGGCGAGCGGGTCTGGCTGTGGGAGGCCGCGTGGCAGCGGCCGTGGGGCACCGCCGCCGAGTACACGGTGGTGCCGGTGCGGCAGGCGGTGCCCCTCGGCGACGCCTCCTTCGACCTGGGGGCCTGCCTGGGCATCCCCTTCCTCACCGCGCACCGCTGCCTGACCGCTGGCGAGTACACCCCGGACCGGCTGCACGCGGGCGCGCTCAGCGACCACACGGTGCTCGTCCAGGGCGGGGCGGGCGCGGTGGGCAACGCGGCCATCCAGCTCGCCCGGTGGGCGGACGCCTGCGTGGTCGCCACGGTCAGCAGCCCGGAGAAGGCGCAGTTGGCGGCGGCGGCCGGGGCGTCCTTCGTGATCGACTACCGGCGGCAGGACGTGGTCGAGGAGGTCCGCAAGATCGCGCCCGACGGGGTGCACACGATCGTCGAGGTCTCGCCGGCACGCAACGCCGCCGTCGACGTCCAACTGCTCCGGCGCGGTGGCGCGGTCTGTGTCTACGCCGACGACGGCGGGGACGAGGTGACCCTGCCGATCCGGCCGTTGATGGCCCCGAACGCGCGGTTCCAGTTCGTGCTCGTCTACACCGAGCCGAAGGCGGCCAAGGCCCAGGCGGTGGTGGACGTGGCGGCTGCGGCGGCGCAGGGCGGGATCCGGGTGGGCGAGGACGCCGGCCTGCCGCTGCACCACCATCCGCTCTCGGCGGCCGGCGCGGCCCACCAGGCGGTGGAGAACGCGGTGGTCGGCAAGGTGCTGATCACGACCAGCGAGAGCGGGTGACGCCCAGCCTCACCGAAAGCCTTCTGAGCTGGGCAAATTTCCCCATAGTGGGCACAGAGGCGAACAAGTTTCGCAACAATGACGGTGCGGGTCACCCGCATGGAGCGGGCGGCCCCGGCGCGGTGCGAACGCCGGGGCCGCCCCTGGGGAGGGATTTCAGGAGTGGTCCCTACCCCGACAGGCGACGGTGCGCCTGAGAACGTTACGGGGCGGTCAGCTCCCGGACACTCAGTTCGCCCCCGGCGTACCGGGAACGGACGACCTTCTTGTCGAACTTGCCGACGCTGGTCTTCGGCACCGCGTCGATGACGGCCCAGCGCTCCGGCAACTGCCAGCGGGCCACCGACCCGGCCAGGAACTCCCGCAGCTCCTCGGCCGTCGCCGACGCCCCCTCGCGGAGCACCACCGTGGCCAGCGGCCGCTCACCCCAGCGCTCGTCGGGCACCCCCACCACGCAGGCCTCCAGCACCGCCGGGTGGGCCATCAGGGCGTTCTCCAGCTCGACCGAGGAGATCCACTCGCCGCCGGACTTGATGACGTCCTTCGCCCGGTCCGTGAGCGTGATGTAGCCGTCCGGCGAGAGGGTGCCGACGTCTCCCGTACGCAGCCAGCCGTCGCGGAACTTCTCCTCGTCGGGCACGTCGTCGCCGACGTACCGGGCGGTCACCCACGGCCCGCGTACCTCCAGC
Source organism: Micromonospora sp. ZG13 (assembly GCF_059359355.1). NCBI lineage: Bacteria > Bacillati > Actinomycetota > Actinomycetes > Micromonosporales > Micromonosporaceae > Micromonospora > Micromonospora sp. ZG13. The sequence goes on from NZ_JCADBQ010000002.1 coordinate 46,588, forward strand.
TCGCCGACGGCCGTCCCGTCGGCGGGCAGCGGCTCGCCCAGCGGGCCGACGATGCGGGCCTCGACCCCGGCCGGCACGCGGCCCTGCGTGTAGCGGTAGCGCCAGGCGTCCTCGCCGGTCGCGCCGGCCGGCGGCCGGGAGACCGAGCCCAGGGGGGACATCTCGGTCATCCCCCAGGCGTGGATGACGTCGATGCCGTGCCGGTCGGCGAACGCGTGCATCAGTGCCGGCGGGCAGGCCGAGCCGCCGACGATGACCTCCCGCAGCGAGGAGCTGTCCACGTCGTGGGCGTCCAGGTGGGCCAGCAGGTCGTTCCAGATCGTCGGCACCGCGCCGGCCAGGGTGGGCCGCTCCCCGGCGATCATCTCCGCGATCGGCCCGGCCTGGAGGAACCGGTCCGGCATGATCAGCGACGCCCCGGAGAGGAAGGCCGCGTACGGCAGGCCCCAGGACATCGCGTGGAACATCGGCACGATGGCCAGCTCGCGGTCGGTCGGCCCGAGGCCGAACCCCTCCGGCATGCAGACCTGGAGCGAGTGCAGGTAGATCGAGCGGTGCGAGTAGGCGACGCCCTTCGGGTTGCCGGTGGTCCCCGAGGTGTAGCAGAGGGCGGCGGCGTCGCGCTCGTCCACTTCGGGCCAGTCGAAGACGTCGGGGCGGTCGGCGAGCAGCGCGTCCCAGTGGTGCACCGCGATCCGGTCACCGGCCGCCGCCGTGAGCGGGGCCGGGTCGCCACTGCCGACCACCACCACGTGCCGCACCGTCGTCATCTCGCCGATGACCCGGGCCAGCAGCGGGATGAGCGTCGAGTCGACCAGCACCACCCGGTCCTCGGCGTGGTTGGCGATGTAGGCGACCTGATCCGGGAAGAGCCGGATGTTGAGGGTGTGCAGCACCGCGCCCATGCTGGGCACCGCGAAGTACGCCACCAGGTGCTCCGCGTTGTTCCACATGAAGGTGGCGACCCGCTCGTCGCCGGTGACGCCGCACTCCGCGCGTAGCGCGTGGGCCAGCCGGGCCGCCGTGCGCCCGACCTCGGCGTACGTCATCCGGCGCGGCTCGGCGCCCGTCCAGGTGACCACCTCCGCCGTGCCGTGCACGGTGGCGCCGTGGCCGAGGATCCGGGAAACCTGGAGGGGAGCGTCCATCATCGTGCTACGCATGGGTAACAAAGTAGTGTCGGCGGTCACAGGTTGGGAACCCTGGAATGCCGGTCGACCCCGAACCGGCCCCGTAAATTGTCCGGGTGAGCATCTCCTGGGCCGATTCGTACGTGGGACAACTACGCGCGCTCGCCGGTGACCGGACGCTGATGTTCGTCGGCGCCCGCGCCGTGGTCCGCGACAACGCGGGACGCCTCCTGCTGATCCAGCGCTCCGACAACGGCCAGTGGGCCATGCCCGCCGGTGCGATGGAGCTGGGCGAGTCGATCGCCGACTGCGCCGTCCGCGAGGTACGCGAGGAGACCGGGCTGCGCGCGCTGCGCGTCAGCGCCTTCGCCCTCTACACGGGCCCGGACCGCACCCACACCAACATGTACGGCCACACGTACCAGATCTTCACGACCGCGTTCCGCGTCGACGAGTGGGACGGCGAGCTGGCCCGGATCACGGACGAGACGATCGACGCGGGCTTCTTCCACCGGGCGCAGCTGCCGGCCCCGCTCTCCGCCAGCGTCGCCGAGACCCTCGCCGACCTGGACGTCTTCGAGCAGACCAACCGGCTGATCCTCAAGTAGGGCCGACCCGGCCAGCCTGGGACGCGGGCCGGTGCGCCCGGTCAGAGCATCGTCTGGCTCTTCGCCTCCATCTCGGCGGCGGCCTCCTGCTTCGACTCCTTGGTCAGCGGCTTGCCGCCGGGTGCCGGTCCCTCGCCGCCCAGGCCGTCCGTGCCGCCCGTGGCGCCGCCCGGGCCCGCGCCGCGCAGCTTGTCGTTCGGCAGCGCCAGGGTGACCAGCACCGCCACGATCGCGATCAGGCCGGTGGTCAGGAAGACCAGATGCAGCGACTCGACGAACGCCGCCTGGACGGCCTCGCGCACCGGCGCCGGGAGCGCCAGGATGGTCGCCGGGTCGTTCACCGAGACGTCCGCCCCGCCGCTCGCCGCCACGGCGGCCTGCTGCTGCGGCGGCAGTTGGGCGATCGCGCCCGGCATCCGGTCGGCGAGTTCCGAGGTGAGCCGCGACGACAGCACCGCGCCGAGGATGGCGACGCCGAACGAGCCGCCCAGCGACCGGAAGAACGTCGCCGACGAGGTGCCGGCGCCCAGGTCCCGCATCGACACGGCGTTCTGCACGGCCAGGATCAGCGACTGCATGCAGAGCCCCAGCCCGACGCCGATCACGACCATGTAGCCGAAGGCCAGCCAGAGCGAGGTGTCCACCTCCAGCCGGGTGAACAGCAGCATGCCGACCACCAGCACCGCCGCGCCGACCACCGGGAACCACTTGTAGCGCCCGATGCGGCTCATCGCCCGGCCCGTCAGCACCGAGGTGACGATGACGCCGGCCATCATCGGCAGCATCAGCAGGCCGCTGCGGGTCGGCGAGGCGCCCCGCACGATCTGGAGGTAGAGCGGGATGAAGATGATCGAGCCGAACATCACCAGGCCGAGCACGAAGCCGGCCGAGTTGGCCAGCGCGAACGTGGCGCTGCGGAACAGCCGCAGCGGCAGGATCGGCTCGGCCACCCGCGCCTCCTGGAGCACGAAGAGCACGGCGAGCACCGCGCCCGCCACGAAGAGGCCGACGATCACCCCGGAGCCCCACGCGTACTCGTTGCCGCCCCAGCTCAGCGCGAGCAGCAGGCAGCTCACCCCGGCGACCAGCAGCGCCGCGCCGACCCAGTCGATCGAGTGGTCGCGCCGGGTGAACGGGATCAGCCGCAGCACCCGGGAGCACACGACGAGCGCCAGGATCCCCAGCGGCACGTTGATGTAGAAGATCCACCGCCAGTCGGTCTCGGCGAAGTAGCCGCCGACCAGCGGGCCGGCGACCGAGGAGAGGCCGAAGACCGCCCCGAACAGGCCCTGGTAGCGACCGCGCTCCCGGGGCGAAACCACGTCCGAGATGATGGTGAACGCGAGCGTCATCAGGCCGCCGGCGCCGAGGCCCTGGACCCCCCGGGTGACGATGAGCTGGGTCATGTCCTGCGACAGGCCGGCCAGCAGCGAGCCGAGCAGGAACGTGCCGATGGAGAAGAGGAAGACGGGGCGTCGCCCGTACAGGTCGGCCATCTTGCCGTAGAGCGGCGTCGAGGCCGTGGAGGCGAGCAGGTACGCGGTGACCACCCACGAGTAGTGGTTGATCCCGCCCAGCTCACCGACGATGGTCGGCAGCGCGGTGCCGACGATGGTCTGGTCGAGCGCGGCCAGCAGCATGCCGGTCATCAGGCCGAACATCAGCAGCCGGATCTGCCGCCCGCCGAGTGTCGGGGCTTGCGTGGTCATCCCGCCTCCTTTCCCCGCCCACCCGAGACATGCGCGAGGAACGGCGTACACCTCGTCGGTCGTGGGTCGGCGCCGTTGCGGGCCACCGATCCCACGACCGACGACCGGTCAGCGGGACGAGTGCGGGCCCTCGGCGAACTCTTCGACGATCCTGGCACAGAAGGCCGGCAGGTCGTCCGGCTTACGGCTACTGACCAGGTTGCCGTCCGTGACGACCTGCTCGTCGACCCAGGTGGCGCCGGCGTTCGTCAGGTCGGTGCGCAGGCTGGGCCAGGAGGTGACCCGGCGGCCCCGCACCACGTCCGCCTCGATGAGCGTCCACGGCCCGTGGCAGATCACCCCCACCGGCTTGCCGGCGTCGAAGAACGCCCGCACGAAGCGCACCGCGTCCGGATCGGCCCGCAGGAAGTCCGGGTTCGCGACCCCGCCGGGCAGCACCAGCGCGTCGTAGCCGCCGGCGTCCGCGTCGGCCGCGGTCACGTCCACGTCGTACGCCTTGGACTGGTCCAGGTGGTTGAAGGACCGGATCGTGCCGGGCTTGAGCGAGACCAGTTCCACCGTGGCGCCGGCCTGCTCCACCGCCTCGCGGGGCTGGACGTACTCGACCTCCTCGACGCCGTCGGCGGCCAGGAACGCGATCCGCTTGCCCTGAAGTGTCGTCGCTGCCATGTCGGTGTCTCTCCTCTCCGGGGTACCGTCCGTCCCTTCCCGGGGCCCGGTGCCCGAAACCCCGTCCCGGGGGCGGCAGGTGTGCGACCCGTCCCCGGTGGCGGCAGGTTTGGCCCGGATGCCCCGGGGGACCCGGGACGGCATGGCAGGAGGAGCAGCGGAACAGCGCCGGCTCGCCGCGGTGGTGGAGGGCTGGCTCGGGCGTCCCGTCCTGGTCGTCGGTGACGCCATGCTCGACGAGTGGCGGTTCGCCGAGTCCGACCGGCTCTGCCGGGAGGCGCCCGCCCCGGTCCTCACCCTGCGCCGGCGGATCTCCGCGGCCGGCGGGGCGGCGAACACCGCCGTCAACGTCGCCGCGCTCGGCGGTCGGGCGGTGCTGGTGGCGCCGGTGGGCGCCGACGTGGCCGGCGACGAACTGCACGACTGTCTGGACCGGGCCGGCGTCTGGGACCGTACGGTCGCCCAGCCGGGCCGGCCCACGCCGGTCAAGCGGCGCATGCTGGCGGGCAACCAGATCCTGCTCCGGGAGGACTCCGGCGACGCCGACGACGCGCTCGACGACGACGGGGTGGCCCGGCTGCTCACCGCGCTGGACTGCGCCACCGAGGAGCTGCGCGCCGCCGGCGGCGAGGCGCCCACCCTGGTGGTCTGCGACTACGGTCTGGGCGCGCTGTCCGCCGCCGTACGCGCCTGGCTGGTGACCCACCGGGAGCGGTACGCCACGGTGGCACTCGACGCCCACGACCTGGCGGACTGGCGCGGCCTGGCGCCGACCGTGGTGACCCCCAGCTTCGCCGAGGCGACCCGGCTGCTCGCCCGGGCCGCCGGAACCCGGCCGGCCCCCGGTGCCGGGCTGCACCTGGACCACCCCGACGGCGACCCGGCCGACGGCCCCTCCGAACTCACGGTGGGCGTCGCCCCGGGTGGCACCCTGGCGCACCACGCCGCCCACCGCCCCGGCCCGACGAACCCGACCGGTGAGCCGACGGCCGGTGAGGGCCGGGTGGCGATGACCGGCGACGGGCTCACCGTGACCGGCACCGGTGTCACCGTGAACGCCACGGCCGGCGAGGGGGTCGACCGGGCCGTCCTCGCCGAGTCCCGCCTCGCCGAGCTGCGCGCGCACACCGGCGCGGACGTGGTGGCGGTGACCCTGGACACCGAAGGCGCGGTGGTCGGTGGGGCGGACGGCGAGCCCCGACGCAGCCACAGCACCCCGGTGCCGGCCAGCCACGCGGTCGGGGCGGGCGACGCGTACCTGGCGGCGATGACGCTCGCGCTGGCCGCCGACGCGCCGCTGCCCACCGCCGCCCAGCTGGCCCAGCTCGCCGCCACCATCACCGTCTCGGACACCGGCACCTGCGTGTGCCGCCGGGAGGACCTGCTCGTGGCGCTGGACGCGCCGGTCGGGCGGGCGGGCCACCGGGCGCTGGTCGGCACCGACGAGCTGGCGGCGATCGTCGCGGAGCATCGCCGGGCGGGCCGGGCCATCGTCTTCACCAACGGCTGCTTCGACGTGCTGCACCGGGGCCACGTGCGCTACCTGGAGCAGGCCCGCGCGCTCGGCGACCTGCTGGTGGTGGCGGTCAACTCCGACGGCAGCGTACGCCGGCTGAAGGGCCCGGACCGGCCGGTGAACCCGGTCGAGGACCGCATCGCCCTGCTCGCCGCGCTGGCCTGCGTCGACCACGTGGTGGTCTTCGAGGAGGACTCCCCGGCGGAGCTGATCGAGACGGTCCGCCCCGACGTGTACGTCAAGGGCGGCGACTACCCGCCGGAGATGGTGCCGGAGGCGCCGCTGGTGCGCCGGCTCGGCGGGCAGGTCCGCACCCTCGGGTACGTACCCGACCGGTCCACCTCGGCGATCATCGACCGGATCCGGGCGCACGCTCAGGAGCCGCAGGAGGAGGACACCTCCCTGACGCCCGAACCGTCGTGAACCGCCCGCTCGACCCCGGCACGGCCGACGGGTTCCGCGCGCCACGGCTGCTCGACGTGCTGATCCCGACCCGCAACCGCCCCGCCGAACTGGCGGTCACCCTCTCCGGGCTGGCCGCCCAGGAGGACGTACCCGGCTTCGGGGTGGTGGTCAGCGACCAGTCCGACGGCGACGCCGCGTACCGGCACCCGGCGGCGGCCACCCTGGTCCGGGCGCTGCGCCACCGGGGGCACCCCGTGCTGCTGACCCGCCGGCTGCCCCGGCGCGGGCTGGCCGAGCACCGGGCGTACCTGCTGGCCGCCTCCGCCGCCCGGTACGTGCTCTGCCTCGACGACGACGTCTGGCTGGAGCCGGGCGCGCTGCGCCGGCTGGTCACCGCCCTCGACGAGCTGGGCTGTGGCTTCGTCGGCAACGCGGTGCACGGGCTGTCGTACGCCGACGACGTCCGGCCGGAGACGCACCGGCACTACGAGGAGTGGACCGGCCCGCCCACCCCGGAGCGGATCCGCCCGGGCACCCCGCAGTGGGAACGGGCGTCGATCCACTCGGCCGCGAACCTGCTGCACGTCACCCGCCGGCTGGACCTGCCGGCGGGGGCCTGGCGGGCGTACCGGGTGTCCTGGATCGGCGGCTGCGTGCTCTACGACCGGCAGAAACTGCTCGACTCCGGCGGGTTCGACTTCTGGCGGCGGGTGCACGAGAAGCACCAGGGCGAGGACGTCGCCGCGCAGCTCGCCGTGCTGGCGCGCTTCGGCGGCGCCGGCGTCCTGCCCAGCGGCGCATACCACCTGGAGTCGCCGACCACGGTCACCGAGCGCGACGTGGAGGCGTGGGAGGTCGTCCTCGCCGAGGAGGAGTCGACGCAACGGGCCTGAGACCGACGCGGGGGCCCGGCCGCGCGGCGGCGGCGCCCGACAGACGCCGGCGCTCAGGGGGCGCCGGGTTCCGGGCGGAGCAGTTCCCGGGCCGCCTCCACGACCTCGACGACCGGCACGTCGGTGACGAAGGAGTCCCGGTGGGGGCACTCACCGTCGCCGGGACGGTGCGGGTAGATGCCCGGGGTGCAGTCCACCCCGCAGACCGGGCAGAGCACCGTCCACGAGCTGATCGGCCGGTGCCGGCCGCGCAGCAGGTTCGCCACCGTGATCAGGTTGCCGACCCAGTAGACGCCGACGGTCGCGGTGCCCACGGCGGCGGCCAGGTGCAGCGGGCCGGTGTCGTTGGAGACCACCAGCTCGCAGCCGGCGTAGCAACCGGCCAGCCCGCCGAGGCTGAGCGTGCCCACCTGCGGCCGGAGGGGCACCCCGGCCGCCCCGACCACCCGGTCCACCACCTCCTGCTCGGCGGGGGTGCCGGTGACCAGCACCTCGTACCCGTCGCCGACCAGCTCGCGGGCCACCTCCGCGAAGCGTTCGGCGGGCCAGCGCCGGCGGGTGTCCGTGGCGCCGGGGTGCAGCGCCACCCTGGGCCGCCGTGCCGGGCCGAGCACCTCGTCGGCCTCGGCCCGGTCGGCGTCGGTCACGGCCAAGGTCGGGACCATGGTGGTGGCGCCCGCCCCGACCAGTCCAGCCACCTCCAGGTAGCGGATCACCTCGTGCTGGTAGTAGACGTACCGGATCCAGCGGTCCAGCGGCGGCGCCTCCTCGGCGCGCAGCCCGGCGGTGACCCGCGCGCCGAGGGCGGCGACGAACGGGTTGGAGTTGGCGCCGCCGCCGTGCAGTTGCAGCGCCAGATCGAAGCGTTCCCGGCGGGCCGCGGCGAGGAAGTCGTCCGGCGCCGACTCCGGCTCGCCCGGATCGGGGCCGCGGATCCCCGGCGCGGGCGGCACCACCAGCACGCGGTCCACCGGCCCGGGCCGGTCGCGCCAGAGCTTCGCGTGCCACGGCGCGCCGAGCAGCACGATCTCCGCCTTCGGGTACGCGGCCCGCAACGCGTCCAGCGCCGGCAGGACGAAGATGAAGTCACCGAGCGCGTTGGCGCGCAGCACGGCGATCCGCTCGACGTCGGGCACGCGCCCGGTCGCCGGGCCGAGCAGGTCCGGGGTGGCCACGCGGCTCGTTACGGCCGGTCGGTCTCGTCGAGGGCGATGTCCGGGCGGTGCATCTCCCGGTCCGCCGCCGGGTCGACGACGGTCGGCGTACCCCCGGCGGGGCCGGCGGACCGGGGCCCGGTGCGGCCGACGGTGATGGAGCGCGGCGCGGGCCGGGCGGCCCTGGGCAGTCGCACCCGGAGCAGGCCGTGGTCCATGACCGCGTCGATGGCGTCGGGGTCCACCCGGGACGGCAGGTCGACGCGGTACTCGAAGCCCCGGGTCTCGAAGCCGCCGGGGATGCCGTGGTCGGCGTTGACCTCGGCCTCGGAGCGGGCCCGGACGCAGAGCTCGCGGTCGTCCAACTCGACCGCCACCTCCTCCGGCGCCACGCCGGGCAGCCGCACCACGACCTCCCAGCCTTCGGCGGTCTCGCTCAGCTCGACGTCCGACGACCCGGTCCGGCCGCCGACCAGCCGGCGCAGCTCCGACCGCAGCGACTGGAGTTCGCCCATCGGGTCCCAGCCCTGCTGCCGACCGCGCCAACTCCGGCCGGACCCGCCGCTCTGCTCGCTCATGACGCCCCTCCGCTGATGACTCGCTCGCTCAAGACGGCCCTCCCCCGCGCCCCGCCCCGCTCATCGGGCCTCGCCGATCCGCTGGGTGGCCGCCGGAGGCCTCAGCGAGCTGGGCGCGTCCAGTCCGGCCTCGCGGTCCACGCCGACACCGAGCCGGTCCACCAGTTCCCCGCCCAGCCAGGCGCTGACGCCGAGGATCGCCAGCGCGACCACCTCGATGGCGATCAGCGCGCCGCCGGCAGCCCGGGAGTCGGCGTTGAGCCGGACCACCCAGACCGCGGCGAAGAGCAGGATCACCGCCACGTTGGCGGCGGCGTGGGTCAGCGCCACCCGCTTCGCGCGGGTGCCCGACGGGATGGCCAGCAGGTCGAACGTCCCGGCCGCCGCGGCCAGCAGGCCGCCGATCAGGCCGACGGTGATGTTCCAGTACGCGACCTCGCCGAGGAAGTCCGGCCCGCCCACGGTGTCCACCAGGTCGAACAGGACCGCCGTGACCAGCAGGCCGACCGGGAACATGACCAGCATCGGGTGGACGGGGTGACCCAGCACCTTGAGTCGGCTCTCCATCGGGCCTCCACTGCTCGGTCTCTCCGGGCGGGTCGGGTGAGGCGGTACCCCCGGCCCGGAGGGACAAACCTCGCGCTGGTCGCGCTCTCCTAGGCTCATGGGCGGCGGGTACGCCGCCACCGGGGTCAACGCACGGGGGAGGATCACGTGACGGTGGAGATCACCTCGCACGAGGAACTGCGCGAGCTGCTGGGAACACCCATGCCGCGCGCGCTGACCAAGGAGCGGCCCGTCCTGCACCAACGGGACCGGGACTGGCTGGCCGCCTCACCGTTCTGCCTGGTGGCGACGGCGGGCGCGGACGGCAGCTGCGACGTCTCGCCGAAGGGCGACCCGCCCGGCTTCGCGCTGGTGCTGGACGAGCGGACCATCGCCATCCCGGAGCGGCCGGGCAACCGGCGCGCCGACGGCTACCGCAACATCCTGGACAACCCGCACGTCGGGTTGATCTTCCTGATTCCCGGGCGCACCGACACGCTGCGGATCAACGGCCGGGCCCGGTTGGTGCGCGACGCCCCGTGGTTCGACGACATGGTGGTCAAGGGGCACCGGCCGGTCCTCGCCGTGGTGGTGGAGATCGAGCAGATCTTCTACCACTGCGCGAAGGCGTTCCTGCGCTCCGAGCTGTGGCAGCCGGAGAGCTGGCAGCCGGACGTACTGCCGTCCCGGGCCCAGCTGATCAAGGAGGTCGAGAACCCGGCGGAGAGCCTGGCCGACCTGGAACGCCACTACGGCCCGCAATACGCCACCACCATCTACACCTGACGCCTCCCGACAGGGGACGCCCTCCCCCAGTTGGTCCCCTGGTGATCAGGACGCCATGGACGCTACCGGGCGCTTTTGCGTCCGTGGCGTCCTGATCACCTCTGGCTGATGCGGTGGTGGGCGGCCTCTGGCGGGGGTGGGGTGGTGGGCGATGTGTGGGTGGGCGGCCGGGGCATTGCTAAAGGATTCTTTATAAAGATAGCTTTAGGGTATGTCGCTACCCGAGGTGAAGCTCTCCGACCCCAAGGCCCTGCGCGGGTACGCGCACCCGCTGCGGATGGCGCTGATCGGGCTGCTGCGCCAGCAGGGCCCGATGACCGCGACCCAGGCTGCCGAGCGGCTCGGCGAGAGCGTGCCGAACTGCTCGTTCCACCTCCGGCAGCTCGCCAAGTACGGGCTCGCCGAACGGGTACCCGGCGCCGACGCCCGCGAGCGGCCCTGGCGGGCCACCGCCCTGAACACCTCCTGGGACGACGCCTCGGACGACCCGCAGACCCGCGCAGCCGTCGACGAACTGAGCGCCGTCCAGCTCGCCCTCTACGTCCGCAAGGCCGAGGAGTTCCTGTCCCGGCGCGCCGAGGAGTCGACGGCCTGGCGGGCGGTCACCGGTTTCGCCGACCGGCCGGTCTACGCCACGGTCGACGAGATGGCCGCGCTGAGGGCACGCATCGACGCCCTGCTCACCGAGTACGACGACCGGATCGCCGACCCCGCGAAGCGTCCCGCCGGCAGCCGGAAGGTCAGCCTCATCCACCTGGCGCTCCTCGCCGACCCGCCACCGGGTGCCCGCGACCTCGGTGAGCAGGAGGGCGACCGGTGAGCGGTCAGGCGACCGGCACCCCGGTTGCCGCCCCGCCCGGCGCTCCCGCCCGGCACGGCCCGCTGCCCCGGCTGCTGCGCGAGCGCGTGTTCCGTCGGTACTGGTCGGCGCAGACCGTCTCGTACTTCGGCGACGAGATCTCCACCCTGGCCCTGCCGCTGCTGGCCGTGCTGGTCTTCGAGGCGACCCCGGCCGAGATGGGCTACCTGACCGCCGCCGCGCTCACCCCGAACCTGCTCTTCTCGCTGCTCGCCGGCGCCTGGGTCGACCGGTACCCGTACAAGCGCCGACTCATGATCCTGACGGACCTCGGGCGGGCGCTGCTGCTAACCGCCGTGCCGGTGGCGTACGTGCTGGACCTGCTGACGATGCCGCAGCTCTACCTGGTGGCCTTCGCGGTCGGCACGCTCGCCGTCATCTTCGAGGTCGCCCGGGGGCCGCTCTTCGTCTCCGTCGTCGGGCGCGCCGACTACGTCGAGGCGAACACCCTGATCAACGGCAGCCGGGCGATGTCGCTGGTGGCCGGGCCGAGCATCGGCGGCGTCCTGGTGCAGGTGCTCACCGCCCCGATCGCCCTGATCGCCGACGCGCTGTCGTACGTCGTGTCCGCGTACTTCCTGGTGCGGATCCGGCCGACGGAGCCGGCGCCCGCGCGCGGTGGCGGGCTGGCCCTCGGCGCCGGGCTGGGGTTCATCGCGCGGACGCCGATGATGCGCGCGCTCCTGCTCGGCACCACCACCGTCAACCTGTTCAACTTCATGTTCATCGCGCTCTTCGTGCTCTACGCGACGCAGGAACTCGGTCTCGCGCCCGGCCTGCTGGGCGCGGTGCTGGGCGCGAGCGCGGTGGGCGGCCTGATCGGCGCGGCGCTGACGGGCCGGCTGGTGCGCCGCTTCGGCGTCGGACCGACGCTGCTGGCCGGCTTCGTCCTCTTTCCCGCCCCCATGCTGCTCGTCCCCCTCGCCGACGGGCCCACACCGATGGTGGTCGGGATGCTCTTCGCCGCCGAGTTCCTCTCCGCCCTCGGGGTGATGCTGCTCGACATCACGGTCGGCTCGGTGCAGACCGCGCTGACCCCGGAGGCGCTGCTGGCCCGCGTGGCCGGGGCGCGGCGCACCGTCAACTACGGCATCCGGCCGATCGGCGCGCTGCTCGGCGGCGCGCTCGGCAGCACCCTCGGCGTACGGCCGGCGTTGTGGATCGCGACGGCGGGCGCGCTGGCCGGGGTGCTGTGGGTCGCCTTCTCGCCGGTACGCCGTTTACGCGGGCTCCCCGAACAGGCCGACTGAACGGCCCGGGTCGCGGTGCGCCGCAGGCCGTCCGATGTGGACGGGGGCTGGCCCGGTGATGGCGCGTCGCGGCAATGTCGGTAGGTCCGGCGATTGAGCGTCCCCGGCCGGGGTAGGAGTTTCGTTGACGATGACGGCTCTACCTGCCGAACGAGAAACGGTTCGACCTGACGAGGAGGATTACCCGTGACCACGAAGGTCGAGAAGTCCATCGAAGTACAGGTTCCGGTCAGCACCGCGTACAACCAGTGGACGCAGTTCGAGGAGTTCCCCCGCTTCATGGGGGGCGTGCGTGAGGTCCGCCAGCTCGACGACAGGCGGATGCACTGGGTCGCCGAGATCGGTGGTGTCCAGCGCGAGTGGGACGCCAAGGTCCTGGAGCAGGTCCCCGACCAGAAGGTGGCCTGGGCGGCCACCGAGGGCGTGACCAACGCCGGCGCGGTCTACTTCCAGCCCGTCGACGCCGACCGCACCGTGGTGCGGCTGCACCTGGAGTACGAGCCCGAGGGCCTGCTCGAGAAGGCCGGCGACAAGCTCAACATCATCGAGCGTCAGGCCGAATCCGACCTGCGGAAGTTCAAGACGTACATCGAGGAGCGGGGCGTCGAGACCGGCGCCTGGCGCGGCTCGGTCGACAGCAGCCTCGGTGTCGGCACCCCGGGCGTCGAGCACGCCGCGGCCACCCGCGGTGACAGTGGCAGCGCCGGTGTGTCCGGCAAGGCCGTGGCGGCGGGCGCCGCCGTGGCCGGAGCCGCCGCGGCTGCCGGAGCCGCAACGGCGGCGAAGCGCCGCAGCGACGCCGACGACCGGCCGGCCACCACGACGACCGAGACGGAGTACGTGGTGACCGAGGTCGAGGTCGTGCCGGAGCCCGGCACCACCGGCTACCCGCACCGCACCCTCTGATCTCCCCGCACGCCTGCCCCTGTCAGCGGACGGCCCGGTTCCCCGTGAACCGGGCCGTCCGCTCGTCGCGGGATCCGGTCGGATGGCGTCAGTGCGCGTCGGCGAGCACTGTCCAGAGGTGACCGTCCGGGTCGGCGAAGGTGCCCGTGTAGCCCCACGGCTGCGCAGCCGGCTCGACGACGACCTGCGCGCCGGCGGCCCGTGCCCGCCCGACGAGGTCGTCGACCTCGGCCGGCGACGCGGCCGGAAGGCTGACGAGGCACTCGCTCTGCCCGCGCCGGGCCACCTCGTGGTCGCCGATGACCCAGCCGAAGCCGCCGGTGGGCACCAGCATGACGCGCAGGCCGTCGTTGACGGCGTACTGGAGGGGCTCGGGGACGCCGTCCTCGGCCAGTTCGCCGACGGCCTCCAGGCCGAGCCCCTCCGAGTAGAAGCGGTACGAGGTGGGGCGATCGGCGATCGGCAGGGCGACGACGACGGGTGCGTACTGCATCAGGCTGCCTCCGGAGGGTTGACGACCGCGTACGGTCAGTGTGCGGGCCGTCGCGCGAAACTCCTGGTTGCCCCCGCCGTGGCGAGGGTGGATGTCAGGCGCGCCACCCGGCCGGGTTGGTGCAGGACTCGCGGGAGATGCCCGAGCCGCTCCCGGGCTGCCTCGACGAGCGCCCGGAACCGGGCCTCCTCCTCGACGCTCGGCACCCGTAGGCCATCCACCGGATCAGTCACGCCGGGAGGGTAGCGACCACGACCGACAAAGTCGTGGGCTGCCGACGTACGGCGCATGCCTCCGCCTCCGGTCGCCGCCCGCATCGCGCGGTCGGGTCGGGCCCGCCCGGGTCAGCGACCGTCGGCGCGGGCGTGCCGGCCGCCCGCGACGGGCGCCGCCGGGACCGCGCCCTGCTGCGTGTGCCGGGCGGCCCGCTCGGAGACCAACTGGCCGAACAGCCCGCTGGGTCGGCCGCAGTCTCCGCACAGGAAGTTGTCGTCGAGTCGCCCGCCGCCGCAGTGGTCGCAGCGACCCCGGTCGCGCGGGTCGTGGTACGCCCGCAACGCCTCCACCAGGGCGCGGGCGACCGGGGCGCTCAGCGCCAGCCGCGACTCGACGCCCCGCAGGCCGACGACCAGCTCACCCTGCGGCGCGGCGGCCGGATCGAGCGCGTCTACGCGGGCCACGAAGTCGCGGAGGGCCGCCAGGACGTCATCGGGTGCGGTCATGCGTCGACCGTACGACACGCGGCGCCGAGGTTCCGGACGACCGGTCGGGCAGGGGCTCGTCGCTACTGACGGCCACCCGTGTCCCGCTTCCTGGTCCCGACGTAGACCATCCACGGGAGCAGAGCGGTCGAGCCGATGAACAGGCTGACGTCGAGAGGGAGCTTTCCCGCCACCCACAGGAGCGGAGAGAGCGCCCAGATCAGGAAGCCTGCCGCGGCAAGGAGCCAGCCCTTTCGGGTCACCGGCATCCGCATCTCCCGATCATGCATCGCGGCACCGCCCGGGGCGGGCAGTGGGTAGGGAGTTCAACCGTCACGATCCTGGCCGTGCGTGGTTCGCTCGGCCTGGACCGTGAAATCGAAGAAGCCCAGGTCGTTGACCTGGGCTTCTTCACCGAGCCGCCTGACGGAATCGAACCGTCGACCTACGCATTACGAGTGCGTCGCTCTAGCCGACTGAGCTAAGGCGGCAACGATCGTCAAGTGTACGGCACGCCCCGCCCCACGGCCGAACGGGATCCCCATCCGGACATCCGGGCCCCGATCCGTCGTCCGCCGGACAGCGACCGCCGCCGCCCGGGACTACGCTGCGGCGGGTGAACGACGATCGCGCCCCCGACGTGGATCCGCAGGACGGCGCGGCGGTGAGCGCGCACGCGAGCGAGGCGGCCGGCGGGCGGGCGGCGCGTCGGCCGCGCGGCATCGACCCCCGGGAGCTGGGCTTCACGCCACGCAAGCCGGTGCCGTGGCTCGCGCCGTTCCTGCTGATCAGCACCGGCATCCGTACGCTGCTGGCGATGCTCTTCGGGGCGTACCTGGACAAGCGGGAGTTGCAGAACTCGCTCGACGCGGGCATCGCGCGGCAGGTCGGGCCGGACGGCGGCCTCTGGCTGGACTACGTGGCCGACCTGGGCGACGGCTTCAACGCCACCTACTCGGTGGCGTACCTGATCGCCCAGCCCGAGCTGGAGGTGGACGGGCACCGGCTGCCCCGCGCGCAGACCCTGGTGATGGGCGGCGACCAGGTCTACCCGTCGGCGGCCTTCGAGGCGTACGAGGACCGGTGCAAGGGGCCCTACCAGGCCGCGCTGCCGGTCACCCCGCCCGAGCGGCCCACGCTGTTCGCGGTTCCCGGCAACCACGACTGGTACGACGGCCTGACCGCCTTCCTGCGGCTCTTCGTCCGGTCCCGGGACCGGCACTTCGGCGGCTGGGGCACGGGCCAGTCCCGCTCGTACTTCGCGGTCGAACTGCCCGCCGACTGGTGGCTGCTCGGCCTCGACGACCAGTCCGGCTCGTACCTCGACGATCCGCAGCTCACCTACTTCGACCGGGTCGCCGAGCGGCTGGGCCCGCAGAGCCGGGTGATCCTGGCCGTGCCGGCGCCGACGTGGGTCAAGGCCGTCGACCACCCCACGGCGTACGACTCGATCGACTACTTCATCCGTACGATCGTCGCGCCCACCGGCGCCCAGGTGCGACTGCTGATCTCCGGCGACCTGCACCACTACGCCCGGTACGCCGGCCCGGACCGGCAGCTGATCACCTGCGGGGGCGGCGGCGCGTACCTCTACCCGACACACAAGCTCCCGGAGCGCATCGAGGTGCCGCCGCGCGACACCCTCGCCCGGCGGGCCAGTGCCTCCCACCCGTACGAGTTGGCCGGCCGCTACCCGGACGCCGCCCGCTCCCGGCGGTACGCCTGGGGCATCTTCCCCCGCCTGCCGATGCGCAACCCGGGCTTCACCACGCTGCTGGGCACCCTGCACACGCTGCTGATGCTGGCGATGGCCGGCGTCGCGAGCAACCCGGAGGGCACCGAGCAGCGACTGTTCAGCGTGCCGCTGATGGCGATGCTGATCGTCACGATGCTCGGCGCCGCGTTCTTCGCCAAGCCGCCCAGCTCCGGCGGCAAGCGGCACGCCCGGCACTGGATCCTCGGCGTGGGCCACGGCCTGGCCCAGATCGGGCTGGGCACCGTCGGCACCTGGGCCTGGCTGTCCCTGCCCTTCTACGACTGGCCGTGGCCGCTGCCGGCCGTCGCCGCGGCGGTGCTCTACGGTCCGGTGATCGGGCTGGTGTCGAGCCAGGTGGTGGCCGCGTACCTGCTGGTGGCGGGCGCGTTCGGGGTGAACGTCAACGAGCTCTTCGCGGGGCAGGGCATCGAGGACGCGAAGGCGTTCCTGCGGCTGCGCATCGACCCCGACGGCAGCCTGACGATCTACCCCATCGCCGTCGACCGGGTCGCCCGCGACTGGCAGGTCAACCCGGACCAGTCTGCCGAGGCTTCCTGGCTGGCCCCGGGGCAGCCGCTGCGCCCCCGCCTGGCCGAGCCGCCCACCACCCTCACCTGACGGGGAACGCCGCGGCCCGACCCGGCCGTCGCCCTGCCGCGCCGGCACTCGACTGCCATGGGCGGGGCGCGATCACCGCCGTCGGCGCCGACGTACGTCGGTCATCGCGCCGCACCCGCCGGACCTGTCTGGTCACGGCCTTCGTAGGCGCGGCGGGAACCGCAGACGTCGGCGCGGGAGCACATGGAGCGCGAGCCGTCGGCGTCCAGGCGGACGGTCACGGCGTCTCTCGGGACGCTGTGGCCGACCACGCGGCCGTCCCCCTCCGGCGTGGTGACGCGGGCGCCGACCGCCGGGGCGGACTCCTGGAACTTGGCGTACAGGGGATGTTCGTACTTGAGGCAGCACATGAGCCGGCCGCACGCGCCGGAGATGCGCAGCGGGTTGAGCGGCAGGTCCTGGTCCTTCGCCATCCGGATGGTGACCGGCTCGAAGTCGGTGAGGAAGGTGGCGCAGCAGAGGTCCCGGCCGCAGGAGCCGATGCCGCCCTGCACCCGCGCCGAGTCCCGGGCGGAGAGCTGGCGCAGCTCGACCCGGCAGTGCAGGGTCGCGCCGAGGTCCCGCACCAGCGCGCGGAAGTCCACCCGGTGCGGGGCCGTAAAATAGATGGTGCTCCGCTCGCCGCCGCCCTCGGCGGCCCCGAGGACGTGGTCGATCGCGACCACCTTCATCGGCAGGGTGTGCTCACGGATCAGCCGCTTCGCCGCGACCTTGGCCTCGGCCTTGCGGCGGCGCACCGTCTCGTCGCGGCGCAGGTCGTCCTCACCGGCCAGGCCGGCCAGCCGGGGAAAGCCGTCGGTCTCCTCGGTGACCCACTGCGCCGCCCAGACGCACTCGGCCACCTCCGGCCCGTCGTCGGTCGGCACCAGCACCTTGTCGCCGACCTGTGGCCGCAGCTCGCCCGGGTCCAGGTAGTAGAGGCGCCCGTACCGCTGGAAGCTGACCGCGCAGAGCATGCCCATGTCTGACACCCTACGACGCGCGGGCCGGGGCTGCCCGGCCGGCCGTCGCGGCCCGACTACGGTGCGCAGCCATCCACGACCGCCGAATCGGCGCGGTGCGGCGCGCGTCGTGCCGGCGCAACCGGCACCCCGGCCCGGCGCGCGGACGCGCTGCCTGGCGAGCACGCCGGCAGCGGGGCGTCACCAGCCGACGCGGGTCGGGGTGTCGTAGCGGGGGCGTTCGGCGACCGGCTCGCGCCAGCGGGACTCGGCGAGGCTCGGCGCCCACTGACGCAGCAGGGTCTCGGCCCCGTCGTACGCGACGCAGAGCACCGCCAGCACCCGCGCGGCGATCTCGGCGGCCTCCGTCCCGCCCGGCCCCGCCGCCCCCGGCGCGCGGGTCGGCACCGACGTCGCGGCGACCACGGTCACCGCCTCGGCGCAGCGCAGGACGTCGGCCAGCGCCCGGGCCAGTGCGAGCCGGCTGCCCTCCACCCAGTCGGCGAGCGCGTCGGCGTAGCCGGCCGTCGACTCCAGGCGGCCGACCAGGCTCTCCGGCCCCTCGTCGAGGTGGCGCAGCAGGGCCGCCCGGGCCTGCCCGTACGACGACGCGGCCGGACCGGACCAGAGGACCGGGTCGGTCAGCGCGGCGGAGGCCTCGTCGTAGCCCCGCACCAGGCGGCGGGCGGTGTGGCCGGCGGTGGCCAGCGGCGCCGGATGCAGGTCGAGGAAGTTCCGGACGGCCTCGCCGGGAAGCACCTGCATCCGGCGCAGCAGCGGCCACACGCGGTGCCCCTCGGGCGCCCCGACGGCGAGCAGCGTGTCGACCCGGCGGAGCAGGTCGAGGCCGGGCTCGGCGAGGCGGTCCAGCGCGTCCATCACGCCTCCCCGGTCAGCCGGTAGCGCGCGGCGCGGTCGACGTCGGCGTAGTGGTCGGCGGCGGCCCGCACCGCCGCCGCGACGGCGGCCAGCCGTTGGGCGGCGACGTGGGCCTCCCGGGCCCGGTCGCCGGTCGCGGCGGTCCACTGCCGGTGCAGGGCCCGCCCGATCTCCCCGGGCCGGCCGGTGGCGTCGGCGCCGAACGCGGTCTGGGCCGGGTCGCCTGCGGTGACCGTGCGGGAGACGGTGGTCATGGTCTCGCTCGCCTCGTCGAGCCGGGCGGCGAGGGCGCGCAGGCTGTCCATCTCAGGCTCCCGCCAGCGGCCGGTAGGCGGCGAAGGTCTCGTTGTGCAGCTTCTCCCGGGCCCACTGGGCCGCGTCGGCCGCCGCCGTGACCGCCGCCTGCACCGAACCGGCGACGTCGCGCGGGTTGCGGGAGTGCAGCGGGCCGAGAAAGCGCACGTCGGTGATCCGCCCGCCGGCGGTGACCACCACCTCGACCAGCCCGTCGGGCGATCGGACGGTGACCTCGACGGTCGACACCGCCTGGTCGAACTCGGCCTGGAGGGACTCGATCCGGCGGTAGCGCCGCACCGCCTCCTCGATCCAGGCCTCGTCGATCTCCCCCCGCGGCATCGGCGGACTCCTCCCGGAACAGGGAATCACTGTGCGTGCCGCCACGGTCACCACGGCACACCGGACCGT
Organism: Micromonospora sp. ZG13; assembly: GCF_059359355.1. Classification (NCBI taxonomy): domain Bacteria; kingdom Bacillati; phylum Actinomycetota; class Actinomycetes; order Micromonosporales; family Micromonosporaceae; genus Micromonospora; species Micromonospora sp. ZG13. The sequence goes on from NZ_JCADBQ010000002.1 coordinate 65,690, forward strand.
ACCGCACAGCAATCGCGCCTGTCGATGCCTGTGGACGGCCGGTCCGGCTGGCGGGACCCGATCCGCGCGGGACCGTCCGCGCGGCCGGCGGGCTCAGCCCTTCCAGAGCGAGAGCATCATCGCCTCGACGGCGATGCGGGGCTTCACGTTGGCCTCGATCGCCGCCCGGCACTCCAGCACCGCCTCCAGGCGGCGCAGCGTCCCCTCGGCGTCCCATTTCTGGGCGCCCGCCCCGGCCAGCGCGGCGGTGTCGGTGTGCACCGGCGCCACGGGGGCGCGCAGCGCCATGGTGAGCGCGTCGCGGTAGAAGCCGGCCAGGTCGACCAACGCTCGGTCCAGCGCGTCCCGCTGCGCCCGGGTGGCCCGGGACCGCTGCCGCTTCTCCAGGTCCTTCAGCTGCCCGGCGGCGCCCCGGATCGCGCCGGCCGCCCCCCGCCCGGTGCCGCCGGCGCCGAGCGCGGTCTCCAGCGCCGCCCGCTCGGCCGCGTCTGCCTCCGCCACGGACGCCTCGGCCTCCGCCTCGGCCGCCTCGATCAGTGCCGACGCCGCGTCGAACGCGGCGCCCACGCCGGTCAGCCGGCGCGGCACCGCGAGCACGGCCTCCCGGCGCTTGCGCGCCTCCGGGTCGCGGGCCAGCCGCCGGGCCCGCCCCACGTGCCCCTGCGCGGCCGCCGCCGCCCACCGCGCCACGTCGGGCGTGACCCCGTCGCGGCGGACCAGCACCTCGGCCACCGCGTCGGGCGAGGGCTGCCCCAGCGGTACGACCCGGCAGCGCGACCGGATGGTCACGGAGATGTCCTCGGGGTGGGTGGACGGGGCGCAGAGCAGGAAGACCGTCCGCGGCGGCGGCTCCTCGATGGCCTTGAGCAGCGCGTTGCCGGCCGCCTCGGTGAGCCGGTCCGCGTCCTCGATGACCACCACCTGCCAGCGCCCGCCCGACGGGGTGCTGGCGGCGCGCAGCACCAGCGCCCGCATCTCGTTGACGCCGATGGAGAGCCCCTCCGGCACCACCATCCGGACGTCGGCGTGGGTGCCCGTCATCGTGGTGTGGCAGCCGGGGCACGCGCCGCAGCCGGTGCCGTACGCGCACTGGAGGGCGGCGGCGAAGGCCCGCGCCGCCACCGACCGGCCCGACCCGGGCGGCCCGGTGAAGATCCAGGCGTGCGTCATCCCCGCCCCCGCGTCGACGGCGACCGCCGCCTGCGCGTCGGCGGACTCCTCGGCGAGCGCGTCGGGCCCGTCGGCGTCGGTCGTGGGCACGACGGCGGCGGCGCGCAGCACGGCGGACGCCGCGGCGGCGGCGCGCAGCACGGCGGACGCCGCGGCGGCGGCGCGGCGCAGCGTGTCGACCGCCTCGTCCTGCCCGACCAGGTCGGCGAAGACGTCGGGCATCAGGTCCGGTGCTCCATCGGTACCAGCTCCGATTCGGATAACTCCGGCTGCACCGAGGTGTCCGGCCCGTGCGCGGGGCGCGGGTGCACGATGCCGCCGGGGGTGCCGAACATCTCCTCGATCCGCCGGGCCACCTGCCCGGCAGTCTCCTCGACCGGGCGGGATGCGTCGAGCACGAGGTAGCGCTTCGGGTCGGCGGCGGCGAGGTCGAGGAAGGCGTACCGGACCCGCTCGTGGAAGGCGACGGACTCGGCCTCCAGGCGGTCGGCCGCCTCGGCGCGGGCCGCCACCCGGGCCAGGCCGGTGCGCGGGTCGACGTCCAGCAGCACCACCAGGTCGGGCTTGAGCCCGCCGGTGGCCCAGGACGAGAGCCAGGAGACCTCGTCGACGGGGAGCGTGCGCCCCGCCCCCTGGTACGCCAGGGACGAGTCGACGTACCGGTCGCTGATCACCACCGCGCCCCGGACGAGCGCCGGCCGGACGACGGTGGCGACGTGGTGCGCCCGGTCGGCGGCGTAGAGCAGCGCCTCGGCGCGCGGCGACGGCCCGTCGGAGCCGGGCGCGCCGAGCAGCAGCGACCGGATCCGCTCGCCGACGGCGGTGGCCCCCGGCTCGCGGGTCACCACCACGTCGCGCCCCTGCCCGCGCAGCCGCTCGGCGAGCGCGGCGAGCTGGGTGGACTTGCCGGCGCCCTCGCCGCCCTCGAAGACCACGAAGAGGCCGGCGGAGACGAACGGCTCGGCCGGCATCAGCGGGCGGCCCCGGATCGAGCCCCAGAGGTCGGCCAGGACGGGCACGCCCTTCTTGTCGTCCATCTGCCCGAACGCGCTGATCCCGGCGAAGATGCCGGCGGCACCGGCGGCGAGCAGCAGCAGTCGGGTGGACGAGATCGACACGCCCAGGTCGGCCAGCTCCAGCCGGCGCGAGCCGCCGACGCCGGCGAGCAGGCTGCTGAGGCCGATCGCGAGGATCAGCACCAGCCGGGTGCCGATCTGCACCACCGCGAAGACCCGGCCGCGTACCTCGTCGGCGATCTCGCCACCGAGCAGGGTGGTGCCGGAGAGGAAGGCCATGCCGGCGCCCGCGCCGACGAGGATCGCGCCGACCATCGCCATGGAGAGGTGGATGGCGAAGGCCAGGGCCATCACCGAGGCGCTGGCCAGCACGATGCTCATGCCGAACCAGCGCCGCCGGGACATGTCCTTGACGATCATCGGGCCGAGCCCGATGCCGAGCGCGAGGCCGACGAAGATGGCGCCGAAGAGCAGGTAGAAGGCGGCGTCGCCGGCACCGAGCGAGATGGCGAAGAACTTGGCGGTGCCGATCACGATGCCGCCGCCGGCGAACGCGCCGAAGATGCCGAGCACCAGGCCGCGGACCAGCGGGGTCTGGCCGATGTAGCGCCAGCCCTCCTTGAACTGGCGCAGCATGCTCTGCTCGCCCCCGCCCCGCTCGGCGGCCTGCCCCTGGCTGATCTCCTTGATGCCGTACGCCACCACCAGCGCGGTTGCCAGCCGGGAGAACGCGTTGAACCAGAGCGCCAGATTGGCCGGCGCGGCCCAGTCCGGCGCCGCGCCCCCGGTGGCCCCCCGCACGATCGCGTCGAGCGCGGCGAGGATCAGCGCGGCGAGGACCGGGGTGAGGCCGTACGTGGTGATCAGCGTGAGCTGGTTGGCGGCCTCCAGCCGGGCGCGCGGGATCAGGTTGGGGACCGCGGCCTCCTTGGCCGGGATCCACAGCAGCGTGAGCGACTCGATCAGGAAGGTGGCGACAGCCGCCCAGGCGACCACCGCCCCGCCGGAGGCGCCGAGCAGCGCGACCAGCGGGATCGAGGCGAAGAGCAGGAACCGCAGCACGTCGCAGATGACCATCGTCCAGCGCCGGTCGAAGCGGTCGGCCAGCACGCCGGCGATCGGGCCGAGCACCAGCGCCGGCAGCAGCCGGATGGCGATCACGCCACCGAAGGCGGCGCCCTTGGCGGTGCTCCCCTCGACCTGGGAGGCGGCGAAGACGCTGGTGGCGAGCAGGCCGAACCAGTCGCCGAAGGAGGCCGCGCCGAGCACGATCCAGAGCCGGCGGAACGGGGTGATCCGCAGCACCGAGCGGATGCCCGCGTAGCCGGACAGGTCGGCAGCGGGCTTCTCGGCGGCGCCGGGCGGGTCGGCAGCGGGTTTCTCGGCGGCGCCGGGCGGGTTCGGGGACGGCGACACGCCGGGCGACTCGCCGTTGAACTGGCTTTCGATGGCCGTACCTCCACGTGCCGGCCCATCGCTGGGCAGTCCCGGTGGAACACTCTAGACCCGGCGGGGACCCGCCCCGCCGCGACATTCTCCTGTTCGCCGAGCCTAGGCCGCCGCGACCACCGCCCGCAGCCCGGACAGAAGCGAGGGTGTTTCGCATTTCCTCCCAGACAGTTAGCGTGCACACGTGGCCATCGAAAGCGACAAAGTTCGTGAGCGCCTCGACCGGGCGACCGCGCACCTCGACCCGCCGTACGCCGTCGTCGACCTCGCGGCCTTCGACCGCAACGCCGCCGCGCTGGCCGACCGCGCCGCCGGCAAGCCGGTCCGGATCGCCAGCAAGTCGGTCCGCGCCCGGGACCTGATCGGCCGGGCGCTGGCGCGACCCGGCTGGGCAGGCGTGATGGCCTTCACCCTGCCCGAGGCGAGCTGGCTGGTCCGCACCGGCGTGACCGACGACGCGCTGGTGGCGTACCCCACGGTCGACCGGGGGGCGCTCGCCGCGCTCGCCGCCGACCCGGCGCTCGCCGCCGCCGTCACGCTGATGATCGACGGCACCGACCAGCTCGACCTCGTCGACGCCGTGTGCCCGCCCGGCCGCCGCCCCGAGCTGCGGGTCTGCCTCGACCTGGACGCCTCCTGGCGACCGCTGGGCGGGCGGGTGCACGTCGGGGTGCGCCGCTCACCGGTGCACAGCGCCCGGGCGGCCGGCGCGCTCGCCGCCACCGTCGCGGCGCGCGCGGGCTTCCGGCTGGTCGGGCTGATGGCGTACGAGGCACAGATCGCCGGCCTCGGCGACGCGCCGCCCGGGCGGGCGGTGCTCGGCTCCGCGATCCGGCTGGCCCAGCGCGGGTCGTACCGCGAGTTGCTGGCCCGCCGGGGCGCGGCGGTGGCCGCCGTACGCGAACACGCCGACCTGGAGTTCGTCAACGGCGGCGGCACCGGCAGCGTGGCCGCGACCAGCGCCGATCCCGCGGTCACCGAGGTCACCGCGGGATCGGGCCTGTACGGGCCGACGCTGTTCGACGCGTACCGCGCCTGGCGCCCCACCCCGGCGGCGGCCTTCGCCTGCGCGGTGGTGCGCCGCCCGGGGCCCGGCCTCGCCACCGTGCTCGGCGGCGGCTGGATCGCCTCCGGCCCCGCCGAGGACAGCCGGCTGCCCCGGCCGTGGCTGCCGGAGGGCCTGAAGTTGATCGGCACCGAGGGGGCCGGCGAGGTTCAGACCCCGCTGGCCGGCACGGCGGCCGGCGCCCTGCGGGTCGGCGACCGGGTCTGGTTCCGGCACGCGAAGGCCGGCGAGTTGTGCGAGCACGTCAACGAGTTGCACCTGGTCGACGGCGACACGGTCGTGGCCACGGTGCCCACCTACCGGGGTGAGGGCCACGCCTTCCTCTGATCCGCCGGCCCGGCGCGTCCCGGACCGCTCGCGCCCGGGACGGAGCCCGCAGGCGGGTGGCGGCGCGGCCGGTTCAGCCGGGCTGGCCGGCGTCGGCCGGCGCGTCGACCTGGCGGTGCAGGTACTCCCGGATCAGCGCCTTGGCCTCGGCCAGCACCCGGTCGTCGCCCTCGGGCAGCCGGCGGAACGCCAGCTTGATCAGCGCGTCGGCCGCCTCCACGGCGATCTCGAGATGGAACCGGAGATCGGGGACGTCCAGCCCGAATCGCTCGGCGAGCACACGGGCCAACTGGTCCGCGATCACCCCGTTGTTGTCCCGCTGCTCGTCGAGCAGGTGCAGGTCGACCACGTCGCCGAAGTGCAGGGTACGGAATCCCGGAACGGTGCGGTGCATCGTGATGTACTCGTCGATGCCCGCGTCGACCCCGTCCCACCAGTGGGTCAGGTCGTCGGAGGCGAAGCGCTCGTCGAGCCGCTGGAGGTAGGACTCCATCGTGCGCAGGGTCAGCGCCTGCACGATCGCCCGCTTGTCCGGGAAGAACTGGTAGACCGACCCGATCGCCACCTCGGCACGCTCGGCGAGGAGGGTCGTGGTCAGTCCCTCGTACCCCACCTCGTCGACGAGTTCGGCGCAGGCGTCCAGCATCCGCTGGACCCGCGCGACACTTCGACCCTGCACCGGTACGCGGCGCAGCGGCCCGGCTGTGGCGGCTGGTGTGGACACTCGCCACCCCCCTTCGACGGATGAACATATCTGCACGTCACGGGTTCGTGACTACCGGTACAACGAGCAAACCTCGATTGCGGTATTTACCTGCTACAACGTTCCTGATATGAAGTCAGTTCACGTTCATGTCGAGGAGTGCGCATGGCCGGCACCGCACCGCCCACCCTGGCAGGCTGGTCCAACTGGGCCGGCAACCAACGCGCAACCGCCACCGCCATCCTGCGCCCCACCTCCCTCACCGACGTGGCCGACGCCGTACGCGCCGCCGCGACGACCGGAGCCCGGATCAGGGCGGTGGGCAGCGGCCACTCCTTCACCGGCGTCGCGGTCACCGACGGGCGGCGGATGGAACTGGCCGACCTCGACACCGGGGTACGGGTCGACGTCGATCGCCGACTGGTCACCGTACCGGCCGGGATCACCCTGCGCGCGCTCAACGATCTGCTCGCCGCCCACGGCCTGGCACTGCCCAATCTCGGCGACATCGACGCCCAGACGATCGCCGGGGCGATCTCCACCGGCACCCACGGCACCGGCGCCGGATACGGCTGCCTGTCGACGTTCGTCGAGGCGCTCACGCTCGTCACCGGCACCGGCGAGGTGCTGCGCTGCTCCGCCGACGAACACCCCGACGTGTTCGCCGCCGCCCGGGTCTCGCTGGGCGCGCTCGGGGTGCTCGTCGAGGTGACCCTGCGCTGCGTGGACGCGTTCGTACTCCTCGCCCACGAACGGCCCGCGCCGCTCGCCGCCGTGCTCGACGAACTGCCCTCGCTGGTGCGGGAGCACGACCACGCCGAGTTCTACTGGTTCCCCTACACCGAGCGGGTGCAGGTCAAGACCAACGACCGGGTGCCCGCCGACGACCGGCCGCTGCCCCGGTGGCGCGGCTGGCTCGACGACGAGTTCCTGTCCAACACCGTCTTCGCCGGGGCCTGCCGGCTCGGCCGCGCCGTGCCGGCCCTCGCCCCCGGCATCAGCGCCGTCTCCGCCCGCGCGCTCACCGAGCGCCGCTACACCGGCCGCTCCGACCAGGTCTTCTGCACCCCGCGCCGGGTCCGCTTCGTGGAGATGGAGTACGCGCTGCCGCGCGACGCCCTCCGCGAGGCGCTCGACGCGCTGCGGCGGATCGTCGACGGGCTGCCGTTCAAGGTGCTCTTCCCGGTCGAGGTGCGCTTCACCGCCCCCGACGACATCTGGCTCTCCCACGGCTACGGGCGCGAATCCGCGTACGTGGCCGTCCACCAGTACGTCGGCATGCCGTACGAGCCGTACTTCCGGGCCTTCGAGCAGGTCGCCGCGAGCCTCGGCGGCCGGCCCCACTGGGGCAAGCTGCACTGGCGCGACGCGGAGTCACTCGCCCCGGCGTACCCCCGCTGGGCGGACTTCCAGGCGCTGCGCGCCCGCCTCGACCCACACCACCTCTTCACCAACCCCCACCTGACCCGCACCCTGGGCTGACCCCCACCGCCGCTCGCCGCTCGCCGGCGGCGAGCGGCGAGATCTTGGTACGAAACGGCCCTTGTGGGGGCGCGCGCGTACCAAGATCTGTCCGCCGTCCACAGGGGCGGACGCGGGCGGTACGGGGTGGGCAGAGTTCGGGTGTGGCGAGGTCTTCGAGGTCGTTGGCGGGGCTGCGGCGGGCGTTGCCGGGTGACGACGCCGACGAGCTGACCTGGTTGCTGTTCCATCAGGAAGACGTGATCAGCCTGGACCAGGCCCGGTGCCACCTGTCGCCGAAGGCGATCCGGCACCGGGTCGCCACCCACCGTTGGCGCCAGGTGCACCGTGCCGTCTTCGTCGCCCACAACGGTCCGGTCGGTCCCGCCCAGCATCGATGGATCGCCGTGCTCGCCGCCGGGCCGGCCGCGGTGCTCGGCGGGCTCACGGCGGCCCATGCCTGGGGCCTACGCGGCTACGAGAGCCGGATCGTCGACGTGCTCCTGCCGGCCCCGCACCAGAGCCGCGCCCTGCCACCCGGCGTACGCCTGCACCGGAGCACCCTGCTCGGCGAGGAGGACGTGCTGCACGTCGGGCAGCCGCCCCGCACCATGCCTGCCCGGTCACTGGTCGACGCGGCGCAGTGGGCGGCGACTGACGAGCAGGCTCGGGCGGTCGTCGCCGCAGGCTTCCAACAGCGCCTCGTCGGCGGCGACGACCTGCACATGGTGCTGAACCGAATGCTCCGGGTCCGGCGCCGAAGCCTGATCCGACGGACCGCCGAGGACGCCGCCGGGGGCGCGCATTCCCTGGCCGAGTTGGACTTCCTCGACCTGGTGCGACGAGCGGGGCTTCCTGAGCCTTCCCGACAGGCCGTTCGACGCGACGCCGACGGGCGTCGCCGCTATCTCGACGTGTGGTTCGGGCGGTGGCGGGTGCACGTGGAGATCGACGGCGGGCAGCACCTCGACCCCGCCACCGCGTGGGCGGACATGCGCCGGCAGAACGACCTGTGGGTCGACGGCGACCGGGTGCTCCGTTTCCCCGCCTGGGCGGTACGCAACGACCCTCGAACGGTCCTCGCCCAGGTCAGAGCAGCCCTGCGAGCCGCCGGTTGGACGGGCTCGCCCTGACCCGGCGCCGGCAAGCTGCGCCGGATCTTGGTACGAACACGCCCTCCGAGGGGCGCGGTCGTACCAAGATCTCTTGCGGCAGCAGTTGCCGACGAGCGGTGGTCGCTCAGTCGGGGCTGGTGGTGGCCTTTCTGGGGGCCGCCTTCTTCGCCGGGGCCTTCCTGGCCGTGGTGGCCTTGGCCGTCGTGGTCTTCTTCGCGACCGTCGACTTGGTCGCCGCGGCCGTCTTCTTCGCCGCCGTGGCCTTCTTGGCCGGCGCCTTCTTCGCGGGCGCCTTCTTCGCGGCGGTCTTCTTCGGCACCGGCCCCTTCGCCCGCTTCTCGGCGAGCATCTCGGAGGCCTCCTCGATGCTCAGCGCCTCCGGGGTCTGGCCGCGCCGCAGCGACGCGTTGGTCTCGCCGTCGGTCACGTACGGGCCGAAGCGGCCGTCCTTGATGACCAGCGGCTTCTCCGTCAGCGGGTCGACGCCCATCTCCCGCAGGGGCGGCGCGGCGGCCCGACGCTGGCGGGTCTTCGGGGCGGCCAGCAGGGCCAGCGCCTCGTCCAGCGTGACGGTGAACATCTTCTCTTCGGAGTCCAGCGAGCGGAACTCGTCGCCGCGCTTGACGTACGGGCCGTAGCGGCCGTTGTTGGCGAGCACCTCGGCGCCGTCCGGGGCCACCCCGACCACCCGGGGCAGGCTGAGCAGCTTCAGCGCCTCGTCGAAGGTCAGCGAGTCCGGCGACTGCGAACGCAGCAGCGACGACTTGCGCTCGCCGCTGGCCACGTAGGGGCCGAAGCGGCCCGACTTGAGCAGGATCGGCTCGCCGGTGGCCGGGTCGTCGCCGAGCTTGCGCTCGCCCCCGCCGCCGAGGAACAGCTCGTGCACCTTCTCGGGGGTCAGCTCGTCGGGCGCCAGCCCCTCGGGGATCGGCGCCCGGTCGCCCTGGCCGCCGCCCTCCTCGCCCTCGGCGGCCGGCGCCTGCTGCTCGCCCGGCACCGCCCGCTGGAGGTACGGCCCGTAGCGGCCCACCCGCACGACGACCTCGCGGCCCTCGTCGTCGGTGAAGAGCGGGATCGAGTTGACGCTACGCGCGTCGATCTCGTTGAGGTTCTCGGTGACCAGCTTCTTCAGCCCGCCCGAGCGGGCGATGTCCTGGTCGCCGGCGCCGTTGGCGCTGCCGAAGTAGAACGCGGTGAGGAAGTCGACGGCGGCGTGGTCGCCGCCGGCGATCTCGTCCAGCTCGTTCTCCATGCTGGCGGTGAAGTCGTAGTCGATCAGGCGCGGGTAGTGCCGCTCCAGCAGGCCGATCACCGCGAACGCCAGGAAGGTCGGGATCATCGCCTGGCCGCGCTTGGTCACGTAGCCGCGGTCCTGGATGGTCTGCATGATCGACGCGTACGTCGACGGGCGGCCGATGCCCAGCTCCTCCAGGGCCTTGACCAGCGACGCCTCCGTGTAGCGCGACGGCGGCTGGGTGTGGTGGCCCTGCGCGGCCAGCTCGTCGGCGGTGAGCGGCTGGTCCTTGACCAGGTTGGGCAGGCGACGCTCGGCGTCCTCGGCCTCGGCGTTCTCGTCGTCGCTGGACTCGACGTACGCCCGCAGGAAGCCCGGGTCGGTGATGGTCTTGCCGGTCGCGCCGAAGTCGGCCTCCTCCTGCGCGGAGGAGACGGCGCGGATGCGCACCGAGACGCTGGAGCCGACGGCGTCGGTCATCTGCGAGGCGATGGTGCGCCGCCAGATCAGCTCGTAGAGCTTGAACTCCTCGGCCGACAGCTCCTTGGCCACGTCGCCCGGGGTGCGGAAGTTGTCCCCCGCCGGGCGGATCGCCTCGTGCGCCTCCTGCGCGTTCTTCACCTTGCCGGTGTAGCGGCGCGGCTCCGGCGGCACGCTGCGCTCGCCGTACAGCTCGACGATCTGCCGGCGGGCCGCCGCGATGGCGGTCTCCGACAGGTTCACCGAGTCGGTACGCATGTAGGTGATGTAGCCGTTCTCGTAGAGGCGCTGCGCGGTGCGCATCGTCTGCTGCGACGAGAACCGCAGCTTGCGGGCCGCCTCCTGCTGGAGGGTGGAGGTGATGAACGGCGCGTACGGGCGGCGGCGGTAGGGCTTCTCCTCGACCCGGGTGACCGTGAAGGGCCGGCCCTCCAGGCGGGCCGCGAGCCCCCGGGCGCCGCCGGAGTCGAGGTGCACGACGCCGGCGCCGGCCTTCACCCGGCCGGTGGTCGGCTCGAAGTCCTTGCCGGTGGCGATCCGGTCGCCGTTCAGCGCGACCAGGGTGGCGTTGAAGGTGCGCGGCCCCTCGCCGGCGTTCGCGACGGCCAGCGTGGCCAGGATGTCCCAGTATTCCGCCGTGCGGAAGGCCATCCGCTGCCGCTCGCGCTCCACCACGATCCGGGTCGCCACGGACTGCACCCGGCCCGCCGAGAGCTTCGGCATGACCTTCTTCCACAGCACGGGCGAGACCTCGTAGCCGTAGAGGCGGTCGAGGATGCGCCGGGCCTCCTGGGCGTCGACCAGGTCCCGGTCGATCTCGCGGGGGTTGGCCACCGCGGCCTGGATGGCCGGCTTGGTGATCTCGTGGAAGACCATCCGCTTGACCGGCACCTTGGGCTTGAGGGTCTCCACCAGGTGCCAGGCGATCGCCTCGCCCTCGCGGTCCTCATCCGTCGCCAGGAAGATCTCGTCGACCTCCTTGGCGAGCTTCACCAGCTTGCTGATCTGCTGCCTGCGGTCGGCGGAGACCACGTAGAGGGCGTGGAAGCCGTTGTCGACGTCCACCCCGAGGCGGGCCCAGGGCTCGCCCTTGTACTTCGCCGGCACGTCGGCGGCGTTGCGCGGGAGGTCCCGGACGTGGCCGAAGCTGGCCTCCACGACGTACCCCGGGCCGAGATAGCCCGAGATCGTCTTGGCCTTCGCCGGTGACTCGACGATGACCAGACGGGTGGTTCCAGCTTTGCTCGGCACGTCTCTCCCCGACCTCACTCCTGCTCGTAGCCACCGGCGCCCGGTTCCGGCCGCTTTCGGCCCGCCGACCCCCGGCGGTCCGGATGTCCAACGTAACGCGCCGCCCGCGTTTCGGGTTTCGCGGGCGGCAAACCGTCCCCTGGGGCGGCCTCTTCGATCCACCGGCGGCTGGGTGTGCCGGACGGCGCCACCGTACACCGTGCGTGTGCCGTCGGGCGGGACACTGTGACGATGGCGGACCCTCGGCCGAGGCGTCACCCGGCCGTTTTCTGCGAAATTGCGCACTTGCTGTCCCGCATCGGACAGGCCCGTGGGCCGTCAGGAACGGGCCGGCCAGGCCGTCGCGGGGGCGGCGGGCGGCGGGTCGCCGACCAGCTCCGCCAGGCGGGCGAGCCGCCGGCGGCCGGTGATCCGGTACGCCGGCCCGCCCTCGCCGGGCCCGAGCAGCGCCCCGGAGAGGCCGACCGCGTCGAGCGCCCCGCCGACCGGCCCCCAGCACTCCTCGTCGTCGGCGCCGAGCCCGAGCAGGAAGCCGGACGGCTCGGCGGCCCCGGCCGCGGCGAGCCAGATCCGCAGCCGCCGCCCGTTGAGGTGGAAGCCGGCGGGCGGTCGCTTGCCGGTGCCGCGCAGCCAGGCCACCGCGAGCGGCTTGAGCGTGCGCGCGTACGAGGTGCGCACCGCGTGCCGGCCGTCGGCGGTCGCCTCCCAGGTGGCCGCCACCCCGCGCAGCGCCAGCTCGGCGACGAGCACATGCACCCGCCAGGCGGCGTCGACCACGACCGAGAGCCGGGCCGTGCCGCCCATCCGGACCACCTCGCCCGGGCCGGCCAGCAGCCCGGCGAGGTCGGCGAGGGACGGGTCCGCCGCCTCCGCGCCGAAGAAGGTCAGCTGCCGGGCGGAGTCGTCGACGTCGGCCGGCGGGGGTGCGGTACGGCGGGCGGCCGGCGCGACCCGGTCCGCGGGGGCCGGGAAGAGCACGGGCAGCGCCTCGCCGCCCGCCGGGTCACCGGTCCCGCTCAGCGACACTCCGGCACCTCGTCGAAGGCGCGTTTCAACTCCTCGGAGTTGAGCCGGCTGGTGTCGAGCGCGCTGGCGTCGTACTCCTTGTTCAGGGTGTCCACGGCGGCGCGGACGCCGTCGTAGAAGGCGGTGGGCTGGCCGGTGCCGAGCCCGTCGATGGTGTCGCGGGCCCTGCCGTACGCGTCGCGCATCTTGGCCAGCGACGTGCGGAAGCCGGCGGAGACCTCCTCGCCCTGCTCGGCCTCCGGGACGCCGGCCTCCTCGACCTTGCGTCGGGCGGTCTCGCTGGCCTGCTCGGCGCCCCCGAAGAGCCGCACCAGGTTCTCCTTCGCCTGCGCCGGGGTGGTCTGGGCGGTCATCTGCTGGTCGGTGCTGCTGGTCAGCTTGCTGATCTCGGCCCGCCACGGGGTGAGCGCGGAGCAGACTGACGCCGCCCACGCCCGCGGGCTGGGGCCGCCGCCGCAGCCGGCGAGCACGAGTACGAGCGTGGCCAGGACCACCGTGAGCTTTCCGGCGGCTGCCGCCCGGCACGTGCGCATGCGTTGCAGCGTACGGCCTCTGTCGAGTCCCGGCACCGGACAGGTTTGCCGGGCGGACGGGCGGTCCCCGGCCGGCCACGCGGGCCGACCGGGGACCGGGACACCGGACGGATCAGGCGTTGACCGTCTCCGGCCGCTGGCCGGTGCTGCCCGCGCCCGAGCCGGAGTCGGAGTCGGACATCGCCACGCCCTTGCGCTTGCTGAACACCACCGCCGCGACGATGATCAGCGTCGCCACCACGGCGATCCCCACCCGCAGGGCGGTGTTCCGCTCGTCGCCCACGCTCCAGGCCACCACGGCCGGCGCGATCAGCAGCGAGACCAGGTTCATCACCTTGATCAGCGGGTTGATCGCCGGACCGGCGGTGTCCTTGAACGGGTCGCCGACGGTGTCGCCGATGACCGTGGCGGCGTGCGCCTCGGAGCCCTTGCCGCCGTACGCGCCGTCCTCGACGAGCTTCTTGGCGTTGTCCCAGGCGCCGCCGGAGTTGGACAGGAAGACCGCCATCAGCGTGCCGGCGCCGATCGCACCGGCCAGGTACGCCGCCAGCGCGCCCGGCCCGAGGCCGAAGCCCACCGCGATCGGCGCGAGGATGGCGAGCAGCCCGGGGGTGATCAGCTCGCGCTGCGCGTCCCGGGTGCAGATGTCGACGACCTTGCCGTACTCGGGGCGCTGGGTGCCGTCCATGATGCCGGGCAGTTCGCGGAACTGGCGGCGTACCTCCATCACGACCGCGCCGGCCGAGCGGGAGACCGCGTTGATGGCCAGGCCGGAGAAGAGGAACACCACCGCGGCGCCGATGATCAGGCCGACCAGGTTGCGCGGGTTCGCCACGTTCAGCGAGTTGAGGATCTCGGCGCCGACGTCGCCCACCCCCGCGTCGGAGTACGCGCTGCTCAGCGTGTCGGTGTACGAGCCGAACAGCGCCGTCGCGGCGAGCACCGCCGTGGCGATCGCGATGCCCTTGGTGATCGCCTTGGTGGTGTTGCCGACCGCGTCCAGCTCGGTGAGCGTCCGGGCGCCGTGCTCGTCGATGTCGCCGGACATCTCCGCCACGCCCTGGGCGTTGTCGGAGATCGGGCCGAAGGTGTCCATCGCGACGATCACGCCGACCGTGGTGAGCAGGCCGGTGCCGGCCAGCGCCACGGCGAACAGCGAGAGCGTGATGGAGCTGCCGCCGAGCAGGAACGCGCCGAACACGCCGGCGCCGATCAGCAGCGCCGAGTAGACCGCCGACTCCAGGCCGACGCTGATGCCGGCGAGGATGACGGTGGCGGCGCCGGTCTGCGAGCTCTTGCCGATGTCCTGCACCGGGCGCCGGTTGGTCTCGGTGAAGTAGCCGGTCAGCGCCTGGATCGCCGCCGCCAGCACGATGCCGATGACGACCGCGCCGATGGCGACCACCCGCGGGTTCTCGCTGACGTCGGTCAGCCCGCCCTCCAGCTCGGCGAAGGTGGCCGGCAGGTACGCCCACGTGGCGATCGCCACGAGCACCGCGGAGAGCACCGCCGAGATGTAGAAGGCCCGGTTGATCGCGGTCAGGCCGTTGCGGTCGGAGGCGCGCAGCCGGGTGATGAAGACGCCGACGATCGCGATGAGCACGCCGATGGTGGAGACGATCAGCGGAAAGACCAGGCCCTGCTCGCCGAACGCGGCGCGGCCGAGGATCAGCGCGGCGACCAGGGTGACCGCGTACGACTCGAAGAGGTCGGCGGCCATGCCGGCGCAGTCACCCACGTTGTCGCCCACGTTGTCGGCGATGGTCGCGGCGTTGCGCGGGTCGTCCTCGGGGATGCCCTGCTCGACCTTGCCGACCAGGTCGGCGCCGACGTCGGCGGCCTTGGTGAAGATGCCGCCGCCGACCCGCATGAACATGGCGAGCAGCGCGGCGCCGAAGCCGAAGCCCTCCAGCACGGTCGGCGCGTCGCTGCGGTAGAACAGCACGACCAGCGCGGCGCCGAAGAGGCCGAGGCCGACGGTGAGGAAGCCGACCACGCCACCCGTACGGAAGGCGATCTTCATCGCGGCCTCCCGGCCGCCCTCGCGCTCCCGGGCGGCGGCGGCCACCCGCAGGTTGGCCCGGGTGGCCAGCCACATGCCCGCGCCGCCGATGAACGCGCTGAACAGCGCGCCCACGACGAAGAATACGGACCGGCCGATCTTCACCGCCGTCTCGCTGCCGTCGGTGTCGTGCACCGGCAGCAGGAAGAGCAGCACCACGGCGACGACCACGAAGATCGCCAGGGTCCGGAACTGCCGCAGCAGATAGGCCGAGGCGCCCTCCTGGACCGCGCCGGAGATCTCCTGCATTTTGTTGGTGCCCTTGCCGGCGGCCAGCACGGCCTTCGTCAGCGCGCCGGCGAAGGCGAGCGCCACCAGCGCGATGACCGCGGCGATGACGACGTACGTGACGTTGTTTCCGGTGAGGGAGATCCCGCCGCCCTCGGCGGCCAAGGTGTCGGACATCTGTGTCCTCCTGTACCGAACGCTCGCGCCGGACGGTGGAGACGCACCGCCCGGCGCCTGGATGCGGAGTCGCAAGCGCGCGCCACCCCACCCCGGGCGGACCAGCGATGAACAACCGTTCCCGCTGGCTGCGGGATGGATCACTTGCTGACAACCCGCGTACTGTAGCCCTCCACAGTGTTGGAGGTCACACCGAGGGGGCACCCCGGGCCGATGATCTTCGTCGCTGTGTTATGAGGAAAAATCTGATATAGGAGCCCATCCATGCCAGAGAGGCCGCGCCCGGTGGGACACGGCCTCTCACGGCGTACGACGCCCTCAGCGAGGGCAATGGAAGATCAGCTCAACGGCCGACGGGCCAGACCATCCGCACCTCGGTGCCGACGCCCTCCTCGACCGGGCGGACCTGGAGGTCCTCGACGAAACCGGCCAGCAGGGCGAAGCCGACGCCGGTGGTCAGGTCGTCCTCGTTGAGCGACTCGTTGGCGAGCTGGTCGGCGTTCAGCGCGGCCAGGCCGAGACCCGCCTCGATCGGCGCGCGGTCGACGACGCGCACCGCGTACACCCCCGAGTCGGACATCTCCACGAGCACGGGCTCGGGCACGCCGTACTGGCGGTGCAGGGCGACGGCGCGGGTGCACGCCTCGCCGATGGCCAGCCGTACCTCGTCGAGCAGCTCCTCGCGGACCCCGGCCCGCCGGGCGACCGCCACCCCGACCAGGCGCGCGGTGCGTACGTGCACCGGGGCCGGCGAGAAGGAGAGCTTGACGGTGGCCATCAGACGCCGGTGCCGGCCGGGCCGGCGCCGATCGCCGCGTCGACCGTGGGATGCAGCGGGAAGACCTGGTCGAGCGCGGTGATCCGGAAGATCTTGAGCAGCGGCTCCTTGTCGCAGACCAGCGCGAACGAGCCGCCGGCCGCGCGCAGCCGCTTGAGCGCGCCGACCAGCACGCCCAGCCCGGTGGAGTCCAGGAAGTCGACCCGGCCCAGGTCGACCACGACGTGGCGGGCCCCGCCGTCGATCAGCTCGAGGAGCCGCTCCCGCAGCCGCGGCGCGGTGTAGACGTCCACCTCACCGCCGACCTCGAGCACCGTGTGCTCGCCCACGGTGCGGGTCGTCAGCGACAGCTCCATCGGTCCTCCCTCGCAAGAGCCGTAAACTCTCCTGGGCATCTAACCATCCCCGCCGGAGACCGGCTCTGCTCACCGGCGGAGGCCTCCCCATACCCCGGCCCCCCGTATTCCATCTCCGAACACCAGTGCGAGAGTGCAGGACGTGACCTCCGACCCGGCGCGCCGCAACCCGGGGCCGTCGTCCGCCGCCACCGTAGCCGCAGGTGGCGAGCTCGGGCGAACGCCGGCCGACCTGCTGGGCAGGCTGCGCGCCCGCACCGGCGCCGACCCGGTCACCCACGTCGAGCGGGTGCCGGCACGGGCCGGCGAGCCCGCCGGATGGCCGGACTGGGCGCCCGAGGAGCTACGCGCGGCGTTCGCCCGCCGCGGCGTGGTCGCGCCCTGGCGGCACCAGGCCGAGGCGGCCACCCTGGCGTACGACGGCCGGCACGTGGTGGTGGCCACCGGCACGGCGTCCGGCAAGTCCCTGGCCTACCAGCTTCCCGCCCTGGCCACCCTGCTCGGCGACCCCCGGGCCACCGTGCTCTACCTGGCGCCGACGAAGGCGCTCGCCGCCGACCAGTTGCGCGCCGTCGCCGCGCTGGAGCTGGAGGGCGTACGCCCGGCCTGCTACGACGGCGACACCCCGCGCGCCGAGCGGGAGTGGATCCGGAAGCACTCCCGGTTCGTGCTGACCAACCCGGACATGCTGCACCACGGCATCCTGCCCGGGCACGCCCAGTGGTCCGGCTTCCTGCGCCGGCTCACGTACGTCGTGATCGACGAGTGCCACACCTACCGCGGCGTCTTCGGCTCGCACGTCGCGCACGTGCTGCGCCGGTTGCGGCGGCAGTGCGCGCGGCTGCGCGGCGCGCCCGTCTTCGTGCTGGCCTCGGCCACCTCCGGCGACCCGGCGACGGCGGCCGGGCGGCTCACCGGGCTGCCCGTAACCGCCGTCACCGAGGACACCTCACCGCGCGGCGGGGTGACGTTCGCGCTCTGGGAGCCGCCGCTGCTGCCGCAGGACTCCGCCGCCGACCAGCAGGCGGACCTCACCCAGGTCCGCCGCTCGGCGCTGCGGGAGACGGCCGACCTGCTCGCCGACGCGGTCGCCGAGGGCGTACGCACGCTGGCCTTCGTGCGTTCCCGGCGCGGCGCCGAGGTGGTCGCGGCGAACGCCCGTCGCGCCCTCGACGAGGCGGTACCGGGGCTCGGCGACCGGGTGGCCGCCTACCGGGCCGGCTACCTGCGCGAGGAGCGGCGCGAACTGGAACGCGCGCTGCTGCACGGCGACCTGCTCGGCCTGGCCTCGACCAACGCGCTGGAGCTGGGCGTCGACCTGGTGGGCCTCGACGCGGTGCTCATCTGCGGGTACCCGGGCACCCGCGCCTCGCTGTGGCAGCAGGCCGGCCGGGCGGGGCGCTCCGGGCAGGAGGCCCTCGCCGTGCTGGTCGCCCGGGACGATCCGCTCGACACCTACCTCGTGCACCACCCCGAGGCGGTCTTCGGGCGCCCGGTGGAGGCCACCGTGCTCGACCCGGCCAACCCGTACGTGCTGGCCCCGCAGCTCGCCTGCGCGGCGGCCGAGGCGCCGCTGACCCCCGACGACCTGGCACTCTTCGGCGACGGGGCGAAGGAGGCGGTGGACCAGCTGGTGGCGGCCGGGGCGCTGCGGCAGCGGCCGACCGGCTGGTACTGGCGGCACCGGGAACGGCCCGAGGTGGACCTGCGCGGCGAGGGCGGCGCGCCGGTCTGCGTGGTCGAGGCGGCGACCGGGCGGCTGCTCGGCACCGTCGACGGCGGCTCCTCGCACTTCCTGCTCCACCCCGGCGCGGTCTACCTGCACCAGGGCGTCTCGTACGTGGTCGACTCGCTCGACCTGGCCGACGGCTGCGCGCTGGTGCACCCCGAGGAGCCCGACTGGTCCACCCACGCCCGCGACGTCACCTCGCTGTCGGTGGTGAGCGTGCGCTCGTACGTGGACGCCGGTCCCGTCGGGCTCTTCCTCGGCGAGGTCGACGTGACCAGCCAGGTGGTGTCGTACCAGCGGCGGCGGATCGCCACCGGCGAGGTCATCGACACCCGTCCGCTGGACCTGCCGGCCCGGGAGCTGCGTACCGTCGCGGTCTGGTTCACCCTGTCGCCGCAGTCGCTGACGGCTGCCGGCGTGGAACCCGCCGACGTACCGGGCGCGCTGCACGCCGCCGAGCACGCCGCGATCGGCCTGCTGCCGCTAACCGCGACCTGCGACCGCTGGGACATCGGCGGGCTCTCCACGGCGGTGCACCCGGACACCGAGGCCCCGACCGTCTTCGTCTACGACGGGCACCCGGGTGGGGCAGGCTTCGCCGAGCGCGCGTACGGGACGGCGGCGGCCTGGCTGCGCGCCACCCGGGACGCGATCGCGGAGTGTGGCTGCGAGGCGGGCTGCCCGTCCTGCGTGCAGTCCCCGAAGTGCGGCAACGGCAACAACCCGCTCTCCAAGCCGGACGCCGTCCGGGTGCTGGACGTGGTGCTCGCCAACCTGCCCGACGGCGTACCGGCCCCCGGCCCGTCCGAGGGCCGGCCGGGCGACCCTCCGGTTCCGGCGGGACGCGCCGCTCCGGACGACGACGCCGTCCCCGGCGCGCCGAGTAGGCCGGATGCTCGACGCGATCGGGGTGCTCCGGGGGCCCTACGCGATCCGGGGGCGCTGGGCGCTCCGGGGGCGCTGGGCGCTCCGCGCGATCCGGGCGACCCGTCCCGGCTCGCGGAGGCGGGCTCGGGGGACGTCGCCGTCCCGGGTGGTGGAAAGCAGGCATAGAACCCCTTCGCTCGGGGCAAACGAAGGCATGGGAGCGCTTCCATCGGTGCTCGCGGATCCTTAGCCGTCCTTGCCGTCCTCGCCGTCGAAGGAGGAGTCGTGGCCGACACCATCGCCGAGACCGTCGACCTGCTCTACACGATCGACCAGGAGAAGCTCACTCCCGACCAGCAGATCGCCCTGGGCACCGCGCTGGCCAGCCTGGCGCAGGCCGAACGCCTGGAACAGATCAACGAGCGGCTGCGCAGCATCCACCAGGTCCTCAACGCGTGGGCGCTCAAGGCGACCGTCGACGGGGGCCGCTGAGCCCGGCCGCACAGATCGCGAGGGTTCGCGCCGGGGGTCGGGGCGGGTCGTACGGTCGTGCCGGGTTGCGCCGGGCGGGTTGCGCGGTTGGGGGCGGGTTGCGCCGGTCGGCTGCGCGGTGGGGCGGCTTGCGCCGGTCATAGCGGGTTGTGCGGTCGGGGCGGCCACCGCCGGGGTGGCGGGGTGGTCGGGCAGCGGGTGACCGGGCGGGCGGCAGCCGGGGTGGCGGGGTGGTCGGGGCAGCGGGTGACCGGACGGGCGGCAGCCGGGTGGCGGTAGCGGCGGCGAGGGGCGGGTACTCGGCCCGGTACGCCGAACGTCGGCCGGACGGGCGCGTGGCCTGCGGGGAGGGCCGCGTGACCTGTCGGCGGCGGCGCGGTTGAAGCTGTGCGACACTCCGGCGACCCCTCGAAGGAGAACTTATGCAACTCGACAACCTGCAGGCCCAGCAGCAGTTCCACATCCGGCAGCGGCTCCGGATGATGGTCAACCAGTACGAGGTCCACGCCGTCGCACCGGACGGCTCCGAAGGCGGGCTGCTGGCGTTCGCCCAGCAGAAGCGACTCGCCTTCAAGGAGCAGGTGACGATCTACACCGACGACTCGAAGCAGCAGCCCCTGCTGGGGTTCAAGGCCCGCCAGCGCCTCGACATCGGCGCCACGTACGACGTGACCGACCACACCGGCAACCCGATCGGCCTGTTCCGCAAGGACTTCGCCCAGTCCCTGCTGCGGTCCACCTGGCACGTCGAGCAGCCCGGCCTGCCGCAGGTCGCCGGTCAGGAGCGCAGCATGCCGGTGGCGCTGCTGCGCCGGTTCGTCGACTCGCTGTCCTGGCTGCCCTACCACTTCGACTTCGTCGCCGGCGGTCAGCCGGTCTTCTCCGTCATCAAGCAGTGGGGCCTGCGCGACCGGTACGTCGTACAGATCCACAACCCGCAGGTCGACCGCCGCCTCGTGATCGCGATGGCCGTCGCCCTCGACGCCCTCCAGGGGCGCTGACCCGCCCGGGTCGGGGTGCCGACTCCCGTCGCCCCGGCCCGGTCGCGTCTCCGTACCGGCCTGCCGCTCAGCCACGGACGGGGCCGGCACGGGCGCTCGCCGTCGCCGCCCGCGCCAGGCCGGGCAGCGGGGTGACGGCGACCTCGGCGGTCACCAGGAGGTCCAGGCCGTCGAGCCGACAGGCCAACAGCCGCCCACCGTTGGCGCCGGCGATCTCGACAGCCCGACCGCAGGCCGCCGGCTCACCCAGGAGGGCCTGACCGGCACCGGCGAGCGCGCCGAGGTCCGCCGCCACCCGGGCCTGCTGCCGGGCCGTGCGGGCCGCACCGACGGCCGCGCCGAACAACCCGACCATGACGAACGCCAGCCCCACGGCGAGCAGACAGACGGTCGCCCCACCACGATCTCCGGCAGGCCGTACCCCTTCCTCCCGCGCTTGCGCCGGGCCTCCGCGCGGCTGGCCGGCACCCCTGCGCCGCCCGGTCACGGCCCGCCCTCCCCCGGCTCGACGGTCGGCGTCGAGACCTGCACGGCACTGGCGGTTGGCGCCCCCGGGCCGCCCGGTCACGGCCCGCCCTCCGCCGGTTCGGCGACCGGCGTGGCGGGCTCCGCGACATCGGGCGGCCCGGTTGGCGCCCCCGGGCCGCCCGGTCACGGCCCGCCCTCCGCCGGTTCGGCGACCGGCGTGGCGGGCTCCGCGACATCGGGCGGCGCCGACGCCCCGGGGGTGGTCGACCGGACGGGGCTGCCGGCGGACTCCGCGACGCCGGGTTCGATGGCTGCCACCGCCGTGGCGGTCACGGAGATCCGGGGCAGCCGGGAGCCGAGCGCGCGTACGGGCGCCCGGACGGTGGCGACGACCCGCTGGCCGTCGACGGTGACGGTCACCTCCGCCCCCGGCGGGGTCGCTCGGCTGGCTGCGGCCGCCCCGTCGGCGCCCCGGGAGGCGGCCAGCGCCGCCTCCCGGGCCGCGTGCAGGCAGCCCGCCCTCGTGCCGACGGCGTTGACCGCCGACAGCCCGGCGAGCAGGAGCAGCAGGAGCGCCGGCAGGCCGGCCGCCAGTTCGGCCGTGAAGGAACCCCGGTCACGGCCGGCCGACCGGCGCCGGTTCACTTGAGTGCCCGGTCGATGACGGCGGTCAACGCGGACTGCACGTTGCCCGAGGTCAGCACCTTCAGCAGGATCCCGGCGAAGGCGACCGCGGCCAGGGTGCCGACGGCGTACTCGGCGGTGTTCATCCCGGCGTCCCCGCGCAGGCGGGCGAGCAGTTTGCGCACGTTGTGGTCCTTTCTCGAGGGTGGTCAGAGCACGTCGCCGAGGACGGCGACGATCACCGGCACCAGGCCGGCGAGAATGAAGGCCGGCAGGAAGCAGAGCCCCAACGGCAGGACGATGAGCACACCGGCCCGGCGCGCGGCCGCCTCCGCGGCGGTGGCCCGGTCGGCGCGAAGGTCGTCGGCGAGTCGGGTCAGCGCGCCGGCCAGCGCGGCTCCGCTGTTGGCGCTGCGCAGCACGGCGGCCGTCAGCCGGTCGGCTCCCGGCACCGCCGCGAGCGGCGCCCACGCCTCCTCGGGGCCGCCGCCGAGCCGCAGCAACCGGCCGACCCGGGCGAGTCGGTCGGCGAGCGGCCCGTCCAGCGCCCCCGCCACGGCCAGGACCGACCTGTCCACGGGCGCCCCCGCCCGCATCGCCGCCGCCAGCAGGTCGGCGGCGAGCGGCAGATCGGCCGCCTCCCGCAGCCGCCGGTTCCGTACGGCCGGGGGCTCGATGCGACGGAGCAGCCGGTCGAGCAGCAGCGTCGTCGGCAGGGCAGCCACCACCCCGGGCCAGCCACCGACGACGACCACCACCGCCACGCCGCCCAGGCCGGAGGCGACCCGGATGGCGTCCGGCCGCCGGCGGGGACGGACGCCATCGGTCGCGGCCTCACGGGACCCGGCAGGCCGGCGGGGCGGCGCGGCCGGGTGGACGCCGACGGGTGCCCTGCGCAGGGCACGCAGCCGGCGCAAGGGCCGCCGGCCCGCCGCGAGCGTCGCGGCGAGCAGGGCCGCCGCCACCACAAGGCCCACCACGAGCGTCAGCCGGGGCATCAGCTCGCCCGTCCCGGCGTCGCGCCGAGCCGTTCGGCCCAGAACAGCCCCGCGACCTGGAGCGCGATGGCGACGACCGCGCACGCGCCACCGACGGGGGTGTGCAGCAGGACCGCCACCGGATCGACGCCGATGCCGTAGCCGAGCCCGATGCCGCCGAGCGGCAGGGCGGCGAGCAGCAGGGCGGTGGCACGCGCCCCGGCCGCCTGCGCCTCCGCCGCAGCCAGTCCACGGTCCGCCGAGCGGGCGTCCGCCTCGATCCGCTCCAGCAACTCCGCCAGCGGCGCGCCCGTCTGGTCGGCGAGACGTACGGCGGCGCGGGCCAGGTGGTCGAGGCGTCCCGGCCCGCCCCGCTCGTCGCGGCCGGCCGGGTCGCCGCCCGCGGTTCCACCTCCGTCCGGGGTGCCGCCGTCGCCCGTGGTGCCGTCCCCGCCCGTGGTGCCACGCCTGCCCGGGATTCCGCCGTCCCCCGAGGTGAGCCGCTCGGCGGCGACCGGCACCGGCAGGCCGGCCCGGAGGTCGGCGGCCAGCCCGCAGAGCTGGTCCAGCCGGCGCCGCCGGGCCCGGACGGCGTACCGGCCCTCCCTGCGTCGGAGGAGCGCGCGGGCGGACAGCGTGCCGTAGGCGCCGACGGCCACCGCCGCGACCGGACCGGCCAGCAGCAGGCCCACCCCGGTGCCGGCCGACGCGGCGAGCAGCAGGATGCGCCCCCGCGACGCCGTCAACGCGTACGACCGCAGCGACGCCGGTCGCCGGTCCTCGCCGGGCGGACCGGTCACCGCGCCGGGCCGGCGAGACGAGGCAGCCGTCGGGGCGGGCGTCCCGCCGGGGCGTCGGGCGTCCCGCCGGGCCGGTGGCCGCAGCCGGTCGGGACCGCCGCCCCCGGGTCTCGTCGGTCCCGAAGCGCCACGGTCGTCTCCGGCCGGCCAGGGCCACGGCGACCGGTCGACCGCGTCCCGGGACGCCCACCGCGCCCCGCCTTCCGCCTCGCGCTCACCTCGGTGGGTGCCGCCGGCCGGGAGGCTCGGAGGCTGCCCCCGACGGACCGGAGGTTCGTCGTACGGGTTCCGCCGGTCGGCGGCGCGAGGACGAGCGACGCCCCCGGCCATGCCCGCCGCCGCAGCGGTCTCCGCGCCCTGATCGGGTGTCCGGCGCAGCTCGGTGATCCAGGCGACGAGCGGGTCCTCGGTGCCGGCGCCCGCGCTTCCCCCGCCGACGGCCAACACGCCCCGCCGGTTGCGACCGCCACGCACCACCCCGGCCACCAGCACCGCCGCGGCGAGCGCGGGCAGCAGCGCCACCAGGGCGTACGGGGCGGTCACCTCGGTCCCGCCGATCCGGGCCACGGCTCGGTCAGGACCGGCGGCACCGGTACGCCCCGCTCCCGCAGCAGTTCGGCGAGCGCCGGTGCGGCGAGGTCGGGCCCGCGCCCGCGTACCCAGGCGGGAACCGCCGTGACCAGCCGGTCCGGGCCTTCCGGCAGGAGCAGGCAGACCCACTCCAGCACCCGTCCCTCGGCACCGCGGCGCACCTGGAGCAGCACCTGGAGCGCGGCGGCCACCTGGGCGTGGAGCGCCGGGCGCGGCAGCCCGCCGAGCATCCCGAGGGCCTCCAGCCGCGCCGGCACGTCCGACGGGGTGTTGGCGTGCAGGGTGCCGGCGCCTCCGTCGTGGCCGGTGTTCAGGGCGGCGAGCAGGTCGACGACCTCCCCGCCCCGGCACTCGCCGACGACCAGCCGGTCGGGCCGCATCCGCAGGGCCTGCCGCACCAGGTCGGTCAGCCCGACCGCGCCGGATCCCTCCACGTTGGCCGTCCTCGCCTGCAACCCGACGACGTGCGGGTGCCGGGGGTGCAGCTCGGCCGCGTCCTCCACCAGCACGATCCGTTCGGTGGCGGGGACCAGTCCGAGCAGCGTGTTGAGCAGGGTCGTCTTGCCCGAGCCGGTGCCGCCGGTCACCAGGTACGCCAGCCGGGCCGCCACCACGGCGGAGAGCACCGGCGCCACCGGGCGCGGAACCGTCCCCTGGCTCACCAGTTCGTCGAGGGTGAAGGGCCGCTGCCGGAAGGTCCGCAGGGACAGATAGGGCCCGTCGGTCGCCACGGGCGGCAGCACGGCGTGCAGCCGGGTGCCGTCGGGAAGCCGGGCGTCCGCGTACGGGGAGCCGTCGTCGAGCCGCCGGCCGGCGCTGGCGGTGAGCCGTTGCGCGAGCCGGCGTACGTCGTCGACCGTGCCGAGCGGCACCGCGACCTGGTGCAGGCCCCGCCCCCGGTCCACCCAGACCCGCACGCCGTTGACCAGCACGTCGGTGACCTCCGGGTCGGCCAGCAGCGGGGCGAGCGGACCGGCTCCCACCAGGTCGTCGTGCACCTGGTCGGCCATCCGCAGTACGGCGGTGTCGCCGAGGACGGCGGCGGTGGGCTCCGCCCGTACGGCGGACACGATCGCGGCGGGGGTGACCGGGGCGGCGGCGGCCGCGATGCGCTGTCGCACCCGGGCGGCGAGGGTCTCGCCCTCGGACGGCCCGGTCATGCCGCACCCGCCGCCGGCGCGCCGGTCAGCTCCGCGACGATCCGCTGGCAGAGCGCGGCCAGCGGCCCCCGACCGTGCGCGGCGGGTGCCTCGCCCCGCTCCAGCCCACGGGTCAGCGCGGGTTCCGGGCGCAGCGTGCCGGCCAGCGGCAGCGCGAGCGCCCGGGCCACCTCCGCCGCACCGAGGCGGCCCGGCGCCGGACCGCGCACGATCACCGACATCGCGGCGCAGTGCGGGGCGGCGGCGGCCACCACCCGAGCCGCGGCGGCGGTGGCCCGCAGCTCGGCCGGGACCACCACGTAGACCTGGTCCGCCGCCTGCAACGCGGTCACGGCCGCGTCGTCCAACTGCCGAGGCAGGTCCACCACCACGAAGTCCCGGCCCCGCCGGGCGGCGTCGACGGTCGCGGCCATCGCCTGGGCGGGAAGGGCGAGCAGGTCGCCCCGGTCCCAGGAGAGCACCACCAGGTCGCCCCGGCTCGGCAGGGCCCGCACCAGTGCCGGTGCGTCCACCCGGCCGTCGGCGCCGGTCAGCGCCGGCCAGCGCAGCCCCTCCAACTGCTCCCAGCCGAGCACCAGGTCGAGCCCGCCGCCGAGCGGGTCGGCGTCGACGAGCAGGGTGCGCAGCCGGGCCCGGGCGGCGGTGACGGCGAGCCCGCCCGCCAGGATGCTCGCGCCGGCACCGCCCCGCCCGCCCAGGACGGCGACGATCCGGGCGCCGCCCCGCTCGACGCCCTCCGGCCCGCACTCGGCGAACCGGTCGACCAGCCAGGGCTCGGCGGCCGGCAGTGTCGCCACGTGCTCCGCGCCGATCAGCTCGGCGACCTGCCAGCCGGGGTCGAGCTCCCCGGAGCGGCCCACCAGCACCATCCGGGGCCGCTGCGGCAACCGCGCCCGCAGGCAGGGCTGGGCCTGGTCGGCGCCGACCAGCACGAGCGGGGCGGGCAGCCAGCGGGTGCGGGCCGCGGCGGGGTCGGCGGCGAGTTCCACCTCGACGCCGCCCGCCGCGGCGAGTCGGAGCAGGTCGTCGAGCAGGTCGCCGTCCGAGGTGACGAGCAGCGGCAGGGGCCGGTGCGGCGGGACGGAGGTACGGGGTGGCATCGCGGCCTCCAGCGGTCGGGGTTGCTGACCCGAGACCCTGCTCCGGTGCCACCCCGGTCGCCGCCCCGTCCCCACAGCCTGTGGACAACCGCGCGCCCTGTGGACAACGCCCGCCGAGCGAGTCGATCTGCTATGGACTTCCGGCGGGCCTTACGCGCCTCCCAACTCCGGAATCGCCCCGGCTACCGTGACGGCGGCACGGGCTCCGCGCGGGCCGTACGGATCGATAGTCTGCGTTGCATGCATCGCAGCCGCGTGTACGCCATCCTGATCGACACCCCTCGTGCGGAGGCTGCCCGGGCGGTGGCCTTCTGGTCGGGAGCCCTGGGTGTCCCAACCGAGTCCGACCCGTCGTATCCGCAGTTCATCGGCCTGCACGACGCCCTGCCCGGGCTGGTCATCGCCGTGCAGGAGGTCGACGACGAGCCCCGCTTCCACCTCGACTTCGAGACCGACGACGTCGAGGCCGAGACCGCCCGCCTGGTCGCCCTCGGCGCCACGCGGGTGGCGCAGTGGCAGGAGTGCCGGGTGCTGCGCGTACCCGGTGGGCATCTGGTGTGCGTCCTGCCAGTGGAGAGCCCGCCGGAGGTCTTCGACGCGGAGGCCCGAACCTGGCCGTGACGCGCGTACCGGCGCACGCGGACCCGGGGAGCCGGCCGCCGCAGCGACCGTAGGGCCGGAGCCTCGCCACCGGAGGGGGCGGGCCCTCGGCACGGGCGACCGGGCCGGTGGAAGGCACGAACAGGCGTCAACGACGCTCAATCGTTATACGCGCGTCCGGACGTCTCCGCCGCCCGATCCCGGCGGACCGTCGCCCGTGCCGGGGCGTCTCCTCAGACGGCCCGACCCGCTGGCGTTCTTCGTCGGCTCAGGTGCGCCTGTGGAGAGCATCGAGACGACCAGTGACCTGTGTCGGAGCGCTCCCGGGGGGAAAGGGACGACCCCCGTCGGGGGGAGACGGGGGTCGTCGAAGGTTCGGCTCCGGGGGGGTCGAGCCGAACCCACTCGGCGGTCACGGGGGGTGCAACCGCCGAGGGTCTGCCTGTTGTACGAGATGTGAACACTCGTCGCGTCGTCAAGTCTGCCTGAGCGGACCTGTATACGTCGAGTGGTGTCGCCTCCACTCCCTGCGAAATAATGTTCGCAGAGTGTGACCATCGTCACTATGCGCGAAGGTGGGTGGGGGCCGGCCCGCAGGTCCGAGGGGTCGCCGGGCCCCGGGCACCCGCCGACCATAGACCATCCGGCTAGACTTTCGCGCCGTGGGCCGAAGTGCCGCTTTCTTCGATCTGGACAAGACCGTCATCGCCAAGTCGAGCGCCCTGGCGTTCGGTCGGCCGTTCTACCGGGACGGCCTGATCACCCGGCGTGACGTGGTCAAGTCGGCGTACGCGCAGCTGATGTTCCGGCTGGGCGGCACCGACGAGCAGACCATGGCCAAGACCAGGGACTACCTCGCCGCGCTCTGCAAGGGCTGGCAGGTGGAACAGGTCCGCCAGATCGTCGCGGAGACGCTGCACGAGCTGATCAACCCTTACGTGTACGCCGAGGCCGCCGCCCTGATCGAGGAGCACCAGGCCGCCGGGCGGGACGTCGTCCTGGTCTCCGCCTCCGGCGAGGAGATGGTCCGGCCGATCGGTGTGCTGCTTGGGATCACCGACGTGATCGCCACCCGGATGGGCGTGGTCGACGGCCGCTACAGCGGCGAGGTCGAGTTCTACGCTGCCGGCCCGAGCAAGGTCCACGCGGTCGGTGAGCTGGCCGCCGAGCGCGGCTACGACCTGGCCGACTCGTACGCCTACTCCGACTCGTACAGCGATCGGCCGCTGCTGGAGTGCGTCGGCCACCCGTCGGTGGTCAACCCGGACCGGCAGCTGCGCCGGCTGGCGATCGAGAACTCCTGGCCGGTGCTGGAGTTCCGGCACCCGATCCCGCTGGGGCGGCGGCTGCGCGAGCGCCCGGCCGTCCCGGTCGCCGCCGCGGCGTTGGGCGTGGGCGTCGGCGTGGCCATCGGCATCGCCTGGTACGGCCGCCACCGTCGCACCCGCACCGCCCCCGCGCCCGCCTGAGCCCACTGAGCCCGAGCGCCTGAGCCGCGAGGACGTAGCCGGCGCTGGCGGCCGGGACCGCGCCGACCTGAACTCCGCGGCGGCGTGCACCCAGGCCGCACGACGCGCGCAGCCCGACGACCGGGCGCAACGCGGGGACGGGCCAGAGCCGGCTTCCAGGCGTCGGCCGGCTCAGGCCGCCGCGAGGACCTCGTCGCCGATGGCCGTGAGCTGGTCGGCGCCCACCTCCACCGCCGCCATGTAGTGGCGCAGCCAGGAGCGCAGGCCGTCCGGGGTGCCGGTGGCGAAGGCGCCGGCCGAGCCGACGTACTCGGGCTCGCGCTCGTGGTGACCCACGTCCACGCCGAGCAGGCCGCGCGGGTCGAGCCCGCTGGACAGCAGCACCAGCCGGGCGGCGCCCCGGGCCACCACCCCGGACGGCCCCGCGAAGGGGCGCAGGTTCAGCAGCTCGCCGTGCACGACGGCGGCCAGCACCAGCGGCGAGACCTTCGTGCCCCCGGCGACGAGCCCGGCCAACGCGTCCAGCCGGGCGGCGACGACCGGGTCCGCCACCGGCCGGCCCAGCTCGGCCTCGCCGACCACGTCGCGGGCGGCGAGCACGTGCAGCCGGGCCAGCGCCTGCCGGGGCGCCTTCGGCCAGAGTTCGGACAGCCCGGGCAGCGCCCCGGCGACCCGCAGCGCGCCCTGCACCACCGGCTCGGTCACCGTTCCCGCGCGTACCGCCTCGCGCTCGCGGGCGTACCCCTCCAGGGCGGCGCTGGCCACCGCGGAGCGGAGGCTGACCTCGGCCGCGACCTGGCCGCCGTGGCGGCGCAGCGCGCGGTGCCCCAGGGCCTGGTCGAACCGCTCGCGGGCCCGCTCGACGGCGGGGGCGATGTCGGCGAGCGCGAGCAGCGGGGCGAGCGGGTCAGCGGTCACCCCGTCACGCTATCGACTGCCCGGCGCGACCCGCCGGCGAGCCGCCCGGAAGCGACCACCGCCACCCACGGCCGGTCGGCCGGCGAGCCCTCCCGGACAAATGGCGTCGGCGCGACGGTCCGCGTCGCCGTCCGGCGCGCGGTGGGGGCCGCTCGGCGCGCGTCGGCCGGACCGGCGGTCGCCCGCACCGGCCGCCACGACTAACCTCGTGCCCTAGAGAGACGCAGGTCACCTGAGCGACGAGGGAGTACGGCATGAGCGAGGCATTGGCAAATCTGCTGAACGAGACGCGCCAGTTCCCGCCGCCGGCCGAACTCGCCTCGAACGCCAACGTCACCGCCGACGCGTACGCGGAGGCCGGGGCCGACCGGCTGGCGTTCTGGGAGCGGCAGGCCGGGCGGCTGACCTGGGCGCGGCAGTGGGACCAGGTGCTCGACTGGTCGAAGCCGCCGTTCGCGAAGTGGTTCGTCGGCGGGCAGCTCAACGTGGCCTACAACTGCCTGGACCGGCACGTCGAGGCCGGGCTGGGCGACAAGGTCGCCATCCACTGGGAGGGCGAGCCGGGCGACACCCGGACCATCACGTACGCCGACCTGCACCGGCTGACCTGTCAGGCGGCGAACGCGCTGACCGACCTGGGCGTCACCGCCGGCGACCGGGTGGCGATCTACCTGCCGATGGTGCCGGAGGCGGCGGTCGCGATGCTCGCCTGCGCCCGGATCGGCGCCACCCACAGCGTGGTCTTCGGCGGCTTCTCCGCCGACGCGCTGACCAACCGCATCCAGGACGCCAGCGCGAAGGTGGTGATCACCGCCGACGGCGGCTACCGCCGGGGCAAGCCGTCGGCGCTGAAGCCGACCGTGGACGAGGCGGTGGCGAACTGCCCGTCGGTGGAGCACGTGCTGGTGGTCCGGCGTACCGGCGAGGAGGTCGCCTGGTCGGCTAAGGACCGCTGGTGGCACGAGACGGTCGAGACCGCTTCGGCCGAGCACGCCGCGCAGCCGTTCGACGCCGAGCACCCGCTGTTCATCCTCTACACCAGCGGCACCACGGCCCGCCCGAAGGGCATCCTGCACACCACCGGCGGCTACCTGACCCAGACGTCGTACACGACGCACGCGGTCTTCGACCTGAAGCCGGAGACCGACGTCTACTGGTGCACGGCCGACATCGGCTGGGTGACCGGGCACTCCTACATCGTCTACGGCCCGCTCTCCAACGGCGCCACCCAGGTGATGTACGAGGGCACCCCGGACACCCCGCACAAGGGCCGGTTCTGGGAGATCGTCGACAAGTACAAGGTCAGCATCCTCTACACCGCCCCGACGCTCATCCGCACGATGATGAAGTGGGGCGACGACATCCCCGCCGGCTACGACCTGTCCTCGCTGCGGCTGCTCGGCAGCGTCGGCGAGCCGATCAACCCCGAGGCGTGGATGTGGTACCGGCAGCACGTCGGCGGCGGTGAGCTGCCCATCGTGGACACCTGGTGGCAGACGGAGACCGGGGCGATCATGATCTCGCCGCTGCCGGGTGTGACGGCGACCAAGCCGGGCTCGGCGATGACGCCGCTGCCCGGGATCGTCGCCGACGTCGTCGACGACCAGGGGCAGTCGGTGCCGAACGGCGGCGGTGGCTACCTGGTGCTGCGCGAGCCGTGGCCGTCGATGCTGCGCACCATCTGGGGCGACGACAACCGGTTCATCGAGACGTACTGGTCGCGCTTCGAGGGGATGTACTTCGCCGGGGACGGGGCGAAGAAGGACGACGACGGGCACGTCTGGCTGCTCGGCCGCGTCGACGACGTGATGCTGGTGTCCGGGCACAACATCTCCACCACCGAGGTGGAGTCGGCGCTGGTCTCCCACCCGTCGGTGGCCGAGGCGGCGGTGGTCGGCGCGACCGACCCCACCACCGGGCAGGCCATCGTCGCGTTCGCCATCCCGCGCGGCACCACGGACATCGCCGGCGACGCCGGTGAGAAGCTCATCGCCGAGCTGCGCAACCACGTGGCGAAGACGCTGGGCCCGATCGCCAAGCCCCGGCAGATCATGCTGGTGCCGGAGCTGCCGAAGACCCGTTCGGGCAAGATCATGCGCCGGCTGCTGCGCGACGTCGCGGAGAACCGCTCGCTCGGTGACGTCACCACGCTCCAGGACTCATCCGTCATGGACCTGATCTCGTCCGGCATGGGCGGCGGGAAGTCCGACGAGGACTGACACGCGTACGCCCCGATGGGTGGCGGCCCGCGCGGGCCGTCACCCATCGTCGTCTCTTACGGCTGGGCGACCGGCCGGATGCGGGCTGTCACATCGGTCGGTCGGGTGAGCCTGGAGAAGCTGAACGTACACAGGCAGACGTCGACCCCTGTCGTTCCCCTGTTTTCTGTTCTAGGTTCACGCACGTCGGGTCGGTTCGATGGACGTCACATCGATGGAGGGCCGGCCGACTTCCTCCTCCCCCATGCCCGAGAAACGGAGCGGCATGAACAGAAACCCGCAATCCGGGTCGCGTCGACGCCTGCTCGTCGCGCTGCCCGCCATCGCCCTCGCCGCCACGTCACTGACCGTGACCGGTGGCGCGGCGGCGGCGGAGCCCGGCCCCGCCCGAGCCACGATCGGCGCGGACGAGCACTACATCAACTACGCGGAGCCGGCCGTCCAGCCGGACAGCAGCGGCCGCGAGGTCAAGGGCAAGGGCGGCGTCTACGCCCCGGCGGTCGAGGAGGCACGCGCCTTCGACCGCAAGTACGCCCGCGGCAACCCGGTCGCGGCCGAGCAGCTCGCGAAGCACGAGGCCAAGTCGATCATGACGGGCAAGAGCCCGCGGCAGATCAAGAAGGCCCCGAGCACCCAGACCGCCAAGCTGCTCACCCTGCTGGTGGAGTTCAACGACCAGGCCAACGACGACTTCACCGGCGTCATGGTGCCGAAGACGGTCTTCGAGGACCGGACCTGCGTGCCCGGCACCGTGCAGAACGGGCCGAAGCACAACCGGATCCCGAACCCGGCGAACCTGCCGCACGAGGACAACAACTCGATGTGGGTGCCGGACTTCTCGCCCACCCACTACGACAAGATGCTCTATTCCAAGAAGGGCATCACCGAGCGGGTCCGCAAGGATCTGCGGGGCCCGGACGGCAGGCAGGGCATCGACCTGACCGGCCGCACCATGCACAACATGTACCTGGAGATGTCCAAGGGCGCGTACACGGTCGACGGGCAGGCGAGCCCGTGGATCACCGTCCCGCACTCCGAGGGCTGGTACGCGGCCTCGCGCTGCTTCCAGGACGAGAACGGCGACTGGGTCCCCGGCCGTCAGCAGTCGATGAACGGCCACCCGGACAACCCGCAGGGCGCGGGCCGGCTCGCCACCGACGCGATCGACGCCCTCGCGAAGATGGACCCGAACTTCCCGTGGGCCGACTACGACATCGAGGACCAGGGCGACCGCGACGGCGACGGCAACCTCTTCGAGCCGGACGGCGTGATCGACCACCTGGTGCTGGTGCACGCCGGGCAGGGCAAGTCCCGCGGCGGCGGCGCCGAGGGCACGTACGCCGTCTGGGCGCACTCGTCGTCGGTGGCCGGCGGCTACACCATCCCCGGCACCAGCCTCCAGGTCTCGAACTACATCGTGCAGCCGGAGGACGCCGGCGTCGGCGTCTTCGCCCACGAGTTCGGCCACGACCTGGGCCTGCCGGACCTCTACGACACCTCCGGCAACGCCGACTCCGACGTCGACTTCTGGGACCTGATGGCCTCGGGCTCGCACTCGGGTGAGATCTTCCAGGCGCTGCCGACGCACATGGGCCTGTGGGACAAGTGGGTGCTCGGCTGGGCCGACCCGCTGACCCTCGCTCCGGGCTCGGACCCGCGCACCGTCAAGCTGGGCCAGACCTCGCGGACCCCGCGCGGCACCAAGGACGGCATCAAGGTCGACCTGCCGGACAAGGTGATCACGCTGGCCACGCCGCACAGCGGCGCGAACATGTGGTACTCCGGCGCCGACCAGGACTGGGCGGACGTCAAGATCGCCCGTCAGGTGGCCGTGCCGGCGGCGGCCGACGCGAAGTTCTGGATGTGGAACAACTTCGTCATCGAGGCCGACTGGGACTACGGCTTCCTCGAGGTCTCCACCGACGGCGGCACCACCTGGACCGAGCAGAAGGTCTACGACTCGACCGGCAAGCTCGTCACCACGAACGACGGCTACGCCGACCCGAACGGCCGGATGGTGGACTTCGGCAACAAGAAGTACGGCCTCACCGGTGACACCCACGGCTGGCGGCACGACTACGTGGACCTGTCCGCGTACGCCGGGCAGACCGTGCAGCTGCGGCTGCGCTACGCCACCGACGAGGCGTTCGCGGAGCGTGGCTGGTTCGCCGACGACTTCTCGGTGACCGGCGGCGGCGCCACCACGTGGAGCGACGACGTCGAGGGCGGGGCCAACGGCTGGACGGCGACCGGCGGCACCTTCGTCGACACCACCGGCCAGGGCTGGCACATCGACACCGGCACCTCGACCCAGGCGCACTACTACCTGGCGGAGTGGCGCAACTTCGACGGCTTCGACAAGGGCCTGAAGTACACCTACGACACGATCTACTCGCGCGACGCGTGGAAGGTGGACCGGGTCTCCTACAACGCGCCGGGCATGCTGGTCTGGTACCGCGACACGGAGCGGGGCGACGTCAACCACACCACGGCGCAGATGACCGCGCTGCCCAGCTACGGTGCCAAGGGCGGTCTGCTGATCGTCGACTCGCACTTCGACCCGTACCGCCGCACGGGTGAGGCGGCCGTCAAGGACCCGTCGGTGCTGGACAACCTGCCCAGCCGCCCGCAGTCCGCGAACGCGGCCTTCTCGCTCAAGCCCACGTACCCCTTCAAGGAGTGCCTGGAGGCGGCGGACGAGCCGTACAGCGAGTACTGCACGAGCTTCGGCCCGCAGGCGCCGGTGCGGGGCTTCACCGACGCGAAGGGCTGGTACCCGGGCATCGAGATGCGCGACGGCTCGCCGTACGCGCGGGACAACGACGCCTCCGTGGTCGTCCCGTCGAAGGGCAACGCGCCGTACACGACCCGGGTCACCAACCCGGACGGTACGCCGGCGACGTCCTACTACGGGGTCACCCTGGGCGGCGGGGCGATCGTGCTGGGCACCGGCAACCCGGGTGACCAGGGCGTGTCGTACGGCGTCACCATCACCATCAAGCGCGCCGCGTGGGACAACTCGTACGCGACCGTGCACGTCACGCCCGCGCGCAACTGACCCGAGGGGTCGGTCGAGCGGGAGACGGGCGGGGCCCGTCCGGGGAGCGGAGCGCTCCCCGGACGGGCCCCGCCGCGTGTACACGCGGCCGGCGGTCGTAAAGACCCGACGGACCACCCGTGGGACGGCCGACGAGGTACGCCGCCGTCCACTTTTCCGTTACGCGATCACGCTTATCGAAAACCGTCTCTTTACGCCCGGGCGGGGCCGTCCGCCCTGCTCACCACGTTGGTGAACGGCCGGGATGTGACGGTGAAAAGCATTCCCAACAAAACTTTGCAACAAATCGACGCACGCATCTTCCCACCGGTCACACGAGTGTCTATGTTCACCATTGGTCCCACTAGTGGGATCGGTCTCACCGGCCCGTACCCCCGTTGGGCCGGTTCCCTCACACCGGAGGTACCACGTGCGCAAAGTCGCAGTGGGTCTGCTCGGGCTTTCGCTGACGGCGACGGGACTGGCGTTCGGTTCGTCCGCCACCGCCGCGCCGCAGCCGAAGTTGCCGACGGCCGCTCCGTCGGCCGCCGAGCCAGCCCATGCCGACCACGACCTGCCCAACCCGCTCGAGGAGAAGCGCCGCGCCCTGCGCCAGGAGGGCCTCAGCGAGGTCCTGTCCGGCAAGGCCAAGGCACAGCGCATCAACGGGAGCACGGTTGTCAAGGTCGGCAAGACCGCGACCAACCCGGCCGGTGCTAACACCCGGTCCGCGAGGTCGGCGGAGGCCGCTCGCACCGATCAGTACGTCGAGCTGGCCCGCGAGAAGACCGACCGGATCTTCGTCATCCTGGCCGAGTTCGGCAACGAGCGGCACCCGGACTACCCGGACAAGGACACCGACCCGCTGACCCCGGGTCCGGCCCGGTTCGACGGGCCGCTGCACAACGAGATCCCGCAGCCCAACCGGGCGGTGGACAACTCGACCCTCTGGCAGCCGGACTACAGCGCCGACTACTTCCGCAAGCTCTACTTCGGCACCGGGGTCGGTGACGAGTCCCTGAAGCAGTACTACGAGGCGCAGTCCTCGGGTCGCTACACGGTGGACGGCACGGTCACCGACTGGGTCAAGGTCAAGTACAACGAGGCCCGGTACGGCCGCTCGGACGACGACCCGAACGACGCCAACGGCGACGACCCGGCCGTCTGCGCGCAGAGCACCTGCCAGAACATGTGGGCGCTGGTCCGCGACGCCGCCAACCAGTGGGTCGCCGACCAGAAGGCGGCGGGACGCTCCGACGCCGAGGTCGCCGCCGAGCTCAAGACCTTCGACAAGTGGGACCGTTACGACATCGACGGTGACGGCAACTTCAACGAGTCGGACGGCTACATCGACCACTTCCAGATCGTCCACTCCGGCGGCGACCAGGCCGACGGCGACCCGCACCAGGGCGAGGACGCGATCTGGAGCCACCGCTGGTACGCGTACGCCACGGACCAGGGCCAGACGGGCCCGCCCGGGGCGCCGCTCGGCGGTAGCCAGATCGGCAACACCGGCATCTGGATCGGGGACTACACCGTGCAGCCGGAGAACGGCGGCCGGAGCGTCTTCTACCACGAGTACGGCCACGACCTGGGCCTGCCGGACGACTACAACACCGGCGCCAGCGGCGACAACAGCGTCGAGCACTGGAGCCTGATGGCCCAGAGCCGGGTCGGCGCCAAGAACGACGAGGGCATCGGTGACCGGGGCGCCGACCTGGGCGCCTGGAACAAGCTGCAGCTCGGCTGGCTGGACTACGAGACCGTGGTGCCGGACAAGCAGGACCCGCAGACGCTCACGCTGGGCCCGTCCGAGTACAACACCAACAAGCCGCAGGCCGCCGTCGTGGTGCTGCCGCAGCGTGAGTACAGCTTCAGCAACGGCAAGCCGTTCGAGGGTGCCCACCAGTTCTTCTCGGGCAACGAGGACGACCTCAACACCACGATGACCCGGACGCTCGACTTCACCGGGAAGTCCTCCGCCTCGCTGTCGATGAAGGCCCGCTACACCATCGAGACCGACTACGACTACATGTACTTCGAGGCTTCGCTGGACGGTGGCCAGAACTGGACGGCGCTGCCGTTC
The DNA here is from genome assembly GCF_059359355.1 of Micromonospora sp. ZG13. Lineage (NCBI taxonomy): Bacteria > Bacillati > Actinomycetota > Actinomycetes > Micromonosporales > Micromonosporaceae > Micromonospora > Micromonospora sp. ZG13. Next base: position 102,260 of record NZ_JCADBQ010000002.1, read on the forward strand.
CTGGTCAACGGTCAGCCGAAGACCGACGGCAACGGCCGCAACGCCCTCGACGGCAACAGCGACACCGACGGCGACGGCCAGGCCGACTGGGTCGACCTGACGGTGCCGATGGACGTGGCCGCGGGCAAGGTCGTGCAGTTCCGCTTCCACTACATCACCGATGGTGGCGTCTCCGACGGCGGCTTCTTCGGCGACGCGATCACCGTGACGGCCGACGGCCAGACGGTGCTCTCCGACGGTGCCGAGGACAGCGACGGCTGGACGTTCGCCGGCGGGGAGACCGGGTTCCGCATCGTCGGGGAGAACTCGACCAAGTCGTACGACAACTACTACATCGCGGCGCACCGGTCGTACGTCTCGTACGACAAGTACCTGAAGACGGGCCCGTACTTCTTCGGGTACGCGAACACCCGGCCGGACTGGGTGGACCACTACGCGTACCAGGAGGGCCTGCTCATCACCTACTGGAACACGCGGTGGCCGGACAACAACACCATGCCGTACGACCCGTACCTGAACCCCGGTGGTCACCCGGGTGAGGGCCGCAACCTGACGATCGACTCCCGCCCGAAGCCGCTGTACAACCTCACCGGCAACCCGTGGCGGGCGCGCGTCCAGGTCTACGACGCCCCGTTCAGCCTGAAGAAGGCTGACTCGTTCACCCTGCGGGTGAACAGCCAGCCGTCGTACGTCCGTGGCCAGGCGGCCGCTCCGCTGTTCGACGACAGCAAGCAGTACTGGTACGCGGAGCTGCCGAACCACGGCGTCAAGGTGCCGAACAACGGCGTCAAGATCCGGGTGCTCGAGCAGAACGGCACCGCCATCAAGATCCGTATCTCCTGACCTTCGGGTCAGATTTCCACCAGCTCCATGCGATGCCCGGGCGGATCTCCGCCCGGGCATCGCCCTTTCCCGGGCGGCCTGTCCCGCACCTGCCCGCCCACGCGACGACGGAGGTACGGGAACCGGCCCGCGGCCCAGGGCGTCGGATCGGGGTGACCCGACCCACCACCGCTCTGCCCGCCGCCCTCGCCCTGGTCCTGCTCGCCCCCCTCGCTGGCTGTGCCGGACGGGAGAGCGGGTCCGCCGGGTCCGGCGGCACCACGCCACCCGCCACCGCCCGCCCCGGCGATGCCGATCCGGCCGGCACGCCCTCGGCGAGCTCCGTCGCCCCCGCCGATCGACCGACGCAGCCGCCCGCGACCGCGCTGCCGACGCTGCGACCGCCGAAGGAGCCCACGGACACCCGGCCCACCGGTGTCATCACGGCTCGGGTGACCCGCGGCGGCGACGGCCCCTGCTACGGGATGGTCACCCTGGACGGCATCGAGTACGCCGTGCACGGGCCCGGGCTGGGCGTGCTGGCCGAGGGCCAACTGCTGACGTTGCGGGTGACCGCGCAGACGGTCCGGATGGACTGCGGTCCGGGCACACCGGTCGCGGCGTCGCGCCCGTGAACTGACGCTCGGTGACCCACCGGGCACCGCTTGCACACCTCCACGTCACCGTCAACGGCAGTACGGCCGATTGACCCGGGTCACCATGCAATTGATCATCGTCACTGCGGGGTGTCGCCACGCCCACCAGTCTGCGACCGGCGCACCGCCGCCATCAGCTGCGACCACGGGGGTGGCACATGTTGAACGACGTCCTGTCCGATGCTCTCCATCAACTGTCGACGCCGGTGACGGCCGATCCCGCGACGGGTGGCGGCCCTCCGTCGGCCCTGGAGCTGCGCCTCCTGCTCGCCGCGAGCCAACAGCAGCTTCTCTTCGCCCAACGCAGGGTGATCGAACACACCCTGCACCTTGAACGCCTGGAACAACACGCCGTCGGTTCCGCCCCGACGGGGGTCAGCGTCGTCGAGACCCGCGACGAGTTCCTCGGCCTCGCCCGCCGGGTGGCGGACGGTACGGGTGGCGACCAGCAGGTCGTCCACGCCGCCCCGAGCCTGCTCAGCCGCGTGCTCCGCGCGGACCGGCCCGGCCGCCGGACGATCCACGTGACCGACCTGCTCGCCGATCCGGTGCACCGGGAGGCGGCCGAGCGGGCCGGCACCCACCACCGGGTCGCGACGTCGGCGCCCGTGTCGCTGCTGCTCGTCCCGGGCAGCGCACTCGTCCCGCTGTCCCGGCCCGGCTCCGGTCCGGCCGGGCTGCTGGTGCGGCAGCCCGACCTGCTGGGCGCCCTCGCCCACTACGCCGACGCGCTCTGGCGGCAGGCCCGGCCGCTGGCCACCGACCGGACGGGCGGCGCGTCGAAAACCGGCGACGGACCATCCGAACTGCAACTGCGGATCCTGCGCATGGCCGCCGTCGGGGTCAAGGACGAGTCGATCGCCCGCAGCCTCGGCCGCAGCACCCGCTGGGTCCGGCGGCACTTCGAGCTGCTGGAGGAGCTGTCCGGCGCCAGCAACCGGATGACGCTGGGCATCGCCGCCGTCCGGCGCGGCTGGCTCTGACGGGCCGCATCCGCCCGCCCGTCGCGGCGCACGACCGCCGCATCCGCCGCCGCGTCCCGGCGCCCGGCGCGCGTTCGCGTGCCGGGCGCCGCGTAGCTGTCCGGATCTTGCAGCGTGCGGCAGCCGTTCCGCTTCGCCATTGGCCGATGGCGCCGGATTTCCAACAATCGATCTGTGTCCATGGAAGTTCCATCGGCACGGCCTCACGAGGGCCACACGGGGAAGGACCACCTTGAACAGACGAGGATTGCTCCGGGTCGCCACCGCGGTGATCGCCGCCGCCGGGGTCGGCGCGACGATCGCCGGCGTTCCGCAGCCCGCCGCCGCCGCACCCAATGGCTTCGACCACGTCGTGTACTGGAACGACGTGCTGCTCGACGCGTTCCGCGCGAGCAACGAGCCGCCGACCGTCCTCAGCCGTGCCGGCGCCATGATGCACCTGGCCATGTACGACACGGCCGTGTCGCTCGGCACCTCCGGCGCCCCCTACATCGCCAAAATCAACAAGATCCCCAACTACAGCTACGACCGCGACTGGAACATGGACGTGGCGGCCGTACGGGTACTGCGTGCGGTGTTCCCCAGCCAGAACTTCGACACCGCCTTCACCGGGTCCCGCGCGTACCCGCCGATCGGTGTGCCCGGCCCCGAGGGTTGGAGCACCAGCATCGGCGACGGCGCCGCGCAGAACATCCTCAACGCGCGGGCGAACGACGGCTCCGGCAACAACACCCCGTACACGGTCAGTAACACCGCCGGCCAGTGGCGCCCGACCGGATCCGGCGCGGCGGTGGGCCCCAACTGGGGGTCCGTCAAGCCGTTCGCGCTCACCTCCGGCTCCCAGTTCCGGCCAGCGCTTCCGGGCGGCTTCGCCACCGTGACTGCGATGCTGAGCAGCACCGCGTACGCCAACCAGGTCAACGAGGTACGGCGCCTCGGCTCGGCGACCGCCGCACCGGCCGACCGGACCGCCGACCAGACCCAGCTCGCGTTCTTCTGGGCCAACGACCTCAACGGCACCTACAAGCCGCCGGGTCAACTCTTCGAGCACACCCAGATCGTCGCGGCCCAGCAGCCCACCGACACCGTCCGGCTCTTCGCCCTGGTCGCGATGGCGATGGCGGACGCGGGCATCGCCGCCTGGGACGCCAAGTACAACACCGGCATCGACCTGTGGCGTCCGGAGAGCGCGATCGCCGAGCCACAGTCCGACGGGAACTCCGCCACCACCCCGGACGCCTCGTGGCGCCCGCTCTCCGTCGACCGCAACGGCAACCGCTTCTCGCCGCCCTTCCCGGCCTACGTGTCCGGTCACGCCACGTTCGCCGGCGCCTGGGCGGGCGTCATGAAGCGCCACTACGGCACGGACGCGGTGAGCTTCGTGGCGACCACCGAGGATCCGATGGCTCCCGGGGTCACCCGCGCGTTCAGCAGCTTCAGCGCGGCGGCGACGGAGAACGCCCGCAGCCGCGTCTACCTCGGCGTGCACTACCAGTGGGACGCCGACGCCGGCCTGAGCACCGGCGACGCGGTGGCCAACCGCGTCTTCAGCACCTACCTGAGGTGACGTGACGGCGGGGGGCCGGGGGTGGCGACACCTCCGGCCCTCCAGCCGTGTGCGGCACCGAAGGGCAGGTCGGACGAGCGGCCCGAGCCGCGCACCGGGTCGGCGGACCGGGGACACCGGGCGGCGGGGCCCTAGGCTGTCCCCATGACCGAGCAGCGCGGCGGGCCCGTCGACGAGTCGTGCGTCCTCACCGAGGGGCCGTGGACGCACCGGTTCGTCGGCGCCAACGGCAGCCGCTTCCACGTCGTGGAGGCCGGCACGGGCCCGATGGTGCTCTTCCTGCACGGCTTCCCCGAGCACTGGTGGGCCTGGCACGAGATGCTGCCGGCCGTCGCCGACGCCGGCTTCCGGGCCGTCGCGGTCGACCTGCGCGGCTACGGCGCCAGCGACAAGCCGCCCCGGGGGTACGACGGCTACACCCTCGCGGCCGACGTCGCCGGCCTGATCCGGGCACTCGGCGAACGCTCCGCCACCGTGGTCGGCACCGGCGTCGGCGGCATGATCGCGTGGACGGTGGCCTCGTTCCACCCGTCGCTGGTCCGCCGGCTGGTGGTGCTCGGCGCCCCCCACCCGCTGCGGCTGCGGGCCGCGATCTTCGCCGATCCGCGCGGGCAGTTCGCCGCCGCCACGCCCACCCTGAAGTTCCAGCTCCCCCGCTACGAGCACGTGCTGACCCGCGACGACGCGGCGGCCGTCGAGGAGATGCTGCGCCGCTGGGGCGGGCCGCGCTGGGTCGGTGGGCCGGGCTTCGAGGCGTACGCCCAGCGGTGCCGGGAGGCCATGCGCATCCCGCAGGCGGCGTTCTGCGCCCTGGAGGGCTACCGCTGGGCGTTCCGCTCGGTGCTCCGCCTGCACGGCTACCGCTTCGTCCGGCTGATGCAGAAGCCGCTCGTCACGCCGACCCTTCAACTGCACGGCGCGCTGGACGAGGCTTCCCTGCCGCGCACCGCCCAGGGCTCCAGCCGGTACGTGGTGGCGCCCTACGAGTGGCGGCTCCTGGACGACATCGGGCACTTCCCGCACGTGGAGGCCGGCGACCTGGTGTTGGGCGAGGTCCTGCGCTGGGCGAAGTCCTGAGTCAGACCCGCTGCTCGCGCAGGTCGGCGACCTCGGTGGCGGGCGCCCAGCCCTGGTAGACGCCGAAGTCGAAGACCTCCAGCCCCATCGCCCGGGCCACCGGCCAGCGTCCGCCGGTGTACTCCACCCGCAGCCAGCCGTCGTGCTCGCCGAGGACGATGAACGGCTGCCCCTGCCAGGTGCAGGTGGTCCGCACGTACGCCAGGTCGTCGAGCTCGGTGGCCGGCAGCACCCGGACGTGGCGGCCGGGGCGGATCTCCTCGAAGCCCTCGCCCGGCTCCGGCTGGTAGAGCCGGACGTCGTCGCCGTCCGGGCTCGCCTGGTACTCCCGGCCCTTCCAGCGGGCCACGTAGCCGTCGCGCGTCACTGCTCACCGACCTGTCGCCACCGCAGCGCGTCCGTGTCGAGGATGGCGACCACCCGTTCGGTGCCGTCCGCGCCGATCCGCCACAGCTGCGCGCCGTGCGGCAGCCGGGCGCTGTCCACCTTGAACTCCGCGACCACGTCGCTGCTCTCGCCCGGCGCGAACCCGTTGCCCCGGAACGGCGGGCGCTCGATGACCCAGCCCTCCATGGCCCGCATGGCGGCCTCGTTCTGCCCGCCGTACGGGATGCGGTAGAGGCTCGGCCGGTGCGCGGGCCAGCGCAGCACGTAGATCTCCCCGGCGTCACGGGCGAAGGGGGAGTCGGGGTAGCCGAGGCCGAGCGCGTCGTGCAGCTGGGCGGGGGTCGTGAGGTGGGCCAGCTCGCCGGCCCGGTGCACGAAGCCGGAGACCCGGTCGTAGCCCCGCTCCAGGTAGTACGCGAGCTGACTGGGCGCGACCGCCTTCTGCATGACGATGGGGCGCGCCGGATCGGGCGCGGGCGGGGCGTAGCGGGGGCGGCTGACCGGCTCCTCGGCGGTGGGCGGCTCCGCCTCGGTCCCGGTGTCGTCGCCGAGGCCCACCTCGGCCGCCCAGTTGGCCAGCCCGACGATCTGCTCACCGGGCAGCTTCGCCCCGACCGGGGTGCCGGGGTTGACCGCGAACGACCAGGCCTCGTCCGGCCAGCGACGGATCAACTGGACGAACCTGACCTCGATGGTCTCGACGGTCGCGTCGGTGTGGTCGGCCAGCCGCTCCGGCGAGGTGTGTACGACGACGAACGTCTCGCCGTCCAGTTCCTCCGTACGCCACACGAAGCCGGGCTCGCCGGGCCGGCTGCCCGGCGCGGAGTCGGCCGCGACCGGCAACAGCACGCGGGCGAGCAGCAGGGTCGACAGGAACGTGTCGGTGCTGCCGGCGCCGGCGGCGTCGAGGAGGTTCTCCTCGACCTCGTTGGCCGCCTCGAAGCCGACCGTCCCGGGACCGGCACCCGACGACCCGTCCGCGGTCCCGGTCAGGGGCGCGGTGACCGGCTCGTCGGCGATCGTCGGCCCAGGCTCCTCCGCCGGCGCGACGTCGGAAACGCCGGCCTCGGTCGCGGCCTCCTGCCGGGCGGCGCCGTCCGCCGCCGGTGCGGGCGCGGCGACGCTGGTCGGCACCGTCGGATCACCGGACCACGCGTCGGCGGACGGCGCGGGATCGAGGGAAAAGGTCGCGTCCGCGTCGGCAGGCGGCTCGGGATCGAGGGACACGGTCGGGTCCAGAGACACCGTCGCATCGCCCGACGACACCACCGGCTGCGTCCGATCCAGGGACACCGTCGGATCCAAAGACACCGTCGCATCGCCCGACGACACCACCGGCTGCGTCCGATCGAGAGACACGGTCGGATCCAAAGACACCGTCGCATCGCCCGACGACACAACCGGCTGCGTCCGATCCAGGGACACCGTCGGATCCAGAGACACGGTGGCGTCGCCGGACCACGACGGGGTGGCGGACCGCACGGTGTCGGCGGGCGACGACGGATGGGCGGGCGCCGTCGGTGCGGGTTCGGCGGTCACCGGTTCCCGGCGGCGCCGGACCGGCTCGAACAGCGAGACGGTCTCTTCGGCGGGCGGGGCGGGCTCGGGGACGGGCGGCCCGGTGAGGTCCCGCGACTCGATGATGGTGCCCTCGATGACGATGGGCGTGAACCCGCGTCGGGAGGCGGGTGGCCCGGAGACCGGTTCCGCGTCCGCCGCCGGCTCCGGCCCGACCGGTTCGGGGGTGGTCTGCCGGCGCGGCAGCGCCTGGGTGAGGTCCTCGGCCGGCTGCGGTCGGTCTGCGCCGTACCCCGGTGGCGGCGGCCCGGGATCCGGGGCGGGAGCCCGGAGGTCCCGGGTGGCGTCCTCGCCGGGCCCGCGCGGCGGCAGCACCTGCGTGGCCTCGCCCCCGGCCATCGTGAAGGCCCGCGTGGGCTCGGCGCCGGGTGCCGTGAAGGCGTGGGTCGGCTCCCCGGCGGGTGCCGTGAAGGCGTGGGTCGGTTCCCCGACGGGCGCCGTGAAGGCCCGGGTGGGCTCGGCGGCAGGCGTCGTGAAGGCGTGGGTGGGTTGTTCCCCGGCGGGCGCGGTGAAGGCGTGGGTGGGCTCGGCGCCGGTCGGGGTGCTCGGGATCGGGCGGGTCGGTTCCTCCGGCACCGGCTCGCCGAGCGGCCGGCGGCGGGGGAACGGCTGGCTGCCGGCCGCGAGGCGGGACGGCGGCACCGCCCGCTCGCCCGAGCGCAGCGCCTCCTGCCGGTGTGCGGCGGCACGGCCGGAGGCCGGCTCGAAGAACGACCGGTTGGGCCGCTCCGGGGTCTCTCCGGCCGTGCGGCCGTTGGTCCCCGGCGCGGGGTGGGCGTCGGGCGTCGGGAGGCCCCTAGGACGCTCGGTGAGCGGCGAGGGACGCGGCGGGACCCGCTCGGGGGCCGCCACGGCGTCGGTCCGCGCGGGTCCGCCGGCCGTCGGGTCGCCGCGCCGCGGATCGAGGTGTTCCGTCGGGAAGGCGGGCGGGCGGGCCGGCTCGGCAGGCGCACCGCCTCGGGCGGGCGCGGGGACCCGGCCCGTGCTCGACGCGGCCGTCGGCGCGGGCCGGAGCGTGCCGTTGGACCGGGTCACGCCGGTGGTCGGCCCGGCGTCCGGCCCGGGCGGCATGTCGTGACCGGCCGCCTGGGCCCGCGCCCGGGCGGCAGTCTCCACGCGTTCCAGCCGTGCCCGCGCACCCATGGTGCGGCCGGGCAACCGGACGTCGCCCCGCGAGAGCTGGGCGACGAACCAGGCCGGCAGGTAGCCCTCGATGGGCAGCCCGGGGTTCACCGCCAACCACCACTCGTGGTTGGGCCAGCCGTCGGCCAGGTCGGGGTACGAGACGCGCCGGACGGCGCCGCCGTTCTCGCCGAGGCAGGCGCGTACGGCCGCCCCGGAGGTGAACGCCAACACGTGGGTGCGGCCACCCGTGGTCCAGGTGCCCCAGCCCACCGGCGCCGTCCCCGCGAGCGCCTCGGCGGAGACCGGCAGCAGCAGTTCGGTCCGGGCCAGGACGCGGAAGTAGAGCTGCTGGTCGTTGGCGCGCAGCGCGTCCCGCATCGCCGCCTCGGCATCGGTGGCCGGCTCCCACTCGGTCACGGCCACCCCTCCTCCCGCGAACAGGCCATACGTATCGCGTACAACCTACAAGGTAAAAGCAAGATCACAATCGCTGGCCGGCGGCGGTGCGCCCACTGCCGCCGGAGGCGCTAACATCCCGTTCCGGAGTCGACACGATACGGAGGCGGTCGATGTCCCGGTCCCCCGCGCGCCAGCTTCTCGCCGCCCTCGCGACGGCGTTGCTGACGGCCGTCCCGGCCACCGCCGCGCCCGCCGGACGACCGGCCGGACCCGCCCCCGGCCCGGTGCCGGCCGGTCGTTCCGCGCCCGCGCCGACCGCCGCGCGCGCGGCCCCCGGCTGCGCCTCCCCCCTCGCCCCGGTCCGGCCGGTGTCCGCGCGTCCCTGGCCCCAGCAGCGGTACGCCCCGGAGCGCCTGGCGGCGCTCGCCACGGGCGCCGGGGTGACGGTCGCGGTGGTCGACTCGGGCGTGGACCGACGGCACCCGCAGCTGACGGGCCGCGTACTCGACGGCACGGACCTGCTCGACGCCGGCGGCGACGGCAGCCGGGACTGCGCCGGTCACGGCACCGGTGTGGCGAGCATCATCGCCGCCGCCCCCCGCGACGGGGTGGCGTTCCGCGGCCTGGCCCCGGGCGCCCGGATCCTGCCCGTACGGGTCAGCGAGCAGCAGGTGGTCGAGGGGCGGGAGTCGGGGCGCACGGTCAGCGCCGGGGACTTCGCCCGCGCCATCCGCTGGGCGGTGGACCACGACGCCGACGTGCTCAACCTCTCCGTCGTCCTGTACGCGGACGACCCGGCGGTGCGCGCCGCGATCGGCTACGCGGTCGACCGGGACGTGGTCGTGGTGGCCGCCGCCGGCAACCTGCACGACGCCGGCGATCCCCGGCCCTACCCGGCCGCGTACGACGGGGTGCTCGGGGTGGGCGCGATCGGGGCGGACGGGTCGCGCGCCCCGTTCTCTCAGACCGGCGCGTACGTCGACCTGGTCGCCCCGGGCAGCGACGTGCTGATGGCCGCCCCCGGTCAGGGCCACCACCGGGCCGAGGGCACCAGCTACGCGGCGCCCTTCGTGGCGGCCACCGCCGCGCTGCTGCGCGAGTACCGGCCGGAGCTGACCGCGGCGCAGGTGGCGCAGCGGATCGCGGCGACCGTCGATCCGGCCCCGGGCGACGGTCGGGGCGGCGGGTACGGCGCGGGGGTGCTGAACCCGTACCGGGCGGTCACGGAGACCGGGGGCGGGGGGCCGGAGCGGGTACGCCAGGTCACGGCACTGGCGGACGACCGGGCCGAGCCGGCGGTGCTGGCGCAGCGGGCCCGGCGGGCGGCGGCCCGGGACCGGGCGTTGCTGGTGGCGGGGGTCAGCGGAGCGGTGGTGGCCCTGGCGGCGCTGCTGGCGCTGGTCGTACCGCGCGGGGCGCGCCGCCGCTGGCGGCCGGCCGGACCGGCCTGACCGGACCGGGCGGTCGAGCCACGGCCAGGTCGCCGGTGCGGTGGGTGGTTGCGCCGCCCCGGACGGCCGATGGTGGCGCCGACCGGCTCACGGTCGACGCCACCACCGGGCGGGGCTCACTGGAACAGGCCGACGTTCTTCTTCTCCGTGTCGAGGTAGTCGGTGGCGGAGTCGTTCACCGCGAGCCTGATGTCGCGCAGCATGGCCTGGAGGTCCTGCGAGGCGGAGCGCCAGCGGGCCTGGCGCTGCTCGTAGGCCTGGCGGGCCTCGCCGGACCAGCTCGCCACGAGCGGGGCGGCGTCCCGTTCGAGCTGCCCGAGTTGCGAGTCGAGCGCGTTCAGCGCCTTCTGGATGTCCGCGCCCGCCTGTTGCAGGGCGGCGAAGTTGACGACGAGTACGCCGTGGTCCATCGGATGTCTCCTCCCCCGAGACCGGGTCAGAGCGGCAGCTGGATGCCGCCGCGGTTGGTGGTGGACACGCGGCTGGCGGCCTCGGCGTCCGAGACGTCGTAGTGCTGGCCGGCCGTGCGGATGGCGCCGGCGGTCTCGCGCAGCGCCCGTTGCAGCGCCGCCTGGTCCTGTGCCCACTGCTGCTTGACCTGCTCGAACGAGCGCCCGCCAGCACCGCGCCAGGCCTGCTGCAACACCTCCAACTCGGTCATCAGGCTGCTCAGCATGGACTGCAGGGACTGGTCGACCTGCTCGAACTTCGCGGCGGTCTGCTGCATCACCGCTGCTTCCGCCTGGGTCTGGGACACCTGGGACGTCACCTCGTCTCGTGGGTCGTGGCTGGCCGCCGGCGCGCCCGCCGATTGGGCCGCCGCTCGCGCCGCCCGGGCGTCGAGCGCGGCGGGCGCGGGGTCAGCAAACTCGTCGCTGACGGTAGCGGTCCGGTCGCGGTTCTGCTACCCCGTGGGCCTCCCCTGTGGACGACCGCGGCCCCCATCCCGTCGGGCGCTCCGCTTACGATGGGCGGCGTCGATGTCGCGGCGAGTGACCGGTCGAGGAGGCGCGGTGACGGTGACGACCGGCGCGGGCCCGCACCGGCCGGCCCCGGGCCCCGGTCCCGGCCCGGCCGCCCCGGCCCTCGTGCCGGCAGCGCTCGGCCCGGCTGGACCGACCGCCCCGGCTGGACCGCCGCCCGGCCCGGGCGCGGTGGCGGGTGCCCCGACCTCCCGCGTCGCCCCGCCGGCAGCGTGGATCCCGGCCGGCGGTCGCGGTGGCGCGGGTGTCCGGGCCGGTCAGGTCGTCGCCACGCAGGTGGCGGTGGCTGCCGTGGTGGCGGCCGCCGGTCGCGGGGTGCTGGCGACGATGGCGGCCGTGGGGGTGGCCGCGCTGCTGCTGCCAATGGCGTGGGTGCGGCTGCGGGGGCGGTGGCTCTTCGAGTGGCTGACCACCGGGCTCGGCTACGCCACGCGTCGGCGCGCCCTGCCGCCGGCCGCCGGCCCGACGGCCCTGCTGAATCTGGTCGACCCGGGTGCGGTCGTCCGCCCCGCCGAGCTGGCCGGCGCGTCGGCCGCCGTGCTGGACGACGCCGCCGGCATGGTGGCCGTGCTGGAGGTCGGCGACCCGGCCGACCTGCTCGGCGACGCTCCCCGCGCGCTGCCCGTTCCGGCGTCGCTGCTGCCGGCCGCCGCGCCGGACGGTCCCCCGGTCCGGCTCCAGCTCCTGCTGACGGGCTCGCCGGCGCCGACGGTCGGCGCGGGTGGTGGCGCGGTCGCCACCTCGTACCGGCAGCTCACCGACGGGCGGCTCGCGGGCCGGGAGCGGGCCGTGCTCGCCGTGCGGGTGCTGCGCGCCGAGGGCTGGACGGCGGAGGAGCTGCGGCGGGCGCTCTCCGGGACGGTGCGCCGGATCGCCCGCCGGATCGGGCCCGTGACCGCCCGCCCGCTGGGCGGGCACGCCACGCTGCGGGTGCTGGCGGAGCTGGCCCACCACGACGACCACCCCGCGCAGGAGTCCTGGCAGGCGGTCCGGGCCGGCGACCTGCTCCAGACCACGTTCCGGCTGCGCCGCTGGCCCGACGCGCGTACCGACGCCGGTCGGCGGCTGGTGTCCCGGCTGCTCGCGCTGCCCGCGACGGCGACCACCGTCTCGCTCGGCGTGGGGCCGTGGGCCGGCGCCGACCCCGCGTCGGCGCCGACCGAGCTGGCCGTACGACTGGCCGCCACCACCCCGACGGAGCTCTCGACCGCGGCGCAGGCGCTGCGCCGGCTGGTGGCCGAGGTGGGCGGCGAGGTGCACCGGCTCGACGGCGCGCAGCTCGACGGGCTGGCCGGCACGCTGCCGCTCGCGGCGGCGGGCGCGGCGGGTCCGGGTCCGGCGCCCGACGGCCTGGAGCTGACCCTCGGCGCGGCGGGGCTGATGGTCGGCACCAACCGGCACGGCGGCGCGGTGACCGTCCGGCTGTTCCGGCCGGAGACCACCCGGGTGATGCTGGTCGGCGGGGTGCGCGCGGCGCAGCTGGTGGCGGTGCGGGCCATGGCGCTCGGCGCCCGGGTGGTGGTGCAGACCGCCCGCCCGCGCGGGTGGGAGCCGTTCGTCCGGGGCGTCGGCACCCCCGGCACGATGATCCCGGTGGTGCCGCCCGGCCGTCCCGTGGGCGAGCCGGGTTCGCCGCTGCGTCCGCTGCTGGTGGTGGTCGACGCCGGTCCCACGCCCGCCGAGACGGAGCCGGGTTCGGCGTGGCGGACGACGTTGCTCGTACGCGACGAGCTGACCCCCGCCGACGCCGACGCGCTGGGCCGCGCCGACCTGGCCCTGCTGCAACCGCTCGACGCGACCGAGGCCGCCGTGGCGGGCGGCGCGCTGGGGCTCGGCGCCTCGGCGGAGTGGCTGACCCGGATCCGCGACGACATGGTGGCGGTGGTCAACCGACGGGCGTTGCGCTGGGCGCTGCTCTCCCCCACCCCGATCGAGTCGCAGCTGATCGGCCGCCCCTCCCGTCGCTGAGCGGACGATCTCGCGGCTTCCGCACGTTGTCCGTCCGTGGCACGATCCCCGCCATGGGTTTCCTCAAAGGTCTGCTGATCCGGCTGGGCAGCACGGCGCTGGCCTTCTGGCTGGCCACGCTGCTCATCCCGGGCATCACGTTGGATTCGGCGTCCGCCGGCGAGGCGGTCGTCACGCTGGTGCTCGTCGCGGTGATCTTCGGCGTGGTCAACGCGGTGCTCCAGCCGATCATCAAGACGGTCGGCTGCGGCTTCTACCTGCTGACCCTCGGGCTGATCGCGCTGGTGGTCAACGGGCTGCTGTTCCTGCTCACGAGCTGGATCGCCGACCAGGCCGGGCTGCCCTTCCACGTCGACGGCTTCTGGCCGGAGGCGGTGCTCGGCGCGCTGTTCGTCGGCATCGTGACCTGGATCCTCGGCGCCGTCCTCGACCGCGACTGACGGGGCCGACCAGCGGCGGGCCGCGAACCAGGTGGGCGGGCCGCGACCAGAGGGCGGGAATTGGCCGCTGTCCGAGGCGGGTGGCCGGGTTAGCGTCGCGGCATGTTCACCCTGACCCGCGCCGACGGCTACCTGCTCAGCACCGACCCGGACCGGATCGACCTGGGCCTCGTGCACCACTGGCTCTCCACGGACGCGTACTGGGCGATCGGGCGGGACCGGGAGACGGTGGCCCGGGCGTTCGCCGGGTCGGTGCCGTTCGGCGTCTACCGCGCCGGTGACGGCCGGCAGGTCGCGGTCGCCCGGGTGGTCACCGACGGGGCCACCTTCGGCTGGCTCTGCGACGTCTACGTCGATCCCGGCGAGCGCGGCCGGGGGCTGGGCACGTGGCTGGCCGGCGCGGTCCGCGACCACCTCGCCGCCCTGGGCGTACGCCGGATCCTGCTGGCCACCGCCGACGCCCACGCGGTGTACGCGAAGGTCGGGTTCGCCCCGATGACCGATCCGCACCGCTGGATGCAGCTCGACCAGCGGGAGCAGCCCGTGAGCCGGGTCACCGGCAAGGATCCGGACGGCCGGTCGCCCCTTACGGTGGACGCGTGACGCCACTCCGCCTCGGCTACCTCTACGGCTTCGTCGCGTACCTGCTCTGGGGGTTCTTCCCGCTCTACCTGCGGCTGCTGCGCCCGGCGGGGTCGATCGAGATCCTGGCCCACCGCATCGTCTGGTCGGTGGTCTTCGTCGCCCTGCTGCTGGGTGCGCTGCGCAACGTCGGCTTCCTGCGGGCGCTGCTACGCCGGCCCCGGGCGCTGGCCGGCATCGGCGTCGCCGCCGCGCTGATCGCGGTGAACTGGGGCACCTACATCTACGGCGTGAACTCCGACCGGGTCGTGGAGACCGCCCTCGGCTACTTCATCAACCCGCTGGTGGTGGTGCTGCTGGGCGTCACCGTGCTGCGCGAGCGGCTGCGCCCCACGCAGTGGGTGGCCCTCGGCATCGGCGGCCTCGCCGTGGCCGTGCTGACCGTCGACTACGGCCGGCTGCCCTACCTGGCGCTGGTCCTGGCGTTCAGCTTCGCCGGGTACGGCCTGGCCAAGAAGCAGCTCGGGCTGCCGGCCGCGGAGGGGCTCTTCGTCGAGTCGGCGGTGCTGGCGCTGCCCGCGCTGGCGTACCTGGGGTGGCTCACCGCCGCCGGCGACGGCACCTTCGGGCAGGTGTCGGTCGGGCACACCCTGCTGCTGGTGTCGGCCGGGGCGGCGACCGCGATCCCGCTGCTGCTCTTCGCCGGGGCGGCGAACCGGCTCCCGCTCACCGGTCTCGGCATGATCCAGTACCTCGCCCCGATCCTCCAGCTCGGCTGCGGGGTGCTGATCTTCCACGAGCCGATGCCGCCGGCCCGCCTCGCCGGCTTCGCCCTGGTCTGGGCCGCGCTCATCGTCTTCACCGTCGACGCCGTGCGCCACTCCCGCCGTACCCGCGCCGCCGCCCTCGCCGCCCGCCGGGCCGAGGCCGTCGCCGCGACCCGCTGACCGACGCGCGGCGCGGTCAGCGGACGTCGTAGGCGAGGACGGGGGTGCCGTCGGCGCGCAGCAGTTCCAGGCGGACCAGCTCCGCGTCGGTGAACCGGGTGGCGCCGGTGATCCGCAGGTCGTCGCCGGGGGCGGCGAGCCAGGACCCGATCTGCTCCGTCGCGCCGCCCGGGCCGTGCGCCACCAGCCGGAAGGCGTACGCCTTGGCGTAGCCGGCCTTCGCGTCGTACCCGCAGCGCATCCGCACCTCGGTGCCCCATTCGGTGCCGTTGAGGGCGATCTCGGCGTGCACCGGCACCGTGCCGGCGACCGGTTGCATGGCGACCATCCGCACCTCGACCGGGGTCGGAGCGGTTGCCTCCCGGGGCAGCAGGACGGCGGTGCCGACGCCGACGAGCAGGGCCGCCACGGCCGCCGCGAGCGTGGTGAGGGCGTACCGGCGGCGGGTGGCCGAGCGGTCGCGGCGACGGCGCTCCCGCGCGGCGGCGAGCAGTTCGGGCACCCGGGGGTTCTCCGGCGGCGGCAGGAACTGCTCCAGGCCGGCCGGGTCGAGGCGGCCGAGCAGGCCGGGCAGGACGGCGATCTCGGCGACCGCCTGGCGGCAGGCGGCGCAGCCGGCGAGGTGCCGCTCGTAGGCCACCCGTTCGGCGGGAGCCAGCGCACCCAGCACGTACGCGCCGTCGTCGTGCGCGAACTCGCACCGGGTCATTCCGTCACCCCCATCTCGGCCAGGACCAACCGTAGTGAGCGCAGGGCGTAGTGGGTCCGGGACTTGACCGTGCCGGCCGGTACGCCCAGCCGGGAGGCCGCCTCCGCCACCGACCGCCCCTGGTAGAAGCACTCGACCAGCACCTCCCGGTGGGTGGGGCTGAGCCGGTTCAGCGCCTCGGCGACGGTCCACGCCTCCACCGCGCGTTCCGCCTCGTCCACGGCCTGGACGGGCTCGGGCAGCTCGTCGGTGAAGACCTCGCCGACCCGGGCGGAGCGGCGCCGCCAGGCGTCGATGGCCAGGTTGCGGGCGGTGGTGAAGAGCCAGGACCGGACCGAGCCGCGCGTCGGGTCGAGCGACTCCGGGTGCCGCCAGGCCCGCAGCAGCGTCTCCTGCACCAGGTCCTCGGCCCGCTGCCGGTCCCCGTTGACCAGCCGCAGGGCGTGCGCGTACAGCGCCTCCGCGTGCTCGTCGTGCAGCGCGCGGAGCAGTTGGGCGTCGTCGTCGCTGATGGCGGTCTCCTCGCTGTCGGCGCGAGTCCGGCGGTGGCGTTCGCCCGGGAATACGTGCCGCCGCCCGGATCGGTTCAGCCGCAGGTCACCGTGGGATTCCCGGCCGAGGTGTTCACGCCCGGTTCACGCCGCCGCCGACGGTCGCTCACCGCGCCCTCCTAGCGTCCGGCGGGTACGCACGCCAGCGGCTGGTCCGGCGTGCACCGACCCCCATCAGGAGGCTCCTTCCATGAGCGACCGTCCCCGGCTGCTCCCGTTGCTGGGCGCCACCCGCCACGGCAGCCGCGACGCCATGACCTGTCTCTACCGGTGCGGCAACGCGTGCGACCACCCGGTGCCCAACACCTCCGACAACGCGTACTTCGGGGACGTGGTGAACGCGGAGGTCTCCCGGCGCGGCCTGGTCCGGGGCGGCGCGGTCGGCGCGCTGGTCCTCGGCTTCGGCGGCGCGGTGGCCGGTGCCACCCCCGCCGCTGCCGCTCCCGCCGCCCCCGTGGTCCCCGAGGCGGCCGGCTTCGCCCGCCCGGCCGGCGGCGTCGGCAACGGCGCGCTGACCTTCAAGGCGGTCCCGCCGAACACCCTGGACAGTCTCGTCGTGCCCAACGGGTACGACCACGCGGTCGTCATGCGCTGGGGTGACCCGGTCGTGCCGGGCGCCCCCGAGTTCGACCTGCACGCCCAGACCGCCGCCGCCCAGGCCCGGCAGTTCGGCTACAACAACGACTTCGTCGGGGTGCTGCCGCTGGACGGGCGCCGGCGCGCGCTGCTCGTGGTCAACCACGAGTACACCAACGAGGACCTGATGTTCCCCGGCTTCACGAGCCAGGACGCGCTGAGCGTCGAGCAGCTCCGGATCGCCATGGCCGCGCACGGCATGTCCGTGGTGGAGCTGGAGCGGGTTGACGGCACCGGGCAGTGGCGGCCGGTCACCAAGGGCCGGCGGCCGTACAACCGGCGGGTCACGGCGCTGGCCACGAAGTTCGAGCTGACCGGGCCGGCCGCCGGTTCGGCGCACCTGCGGACGGCCGCCGACCCGAAGGGCCGTACGGTCGTCGGCACGCTGAACAACTGTGCCGGCGGGGTGACCCCGTGGGGCACCGTGCTCTCCGGCGAGGAGAACTTCAACCAGTACTTCGTCGGCGGCGACGCGGTGGCCGAGGAGGTCAAGCCGAAGCTGGCCCGGTACGGCATCACCACCACCACCCGTTACCCGAGCGGCAGCCGCAAGTGGGAGCGCGCCGACGAGCGGTTCGACCTGGCGAAGCACCCGAACGAGGCCAACCGGCACGGGTGGATCGTGGAGATCGACCCGTACGACCCGGAGAGCCGCCCGCGCAAGCACACCGCGCTGGGCCGGTTCAAGCACGAGGGCGCGAACGTCATCGTGGCGAGGAGCGGGCACGTGGTCGCGTACATGGGCGACGACGAGCGCTTCGACTACCTGTACAAGTTCGTCTCCGACAAGAAGTTCATGAAGGGCAACTCCTGGGTCGCCCGCCGGCACAACCTGACCCTGCTGGAGTCGGGCACCCTCTACGTCGCCAAGCTCGACGAGACCAGCGCCGGCGAGATCGACGGCTCCGGCCGGCTCCCGTCCGACGGCGCGTTCAACGGCCGGGGCCGGTGGATCAGGCTGGTCAGCGGCAACCGCTCGTACGTCGACGGGATGACGGCCGCCGACGTGCTCATCTTCACCCGACTGGCCGGCGACAAGGTCGGGGCGACCAAGATGGACCGCCCGGAGGACGTCGAGCCCAGCCTGCTCACCGGCAAGGTGTACGTGGCGCTGACCAACAACACCGACCGGGGCAAGGCCGGCAAGCCGGCCGCCGACGAGGCCAACCCGCGCAACCTCAACAAGCACGGCCAGGTGCTGGAGCTGGTCGAGGACCGGGGCGACAACGCGGGCGAGACCTTCGCCTGGTCGCTGCCCATCGTCGCCGGTGACCCGGCGGACCCGTCGACCTTCTTCGCCGGGTACGACAAGACGAAGGTCTCGCCGATCTCCTGCCCGGACAACGTGGCGTTCGACGCCACCGGGAACCTCTGGATCTCGACGGACGGCAACGCGCTGGGCAGCAACGACGGCCTCTTCGCCACGGCCGTCGAGGGGCCGGAACGGGGTCACCTGAAGCAGTTCCTCACCGTGCCGGTGGGCGCGGAGGCGTGCGGCCCGTTCATCACCGGGGACAACCGCTCGGTCTTCGTGGCGGTGCAGCACCCGGGCGAGCTGAGCGGGGCGTCGGTCGAGAACCCGGCCTCGAACTGGCCGGACGGCGACTTCGCCAAGCCGGGCGTGGTGGTGGCCTGGCGCCTGGACGGCGGCCCGATCGGCAGCTGACCCCTCCTCGGGCGGTCCGGCGCTGGACCGCCACCGGGGGCCCTCTCCCAGCCGGGGAGAGGGCCCTTGGCCGTCGCGGCCTGACGCGACCGGCGCCGGGGCCGCAGCGGGACACGCAAGCGTGCCCCGGGGCCGCCGGAGCAGCCCGGCCGGGGCGGGCGGGCTCAGCTGTCGGCGACCAGGTTGTCGGCGATCGTCCGGGCGGCGGTGAGCAGCTTCGCCCGCACGACCCGGGCGGAGGTCATCATCTCGCCGGCCGGCAGCGCGCAGGCCAGCACCACCCGGCGTTCCATGTCCTTGTCGGGGCTGACCAGCACCGCCGCGCAGGCCACGCCCTGCCGGAACTGCCCCAGCTCCAGCTGCATGCCCCGCCGGTCCCCGGCGGCCAGGTCGACCTCGAACGCCTCGGCGGTCGTCAGGGTCGCGGAGGTGAACGGGCGCATGCCGTAGTCGCGCAGGTAGCGGAAGCGTTGCTCGGCGGTCAGGGTGGCGAGCAGGGCCTTGCCGAGGGCGGTCGCGTGCGCCCCCTCGTCGAAGCCGGGCACCAGGTCCTCCAGGTACGGCGAGCGCGGGCCCTCGGCCACGGCCGTGACCGCCACCTGGCCGCCGACGAAGCGGCCGAGGTAGTGGCTGTAGCCGGTGTCCACCGCGGCCCGGCGCAGGCTCTCGCCGACCGACGGCGGCCCCCGGAACGCCGTCACCAGCTCGCGGTAGCGGTCGGCCACCTCCAGACCCACGATGTACGTGCCGTCCTCGCGCCGGATCACGTAGCCCTCGTAGGCGAGGGTGCGGACCAGGTGATAGGTGGTCGCCACGGTCAGCTCGCAGCGCCGGGCGATCTGCTTGACGGTGAGCCCCTTCGGGGCGCGACCGACCGATTCGAGCACTCGTAGCGCGCGGGACACGCTCCGGATGAGGTCCGAAGGTTCCGCCAAGGGGTCGCGCACAACCACCTCCGCCGCCGGGGACTTACACCATATGAAAAACAGGCGCGGTGCGAAATGCCTGTTCGGGTGGAGGATGCCAGATCGTCGTGAACGGCACGTGCCCCGACAGGCACGTTCCGTGACGTAATCGCTGCTCGCGTAGGTTTGCCGGACCATGACCGACACCGCGTTGCAGCCACCCCCGGGCCTCGCGCCGCCCCGGCCCGCCCGGGCGGTGACCGGGGCCGTCGCGGTCACCATCGCCTGCGTCCTGCCGGTCTTCCTGCTCGGCGGCCTCGCGGTGCAGATGGGCGAGGACCTCGGATTCTCTCCGGCCGGCCTGGGCCTGGCCGTGTCGGTCTACTTCGGCGTGGGCGCGCTGGCCTCCGTGCCCTCCGGCGTCCTCGCCGAGCGGTACGGGTCGACCGTGGTGGCCCGTGCCGGCATCCTGCTCTCCGCCGCCTGCCTGCTGGCCGTGGCGGGGCTGGCCCGCTCGTACGCCGTCCTGCTCGGGCTGCTCGCGCTCGCCGGCACCGCCAACGCCCTCGGCCAGCTCGCCAGCAACGCCACCCTCGCCCGGCACGTGCCGCCCCGCCGGCAGGGCCTGTCGTTCGGGGTGAAGCAGGCCGCCATCCCCGTCGCCACCCTGCTGGCCGGGGCGGCGGTGCCGACCGTGGCGCTGACGGCCGGCTGGCGCTGGGCGTTCGTGGCGGCCGCCGGCACGGCCCTGGCCGCGCTGCCGACCGTACCCGCGCGGGAGCCCCGCCCGGCGCGGACGGCCGCCCCCGCCCGCGCCGGTCGCGCCACCGCGGCCCTGGTGGTCGTGGGGGCCGCCGGGACCTTCGCCGCCGCCGCCGCGAACGCGCTCGGCACCTTCGTCGTCGACTCCGCCGCCGGCCGGGGGCTGTCCCCCGGGCTGGCCGGGCTGACGCTCACCCTGGGCAGCGCGGTCTGCGTAGCGGCCCGGATCACGGTCGGCTGGCTCGCGGACCGCCGCGCCACCGGGCACGTCGCCCTCATCGCCGGCATGCTCGTGGTCGGCGCGGCCGGGCTGGGCCTGCTGGCCGTGGCCGGGCCCGTGCCGCTGGTGGCCGGCGTGCTGCTCGGCTTCGGCCTGGGCTGGGCGTGGCCGGGCCTGATGACCTTCGCGGTGGTCCGGCTGCACCCGCGGGCCCCGGCCGCCGCCACCTCGGTCACCCAGACCGGGGTGTACGCGGGCGGCTGCCTCGGCCCGCTCGGCCTGGGTGCCGTGGCCGCCCACGCCGGCTATCCGACGATGTGGCTCGTGGCCGCCGCCTCGATGCTGCTGGCCGCCGCCCTGATGCTCACCGGCAGCCGGATGCTCGCCCGCCGCTAGCGGGCGGGTCGGGCCGAACCACCCACGACCACGCGCACCCGGACGCCGGTCTGCCCCGCTCGACCGGCGCGTCAGCTGGTGCGGTCGGCGATGTAGTCGCAGAGCGATTCGAGGGCGCGGCGGGCCGGGCCCTGCGGGAGCGGCGAGAGCTGCTCCCGGGCCTCCTCGGCGTAGCTGCGGACCGTCTCCCGGGCCCGCTTCAGCGCCGGGCTCTCACGCAGCAGGCCGAGCGCCTCGGCGTGCAGGGCGTCGTCGGTCAGCGGGCCCGTCGCCAGGATCTCCCGCAGCCGCACGGACGCGGCGTCGGCGTCGTCCGAGCCGAGCGCGTAGAGCACCGGCAGGGTCGGCACGCCCTCGCGCAGGTCGGTGCCGGGCGTCTTGCCCGACTCCACCGACTCGGAGGCGATGTCGAGCAGGTCGTCGGAGAGCTGGAAGGCCACGCCGATCGTCTCGCCGTAGCCGGCCAGCGCCTCGGTGTGCTCGGGGGCGGCGCCGCCGAACATGCCGCCGAAGCGGGCCGAGGTGGCGATCAGCGAGCCGGTCTTGCCGGCGATCACGTCGAGGTAGTGGGCCACCGGGTCGTCGCCGGGGCGGGGGCCGACGGTCTCGGCGATCTGGCCGTGCACCAGCCGGGCGAAGGTGCGCGCCTGGAGGCGTACGGCCTCGATGCCCAGGTCGGCGGCGATGTCGGCGGCGCGGGCGAAGAGGTAGTCGCCGACGAGGATGGCGACCGAGTTGGTCCACCGGGAGTTGGCACTCGGCGCCCCCCGGCGCACGTCGGCCTCGTCCATCACGTCGTCGTGGTAGAGCGTCGCCAGGTGGGTGAGCTCCATCACCACGGCGGCCGGCACGACCTGCGCGTTGGTCGGGTCGCCGAACTGCGCGCCCAGCGCGACCAGCAGCGGCCGGAACCGCTTGCCGCCGGCCTCCACGAGGTGCCGGGCGGCCTCCGTCACGAACGGGTCGGCGCTGGCCACGCTCGCGCGCAGCTCCGTCTCGACGCCCTCCAGCAGGCCCAGCACGGACGCCTCGACGCGGGGGTCGGCGAGATAGAGGCCGAGCGCGCCGAACTGACTCGTGCTCACCCTGGTCCGACGGCCGCCGGACCCGGGGGCACCTGAACGTTCGCCAGCCGGATTCACCACGCCATCAACCATGCCACACCCCTCCGACCTGCCCGGGACGGGGGATACGGCGCGGGGGCCGGCACGCCGTGGCGTACCGGCCCCCGCGGGCGTCAGCGTCGGTCATCTGACAAATTCGGCGGCGCCGCTGGCCAGGTCGAGCAGCGGCGCGGGCGCCACACCGAGCACCAGCGTGGCGAGCACGCCGATCATCAGCGCGGCCGAGGTCAGCCCGCCGGGCACGGCGACGGTCGGCGTCGACTCGCCGGGCTCGGAGAGCCACATCATCACCACGACCCGCAGGTACGGGAACGCCAGCACCATGCTGGTCAGCACGCCGGCGATCACCAGCCACGCCTGCCCGCCGTCGAGCGCCGGGCCGAAGACCGCGAACTTGCTCGTGAAGCCGCTCGTCAGCGGGATGCCGGCGAAGGCCAGCAGGATGAAGGTGAAGATGCCGGCGTAGAACGGCGAGCGCCGGCCCAGCCCGGCCCAGCGGGACAGGTGGGTGGCCTCCCCGTCCGCGTCGCGCACCAGGGTCACCACGGCGAACGCGGCGAGCACCGAGAAGCCGTACGCCACCAGGTAGAACATCGTCCCGGAGATGCCGTCGGCCCCCGGCGCCAGCACGCCGACCAGCAGGTAGCCGGCGTTGGCGATCGAGGAGTACGCCAGCAGCCGCTTGATGTCGGTCTGCGTGACCGCCAGCACCGCGCCGACCAGCATGGTCAGCACCGCCACCACGCCGAGGACCGGGGTGAAGTCCCAGCGGGCGCCGTCGAAGGCGACGTGGAACACCCGCAGCAGGGCGCCGAACGCGGCGACCTTGGTGCAGGCGGCCATGAGGCCGGTGACCGGGGTCGGCGCGCCCTGGTAGACGTCCGGCGTCCAGACGTGGAAGGGGGCGGCGGCGGCCTTGAAGAGCAGGCCGATGGCGAGCAGCGCCATGCCGGCGAAGAGCAGCACCGGGCTGGCCGGCGAGTCCGTGACGGCGGCGTCGATGGTGGCGAAGTCGACACCCGCCTGCCGGCCCGGGGTGCCCGCCGTGAAGCCGTAGATCAGGGCCACGCCGAACAGGAAGAAGGCCGAGGCGTACGCGCCGAGCATGAAGTACTTCAGCGCGGCCTCCTGGCTCAGCAGCCGCCGGCGGCGGGCCAGGGCGCAGAGCAGGTACAGCGGCAGCGAGAAGACCTCGAGCGCGATGAACATGGTCAGCAGGTCGTTCGCCGCCACGAAGATCAGCATGCCGCCGATCGCGAACGTGGTCAGCGGGTAGACCTCGGTGAGGCCGTTCTTGCCCTCGGCCTGCCGCCGGTCGTCGGCCGACTCGGCGGTGACCGCGGCCTGGGCGACGAACGCCCCGCCCCGCTCCACCGAGCGCTCGCCGATGAGCAGCAGCGCCATCGCGGCAAGGACCAGGATCGCGCCCTGGAGGAAGAGCGTCGGCCCGTCCACGGCGATCGCCCCGCCGATGGTGATCTTCCGCTCGTCGGCCGCGAGCACCACCATGGTCAGCGCGGCGAGCACCGCCAGCAGGGCCAGCGACAGCTGGACCACGTGCCGGAGCCGGCGGGGCACGAACGCCTCGACCAGCACGCCCAGCAGCGCGGCGCCCAGCATGATCAGGGTGGGCGCGAGCGCCGCGTAGTCGATCGAGGGCAACTTGAGCTCAGTCACTGCGCAAACCTTTCGTTCGCGACTGCGGGGCTCACTCGCTCCGCTCGTTCACTCCTCGCGCTCACTTTGCCGCCTCCTGGACGGTGCCGCCCGAGGTCGGGGCGGGGTCGGTTCGGCCGACGTCCTGCATGGTCGCCTGCACGGCCGGGTTGATCACGTCGGTGACCGGCTTCGGGTAGAAGCCGAGCAGCACGATCAGCGCGATCAGCGGGGCGACCACGACCTTCTCGCGAAGGTTCAGGTCGCGCTTCATGCCGTCGATCTGGGTCAGCGCCGGGTTGAGCGTGCCCTGGGTGGTGCGCTGCACCATCCACAACACGTACGCGGCGGCCAGGATGATGCCGAGCGTCGCGATCACCGCGACCGGCTTGTTCACCGTGAACGTGCCGATCAGCACCAGGAACTCGGAGACGAACGGCGCGGTGCCGGGCAGCGCGAGCGACGCCAGGCCGGCGAAGAAGAGCACCCCGGCCAGGAGCGGCACCAGCTTGCCGGCGCCGCCGAAGTCACTGATCAGCGCCGAGCCCCGCCGGGCGATGAGCATGCCCACCACCAGGAAGAGCAGGCCCGTGGCCAAGCCGTGGTTGACCATGTAGAGCACCGCGCCGGTGCCGGCCTGGGTGGTGAAGGCGAAGATGCCGACCCCGATGAAGCCGAAGTGCGCGATCGAGGTGTACGACACCAGCCGCTTGAGGTCGTTCTGGCCGACCGCCAGCAGCGCGGCGTAGATGATGCCGATCACGCCCAGCGCCAGCGCCCACGGGGCGAACCACTTGGCCGCGTCCGGGAACAGCGGCAGGCAGTAGCGCAGGATGCCGAACGTGCCGACCTTGTCGAGCACGCCGACGAGCAGCGCCGCCGCCCCCGCCGGGGCCGCGCCGCCGGCGTCCGGCAGCCAGGTGTGGAACGGGAAGAACGGCGCCTTGATCGCGAAGGCGAGGAAGAAGCCGAGGAACAGCCAGCGCTCCGTGCCGGTGGAGATGTCCACCTGGGACAGCGCCTGCCAGTCGAAGGTCTTTCCGCCGACGACCCAGAGGCCGATCACCGCGGCGAGCATGAACAGGCCGCCGACCAGCGAGTAGAGGAAGAACTTCACCGCCGCGTACTGCCGCTGGTGGCCGCCGTAGCTGCCGATCAGGAAGTACATCGGCACCAGCATGACCTCGAAGAACACGTAGAACAGGAAGACGTCGGCGGCGGCGAAGACGCCGATCATCGTGCACTCGAGGACGAGCAGCAGGGCGAAGTAGACCGGCACCGACCGCTTGGACGACTCGGCGTCGTGCCACGACGCCAGGATCACCAGCGGTACGAGCACCGCGATCAGCATCAGCATCACCAGCGCGATGCCGTCGGCGGCGAAGGTGAAGTTGACGCCCCAGTTCGGGATCCACGCGTAGGACTCGCGGAACTGGAAGCGGTCACCGCCGACCTTGAAGGTCACCCACATGACCACCGACAGCGCCAGCACCAGCAGTGACCAGCCGAGCGCCACCTGCTTGGCCAGCTCCGGCCGGCTGCGCGGCAGGAAGGCCACCACCAGGGCGCCGACCAGCGGTGCCACGGTGAGCACCGAGAGGAACGGGAAGTCGGACATTATGCGGCCTTACCTCCGTCGTCACTGCGCGGTCCGCCGGTGACGGCCGCCTGGAAGAGGTCGATCACGTCAGCCACCCCGCCTCGACGGCCAGGAACGCCGCCAGGACCAGCAGCGCGCCGGTCAGGATCGAGGTGGCGTACGACCGGACGAAGCCCGTCTGGAGCCGCCGGAGCCGGCCCGAGCCACCCCCGATGCCCGCCGCCAGACCGTTGACCAGCCCGTCGACGCCCCGGTTGTCCAGGTAGACCAGCGCCCGGGTGAGGAAGATGCCCGGCTTCTCGAAGACCGCCTCGTTGAACGCGTCGGTGTAGAGGTTCTTCCGGGCGGCGGTGACCAGCACGCCGGCCGGCTGCGGCGCGGTGGCCGTGCCGTTGCGGAAGAGGAACCAGGCCAGACCCGCACCGAGGATGGTGATCAGGATCGACAGGATCGTGATCACCGTGTGGGAGAGGACGCCGTGCGCCTCGCCGCCGGGCACCTCCCCGAGCACGGGCGTCAACCAGGAGGCGACTCCGTCGTTCCAGGCCATCAGTCCACCGGCCACCACAGACCCGATCGCCAGGAGGATGAGCGGGATCGTCATCAGCTTCGGCGACTCGTGCGGGTGCTGGATGTCCTCCGTCCAGCGCTTCGGCCCGTGGAAGGTGAGCACGAAGAGCCGGGTCATGTAGAAGGCGGTCAGTCCGGCACCAAGCAGCGCCGCGCCGCCGAAGAGCCAGGCAGTCCAGCCCTCCCGCTCGAAGGCGCTCGCGATGATCGGCTCCTTCGAGAAGTAGCCGGAGAGCGGCGGGATGCCGATGATCGCCAGCCAGCCGGCCGCGAAGGTCAGCCAGGTGATCTTCATGTGCTTCGAGAGGCCGCCGAACCGGCGGATGTCGACCTGGTCCTTCATGCCGTGCATGACCGAGCCGGCGCCGAGGAACATGTTGGCCTTGAAGAAGCCGTGCGCCAGCAGGTGGATGATGGCCAGCGCGTAGGCGCCTCCACCAAGGCCGACGCCGAGGAACATGTAGCCGATCTGGCTCACCGTCGACCAGGCCAGCACCCGCTTGATGTCGTCCTTGGCCGCGCCGATGACGCAGCCGATCAGCAGCGTCAGCGCGCCGACGCTCACCACGACGAGCTGGAGCGTGGAGTTGGCCGAGAAGATCGGGTTCGACCGGGCGATCAGGTACACGCCGGCGGTGACCATGGTGGCGGCGTGGATGAGCGCCGACACCGGGGTCGGGCCCTCCATCGCGTCCGGCAGCCACGCCTGGAGCGGGAACTGGCCGGACTTGCCGGTCGCGCCGAGCAGCAGCAGCAGGCCGAGCACCAGCACCGTGGTCGCGGTCAGCGAACCGACCCCGTTGAAGACCTCGTCGTACTGGGTGGTGCCGAGGGTGGCGAACATGATGAAGATGCCGATCGCCAGGCCGGCGTCGCCGACCCGGTTCATCAGGAACGCCTTCTTGCCGGCGGTGGCGGCGCTGGGCCGCTCGTACCAGAAGGAGATCAGCAGGTACGACGCCAGACCGACGCCCTCCCAGCCGAAGTAGAGCATCACGTAGTTGTTGCCGAGCACCAGCAGCAGCATGGCGGCGACGAACAGGTTGAAGTAGGCGAAGAAGCGCCTACGCCCCGCGTCGTGCGACATGTACTCGACCGCGTAGAGGTGGATCAGGAAGCCCACCCCGGTGATCAGCAGCACGAAGACGGCGGCCAGCGGGTCGAAGAGCAGACCGAAGTCCACCCGCAGGTCGCCGACCGTGATGAAGTCCCACAGGCTCAGCTCGACCGACTTGTTCTCCAGCCCACGGAGCTGGAGGAAGTAGGTCAGGCCCAGCACGAACGCGGCGCCGATGGCGGCCACCCCGAGCCAGTGCCCCCAGCGGTCCGCCCGGCGGCCGAGCAGCAGCAGGACCACCGCGCTGACCAGCGGGATCGCCACCAGCAGCCAGACGCTGCCCAGCAGCCCGTCCGCCGTCGCGTAGGCGACGGTGCCCACCGGCTCAGCCGGGGCGTTCGTCAGAATCGTTCCCACCGCAGGACCCCTCAGTACTTCAGCAGGTTGGCGTCGTCGACGCTCGCGGAGCGCCGGGTCCGGAAGATCGCCATGATGATCGCGAGCCCGACCACGACCTCGGCCGCCGCCACCACCATCACGAAGAACGCCATGATCTGTCCGTTGAGGTCACCGTTGATCCGGCTGAAGGTGACCAGGGTCAGGTTGGCCGCGTTGAGCATCAGCTCGACGCACATGAACAGCACGATCGCGTTGCGCCGGATGAGCACGCCGACCGCGCCGATGGTGAACAGCACCGCGGCCAGCACCAGGTAGTAGTCGGGGGTCATTTGTCCGTCCCCTTCAGGGTGGTCTCCTGGTCGGTCAGCTCGCGCAACGGCAGGATGTCCGGGGTGCTCCGGTCGGTCAGCCGGCCGTCCGGCAGGCGGGCCGGGGTGGCCACGGAGGAGGAGGTCGCGTAGACACCCGGGCCGGGCTTCGGGCCCGGGTAGTTGCCCGGGGCGAAGCGCGCCCGCATCGTCCTCGGCTGGTCCAGCTTGTCTTCCTTGCGCCGCTCGATGTGAGCCAGCACCATCGCGCCGACCGCGGCCGTGATGAGCAGCGCCGAGGTCAGCTCGAAGGCGAAGACGTACTTGGTGAAGAGCAGCCGGGCGATGCCCTGCACGTTGCCCTCGGCGTTGGCCTGCTCCAGGCCCACCGCCGTGGTGCCCTCCAGCGCGCGCCACAGCCCGCCGCCGACCAGCCCGGCGAAGCCGAGCCCGAGCACCACCGCCGCCACCCGCTGGCCCCGCAGCGTCTCGATCAACGAATCCGAGGCGTCGCGGCCGACCAGCATCAGCACGAAGAGGAACAGCATCATGATGGCGCCGGTGTAGACGATGATCTGCACCATGCCGATGAACGGCCCGGCCTGGAGCACGTAGAACACGCCCAGGCAGAGCATCGTCAGCACCAGCCACAGGGCCGAGTGCACGGCGTTGCGCGCCGCGACCATGCCGATCGCGCCGATCAGCGCCAGCGGGGCCAGGATCCAGAAGGTCACCTGCTCCCCACCGGAGACCCCGCCCGCCGCGGCGAGCACCGTCTGCGTGGTCATGCTCCGTCTCCCTTGGCGGCCGCCGCCCGCTGGGCGTGCTGCTCGGCGCCGGGGAAGGTCACCCCGGGGTGTTCCTCCACCTGGTACCGGCCCGGGTTGTTGGTCGAGTGCTCCGCCCCGGCCGAGGTGCCCGGGTTGGTCAGCGCGCCGACGTAGTAGTCCTTCTCGCTGTCGCCCAGCCGCATCGGGTGCGGCGGCTGCTCCATGCCCGGCAGCAGCGGCGCGAGCAGCTGCTCCTTCGTGAAGATCAGATCCTGCCGGTTGTCCCGGGCCAGCTCGTACTCGTTGCTCATGGTGAGCGAACGGGTCGGGCAGGCCTCGATGCAGAGCCCGCAGAAGATGCAGCGGGCGTAGTTGATCTGGTAGATGCTGGCGTACCGCTCACCCGGCGAGAAGCGCTGCTCGTCGGTGTTGTCGCCGCCCTCGACGTAGATCGCGTCGGCCGGGCAGGCCCAGGCGCACAGCTCGCAGCCGATGCACTTCTCCAGCCCGTCCGGGTGCCGGTTGAGGATGTGCCGCCCGTGGTAGCGCGGCGCCGACACCGGCGGCTTGAACGGGTAGTCGGTGGTGATGACCTTCTTGAACATGTGCGAGAAGGTGACACCGAAGCCCTTGAACGTTCCGGTGATCGCGCCCACGTCACACCTCCCTGGAGTCCGGGCCGGCGGCGATGTTGGCCGGTTCCCGCTCGGCGACCACGCGCCTCGTGCGCGGGCTCGGTGGTACCTGCAGGTCCATCGGGGGCAGCGGGAAGCTGCCGTGCGGCCGGTCGTTGACCTGCTCCTGGACCGTCGGCTTCGGCTGCGGCTTGCGGCTCGGCCAGAGCAGCGTGGCGAGCAGCAGGATGCCGGCGGGGATGCCGACGGCGATCAGCTTGCCGCGCGAGTCCCAGTCCTCGATCGAGCGCAGGCCGGCCAGGACCATGATCCAGACCAGGTTGATCGGGAGCAGGACCTTCCAGCCGAAGCGCATGAACTGGTCGTAGCGCAGCCGGGGCAGGGTGCCCCGCAGCCAGACGAAGACGAACACCAGCATGACGACCTTGCCGAAGAACCACAGCATCGGCCACCAGCCGGAGTTGGCGCCCGCCCAGAATGCGGTGATCGGCCACGGCGCGTGCCAGCCACCGAGGAAGAGCGTCACGGTGAACGCCGACATCGTCACCATCGCGACGTACTCGCTGAGCATGAAGAGGGCGAACTTCAGCGAGCTGTACTCGGTCTGGAAGCCCGCCACCAGCTCCGACTCCGCCTCGGGCAGGTCGAACGGCGCCCGGTTCGTCTCACCGACGATGGCGATGAAGAACATGATGAAGCTGGGGAGCAGCAGGATCGCGTACCAGCCGGGGGCCGGAAGCTCGAAGCCCCCGATGTTCAGCCGGGTGCCGTCGCCCTGGGCGGCGACGATCCCGCTGGTCGACATGGTGCCGGCGGTCATGAAGACCGCGACGACGCTCAGGCCCATCGTGACCTCGTACGAGACCAGCTGGGCGGCGGAGCGCAGGCCGCCGAGCAGCGGGTACGTCGAGCCGCTGGCCCAGCCGCCGAGCACGATGCCGTACACGGCCAGCGAGGAGAAGGCCAGCACCACCAGCACCGCCACCGACACGTCGGTGACCTGCAACGGCGTCCGGTGCCCGAAGATGCTGACCATCGGCCCGAACGGGATCACCGACAGCGCGGTGACCGCGCAGACCACCGAGATCACCGGTGCGAAGAAGTAGACGACCTTGTCGGCGGTCCTCGGGAGGATGTCCTCCTTGAAGGCCAGCTTCAGGCCGTCGGCGAGGGTCTGCAGCAGGCCGAACGGGCCGGCCTGGTTGGGGCCGGGCCGCACCGCCATGCGGCCCACGACCCGGCGCTCGAACCAGACGCCGAGCAGCGTGGCAAGCACGGCGACGACGAACGCGAAGACGATCTTGCCGAGAACCAGCCACCAGGGGTCCCGGCCGAAGTCGGCCAGCGTCGGATCCTGGGCCAGGTAGACCGCGTTCACTGCTGTACACCCCCTGCGTTGAGGAGCGGGCCCGGACGGTCCGCCGCGTCGGCGGCGACCGCGGCGGCGGAGATCCGCACGAGCGCTCCGGACGTCGCGCCGAGGCTGCGTCGCACGGTCGAGCCGGGCGAGTTGGTCGGCAGCCAGACGACGCCGTCCGGCATCTCGGTGATCGCCGCCGGCAGGGTCAGCGCGCCGCGGTCGGTGCCCACCGTCACCGGGTCGCCGTCGGCGACGCCGAGCGCCTCCGCGGTGCCCTTGCCCAGCCGGACCACGGGCGGGCGGGCGGTACCGGCGAGGTACTCGTCGCCGTCGGTCAGGCTGCCCAGGTCGATCAACTGGTGCCAGGTGGCGAGCACCGCCTCACCGGCCCCCGGCTCCCGCACCGTGGCCGGCTCCACCGACGGGGCGGCGGGGCGGTCCGTACGGGTGCGGGGCAGCGCGCCCAGCTCGCGGCGGACGCTGAGCACGTCGCCGGTGCCGAGCTGCACGTCGAGCTGCGCGGCGAGCGCGTCCAGCACGCGGCCGTCGGTCATCGCGGCGGTGTGCAGCACCGCCTCGAAGGTGCGCAGCCGGCCCTCCCAGTCCAGGAAGCTGCCGGCCTTCTCGGCCACCGGCGCCACGGGGAGGACGACGTCGGCCCGGCGGGCCACCGCGCTCATCCGCAGCTCCAGACTCACCAGGAACGGCACCTCGTCCAGGGCCTTCTCGGCCAGCCGCGGGTCGGCCAGGTCGGCCGGGTCGACCCCGGCCACCACCAGCGCGCCGAGCTGACCGCTGGCGGCGGCGGCGAGGATGCCGTCGGTGTCGCGGCCGGCCTGGCTCGGGATCACCCCGGCGGGGATGTCCCACGCCTCGCCCAGTTCGGCCCGCGCGGCCGGCTCGTTGACCAGGCGGCCACCGGGCAGCAGGTTGGGCAGGCAGCCCGCGTCGACCGCGCCGCGGTCACCCGCGCGCCGCGGCACCCAGGCCAGCTTCGCACCGGTACGCCGGGCCACGTCGGCCGCCGCGGAGAGGCCGCCCGGCACGCTGGCCAGCCGCTCCCCGACGATCAGGATCGCGCCCTCGGCGCCGAGCGCCTCGGCGACGGTGGCGTGCTCGGCGAGCACGGTCGCCTCCTCGCCCGGCACCACCCGGGCCAGCTTGGCACCGAGCTTCTCCAGGCCGCGGGTGGCGAACGGCGCGATCGCGTAGACCGTCAGCTTCTTCTTCAGGTACGCCTTGCGCAGCCGCAGGAAGAGGATCGGGCACTCCTCCTCCGGCTCCAGCCCGACCAGCACCACCGCCGGCGCCTTCTCGACGTCGGCGTACGTGACGTCGGTGACCCCGGCGACCGAGCTGGCCAGGAAGTCCGTCTCCTCGCGGGAGACCGGCCGGGCCCGGAAGTCGATGTCGTTGGTGTTCAGCGCGACCCGGGCGAACTTCGCGTACGCGTAGGCGTCCTCGACGGTCAGCCGACCGCCGGTGAGCACCGCCGTGCCGCGTCCACCTTCGCGCGCGGCGCGCAGGCCCTCGGCGGCGACGGTCAGCGCCTCGCTCCACGCCGCCTCACGCAGCTCACCGGTCTGCGGGTCGCGGACCAGCGGGGTGGTGAGCCGGTCGAAGGCGCGGGTGTACTGGAAGCCCCACCGCCCCTTGTCGCAGTTCCACTCCTCGTTCACCGCCGGGTCGTCGCCGGCCAGCCGGCGCAGCACCTTGCCCCGCCGCCAGTCGGTGCGCTGGGCGCACCCGGCCGAGCAGTGCTCGCAGACGCTGGGGGTGGAGACCAGGTCGAACGGGCGGGCCCGGAACCGGTACTGGGTGCCGGTCAGCGCGCCGACCGGGCAGATCTGCACCGTGTTGCCGGAGAAGTACGAGTTGAAGGGCACGTCGCCGGAGTCGGCCTCGTCGGCGCCGGGGCAGCCCGCGCCCACGTCCACGCCGTAGTCCTCGTCCCGGTAGATGTTGATCTCCTCGGCGGACGACCGGCCCATCAGGTCGATGAACTTGTCGCCGGCGATCTCCTCGGAGAACCGGGTGCAGCGCTGGCAGAGCACGCAGCGCTCGCGGTCGAGCAGCACCTGCGTGCTGATCGGCAGCGGCTTCGGGTACTCCCGCTTGTGCTCGTGGAACCGCGAGTCGGCGCGCCCGGTGGACATCGCCTGGTTCTGCAGCGGGCACTCGCCGCCCTTGTCGCACATCGGGCAGTCGAGCGGGTGGTTGAGCAGCAGCAGCTCCATGACCCCCTCCTGCGCCTTCTTGGCGACCGGAGAGGTGAGCTGGGTACGCACCACCATGCCGTCGGCGACGGTCTGGGTGCAGGAGGCGACGGGCTTGCGCTGCCCCTCCACCTCGACCAGGCACTGCCGGCACGCGCCGGCCGGGGCCAGCAGCGGGTGGTCGCAGAACCGGGGGATCTCGGTGCCCAACTGCTCGGCGACCCGGATCAGCAGCGCCCCCTTGGGGGCGGTGACCTCGACGCCGTCGATGGTGAGCGTGACGGTCTCGGTCTGCTTCGCTACGTCGGTCACAGTGCTTGCCTTTCGCTCGCGACTGCGGGGCTCGCTCCGCTCACTCCTCGCGCTCGCATCAGTGCGCTCCCACTAGCTGCTTGTCCGACAGCTTCGGCGCGGTACGTCCCTCGATGTAGTCGAGGTAGTCCTGCTTGAAGTACTTCAGCGACGAGGTCACCGAGCTGGTGGCGCCGTCACCGAGGCCACAGAACGAGCGGCCGAGGATGTTGTCGCACGTGTCCAGCAGGGTGTCGAGGTCCTCGTGGGTGCCCTGACCGGCGAGGATCCGCCGGTAGACCCGGACCATCCAGTAGTTGCCCTCGCGGCACGGGGTGCACTTGCCGCACGACTCGTGGTGGTAGAACTCCAGCCACCGGTAGGTCGCGTAGACCGGGCAGTCCTGGTCGGAGAAGATCTGGGTGGCCGTGGTGCCGAGGATCGAGCCGGCCGCCGCCACCCCCTCGAAGTCGAGCGGCACGTCCAGGTGCTCGGCGGTGAGCAGCGGCGTCGACGAGCCGCCCGGCGTCCAGAACCTCAGGTTGTGGCCGGGCTGCATGCCGCCGGCCAGCTCGATCAGTTCCCGCAGGGTGACGCCCATGCCGCACTCGTACTGGCCGGGGTTGGCGATCCGGCCGGAGAGCGAGTAGATCATCGGGCCGGACGACTTCTCCGTGCCCATCGTCTTCCACCAGTCGGCGCCGCCCAGCACGATGTAGGGCACGCTGGCGATGGTGCCGACGTTGTTGACCACCGTCGGGCTCGCGTACAGGCCGTGGGTGGCCGGGAACGGCGGGCGCAGCCGGGGCTGGCCCCGGAAGCCCTCCAGCGAGTCCAGCAGCGCGGTCTCCTCGCCGCAGATGTACGCCCCGGCGCCCGAGTGCACCACCAGCTCCAGGTCGTACCCGGAGCCGAGGATGTTGCGCCCGAGGTAGCCCTTGG
Organism: Micromonospora sp. ZG13; assembly: GCF_059359355.1. Lineage (NCBI taxonomy): Bacteria > Bacillati > Actinomycetota > Actinomycetes > Micromonosporales > Micromonosporaceae > Micromonospora > Micromonospora sp. ZG13. The sequence goes on from NZ_JCADBQ010000002.1 coordinate 135,998, forward strand.
CGGTCGCCTCCCGCACGGCGTTGCGCAGCCGGCGCGCGGCGTGCACCGCCTCGCCCCGGATGTAGATGTAGGCGCGGTTGGCCCGGATCGCGTACGACGCGATGATCACGCCCTCGACGAGGGCGTGCGGGTCGTGCGTCATCAGCGGGAGGTCCTTGCAGGTGCCCGGCTCCCCCTCGTCGGCGTTGACCACGAGGTAGTGCGGCTTGCCGTCGCCCTGCGGGATGAACCCCCACTTGAGACCGGTCGGGAAGCCGGCGCCGCCACGACCGCGCAGGCCGGAGTCCTTGATCAGCTGGATCAGGTCGTCCGGGTGCGCCTTGAGCGCCTTGCGCAGGGCCGCGTAGCCGTCGAGCTTCTCGTAGGTGCCGATGCGCCAGGCGTCCGGCGACAGCCAGCGCTTGGTGAGTACCGGCGTCAGCTTGGCCAGGGTCTCCGGCCGGGGAGTGGTCACTTCTGGACCCCCGTCTCGCTCGCGACGGCGGAGCCCGCGCCACCGGCGCTCGTCCCCGCCTCGGCTTCCTTGAGGTTGCGCTCCTGCGCCCCGGCCTCGTCGCCGGCGGGCTTGCCGTCGCCGGCCGGCGCGTTGGCCGCCACGCCGGCGGCCTCCGCCTCCCGCGCGTCGCGGGGAGCCGGCGGTGCGCCGTCCACCGGAACCTTGGTGCCCGGGGCGTCCGGCACGGCGGTCGCCGCGTCGGGCTGCCGGGTCTCGGCCGTACGCACCTCGGGCGACTTGGCGTCCGGCGCCTTCACGTCGCGGGTGGTGCTGCCGGCCGCCTGCGCCGGGGTCGCCGGCTCGCCGGTGCCCGCGTTGCCGGCGGTTCCCGGGCGCGCGGCGCCGCCGTTCGACGGGGCGGTGCCGGCCGGCTTCGCGGCGGCCTTCGCCTCGGCGGCCTTGTCCGCCTCGCTGCGGGCCTTCGCCTCGGCGGCGGCCTTGTCGGCCTCGGCCTTGCTGCGGATCGGGGTGTTCGGGTCGAAGCCCGGCACCGAGATGCCGTGCTCCTGCGCCAGCCGCAGCCCCCGCAGGGTGGGCTCGCCCGGCCCGCCGTCGGCGACCGCGCCCTCCCGCTCGTCGGCGAAGCCGGCGAGCTGCACCGCCATCTCCTTGAGGGTGCAGAGCCGGGCGCCCCGCGTCGGCATCGGCCGGCCACCGGCGCGCAGCTCGTCGACCACGCCGCGCGCGGTCTGCGGGTCGACCCCGTCGAAGAAGTCGTAGTTGACGGTCATCACGGGCCCGTAGTCGCACGCCGCCAGGCACTCGGCGTGCTCCAGGGTGATCTTCCCGTCGGCGGTCGTCTCGTCGTGCCCCACGCCGAGGTGCTCGGCGAGGGTGTCGTAGACCTCCTGGCCGCCGAGCACGTTGCACATGGTGTTGGTGCAGACGCTCACCAGGTAGTCGCCGGTCGGCCGGCGCTTGTACATGGTGTAGAAGGTCGCGACCGCCCCGACCTGGGCCTTGTTGAGGCCCAGCACCTCGGCGCAGAACGCCACGCCGGCCGGGGAGACGTAGCCCTCCTCGGCCTGCACCAGGTGCAGCAGCGGCAGCAGCGCCGACCGGGACCGGTCGGCCGGGTAGCGGGCGATGATCTCCCGTGCCCGCTCGCGGGTCTCGTCAGTGAAAACACTCATCAGCGTCGCCTTCCGTTCGCGACCGGGCACGCCTCTGCCCGCGACTGCGGGGCTCGCTCCGCTCTCTCCTCGCGCGGGCGACTGGGGCTCGCAAGCTCACTCCTCGCGCTCACCTGTCACACCCACCCATGACGGGGTCCAGCGAGGCGCCGCCGGCGATCACGTCGGCGATCAGGCCGCCCTCGGCCATCGCCGGGAGGGCCTGGAGGTTGACGAAGCTCGGCTCCCGGTAGTGCACCCGGTACGGCCGGGTGCCACCGTCGGAGACGGCGTGCACGCCCAGCTCGCCGCGGGGCGACTCGATGCCGACGTAGACCTGCCCCGGCGGCACCCGGAAGCCCTCGGTGACGAGCTTGAAGTGGTGGATCAGCGACTCCATCGACTGACCCATGATCTTCGCGACGTGCTCCAGCGAGTTGCCCATGCCGTCGACGCCGATGGCGAGCTGCGCCGGCCAGGCGATCTTCTTGTCGGCCACCATCACCGGGCCCGGCCGGAGCCGGTCCAACGCCTGCTCGACGAGCTTGAGCGACTCCCGGATCTCGGCGAGCCGGACCAGGTAGCGGCCCCACACGTCGCCGTCGGTGTGCGTCGGCACGTCGAACTCGTACGTCTCGTAGCCGCAGTACGGCATGGTCTTGCGCAGGTCCCAGGCGAGGCCGGCGGAGCGCAGCACCGGGCCGGTCACGCCCAGCGCGAGGCAGCCGGTCACGTCGAGCACCGCGACGTTCTGCGTCCGCTCGAGCCAGATGGGCTGCCCGGAGAGGAGGTTCTCGTACTCCTTGAGCCGCTTCGGCATCAGCTTCAGGAACTCACGGATCTTGACGATCGCCTCGTCCGGCACGTCCTGCGCCACGCCGCCCGGCCGGACGTACGCGTGGTTCATCCGCAGGCCGGTGATGATCTCGAAGATCTCCAGGACGTACTCACGCTCGCGGAAGCCGTAGAGCATCATGTTGATCGCGCCCAGTTCCATGGCCGTGGTGGCCACCCAGACCAGGTGCGAGGAGATCCGGTTCAGCTCCATCATGAGGACCCGGATGGTGTTCGCCCGCTCGGTGATCTGCTCGGAGATCCCGAGCAGCTTCTCCACCGCGAGCGCGTACCCGGTCTCGTTGAAGATCGGGGCGAGGTAGTCCATCCGGGTCACGAAGGTGCTGCCCTGGACCCAGTTGCGGTATTCGAGGTTCTTCTCGATGCCGGTGTGCAGGTAGCCGACGACCGAGCGGGCCTCGCGGACCGTCTCGCCCTCCAGCTCCAGGACCAGCCGGAGCACGCCGTGCGTCGACGGGTGCTGCGGACCCATGTTGACGACGATGCGCTCGTCGTTGATCGGGTCGGTGCCCGAGACGACGCTGTCCCAGTCGCCACCGGTGACGGTGAAGACCTTGCCCTCGGTGGTGTCGCGCTCGCTGGCGTAGTTCGACGTGGTCACTGGTAGGACCTCCTCCGGTCCGGCGGCGGGATCTCAGCGCCCTTGTACTCGACGGGCACGCCGCCGAGGGGGTAGTCCTTGCGCTGCGGGTGCCCCTCCCAGTCGTCCGGCATGAGGATCCGGGTCAGGTTGGGGTGACCGTCGAAGACGATGCCGAACATGTCGTACGCCTCGCGCTCCTGCCAGTCCGCCGTCGGGTAGACCGACGTGACGCTCGGCAGGTGCGGGTCCTCGGCGGAGACCGCGGCCTCCAGCCGCACCGTGCGGCGGTAGGTCATCGAGGTGAGCTGGTAGACGACGTGCAGGCGGCGGGCGTCGGCCCCGAGGTAGTCGACCCCGGAGACCGAGGAGCAGAGCTCGAAGCGGAGCGCCATGTCGTCGCGCATCACCTGGCAGACCTCGGCGATCCGCTCGGGGCGGATGTGCAGCGTCAGCTCGCCCCGGTCGACCACGACCTTCTCGACGGCGTCGGCGAAGTCCGGGTACGCCTCCTCCAGCGCGTCGCGGACCTCGTCGAAGTAGCCCCCGTAGGGCCGGGGGGCGTCCTCGATGGTGCGGCGCTGGCGGACGAGGCCGCCGAAGCCGGACACGTCGCCGGAGCCCTGGTTGCCGAACATGCCCCGGCCGGCCGGGCTGGCCGGGGGGTACTCGGCGGGCGCGGTGCTGCTGGCGCCGGCCGGCGTGACCGGCACCGGTACGCCGCCGTCGTCTTGCCTGTCCTGAGGCGCGGTCACTTCTGGACACCCCCGTGCTGCAGGTGGTTCTGGGCCTTCATCCAGTTCTCGATCCGCAGCTGCTCCTCGCGGCCCTCACGGACCGCCTTGGTCCACTCGGCCCGCCGGGCCTTGTCGCTGCGGTACGACGACGGCATCGAGCCGTAGGGGACGACCGGGACGTCGCCGCGGGCCTGGCGTGCCTCGAGCATCTTGCGGCCGTTCGGGCCGAGCGGCTCGTGCCCGATCTTCTCGCGCAGCTTGAGGACCGCGTCGATGAGCATCTCGGGCCGGGGCGGGCAGCCGGGCAGGTACATGTCGACCGGGACGATGTGGTCGACGCCCTGCACGATGGCGTAGTTGTTGAACATGCCGCCGCTGCTGGCGCAGACGCCCATCGAGATGACCCAGCGGGGCTCCGCCATCTGGTCGTAGATCTGGCGCAGCACCGGGGCCATCTTCTGGCTGACCCGGCCGGCCACGATCATCAGGTCGGCCTGCCGGGGCGAGGCCCGGAAGACCTCCATGCCCCAGCGGCCCATGTCGTAGTGCGGGCCACCCGCGGCCATCATCTCGATCGCGCAGCAGGCCAGGCCGAAGGTCGCACCCCAGACCGACGTCTTGCGCGACCAGTTGACCAGCTTCTCCACCGAGGTGAGCAGGACACCGGCGGGGAGCTTCTCCTCGATACCCATCTGAGGTTCCTCCCTCAGTCCCAGTCCAGGCCGCCGCGCCGCCAGACGTAGGCGTATGCGACGAAGACCGCGACGATGAACAGGACCATCTCCACGAAGCCGAAGATCGGCAGGGCGTCGAAGGAGACCGCCCAGGGGTAGAGGAAGATGATCTCGATGTCGAAGACGATGAAGAGCATCGCCGTCAGGTAGAACTTGATCGGGAACCGGCCACCGCCGACCGGCTGCGGGCTGGGCTCGATGCCGCACTCGTACGCCTCGAGCTTGGCCTTGTTGTAGCGCCGGGGACCGGCGAAGCGGGCAGCGGCCACGGAGAACAGCGCGAAGCCCGTGGCGAGGGCGAACAGCCCGATGATCGGTGCGTAAGGCGAGAGCGACATCGTTTTCTCCTGCTCGTCCTTCCCTGCCCCTGGTCCTTGTCAAAAATCACACTATTCACGTCCCTCGCGACGGTTGTCGGCGGGGGTCGATCTCCCATGTCCGCGCCCGCGCCCGTCGCCGACCGTGGACGGGGCCGTCACACGCGTCTGCCTTCGTTCGCGACCGCGGGGGCTCGCACGATCACTGAGTGCTACACGGCCGGCGCCACTCTCGTCATCGCGTTGATGACGCGGTCCATGGCGTCCCCGTCCCGGGGGTCGGTCAGGTTGGCCAGCAGCTTCAGCACGAAGCGCATCAGCATCGGGTGCGGCATGCCGTGCTTCGTGGCCATCCGCATGATCTCGGGACGGCCGATGAGCTTCACGAAGATGCCGCCGAGCCGGTAGTAGCCGCCGAAGCGGGCCTTCAGCTCCGTCGAGTACGCCGCCAGGGCCCGTTCCCGGTCCGCGCCGGCGGGGCGCGCGAGCGCCTGGACGGCGATCTCCGCGGCCAGCTCGCCGGACTCCATCGCGTACGCGATGCCCTCGCCGTTGAACGGGTTGACCATGCCGCCGGAGTCGCCGACCAGCATCACGCCCCGGGTGTAATGCGGCACCCGGTTGAAGCCCATGGGGAGCGCGGCGCCGAGGATCGGGCCCTCCGCGTTCGCCTCGTCGGTCATGCCCCAGTCGGCCGGCGTGTTGGCCAGCCAGTCGGTGAGCAGCCGACGGTAGTTGGTCTTGCCGAACGCGGACGACGAGTTGAGCACGCCGAGGCCGACGTTGACCCGGCCGTCGCCCAGCCCGAAGATCCAGCCGTAGCCGGGCAGCAGGTTGTCGCCGCTGTCCTTGCTGCGCAGTTCCAGCCAGGACTCCAGGTAGTTGTCGTCGTGCTTGGCCGGCGAGCGGTAGTAACGCCGGACGGCGACGCCGATCGGCCGGTCCTCGCGCTTGGCCAGCCCGAGGGCGAGCGGGAAGCGGCCGGAGACGCCGTCGGCGGCGACGACCAGCGGCGCGTGGAAGGTGGCGGGCTCCTTGCCGGGGCCGACCTCCGCCTCCACGCCGGTCACCCGGCCGTCCGGGCCCAGCACCGGGCCGGTGACGTTCACGCCGGTACGCAGCTTCGCGCCGGCCTCGACGGCACGCCGGGCGAGCAGGTCGTCGAAGTCGAGCCGGGTGCGCACCAGGCCGTAGTTGGGGAAGCTCGCCAGGTCGGGCCAGTCCAGCTCCAGCCGGACGCCGCCGCCGATCACCCGCAGACCGCGGTTGTGCAGCCAGCCCGCCTCGGGCGAGGTGTCCACGCCCATCCGGATCAGCTGCCGCACCGCGCGCGGGGTCAGCCCGTCGCCGCAGACCTTCTCCCGGGGGAACTCGGTCTTCTCCAGCAGCAGCACCCGTACGCCGTGCCGAGCCAGGTGGTACGCGGTAGCCGACCCACCGGGACCGGCGCCCACGACGATCACGTCGGCGTCATGTTCCACCGCGGCCATCCCGCGCCTCCTCCCGCATGCTCGTGAAATGCTTCACAAGCCAGACGGAGGGAGTCTATGACCGACGTCATGACCACGCCGGATCAGGGGTACCTAAGTTGCCCGGGACACGTCCGCCGAGGTCGGGGCCGGGGTGCCGGGCGGGGCGTCAGCGCCGGGCGGCGGTCGCCGGGTCGAGGCCGGCGTCGTGCCGGATCGTCTCCGGCAGGTGCTCGCGCAGCGCGCCCCCGGCCGCGCGGTCCAGGGCCGCCAGCACCTCGACCACCACCTGACGGACGTCGGCGGGATCCGCGCCGGCCAGCTCCTTGAGCTGGGCGATGAGTTCGGCCGCGTCGTCGTCGGTGGCCTCCGCGCCGACCGCCTGGTCTGGTCCCGTCATGGGGGCGAGCTTACGGAACAAAGTGGAGCAAAAAGGGATACTTGCGGAAATCCCGCCAGATCGGCCTATTCGCGGACGGCCCGGTGCAGCGCCGCGATCCCGCCGCTCAGGTTGCGCCAGGCCACCCTGCCCCAGCCCGCCGCACCGATCCGCGCGGCCAGGGCCGGCTGGTCGGGCCACGCCCGGATCGACTCGGCCAGGTAGACGTACGCGTCGGGGTTGCTGGAGACGGCGCGGGCCACGCTCGGCAGCGAACGCATCAGGTACGACAGGTAGACCGTGCGGAACGCCGGGTTCACCGGGGTGCTGAACTCGCACACCACCAGTCGGCCGCCCGGCCTGGTGACCCGGGCCAACTCCCGCAGGGCGGCGTCGGTGTCGTTCACGTTGCGCAGCGCGAAGGAGATGGTCACCGCGTCGAAGCTGGCGTCGGCGAAGGGCAGCTTCAACGCGTCCCCGGCCAGCAGCGGCACCCGGGGGCGGGTGCGCTTGCCGACGCGCAGCATGCCCAGGGACAGGTCGGCGCCCACCGCGTACGCGCCCGACTGGGCCAACTCCTCGGTGGAGACACCGGTGCCGGCGCCCACGTCGAGCACCCGCTCACCCGGCCGCAGGTCGAGCGCGGCGCGGGTGGCCCGCCGCCAGAACCGGTCCTGCCCGAAGGAGAGGACGGTGTTGGTCAGGTCGTAGCGAGCCGCCACGCCGTCGAACATCGCGGCGACCTCGTGCGGCTGCTTGTCCAGGCTGGCGCGCTGGCCCTGCGGGGTACGGCTCACCCCTCCACTCTGCCAGCCCCGCCCGCCGGTACGCCCGGTGGGTCGTCCCCGCGGCGCGGGCCGCTGCTCGACGCGCCGACGCCCGGGTACGCCGCGGGGGCGGGGTGGTCGCCCACCCCGCCCCCGTGTCGTCGCACGTCAGTCGGTCGACTTCTCGTCGCCGGGCGCCACCAGGACGACCTTGCGCCGCCGGGAGAGCAGCAGCAGCGCGCCGCCGGCCAGCAGCACGGCCGCGCCGATGCCGCCGATCAGCCCCGCCTGCACGCCGGTCACCGGCAGCCCGCCGTCGCCCCCGCCACCGCCACCGGTGCCGGGGGTGGTGGTCGGGCCCGCCGTGGGTACGCCGGTCGGGGTGGCCGTGGGCGCCACCGTCGGGGTCGGCGTCGGGGTCGGGCTCGGCTGCGCGGACAGGTCGACGAAGGCCTCGAAGATCGTGTGGTTGTCGCTGATGTCGACCTCGGAGAAGGCCTTCCGCTGCGCCTGGCCGGCCACCCGCGGCTCCTCCTCCGGCTCGCCCTCGGCGGCGTCCAGCCCGTACGCGAAGAGGTCGCCCTCGCGCAACACCGGCTCGGTGACGTCGTCGCCCACCTTCACCGTCACGTCGGCGGTGTAGTACTGCCCCCGGCGGATGATCGCGCCGGCGTCCTCGCAGAACGCCTGCTCCTTGCCGAGGAACACCTGCTGGACGCAGCCCTGCGGCAACGTCACGAAGCTCACACCGGGCGGGAGGGTGATGCCGTAGAAGACGCCGGTGGCGGGCCGGCTGCCGTCGTTGTAGACCGCCCAGTCCAGCGGCACGGTCTCGCCCCTACGCACCGGCTTGAGGTCCGGCTCGTCGGCCACCGCGCCGTTGACCACGACGCCTGCCTGGACGTCCTGCACCCAGGCGGTGAGGTCGTAGCCGGGCTTCGTCACGGTGACCGGCACCTCGACGACCTCGTCGCCGAGGTCGCTCTCGGGCGTCGCGGTGGCGACGCCGACGACCAGCGTGCCGCCGTCGCCCCGGCCTCCCGTGCTAAACAGCGGGACGCCGAAGTCCTTGCTGGTGCCGGCGGGCAGGTCGCCGAGGGCACACTGGTAGAGGTAGCTGTCGATGGCACGGCAGCCCTCGGGCACCAGGAAGCCGACGCGCTTCTTCTTGAGGTCCCGAGTGTTCACCCGGTACGAGACGTCCTCCGCCGTGGCCGTGCCGGCGTTGGTGACGGTGAACTTGAACGGCTTGCTCCGGGCCGCGTCGACACCCTTCGCGAGCTGGGTGCTGATCGGGATCACGGCCAGGTCCGGCCCGTCGGCGGCCTGGGCGGGAACGGCGACGGCGGTCAGGCCGCCCGCCGCGAGAAGTGCCACGGCACCGGCGCGGGCCAGGGCCGAGCGATGGAACAGGGTCATCGGTCCCCCGGGGGGTTAGGGAAGAAACGGATGGTTGCGGAACCCGGGCGGACGCTATCGGAGGTCGATGCGGCGCGCCAGCAGGGAGAACGTGTTTCGTCCGTCCGTCCGGCCGATCCGGACGGACGGCCCGACGCACAGCGGGGGCGGGATGGTCACCCATCCCGCCCCCGCTGCCGTGCGTTATGTGAACGACCCTCGCGGGTCGATGGAGGACGACCGTCAGGCCGTCGGCTTCTCGTCGCCCGGGGTCACCAGGACGACCCGACGACGCCGCGCCACCATGAACATGGCCGCGCCCGCGACCAGCACCGCGCCGCCGATGCCGCCGATCAGCGTGGTCTGCGCGCCGGTGACCGGCAGGCCGCCGTCGTCGTCACCGCCGCCGCCCGCGCCGCCCTTGGCCGCGACGATCACGGCGTAGCCGTCGGAGTTGTCGGTGGCGTCCACGTCGGAGGCCTGCAGGCCGGTGACGTTCTCCGGCAGGGTGACCGCGGCCGTCCGCGCCCGGGTGGGCTCGGAGCCGACCGGCTCGACGCTGACCAGACCGCCCTTGAGGGCGCCCGGCTTCACGTCCGCCGCCACGTCGAACAGGTGGTAGAAGCCGTAGGCCGAGTAGAGCTTGTCCTCGGCGTTGGTGTCCTCGTCCTGCGGGATCAGCCCGAAGTTGGCGTAGGTGCAGGTGAAGGTGGACTTGTCGGCCGAGTACTCGCAGCCGGGCTCCACCTCCGTCGGGGTGACGCCCTTGGGCAGCTTGACGCTGATCTTCAGGCCGGCGGCGGCCTTGTCACCCTGGTTGGTGATGAAGTAGGTCAGCGCCGAGCGGCTGCCCGCGTGCAGGTCGCCGGAGTAGACCGGGTTCCCGTCGACGATCTTGACGGCCTGCTTGACGTCCTCGGCGACGACCGAGAGGTCCGGCCCGCTGGCGTCCGAGAAGTCCAGCGTGGCGGTCTTGGAGTTGTTCGCCGCGTTGGTGTCGTCCTTCGAGACGAGCTTGAAGGAGAGGGGCGCCTGGTAGGTGCCGGTGCCCTCGAACTTGAACAGGACGACCGGCAGGTCCGTGGTCTCGCCCGGGCCCGGCAGGCCCTTCTCCGTCGCGTAGCAGATGAACGCGGTCGGCTTCTCCCCGGCGAGCTCCACGTCGCAGCCGTCCTCGACGGCCGGCACGGCGGCGACCTTGTCGAAGTCGACCTTGGAAACGTCCACCCGCACGGCCAGCTCGCTCGGGGTGTTCTTGCCGGTGTTGGTCACCTTGGCGTAGGCGAACTTGCCCTGCGCGTTGGCGGCGACCCGCGTTCCGGCCACCTCGATCGCGAGGTCCGTCTCCGTGCCCGAGGCCTGGGCCGGGCTACCGAGAGCGGTCAACGCGCCGGAGGCGAGCAGCGCGCCGGCGCCGATACGCGCCAGCGAACGGTTACGGAAGATCATGGAAAGGGTCCCCCCGTTGGGGTGAAGGAAAGGTACGGCCGGGGACGTTAGCGGTAAGCGATCACGCTCGCCACCCCCAAGGTCGGGCGCGTTGAACAGCCGGGCTAAGAATCACTTAAGGAATGCCCGGATTGATATGTCTTGCTGCCCAGACCACCTCGCGGCCGACTCCGAACGGCAACCCAATCGAGATCAACGGTCCACGGGAATTCACCCGATCGGCCAGCCGGCGAGGCCGCCGACGATCACTCTCCGTACGGCGGCGCTCCACGCAGGGCCCGCGTACGACGACACCCCACCGCCGGGGACGACGATGGGGTGCCGGGGTCGTACGGGTGAGCGCGTCAGCGGGCGTCGACCAGCGGCAGGGGCTTCCCGGCGCCGCCGCCCGGCATGGCGATCGAGGAGAAGTGCGAGACCACCCGCTCGTCGGTCGGGTCGTCGGCCGGGGTGTGGTGCACGGCCAGCCGGTTGTAGAGGGTGTCGCGCTGGGCGGGGATCCGGTCCGCCGAGCGGATCATGCCGATCAGCTCGTGCAGGTTGGAGCGGTGCCGCGCGCCGGCGGAGGAGATGACGTTCTCCTCCAGCATGATCGAGCCGAGGTCGTCCACGCCCATGTGCAGGGCGAGCTGCCCGACGTCCTTGCCGGTGGTCAGCCAGGACGCCTGCAGGTGCGGCACCGTCTCGAAGAAGAGCCGGGCCACCGCGACCAGCCGCAGGTACTCCAGCGTGGTCGCCTGCGTACGGCCCTTGAGGTGGTTGTTCTCCGGCTGGTACGTCCACGGGATGAACGCCCGGAAGCCCTTCGTGCGGTCCTGCACGTCGCGGATCATCCGCAGGTGCTCGATCCGCTCGGCGGCGGTCTCGCCGGTGCCCATCATCATGGTGGCGGTCGACTCGACGCCCTGCCGGTGCGCCAGTTCCATGACCTCCAGCCAGCGCTCGCCCGACTCCTTCAGCGGCGCGATGGCCTTGCGCGGGCGGGCGGGCAGCATCTCGGCGCCGGCGCCGGCGATCGAGTCCAGCCCGGCCGTCTTGATCCGGGCGATGGCCTCGTCGAGGCTGACGCCGGAGACCTTGGCCATGTGCAGGATCTCGCTGGGGCCGATCGAGTGGATGGCGAGCTGCGGGTAGGCCTTCTTGACCGAGGAGAACAGCTCCTCGTAGTACTCCACGCCGTAGTCCGGGTGGTGCCCGCCCTGGAGCATGACCTGGGTGGCGCCCAGCTCGACCGCCTCGCCGCAGCGGCGCAGGATCTCCTCGGTCGGGTGGGTCCAGCCCTCCCGGTGCTTCGGGGCCCGGTAGAACGCGCAGAACTTGCACGCCGTCACGCAGACGTTGGTGTAGTTGATGTTGCGGTCGATCAGGTACGTGACGACGTTGTCCGGGTAGCGGCGTCGGCGCACCGCGTCGGCGGCCTCGCCCAGGGCGTGCAACGGCGCCTCGGTGTAGAGCAGCAGGGCCTCCTCGGGCGTGATCCGCCCGCCGTCCGCGCCGCGCTGCAGGATGTCGTCGATCTCCCGGCTCACACTCACCCCCCGAGCCTACGTCGCCCGCCCGGGCGGCCGGCCGATGGCCGCCGTACAGCCCGCCCGACGGCCCGTCGGGTGTGACGGCGTTCACCCTGGCCGGCGGCGCGGCGCCGCCCGTCGTCGGACGGCGCCGCACCCCGCGGTCAGAAGACGCGCGGAATGCTGCTGGCCGTCCAGCCGCTGCCCACCGCGCTGGCGCTGGTGGCGTACAGCTTGTAGTCGCCACTCAGGTCCCCGGTCGACTGGAAGCCCAGCATGACGCCGGCGGCGTCCTGGCCGATCAGATCGGTGCGGCCGTCGCCGGTGAGGTCCCCGACGAGGATGCGGGGCCGGTTCGTCGTGCCCCAGTTCGTGCCCACGTACGGGTACGGCCCGGGGAACAGCAGCCCCCCGCCGGTCATCGCACCCGACGACCGGTACGCCCGCAGCCGTCCGTCCGCGAGCTGGGCGACCAGGTCGGTGGTGCCGTCGCCGTCGATGTCGGCGGGCAGCGCCCGGGTGATCGAGGAACTCCGCCAACCGGTGCCGACGACCTTCGCCTCGGCGGTCGCCGGGAAGAGCTTCGAATTGGCGGAGAGGTCCCCGCTGGACGGGTAGCCCTTCATGGTGCCGTCGGCGTACTGCGCGATCAGGTCGGTCATCCCGTCGCCGTTGAAGTCGCCGGTCAGGATCCGCGGCACGGCCGTGGTGGTGAACCCGGTGCCGACGTCCCTCGTCGCCCCGGCGAACATCCGGGCGTCGGCCGACAGGTCGCCCGTCGACGTCCAGACCCGCAGGGTGCCGTTGAGCAGCTGCCCGAGGAGGTCGGTGCGACCGTCGCCGTTGAAGTCGCCCGGGATGAGGCGGGGGATCGAACCGCTGACGAAGGCGGTGCCGACGATCGCGGACGCTCCGGCGAAGAGCCGGTAGTCGGCGGATAGGTCGCCGGTCGACTCCCAGGCGGTCAGGGTGCCGTCGCCACTCTGCGCGATGATGTCCGCCCGGCCATCGCCGGTGAAGTCCCCGGTGAGTGCCCGCGGCCGGTTCGCCCCGCCCCAGTTCGTCCCCACGTAGCGGTAGGGCGACGGGAAGAGCGGGGCGGTGCCCGAGAGGTCGCCGCTCGACCGGTACGCCCGCAGCCGGCCGTCGGCGAGCTGGGCGAGCGCGTCGCTGCGGCAGTCGCCGGTCCAGTCGCCCAGGATCACCACACCCGCCTGGTCGGCCGAACCGTGACTCGCCCCACCGGCGTTGCAGTTGGCCGGCGTGTGCTGGCGGATCCAGCCGGCCAGGTCGTCGATGCGGGTCTCGGTGGCGTCGCGCCGGGTCTCCGTCTCGGCGAGGCAGCCGCCCTGCCAGGAGGCGTCGTGCACGGCGGCCAGCTCGGGGCGCCCGCCCACCACGCGTACCGCCGGCCCTCCGGCGTCGCCCTTGCAGGTGGTGGGCCCACCCTGCTCGTTGCTGATCGCGACCGAGGTGGCCGAGACGGCGCCGACCGTGACCGGCGCGCCGTGCAACCTGTCGGGCACCCACTCGGTGGCGGTACGGCCGAAGCCGAGCGCCTGCAACGTCTCGCCCGGCACGGGTGCCCCGGTGGCGATCGCGACCGGGGGCACGCCGGTCACCGGCACCGTGAGCCGGAGCAGCGCGAGGTTCCGGTCCGGGTGCGGCACCACCCGGTTGGCACGCTGCGCGCGGCCGTCGTTCGTGGTGAGGTCCAACCGGCCCACCGTGACCGTGGTGGGCTGCGCCGGCGCGCCCGCGACCGGGGGCTGCCCCGCGTCGGCCAGGCAGGAGCGGGCCGTCAACACCCACTGCGGCGCGACCAGCGCCCCGGAACACGCACGCACCTCGCCGAAGACGACCTTCGCCGCGAAGGCGTACGCGCTGTCGGTGACCGGGCTGCCCCCGCTGACCGCCCGGGCCGGCACGGCCGCGACGGCACCCGCCGTCAACGCGGCGGCGACACCGATGACGAGGGCTCTTCGCCGTCGTCGTACCTGCTGATCCATCGACACTCCATTCCTCGGGGCACGGCGGCCGGCCGCTCGCGTTCGGCACCGGCCATCTCGACCCGCCGATCCGCCCGGGCGCACCGGTCAGCCGCGTCACCTGCCAGTGACGGACTGGAATATAGATGTTGGACGGTCGCCGCACCGTCCCGCTCGACCGCCGCGATCAGGCCCTCCCGGCAGACCTATCGAACCATTAACATGCGTGGATGATCGTGAAGGCGCCTCCCCCCACCCGTCCTCCCCTGCCTCGCCGGGCGCTGCTGGGCCTCGTACCGCTCGGGGCCGCCGCCGTCGCTGTCGCCACGGCGGGCCGACCGGCGCGCGCGGCCACGGCGCCGGAGTGCCTCGCCGACCTGACGGCGGCCTGATGGCGACCATCCCCTGGCTCGCCGACGTGCTCCGTGCCGCCGGCGTCACCGTGGTGGAGCACGGCAACTGGCTCGGCCGGGTCTCCGGCAGCTCGTTCGCCCCCGTCGGCGTGCTCTGGCACCACACGGCGGCCACCTCCAGCGCCGGCAACCCGCACCCCGCGCTGAACATCTGCATCAACGGCCGCTCCGACCTGCCCGGACCGCTCTGCCAGGCCCTCGTCGACTACCACGGCGTCTTCCACGTCATCTCCGGCGGGCGGGCCAACCACGCCGGCGTGAGTCGCGGCAGCGGCCCCATCCCGGCCGGCGACGGCAACACCCTGATGATCGGCTGGGAGATCGACTACAACGGGGTCAACCAGGCGATGACCGGCGCCCAGTACAGCGCGTCGGTGCTCGCCACCGCCGCCGTGCTGCGCCGGCTCGGCCGGGACGCCAGCCACGCCCGGGGGCACCGGGAGACCAGCACCAGCGGCAAGATCGACCCGTCGTTCATCGACCTGCACTCGATGCGTGCCGACGTGGCCCGCCAGCTCGCCGGCAACCCACCCCTCGACCTCACGGAGAACGACATGAAGCTCATCCAGTCACCCGGCCGCGGCATCGCCCTCGTCGGCCCCGGCTACTTCCGCCAGCTCCGCAACGACGAGGAGGTGCACGCCGCCGTCGCGCTGGCCGGCAACCCGCTGGTCGGCAACGACCGCCAGTTCGACCTGTGGCGCAGCATCGCCTACGACGGCCAGGTCAAGGCCCCGAGCTGACCACCACGCAAGGGGGTCGGCGGGTGCGACGCGGTGCCTGCGCCGACCCGCCGACCCGGCTGCGCCCGCCGAGCGGCGGACGGACCGGTCAGGCGTCGTAGTCCACCGTGAGCCGGTCGGTCGTCGGGCTGGACTGGCAGGTGAGCACGTAGCCGGCGGCCACCTCGTCCGGCTCCAGCGCGTAGTTGCGGGCCATCGTCACCGCGCCGTCGACCACCTTGGCCTTGCAGGTCGAGCAGACCCCGCCCTTGCAGGCGTAGGGCAGCTCGCCGCGCACCTTCAGCGCCGCGTCCAGCACCCGCTCGTCGCGCCGCATCGTGAAGCGCGACGAACGGCCGTCCAACAGGATGGTCACCTCGGCGCCACCCCCCGGCTCGTCGGCCGGGCGTCGCGGCGGGGCCGGGGCCTCGGCGACGTGGAACAGCTCCGTGTGCACCGCCGACTCCGCCACGCCGCGCGCGGCGAGCACCTCCCGGGCGTCCACCACCATGTCGTACGGGCCGCAGAGGAACCACTCGTCGACGGTGGCGCCGGGCACGACGGTGTCCAGCAGCCGGCCCAGCCGGTCGGCGTCGATCCGGCCGGAGAGCAGCGGCGACTCGCCCTGCTCCCGGGAGAGCACGTGCACCAGGTGCAGCCGGGTGGGCCACCGGTCCTTCAGGTCGGCCAGCTCCTCGGCGAACATCACCGTGTTCGCCGTGCGGTTGCCGTACACCAGGGTGAACGTGCTGGCCGGCTCGACGGCGAGCGCCGTCGCGACCAGCGCGAGCACCGGGGTGATGCCCGAGCCCGCGACCACCGCGCCGTAGTGGCGGGCCCGCTCCGGCGCGAAGGCCGTGGTGAAGTGCCCGAGCGGCGGCAGCACCTCGATCGTGTCGCCGCCGCGCAGCGCGCCGCAGGCGTACGCGGAGAAGGCGCCGCCCGGGATCTCCCGCACGCCGATCCGCAGCCGGCCGTGCCGGGCCAGGTCGTCGGGCGTGGAGCAGATGGAGTACGACCGCCGCACGTCCTCGCCGGCGTCCGTGCTGCGCCGCACGGTGAGGTGCTGGCCGGCGGAGAACGCGAACGTCTCGCGCAACTCCTCCGGCACGGCGAAGGTGACCGCCACGGCGTCGTCGGTGAGCCGGTCGACGGCGGCGACGGACAGCGGATGGAATACCGGCCGGCGACGGACCGGGCGGGTGATCGTGACAGTCACAGCGCCTTCAGGTGGTCGAAGGGTTCACGGCAGGAACGGCAGCGCCAGAGCGCCTTGCACGCGGTCGAGCCGAAGCGGCTGACCTGCTCGGTCTCGGGCGAGCCGCAGCGCGGGCAGCGGACGGCGAGGGTCAGCGGCACCACGTTGTCGGCGCGCACGGGCGCCGGCGGGGCGATGCCGGCGGCGGCGAGCTTGGCCCGCCCGGCGTCGGAGATCCAGTCGGTGCTCCACGCCGGGCTGTAGACCGTCCGCACATCGGCGTCGGGGTGGCCGACGGCGGCCAGCGCCCGCCGGATGTCGGCGCGGATCACGTCCATCGCCGGGCAGCCGGTGTAGGTGGGGGTGATGGTCACGATGACCCGGCCCGACGCCGGGTCCTCGTCGACCGCCCGCAGGATGCCGAGGTCGTCGATGGTGACGACCCGGATCTCCGGATCCACCACCGCCGCCACGGCCGCCCTGGGGTCGGTCACCAGTTTGCCCCGGGGTGGGCGCGGTGCAGCACCTGCATCTCCGCGAGCAGGTAGGACAGGTGCTCGGTGTGCACGCCGTCCCGCCCGCCGGCCGGGGCCCAGCCGGACTCCGGCCGGGCCAGCGTGGCCTCGTCGAGGATGGCGGCGACGGTGGCGTCGAAGTCGGCCCGCAGGGTGGCCGGGTCGACCGGCGCCGCCGGGTCGGGTGCGAACAGCTCGTGGACGTACGGCCAGACCTGGTCGACCGCCGCCTGCATCCGCCGGTGCGACTCCTCGGTGCCGTCACCGAGCCGCCGTACCCACGTCGACGCGTGGTCGAGGTGGTAGGCCGACTCCTTGCGGGCCTTGGCCCCGATCGCGGCCAGCCGCTCGTCGGCGCACCCGGCCAGCGCGGTGTAGAGGGGGAGCTGGTAGGCCGCGAGGAAGAGCAGCTTCGCCATGGTCACCGCGAAGTCGCCGTTGGGCAGCTCCACCAGCAGGCAGTTGCGGAACTCGCGGTCGTCGCGGAGGAACGCCAGCGCGTCCTCGTCCCGGCCGGCGCCCTCCAGCTCGCCCGCGTACGACAGCAGGAGCCGGGCCGCGCCGAGCTGGTCGAGGGCGATGTTGGCCAGCGCGATGTCCTCCTCCATCTCGGGCGCGCGGGTGGTCCACTCGGCCAGCCGCTGCGCCGCGATCAGCGCGTCGTCGCCGAGGGCGAGAGCGAAGTCGAAGCGCTCGCTCACAGGTGGGCCACCCCCTCCGGCACGTCGTAGAAGGTGGGATGGCGGTAGACCTTGTCGGCCGCCGGGTCGAAGAAGGCGTCCTTCTCGTCGGGGCTGGAGGCGGTGATCGCGGCGGCCGGCACCACCCAGATCGAGACGCCCTCCTGGCGGCGGGTGTAGAGGTCCCGCGCGTTGCGCAGGGCCAGCTCGGCGTCGGGGGCGTGCAGGCTGCCGACGTGGGTGTGCGACAGCCCGCGCCGCGCCCGTACGAAGACCTCCCACAAGGGCGAAGGACCGCTCACGCCGCGCTGGTCCGTTCGCTCGCTACGCTCGCTCACGCCGCTACCTTCTCCTTCTGCTCCACCCGCTTGGCGGCGTACGCCGCGGCGGCCTCACGCACCCAGGCGCCGTCGGCGTGGGCGCGGCGACGGTGCTCCATCCGCTGCCGGTTGCACGGCCCCTCGCCCTTGATCACCCGCATCAGCTCGTCGTAGTCGGGCTGGGTGAAGTCGTACGCCTGGCGCGACTCGTTCCAGCGCAGGCCGGGATCCGGGATGGTCAGGCCGAGGATCTCCGCCTGCTGCACGCACATGTCCACGAAGCGCTGGCGCAGTTCGTCGTTGGAGAAGCGCTTGATCTTCCAGGCCATGGACTGCGCCGAGTGGGTGGAGTCGGTGTCCGGCGGGCCGAACATCGCCAGCGACGGGTACCACCAGCGGTCGAGGGCGTCCTGCGCCATCGCCTTCTGCGCGGGCGTGCCGTGCGCGAGGGTGTGCAGGATCTCGTAGCCCTGCCGCTGGTGGAACGACTCCTCCTTGCAGACCCGGATCATCGCCCGCGCGTACGGCCCGTAGGAGCAGCGGCAGAGCGGGACCTGGTTGACGATGGCGGCGCCGTCCACCAGCCAGCCGATCGCGCCCACGTCGGCCCACGTCAGGGTGGGGTAGTTGAAGATCGAGCTGTACTTCTGCCGGCCGTTTAGCAGCAGCTCGACCAGCTCGTCGCGGCTGATCCCGAGGGTCTCGGCGGCGGCGTAGAGGTAGAGGCCGTGGCCGGCCTCGTCCTGGACCTTGGCCAGCAGGATCGCCTTGCGCTTGAGCGAGGGGGCGCGGCTGATCCAGTTGCCCTCCGGCTGCATACCGATGATCTCGGAGTGCGCGTGCTGCGCGATCTGCCGGATCAGCGTCTTGCGGTACGCCTCGGGCATCCAGTCGCGCGGCTCGATCTTCTGGTCGGCGTCGATCACCTCGGCGAAGTACGCCTCGAGATCCTCGTCCGGGCCGGGGGCGCCGCCCCGGCGGCCACGTGCGGCGGCCTCCCGCAGGGCCGCCTCCGCTGCCTCGACCTCGCCGAGCAGGCCGCCGCCGGGTGCGTCCTCGGCGGAGAAGTCGTTGCCATACATGGGGTCAAGTGTTACAGCTCGCCTCTCGGGACACCAGAGGGTGTAACAGGTTTCCGGAGACACTTTCGGCACGGTCCGGCGACTCCCGGCAGCCGGTCAAACTATGACTTGGGTCACTATGGAAAGGTGAATCCTCCCAACAGCCGCATAGCGGCTCGATATCCCGCCTACTTGGCAAGTTGCCAGGTGTCAGGTTCTGGCGCCGCGCCGATCCGCACGTAGACTTCCCCCGTCACACCGATCGGCTGTCGACGATCGCCCGAGAAACACGGAGGGCGCATCCCCCGCCTCGACGAGCCGCCGATCCGTCCGACAACCAGCCGGTCCCCCCGGCCCTGACATCTGGAGCTCATCCACTCATGCGATCCCGCGTGACCCTGGTGCTCGCCGTCGTGGCGGTCCTCCTCGGTGGCGGCCTGCTCGTCCCGGCCGCGTACGCCCGACTCGCCGGCGACGACGCCGCGAGGGGCGGAAGCGGCGGCGGAAGCGTCGCGGCGCCCGCGCCGGTCCCGCCCCCGCCGCCGACCCTGGCCGCCGGCCCGGTGGCGGTGGACTTCAAGGGCGAGTTCTTCTCGTGGGCCCTGATGGACCGGGAGACCGGCGAGATCTCCGGGTCGAAGAACCTGGCCTCGACCAGCTCCACCGAGTCGATGATCAAGTCCTGGTTCGCGGCGGACTATCTCCGCCAGCTCGGCGACAAGCCGCTGCCGGCCGAACGCAAGAAGCAGATCACCACCGCCATCCGGGACAGCAACGACGACGCCGCCAACGCCCTGTACGGCGCGGTGGGCCGGGCCGCCACGATCAAGCGGATGATCAGCACCTGCGAACTCACCGACACCAAGCCGGGCAACGTGCCCGGCTACGTGGGCTGGTGGAGCTTCACCCGGATGTCCCCGCGCGATGCCGTCCGGCTCGGCGACTGCATCGCCGACGGCACGGCCGCCGGCCCCAAGTGGACGAAGCTCCTGCTGGACGAGATGAGCAAGGTCAGGGGCAGCACGGCAGCCAAGGACCAGAAGGCCCGCTCCGGCGGTGGCCGCTGGGGCATCATCGACGGCCTCCCCCCGTCGATCGTCAGCCAGGGCCCGGTCAGCATGAAGAACGGCTGGACCCCCCTCAACTACGACGGCAACTGGCACGTCAACTGCCTCGCCGTCACCGAGAGGTGGAGCCTCGCGGTGATGCTCCGCTACCCGCAGAAGAGCGGCCTCAACTACGGCGCGCAGGTCTGCGCCTCGGTCGCCAGCCAGCTCGTGACCTCGCAGCCGGGCGCCGCTCTCAAGGTCCCGCAGCCCGTCGGGAAGCTCTGATGGCGCGGCAGCGTCGGGCCTCCGGGCCGGCCGACGCCTCCCCCGGCAAGCTGATCGTCATCGCGGTGGTCCTCATCGGCCTGGTGCTCGTCTCGCTCCGGTTGCTGCCGGGCTCGCCGTTCGAGTCCACCGCCGCCGCGAAGTGGGGCACCCCCGCCGGCTCCGCCGAACGCGCCGCGACGGCTCCCAGCGACCGCAGCTCGCGGCCGTCCCCGACGCCGAGCCCCGCCCCGGAGCCGCTGCCGTTCGAGGCGAAGGACCTCGACCTCGACATCGAGGGATGGTACTCCTGGAGCGTCCTCGACCGCCGCAGCGGCGAGATCATCGGCTCGGACAACATGGACGAGACCAGCACCACCGCGTCGCTGATCAAGGCCTGGATCGTCGCCGACTACCTGCGCCGCGCCGACGACGCCGGCCAGACCCCGAGCGCCGCCAAGCTCGCCGACGCCACGAAGATCATCCGGGACAGCGACAACACCCGGGCCGAGCAGTTCTACAACACGGTCGGCCGGTCCGCCTCGATCAAGCGGCTGATCTCCCTGTGCGACCTGACCGACAGCAAGGTCGCCGCCGACGGCGGCTGGAGCCGTACCGCCCTCTCCCCCCGGGACACCGCCCGGATGGGCGCCTGCATCGCCGACGGCCGCGCCACCGGGCCGAAGTGGACCAAGTGGCTGATCGGCGAGATGCGGCTCGTCCGGGGTAGCGGGGACTTCGGCATCCGCAAGGCGTTCCCGGCCGCGGAGCGCAAGACCATCGCCATCAAGAACGGCTGGATCGACCGTACGCGCGAGCAGGAGATGCACATCAACTGCCTCGCCATCGGCGACACCTGGACGATGGGCGTGATGGTCCGCTACCCGATCGGCAAGGGCTACGAGTACGGCATGAAGAACTGCCAGAAGATCACCGAAGCCCTCCTGCGCCCCACCACCTAGACCCGGCCCCGCCGGTCCGGTCGAAGGGCTCAGCCCATGAAGAAGGCGGGGCCCTCGGCGGGCAGGGACGGGGCGGCGCCGACGGCGGCGGCACGGCGGGCGAACTCGCGCAGGCCGGCCACCTGGCGCTCCCCCAGGGAGAAGTCCAGCGCCCGGAAGTACGTCGCCAGCGTCGCCGCGTCGAAGGGTTCCCAGCGGGCGGCCGCCTCGGCCACCTGGTCCAGCTCCGCCAGGCAGAGGTCCCGGGAGCGCAGGAACGCCTCGTGCACCTCCTTGACGAGGCCGGGGTGGGCGGCGGCGAAGTCGCGGCGTACCGCCCAGACGGCGAAGACCATCGGCAGGCCCGTCCACTCCCGCCACGCCTGCCCGAGGTCGGTGACCTCCAGCCCGCGCTTCGGCGCCTCGTAGAGGGCGCGCAGCGCCACGTCGCCGATCAGCACCCCGGCGTCGGCCTCCAGCAGCATCTGGGTCAGATCGGGCGGGCAGCGGAAGTACTCGGGGCTGACCCCGTACCGCTCGCTGAGCAGCAGCTGGGCCAGCAGCACGCCGGTCCGCGAGGTCGAGCCCAGCGCCACCTTGCCGTGGTCCAGCTCGGCCAGCGGGCGGGTGGAGACGACGTTGACGGACAGCACCGGGCCGTCGCTGCCGACCGCCAGGTCGGGCAGGAGCAGCAGCTCGTCGGCGTGGCGCAGGTACTCCACGTGGGAGATCGGGCCGATGTCCAGGTCACCGGCGACCAGCGCGGCGCTGAGCCGGTCCGGGGAGTCCTTGTGCAGGTCGACGTCGATGAGGGCACCGGAGCGCATCAGCCCCCAGTAGATCGGCAGGCAGTTCAGGAACTGGATGTGCCCGACCCGGGGGCGTGCGACGTGCTCAGCCATGCCCCGACCGTATCCCCGTCGCCGTCCGGCGGCTCAGCGGGCCGGGCGGGGAGTGGCCAACCCCGCATCCGCCGCCGGTCCGTCACGCCGCTGCGCGTTCTCTGTGCGTGCCGCACGGACTGCTGCTAGCCTGGGCTCGCAGGATGCCCTCCGAGGCTCCCGCGCCCGCCTTGAGGCCCGCTCACGCGGGCCTCTCGTGCATCCAGGGTCAGGACTGCGTGGCCATCGGGTCCCAGCACCAGCAGTGGTAGCAGCGGGGCGCGACCAACCCCCACAACTGCTCGTTCACGGCCGCCGCCCGCGGATCGGTACCGGGCAGGTCGAGCCGCTGGAACAGAAACGTCACCAGGTCGACAGCCTGCACCACCCTGCTGGCGTGCGACGGGGCGAAGTGCAGGGTGTCGACGATCCGGGTGAGCTTCCGTGACCGGTACCCCCGGTGCCCGACACCCGGTACCGGCTCAGGTCTGCCCGGTGAGTGGCCTGGTCGTGCACCTCGTCCGCGATGACCAACGCGTACTCCCCCCGGGAGGCCGCGTACCCGTCGACCCGTTCGAGCACGTGCGACAGCACCACCTCGTGCGCGGGCCGAGCGGAGTCGGCGTTCCGCTTCGCCAGTTGGGCACGCCGCACCCCGCGCAGGATGATCGCCACGTCGTGGGCGCCGACAGCGGCCATCGCTGCCCGGTAGACCGCGATCCGTGCTCGGGGCGGGATGCCCTTCCACCCCCTGCGACCGTGGAAGATGTCGTATCAGTGAGCGTCAAATCAGCCGAACGTGTCGGCATGTCGCCGGACACTACGGGTGCGTAGCAAGGCCCGGCGCCACCTTCACTCCCTGTCGTTCGGCCTGGCCAATCGGCTCACTGGCGTCGCCGGGGGCGCCGGCCACCCGGACGCGGCGGACGGAACGGACGACGACCGGCACGAAGGCCGCCACCACCAGCAGACCGGCCACACCGGCGCCCGCGATCAGGGGGCGCGGCGCCAGCAGGGCCAGCAGGGCGCCCCCGATCAGGTAGCCGCCCATCGAGCCGCCCTGCACCGCCGCGCCGTAGAGGGCGTACGCCCGGCCGCGCGAAGCCTCCGGCACGCGCCGGGCGGTGAGCAGGTTGGCGAAGACGTTCTCCCCGCCGTTCGCCGCGCCCGCGACCAGCCAGAGCGGGACCAGCAGCGCGGCCGTGGGCACGGCGGCGGCGACGATCACGGTCAGGCAGATGCCGCCGAGCGTCGTCAGCACCCCGTACACCAGGGCGGCGTCGTCGCTGAGGCGGTGGGCGAGCCGGGCGCAGAGCCAGCTGCCCGGCAGCATCCCCGCCATCCAGGCGGCGCCGACCAGCCCGTACGTGGTGGGCGTGCCGCCGAGGGTCTCCCGGATGAAGAAGACCTCGATCACGTTGATGCCGCCCACGGCCGTGATGACCGCGGCCGTGCCGAGGACGACGACCAGCAGCAGCGGGTCGCGGCGCAGCCGCCACGCCGGGGCGCCCCCGGCCCCGCGCGCGGGCGTGGCGGCGGCCCGTCGGCCGCCCCGGCGGGTGCGCAGCAGCAGCCCCGCGACCACCAGCGCGAGGTAGCTCACGGCGTCGATGAGCAGCGGTACGCGCGTGCCGAACTGCCCCACCAGCAGCCCGGCGAGCACCGGGCCGCCCAGCGCGCCCAGGGTGCTGGCCGTCTGGCTGATCGCGCTGGCCCGGGGCAGGTCGGCGGGGCGCACCATCGCCGGCAGCAGGGCCGCCAGGCAGGGCTGGGTCACGGCGAGCCCGCAGGCGAGCAGCGCGACGAGCCCGATGATCAGGGCCGGGTGCTCGGCGAAGGCTAGCAGGGCGCAGACGCCGGCCTGCGCCAGGCCGGCGGTGACCAGCAGCGTCCGGCTGTCCACCCGGTCGGCGAGCCGTCCGGTGAGCGGGGCGAGCACCACCAGCGGGAGGGTGGCCGCCAGCAGCAGTCCGGAGACGGCGAGGCCGTTGGCCCCGGCGGCCTGGAGCGCGAGCGCCAGGGCGGTGGCGGCGAGGAAGTCGCCGCACATCGAGGTGCCGCGCGCGCCGGCGGCGAGCCAGACGTCGGACCAGCGCGACCCGCCAGTTGTGAAGGACATGCTTCGAAAATAATCCTTCACAACTGTGCGGGGCAACCCCTGCTACGCCAGCGGCACCGTCCGGTACTGCACCGCCACCGTGCGCGCCCCGGCCGGCGGATCGGCCTGCCGGTTGCGCTGCCGGTACGGCTCGAACAACGCGCTGACCGCCTCGTTCAGCTCGGCCAACTCGTCGGCGGTGAGCAGCAGCAGGGTGTCGCTGAACAGCGCGACGTCGTACCACTCGGCGGGCTCGTCACCGGCGCGGCGCAACCAGTCCCGCGTCCGCTGCATGTCGCGGGCCGCGTGCGCCTCCACCAGCGCCTCCTCGGCGGCGCGCGCATCGGGGCCGGCGGAGCGGCCCGCGTCGACCATCAGGCTCCGGCCGACCGTGCGCCACAGCCGCTCGCGCGCGTCCCCCCGGCTCGGGGCCTGCTCCACCAGGCCCGACTTCGCCAGCGCCCGGAGGTGGTAGCTGGTCGCGCTCGGCGACAGCCCGGCGACCTCCGCGCACTCGGTGGCGGTCGCGCCGCCCTCCACCACGCCCAGGTGTTCCATGATCGCGATTCGGGCCGGATGGGCCAGCGCCCGCATCACCTGCGGGTCGCTGACCGTCATCCGGCGCCGCTCGGGACGCGCCTCCGTCATGCGCCCATGATTCCTGGTCGGTCCCCCGCCGCCGGCGGCCGGCCGTGCGAGGGCTCGCCGTCGGGCGGCGGCGCCACGGACGAAATCCGGTGGAGCGTGCCGCGCCGGGCGCGTAAAGTGTCAGGCCGCTGACGGCCATGGTGAGAGTGACCACCGCATCGGACGTCCCGCGCCGGGGGCCGGCCATCCGCCCGCCGGACACGCGAGCGATCGGCAGATGACCCGATGGGATCCACCGTGACCGCACTCGACCTCGACCTCGATGCCGACCTCGCCGCCGAGCGCCAGCACCTCGCCACCTCCCGGGCGGCCCTGGCCCAGATGCGGCAACGCGCCGAGGCCCTCTTCTCCACCGGGGACCAGGTCGCGGGCGACGCGTACGCGGCCGAGACGCTCGGGCGCACCCTGGCCCGCCGGGTCGCCGAACTCGCCGACGACCCCGGCACGCCGCTCTTCTTCGGACGCCTCGACTTCGGCCCGGCGACCGGCGCCCCACCCGCCGACGACCGGCCCGGGGACCCCGGCGACGGCACCGACGGGTGGCACGCGGACCACGCCGGGCGGCGCTACCACGTCGGCCGGCGGCACGTCACCGACGACCGGGGCGAGCCGCTGGTGCTGGACTGGCGGGCGCCGGTCTCCCGGTCGTTCTACCGGGCGAGCGCCCGCGACCCGCAGGGCGTGGCGGTACGGCGCCGCTTCGGGTTCAGCAACGGGACGCTGACCAGTTTCGAGGACGAGCGCCTCGACCGGGGTGAGGAACTGGGCACGGCCAGCCGCATCCTGACCGCCGAGATCGAACGGCCGCGCGTCGGGCCGATGCGCGACATCGTGGCCACCATCCAGCCGGAGCAGGACGAGCTGGTCCGGGCCGACCTCGCCGACTCCATCTGCGTGCAGGGCGCCCCGGGCACCGGCAAGACGGCCGTCGGCCTGCACCGGGCCGCGTACCTGCTCTACCTGCACCGGGAACGGCTGCGCCGCTCCGGCGTGCTGATCGTGGGGCCGAACCGCACCTTCCTGTCGTACATCGCGGCGGTGCTGCCGGCGCTCGGCGAGGTGGAGGTCGAACAGGCCACGGTGGAGGACCTGGTCGCCCGGGTGCCGGTGCGGGCCGTCGACGACCCGGCGGTGGCAGCGGTCAAGCACGACGCCCGGATGGCCGAGGTGCTGCGCCGGGCGGTCGACGCGTACATCGGCGAGCCGACCGAGCCGATCATGGTCTCGGACGGCTCGTTCCGCTGGCGCATCGGGCTGGACCCGCTGCACCGGGTCGTCGAGGAGACCCGCCGGGAGCGGCTGCCGTACGCCACCGGCCGCGAGCGCGTCCGGGCCCGGGTGGTGGCGCTGCTGCAACGGCAGGCCGAGGCGCGGCGCGCCGAGTCACCGAGCGACGCCTGGCTGCGCCGGATGGGCAAGGCCACCCCGGTCACCGCCTTCCTCGACGCGGTCTGGCCGGCGCTCACCCCGGAAGGGCTGGTGCACGCCCTGCTCGGCGACCCGCAGCGGCTCGCCGCCGCGGCGGACGGGCTGCTCGACGCCGAGGAGCAGGCGCGGCTGCGCGGGCTCGCCACCCCGGCCCCCGCGGCCGACCCGACGGCGGTCGGCGCTACCGAACCGGCGCGCGCCTCGGCGCGACGCCCCGCCCCGGCCGGCACGAAGCTCGGGCGCACGCCGAAGGCCACGAAGTGGACGGCGGCCGACGCCGTACTGATCGACGAGGCGGCCGGGCTCATCGAGCGGCCGGCCGGCTTCGGACACGTCGTCGTCGACGAGGCGCAGGACCTCTCCCCTATGCAGTGCCGGGTGATCGCCCGACGCAGCGAGCACGGGTCGATCACGCTCCTCGGCGACCTGGCCCAGGGCACCGCCCCGTGGGCCGCCGCCGACTGGCGCGAGTCCCTGCGCCACCTCGGCAAGCCGGACGCCGTCGTGGTGCCGCTGACGGTCGGCTTCCGGGTGCCCGCCGCCGTCGTCGCGTTCGCCAACCGGCTGCTGCCGGCGCTCGCCGTCGACGTGCCCCCGGCCGAGTCGCTGCGCCGCGACGGCGCGCTCGACGTGCGTACGGTCGAGGACCTGGCCGCCGCGACGGTGGCCGAGGTGCGCGCGGCGCTCGCGTTCGACGGCTCGGTGGCGGTGATCGCCGCCGACGACGCGGTCGGCGGGCTGCGGGCGGCACTGGACGCCGCCGGCGTCGGCACCGCGACCGTCGACGAGCCGGCCGCCGCGGCGCGCGTCACGGTGGTGCCCGCGACCCTGGTCAAGGGCCTGGAGTACGACCACGTCATCGTCGTCGAGCCGGCGGCGATCGTGGCCGCCGAACCGCGCGGCCTGCACCGGCTCTACGTGGTGCTCACCCGGGCGGTCTCCCGGCTCGCCGTGCTGCACGCCCGGCCGCTGCCCGCCCCGCTCGGCTGACCGGCGACTTGCGCCGGGGCGGTAGACAGGTGTCCGTGACACCCTCGACGAGCGTCCCGTGATCCTCGCCCGCGCCGAGGCGGTCAGCCGCCGCTACGGCGACGTGCTCGCCCTCGACCGGGTCGACCTGGAGGTCTCCGCCGGCGAGCTGGTCGGCCTGCTCGGCCCGAACGGGGCGGGCAAGAGCACCCTGCTGAACCTGCTCGTCGGGCTGCGCCGGCCCACCGCCGGCCGGGTCGAGCTCTTCGGCGGCGACCCGCGCGACCCGGCGAGCCGGCGGCGGATCGGGGTCACCCCGCAGGAGACGGGCCTGCCCGGCACGCTGCGGGTCGGCGAGGTGGTGGACTTCGTCGCCGCCCACCACCCCGACCCGGTCCCCCGGAGCGAGCTGCTCGACCGCTTCGGCCTGGGCGAGCTGGCCCGGCGGCAGACCGGCGGCCTCTCCGGCGGGCAGCGCCGCCGGCTCGCGGTGGCGCTCGCCTTCGTCGGCCGGCCCCGGCTGGTGCTGCTCGACGAGCCGACCACCGGCCTGGACGTCGCGGCGCGGCACACCCTGTGGGAGGCGATCCGGGCGTTCCACGACGACGGCGGCACCGTGCTGCTGAGCAGCCACTACCTGGAGGAGGTCGAGGCGCTGGCCCGGCGGGTGGTGGTCATCGGGCACGGCCGGGTGCTGGCCGACGACACGGTGGACGCGATCCGGGGGATCGTCGGCGTACGCCGGGTCAGCCTGGTCGCCGACGAGCTGCCCGCGCTGCCCGGCGTGGTCCGCACCGAGCGGGTCGACGGGCGCACGCACCTGCTCACCACCGACGCCGACGAGCTGGTGCGGGCCCTGGTCACCGCCGGCGTGGCGTTCGCCGAACTGGAGGTCCGCCCCACCTCGCTGGAGGAGGCGTTCCTCGCCATCACCGCCGCGCCGGGCTCGGAAGCCGGCCGTCCGACGACCGCCGTGGCCGGCCCGCCGGCCACCGCCTGAGGGGACGGATCTGATGCGCCTCGCCCTGGTCCACGCCCGCTACCAGCTCCTGGAGACGGTCCGCATCCCGATCGCCGTCGTCGGCAGCGCCTTCTTCCCCGCCGTGGCGATGCTCTTCTTCGTGGTGCCGTTCGCCGGGAAGGACCCGGTCGCCGCCACGTACGCCACCGCCGCCATGGTCACCTTCTCGGTGATGAGCGCGAACGTCTTCCAGTACGGCGTCGGGGTCGCCGAGGACCGCGACCAGCCCTGGAACCCGTACACCCGGACCCTGCCGGCGGGCCCCGCGCCGCGCTTCGCCGGCCGGGTGCTGGCCGGGCTGGCCCTCACCTACCTCTCCCTGATTCCGGTGGTGGTGATCGGGGCCACGCTCACCGAGGCGCGGATCAGCGCACCCGCGTTCCTGCTGGCCCTGGCGACCGTCACGGTGATCTCGGTGCCGTTCACGCTGCTGGGGCTCGCCATCGGCTACTCGATGCCGAGCAAGGCGGCGATCGTGGTGGCGCAGGTCGTCTTCTTCCCCCTCGCCTTCGGAGGCGGCCTGCTCTCCGCCCCGGACCAGGCGCCCGGGTTCGTCGAGGCCGTCGCGCCGTTCCTGCCGACCCGGGGCGCGGTGGAGCTGATGTGGGCGGCGACCGGCGACTACCCGGTCAACCCGCTGTCGATGGTCATGCTCGGGGTCTGGGTGGTGCTGCTGGCGGTGCTGGCCGGGTGGGCGTACCGGCGCGACGAGGGTCGACGGTTCAGCTGACGATTCCTCGGATCCGCCCCGGGGCGCGGCGGGTCGGTGCCACGATTCCGGCAGGGGCGTGCCGGCGTGGCCGTCCCCCGCCGAGAGGGGTCGTCGTGAGCACCGTCCCGCCGGGCACACCCTGCTGGGCCGACCTCGCCACCCCCGGTCTCGCCGAGGCGCGCCGGTTCTATCCCGAACTGTTCGGCTGGACCGGCCGGATCGACCCGGAGCCCGAGGCCGGCGGCTACACCGTCTTCCAGCTCGACGGACGGGCCGTGGCGGGCGCGGGTCCGCCGGCCATCCCCGACCAGGTGCCGATCTGGTCGACGTACCTGGCGACCGACGACGCGGACCTGGTGGCCGGCCGGGTGGAGCGGGCCGGCGGGCAGGTCGTGGTGCCCCCGTTCGAGGTCTTCGACCAGGGCCGGATGGCGGTCTTCGCCGACCCCGCCGGGGCGACGTTCAGCGTCTGGCAGCCGATGGCGATGCCCGGGGCCGAGGTCTTCGACGTCCCGGGGGCGCTCACCTGGACCGAGCTGGTCACCCCCGATCCGGAGGGCGCCAAGGTCTTCTACGAGCTGGTCTTCGGCTGGCACCCGGACGACCAGCGGGCGGGCCAGGTCACGTACACCGGCTGGCGGCTCGGCACCCGGATCGTGGCCGGCATGGTGCCACCGCTGGGCGACGGGTTCCCCACGGACACTCCCGCGTACTGGTCGGTGTACTTCGCCGTGGCCGACGCCGACGCGGCCGCCGCCCGCGCCGCCGAACTCGGCGGCACGATCCTGGTCCCGCCCCAGACCACCCCGGCGGGCCGCTTCGCCGCCCTGCGCGACCCCCACGGCGCCCTGTTCAACGTCCTCACCCGCCCCTGACCATCCCCACGGCGCGGGGCGGGTCAGCGACGGGGGCGGATCGGGACCACCAGGGGGCCGTGGTCGCCGTCGATGACGCGGACGGTGGCGCGGTACCAGGTGGCGAGGAGCTGCTCGGTGAGCACCTCGCGGGGCGTGCCGGCCGCCACCACCCGGCCCTCGGCCAGCAGCACCATGCGGTCGGCGTACTCGCCGGCGATCGAGAGGTCGTGCATGGTGGCGAGCACCGTCAGGCCGTGTTCGCGGCGCAGCCGGTCGACCAGCTCCAGCACCTCCTGCTGGTGGCCGATGTCCAGCGCGCTGATCGGCTCGTCCAGCAGCAGCAGGGTCGCGCCCTGGGCCAGCGCGCGGGCCAGGAAGACCCGCTGCCGCTCGCCGCCGGAGAGGGTGGCCAGCTCCCGGTCGTGGAACCCGGCCAGGTCCAGGCCGTCGAGCACCTCATGGGCGGCGGCCAGGTCGGCGGCGGATTCCCGGCCCAGTGGCGCGATGTAGGGGGTGCGGCCCAGCAGCACGTAGTCGAACACCGACATGCCGGCCGGCACCACCGGGGACTGGGCGACCGTGGCGACCACCCGGGCGCGGTCGCGGCGGCGCAGCGCCTCGCTGGGCGTACCGAAGAGGGAGACGGCGCCCGGCGCGGGCAGCAGGCCGCCGACGGCGCGCAGCAGGGTCGATTTCCCGGCGCCGTTCGGGCCGATCACGGTCACCCACTCGCCGGCGGCGACGGTCAGGTCGACGCCGGCCAGGATGGGCGTGCCGTCCAGGCGCACGTGCAGGTCGCGCACCTCGACGGCGGGCACGGCGGCCACGTCGGGGGCCCGCACGGCCCCACCGTCCGCCGGCCGCGCGGCCGGCACGCGCCACGCGCTCACCCGAGCACCCGGCGGGAGGTACGCAGGACCAGGACGAAGAACGGGCCGCCGAGCAGCGCGGTGACCACGCCGATCGGGATCTCCGACGGGGCGGCGGCGGTACGGGCCACCACGTCGGTCAGGGCCAGGAAGGCGCCGCCGAAGAGCAGCGACAGCGGCAGGATCACCCGGTAGCTCGACCCGGCGAGCAGCCGGACGGTGTGCGGCACGATGATCCCGACGAAGCCGATGAGGCCGGACGCGGAGACGGCGGCGGCGGTGCCGAGCGAGGCGGCGGCGATGAGCAGGTAGCGGGACCGCTGCGGGTGCAGCCCGAGGCTGGCGGCCTCGTCGTCGCCGACGGAGAGCACGTCGAGCTCCCGCCGGTGCAGCAGCACCACGAGGGCGGTGACGAGGAAGTACGGCAGCACCAGCCGAACGTCGTGCCAGCCGGCGGTGGCGAGCCGTCCGAGCAGCCAGGAGTAGACCTGCTGGATGCTGTCGGAGTTGCGTTGCAGCAGGTAGGTCTGCCCGGCGGAGAGGAACGCGGAGACGGCCACCCCGGCGAGGATCAGCGTGGCGGTGGAGCGTCCGCGCCCGCCGGAGGCGCCCAGCAGGTAGGTCATCGCCACCGCGCCGATCGAGCCGACGAACGCGGCCAGCGGGATGGTGAGCGGCAGCCCGGTCAGCGCGCCGGCCGTCCCGGCGCCGAGGGTGATCACCGCGGTGACGGCGAGCCCGGCCCCGGCCGCCACCCCGAGCAGGTACGGGTCGGCCAGCGGGTTGCGGAACACCCCCTGGTAGCAGCCGCCGGCGAGGGCCAGCAGCCCGCCGACCAGCAGGCCGAGCACCACCCGGGGCAGCCGCAGCTCGGTGACGATGGCGATCTCGCGCTCGGTCAGCCCGCTGTCGAGGCGTACGCCGGGGATGAGGTTGAGCAGCTCGGCCGCGACGCTGCCCGGCGGCAGGCTGACCGGGCCGAGGGACACCCCGGCGACCAGCGCGACCAGCACCGCGGCGACGCCGGCGAGGAGCCAGCGGGGCCGCAGCCCGGCGGGCCGGGACGCGGGTAGCGTCCCGGCCGGCCGGGCGGGCGGTGCCTGCACGAGCGGACGGCTCATGGACGGTTGCGACTCACGCGGGGACCTTGGCGGTCGCGTCGACGATCACGCGGAGCAGGTCCACCACGCGGGGCCCCCAGCGGGAGGCGACGTCGTCGTCGAGGGCGACGATCTGGTTGTTCTTGACGGCGGTGACGCCGGCCCAGCCGCCGCGCGCCTTGACCGTCTCGGCGCTCTGCTGGCAGCACTTGGTGTCGGCGAGGAAGACGAAGTCCGGGTCGGCCTTGACGATGACCTCCTGGGAGAGCTGCGGGTAGCCGCCCTGCTTGCCGTCGGGGTCGGACGCGTCGGCGATGTTCTCCAGGCCCACCATCGTGTAGAGCGAGCCGATGAAGGTCTTGCTGGTGGCCGTGTAGAGCTCCGGGCCCAGCTCGTGGAAGTAGGTCAGCTTCTCGGCGCGCTTCGGCAGGTCGGCGACGAGCTTGGCGATGTCGTCCTTCATCCGCTTGGTCACGTCGGCGGCCTCGGTGGGGTGGCCGGTGAGGGTGCCGAGGTCGGTGATCTGGCGGTAGGTGTCCTCCAGGGTGGTCGCCGCCGGGTTCAGCAGGACGGGGATCTTCAGCGCGGTGAGCTGCTCGACGATCTTGTTGGTGTCGTTGGCGAGCACCACCAGGTCGGGGCTCTTGCCGGCGATCGCCTCGGCGTTGGGCTGGTAGCCGGAGAGGTCGCTCTTGGGCGCGTCGGCCGGGAAGTTCGACTGGTCGTCGACGGCGGTGACCTGCTTGCCGGCGCCGATGGCGAAGAGCATCTCGGTGGCCGTCGGGGAGAGCGAGACGATCTTCTCGGGCCGCTTCTCCAGCGTCACCGAGCCGACGGTGGCCGGGAAGGCGGCGCCGGCCGAGCTGGCGCCGGCGGCGGGGGTGTCGTCGGAGCTCTTCTCGGCGCAGGCGCCGAGGGCGAGCGCGGCCACCGCGAGGGTCGCGGCGAAGATCCGGGGGGTACGTCTGAGCACGGGTCCTCCTGTCGGTCGAGGAGCGTGGTGCTTCGCCGACAGGGAGCGGTGGCGCCCGTCCGCGAGGCGCCCTTCCTCGAGAGCGCGTGTCGCGACCACGGACGCAGGCGACCTGGCTCGTCCCCGCCGCGGCCCGGCGTTCGGCCGGGGTGGCGGGACATCACAGTTGCGGGACAGCGCCGGTTTCGCACCGGCTTCGCTGCGCGTGGTCGGTAGAACGGTAGCGCACGCCCCGGACGTGCCTCGTCGATCCAGGGCGCATCGGCGTTCGTTGATCATCAACGGCGGCGATATGCCCTGGATCGACGTCTGGTGGCCGGTGGTGGGGCCCCGCCGGGGGCGGAGCGGGGCCCCACCGGTCAGGAACTGGTGATGGTGACGTTGTCCACAGCCGCCTCGACCAGGCTCGCGCCCGAGGCGTCCGCCGCCTCGACGAGGATCCGCACCGACTGGCCGGCGTACGGGGTGAGGTTGGCGTTGGACACCGCCCAGGCACCGTTGCGGTTGGTGGCCGCCCCGGACTGGGTGAACAGGGCCGTGGTGCCACCGTTGTGCACCACGCTGACCCGCAGGTAGTCGGCCGACGACGCGTTCGAGCCGTGGGCCAGGTACCAGGCGAGGGAGAGGGTCAGCGTGCCGCTCGACGGCAGCGTCACCGCCGGCGACCGGGCGCTGGTCACGCCGCCGTCGACGTCGTAGTCACCGGCTCCCGTGCCGGCCAGCCGGCCGGTGACGAGGTCGTTGCTGCCGGCGTACGGGGCGAGCTGCTTGGCCCCGCTGGAGTTGGTCGCCTGGGCGGCGCCCCGCTCCCACGCCCCGAGGGTCGCGGTGTCGGTGCCGTTCGGGTTGATGGTCCAGCCGGTGGCCGTCTCGAAGGTGTCCGACCAGACCGTGGTGCCGCCGCCACCGCCGCAGTACTGCGCCTGCTTGCCGATGGCCCGGTACGGGCAGTCGGCATACTCGCTGAGCAGCAGGACCGCCTCCCGGTTGCGCGACGTCTGGGCGGGGATCACCTCGTCGGGCGGGTAGAAGCCGCCGCCGCCGGCCGAGCCGGGGTACATCTCGAAGGTGTACGCCCAGATGCCGTGCTGGCCCCACATCCAGTCGATGCTGTCGCCATCGGTGATGTAGAGGTCGCTGGACTGCTGCGGGGTGTAGCCGTTGGTGTTCGCCATCTGCTGGCCCAGGGTGGCGAAGGTGTTGTACTGGTCCGTCGTCATCCCCGGCGCGGTGTTGTTGTACGTGTAGCCGAACGGCCAGAGCACCAGCTCGGAGTACGTGTGGAAGTCGATGTTGGCCTTGATCTGCTGGGTGCCGCCGACGACCCGGCTGTTGACGAAGTTGCGCAGCGCCGCGGTCTCCGGGGCGGAGAACGCCGACGGGCCCCGGTAGGTGTCCGACGAGGTCGAGCCGGACGAGCCGCCGCAGCAGCCCCACTGGTAGGACCAGTTGCGGTTCAGGTCGGTGCCGACGTACGACGAGCCGCTGTTGGGCTGCCGGTTCTTGCGCCAGGAGCGGTACGAGCCGGTGGCGATGTCGTACTCGCTGCCGTCCGGGTTGACCGTCGGCACGATCCAGATCTCCCGGGTGTTCACGATGTTGGTGACCCGGGAGTCGCTGCCGTAGCTGTCGGTGAAGAGGTTGAGCAGGTAGATCGCCATCTCGACGGTCAGGTGCTCGCGGGCGTGCTGCTGCGAGTTGAACAGGATCTCCGGCTCGTTCTCGTCGGTGGCGACGTTGTCGGAGATCTTCACCGCCATCAGGTCCCGGCCCTCGTACGAGGAGCCGATGCTGATCTTCCGGGCGATCGACGGGTGGTCGGCGACCACCTTGTTCACCACGGCGGTCAGTTCGGCGTAGTCGTGGTAGTTGGAGTCGGCGGGCGGGAAGGCGGCCGCGCCGACGTCCCCGTCGGCATGGTCGTGCCCGTCGGCCGACGGGGCGGCGACCGCCTCCAGCCGGAAGCCGAGCCGGGTGATCGCCGCCGCCTCGGCCGGGGTGGCCGAGACGTTCAGCACGCCGTGCTCGACGTAGTCGATGGCGGCGCCGGTGCCGGCGACGGCGGTGCGGTCGTCGACGGTACGCGGGCCGAGCACCCGGTAGGACGTCGTCGCGGAGTCGGCCCGGTCGGGGGCCGGCCGGGCGGTGGCCGGCGCGGCGGCGACCGTGAGCAGGCCGAATGCGGCTGCTACGGCCACCGCCAGGCGACGGCGGAGGGCGGTGTTGCGGAAGGCCATGGACAACCTCCTCGGGGGGCGGGAGAAGATCCCGCTCGGTGGAGGACACTCCACCACCGCCCGCATGGTCATATCAACATCCATCGCTGCCTTGTTCCATGCCATCCTGATCGTCACATCGGCAAGGATTTTCCAACTGCCGGCCTCTGGCGAAAGTTCCCTCCGAGCGGGACACTGACCCGCAACGATCCGTCCGTCCCTGCGGAGGACCCATGGCCAGAACACGCCTGCGCACGGCCGCCCTCGCGGCCGCCACCGCGCTCACCCTTCTCGGCACCGCGGCACCCGCCGTCGCCGCCGCACCCGTCGCGGCCCCGTCGACCAGTCGACCGGTGGTCCACGACGAGCAGATCACCTTCCAGGACTGGTCGCGCTACCCCGACTGGCGTCGCGGCAGCCACGCCGGCACCCGGGCCGTCCCCGGCCTCCGGCCCGGCGTGACGCTGGCCCGACCGCTCGGCACCACCGACTACACCGACCCGCACACCGGCGTGACCAGGAGCTGGGAGTACGGGACCTGGACCTCCCCGGTCACCCAGATCGGGTTCGACGCCACCGAGCTGATCGCCTCGTGGAACGCGCAGACCCCGGCCGGCACCTGGATCCAGGTCGAGATGCAGGGCACGTACAACACCGGCGTGCAGACCAAGTGGTACGTCATGGGACGCTGGGCCTCCGGCGACGCCGACATCAAGCGGACCAGCGTCAACCGGCAGGGCGACCCCTGGTCGACCATCTGGACCGACACCTTCAGCATCGACGACGCCTCGGTCGGCGTGCTGCTGCGGGCGTACCAGCTGCGGCTGACCCTCTACAAGGCCCCCGGCCAGCGCGCCGCGCCGGTCGTGCACACCGTCGGCGCGATGAGCTCCAACGTGCCCGACCGGTTCACCGTCGAGCCGAGCGCCGGCGGCATCGCCTGGGGCAAGGAACTCGCCGTGCCCCGCTACTCGCAGAACATCCACACCGGCCACTACCCCGAGTACGACGGCGGCGGCCAGGCCTGGTGCTCCCCCACCTCCACCACCATGGTGATCGAGTACTGGGGCCGCAAGGCGTCCGAGGAGGACACCTCCTGGGTCGACCCGACCTACCCGGACCCGACGGTCAACCACGCCGCCCGGATGGTCTACGACTACCAGTACGACGGCGCCGGCAACTGGCCCTTCAACACCGCGTACGCGGCCAGCTTCCCGGGTCTGGAGGCCCGGGTCACCCGGCTGCACTCCCTGGACGAGGTGGAGCGCTTCATCGCCGCCGGGATCCCGGTCGTGACCAGCCAGTCCTTCCTCGCCAGCGAGCTGGACGGGGCGGGCTACGGCACCTCGGGCCACCTGTTCGTGGTCGTCGGCTTCACCGCCGACGGCGACGTGATCGTCAACGACCCGGCCTCGTCCAGCAACGAGGCGGTGCGCAACGTCTACAAGCGTGAGCAGTTCGAGCAGATCTGGCTGCGTACCAAGCGGACCAACGCCAGCGGCGGCGTCTCCGGCGGCTCCGGCGGCGTCGTCTACCTGATCAAGCCGACTCTGAAGCCGTGGCCGAAGGTCGCCGGCTCCACCAACTGGTGACCTGACACCGACCCGGTCGTTCGAGGGGTCCGCGTCGCCCGGCTCAGCCCGGCGACCGGGCCCCTCGGCCGTTTCCGGCCACCGACCCTCTCGGGCGACCGGGCATCTGCCCACAGCGCCTGCGTCCTCCTGTGGTTCTCCTTCGTGAGGTGCTGGCCGGCTGTCTACGGGTTGGCCGACTTGCGACGTTAATAGGGCGTGACGTTCGAGGAGTACGCGTTCGCCCGCACTTCGGCGCTGGTGCGGCTCGCCCGGTTGCTGACCGGCGACGAGCATCGGGCCGAGGACCTGGTTCAGGATGTCCTCGCCAGGGCGTACGCCCGCTGGGCGCGCATCTCCCGGACGGATCGACCCGATGCGTACGTCCGTCGGATGCTCGTCAACGCCCATCACTCGTGGTGGCGCCGGCGTAGCAACCAGGAAATCTCGGTCGCCGTCGTGAACGATCGGCCGGACGCTACGGACGAGGCCGCCGGTGTCGACGAACGTGACGCGCTGTGGCGGCTCGTCTGCGCCCTGCCGATGCGTCAACGCACCGTCATCGTCCTGCGCTACTACGAGGATCTTGACGACACGATGATCGCCGAGCTCCTGGACTGTTCGACCGGCACAGTTCGTACCCACGCGAAGCGGGCCCTGACGGCACTCCGCAAGCGGCAGGAAGCATCCGCCTCCGCCCTGACAGGAGGAGAGTTCTGATGTCCAGCGACCTCGATCAGCAGCTCGCCACGACGCTCAAGCACCACGCGGGCGGCGATATCGACCCCGCGCCGATCGTGGCACACGCCCGGCGGCGCGGCCACCGCCTCCGAGTGCGCCGCCGCTGGCTGACCACCGGGGGGACGGCAGCGGCATGCGTCGTCCTGGTCGCGGCGGTCATGGTGATTCCGTCCGGTCGGGCACCCGATGGCGTGACCGTGCCGGCCACGGCACTCGTGCTGCCGGACGCACCGGATCAGCCCGGCGCCATGGCCCGGCCCGAGGTCGTGGGGGCCGATCCCGGCGTGGTGCACTTCACGACCGACAGCCTGGTCAGCGGGGCCTGGTCCGCGACCTGGAGCGCCGGGCGCGGGGTCGAGAGCGTTGAGTTCCGGGGCCCGACCGAGCAGGCCCGGTTCGTGCTGGCGCGCAGCGTCGCGACGCTGGACGGGCTGCAGCAGACGTTGTCGTCGGCGGGGCGACCGCAGCCGCCGGCCGATGTGCGGGTCGGAGGCCGCCCGGGGGTCGCTTGGTTCGATCCGTCCGGCGACACGAAACTGTGGTTCGTCCGTTGGCAACCCGTTGATGGGCTCTGGTCGCAGCTCGACATCTACGCGACCAGCCGTGACGAGGCGACGGACGCGGCCAGTCGCGTCCGGTTCGACGGCGCCCACCGCTGCGTGGTGCCGTTCCGCCTGCAGTCGCTGCCGCCAGGTGGGCGTCTGCTCGGATGCTCGGTCACGCTTTCCCGATCGGAGCCTGGCTCCTTCATCGAGGCTTCGCTGGTGATAGGTGACGGATCCGGTCGCTGGCTGACGGTCCGGGCGCAACCCGTGCCGGGGCGCGACCCCAGGGCCGCCGACCTCGTCGCAGGGCCCTACCGGGCACGCCGGCAGGGCAGCGACGTGCTGGAGATGTTCGTCAAGCCATGCGTGGTCGAGGCGTTCCTCAAGGGTTGGGGCAACGGCTACACCGAGTCGGAGGGCCTGACGGTACTGAGCGGGTACCAGCCGGCCCGCGACCTCGACCGCCCGGACACCTGGTGACACCACCCCGGCGCCGATAGGGCATTGGAGGACCCAACCGTTCACTCACCTGCGAGGCGCATGCGGAAGTCGACATCCGACCAGGGAACTACGCGGGCGAATGCTCGTACTGCTGGGGCCGGGAGGCGGGAGATGACATGAACGCCGGCCGGTGACGCAAGTTCCCTCGCATCGATACCACACAGGTATTTTCATGCCCCTCAGGTATCAGCGTCCCGGCGGCATTGGTGCACCAGCTTCACGCGCCTTGCACGTCTCCCGTCAGCCAGAACGCCGCCAGGACTGCGCGCAGGTCCTAGTTGGGCGGCGTCTCCCCGTCCTGGTCCTCGCCGGCGAGGGCGGAGCGGAGGCGCTCCTTCTCGGCGCGGCGCCGCTCGGCGGCGGTGGCCATCTCCTCGGCCATCTCGTCCCGCCAGCCCTTGAGCAGGAAGAACGACAGGGCGGCTGAGAAGGCCAGCGCCACCATCAGCTTGATGAAGGTGTTCATCTCGACCAGCCAGAGGGCCGCCAGCACGGCGACGAACAGCCCGATCCGGCCCAGCGTGTACTTGACCGCCGCGCTCACGTTCCGCACTCCGTTCTCCGCCGCCGGGACCTCCGGCGGCAGGTTCAGCCCGTCCGGCGGGCCAGCCAGTGGACGCCGTGGAACCAGACCACCGCGTACCCGATGGTGAAGGTCGCCGCCCCCAGCCCGCCGGAGAGCAGCGGCGGGAGCCCGGCGGCGAGGCCGGCCACCACGAGCCCGGCGACCACCCCCACCGCGGCGGCCGCCAGTGCCGCCACCACCCGGGCCGCGCCGAACTCCCAGGCGCGGAAGTCGTCCCAGAACAGCCAGGCCGGCAGGATGATCGCCAGCCAGCCGTTGGCGCCGCCGAAGTCGCCGGCGCCGATCAGCTCGAACGCCCAGTCGAACAACACCACCGCCAGCACGCCGATGACGAGGCCGGCCAGGCTCACCCCGAGCAGGTCGCCCAGGGTGAGGATGCGCCCCTCGGCGTCCCGCCGGGGGAACCCGCTCCGCTGCTCGGTCATGGCCTCAGA
Source organism: Micromonospora sp. ZG13 (assembly GCF_059359355.1). Classification (NCBI taxonomy): domain Bacteria; kingdom Bacillati; phylum Actinomycetota; class Actinomycetes; order Micromonosporales; family Micromonosporaceae; genus Micromonospora; species Micromonospora sp. ZG13. The sequence continues at coordinate 175,103 of NZ_JCADBQ010000002.1, forward strand.
GGGTACGTGCCGGCTCAGGCCCAGACCTGCTGCGGCTCGGCGCGGCGCTCGGCCAGGGACGGGGCGGCGTCGTACTCGCGGACCACCTCGTAGCGGGTGTTCCGCTCGACGGGGCGGAAGCCGGCGTCCCAGATCAGGTGCAGCAGGTCGTCACGGTGCATGGTGTTCGGGGTGCCGTACGAGTCGGCGTCGTGAGTGATCTTGTATTCCACGACCGAGCCGTCCAGGTCGTCGACGCCGAAGTTGAGCGAGAGCTGGGCGACCGACAGCCCGTGCATGACCCAGAAGCACTTCACGTGCGGAACGTTGTCGAACAGCAGCCGGGAGACCGCGAAGGTCTTCAGCGACTCGGCCGGCGAGGCCATCGTCGTACGGGCCTGGATCCGGTTACGGATCTTGCCGTCCGCCGAGTCGACGAAGTCGTGCTGGTAGCGCAGCGGGATGAAGACCATGAAGCCGCCGGTCTCGTCCTGGAGCTCACGCAGCCGCAGCACGTGGTCGACGCGGTGCCGGGGCTCCTCGATGTGGCCGTAGAGCATGGTCGACGGGGTCTTCATCCCCTTGGTGTGGGCCAGCCGGTGGATGCGCGACCAGTCCTCCCAGTGGCAGGCGTGGTCGACGATGTGCTGGCGGACCTCCCAGTCGAAGATCTCCGCGCCGCCGCCGGTCAGCGACTCCAGGCCGGCGTCCATCAGCTCGTCGAGGATCTCGTCGGCGCTCAGGCCGCTGATCTTCTCGAACCACTGCACCTCGGTCGCGGTGAACGCCTTGAGCTTGACGTTCGGCAGCGCCGCCTTCAGCTCGCGCAGCACCTTCGGGTAGTAGCGCCAGGGCAGGGTCGGGTGCAGGCCGTTGACGATGTGCAGCTCGGTGAGCTGCTCGTCCTCCATCTCCTTGGCCTTGCGGACCGCCTCGTCGATGCGCATCGTGTAGGCGTCCTTCTCGCCCGGCTTGCGCTGGAACGAGCAGTACGCGCACGAGGCGGAGCAGACGTTGGTCAGGTTGAGGTGCCGGTTGACGTTGAACATCACCCGGTCGCCGTTGAGCTCGGTGCGCCGGTGGTGCGCCAGCCGGCCCAGCCACGCGAGGTCGTCGCTGTCGTAGAGGGCGATCCCGTCCTCGCGGGTCAGCCGCTCGCCGGCGTACACCTTCGCTTCCAGCTCACGCTTGAGTCCGGCGTCCATCGAAAGCCACGTCCCTTCCACCTGCGGTAGGAATCGAGCGTACGTCGGCCCGCCGACGCCGCCGCAGCACGGTCGGCCCCCGTGCGCCGGCTCACCGAACTCTCAGGCTCCTGTTACCCGCCAACGCATCGACATCGCTGCGTGGGTGCGGTAAGACAGGGTGGGACGTTCGCCACACGCTGGTAGCGTCCCCACGGCCGCGCCCACCCGGTGCGGCGAGTCACGCCGGACGGGGAGCGGAATGGTCGACAGTGGGCGCGGGCGACGGCAGCGACGACGGAGCCCGGTGATCTCGCCGGTGCTGCGCCCGGCGCTCTGGTCCGCACTGCTCGGCGCCGTCGCCGCCACCGTCCTGGCCAACCCGGTCATGGCCGACCCGGCGCTGCCCACCAGCATCCCCGACACCGGGTCCCGCCCCTCCTACTCGGGGCCGCTCCAGCTCCCCGGCGGCGCGCCGGTCCCCGGCCTGCCGGGCACGGTCCCGGGTCTGCCCGGCACGGTCCCGGGTCTCCCCGGGCCCGGCACGGTCCCCGGCGTGCCCGCCGGCAGCCTCGGCACCGGCCCGCTGGCCGCCCAGATCTACGCCGCCGAGGCCCAGGTCGGGCAGCTTCGTGACCAACTGCTCTCGCTGCGGCAGAAGCTCACCGAGGCCGAGGGGCAGCGCGCCACCGCCGAGCGCAACCTCGCCCAGGCCCGGGACGCGGTCGCCCGCGCGCAGGAGAGCGCCGACGCCGCCGCCGCGGGCGCCTTCAAGGCCGCCGCCGCCCTCCCGCCCGGCGAGTTCGCCAACGACCTGCACGAGCTGAGCCGGCTCTCCCGGATCATCCGGGGCGAGAAGGCCGAGGGCGGCACCACCGCCGCCGAGGGCGAGGTGTCCCGGGCCCGCGTCGGCGAGCAGGCCGCCAGCCAGGCGATGGTCTCGGCCGAGTCCCGCCTCGCGGGCGCCAAGACGGAGTACGCCGTCGGCGAGAAGGCCCTGCGCGAGGCAGAGAAGAAGCTGGAGAAGCTGAAGCGGGACAACGCCGCACAGCTCATCCAGATCGAGCGCCAGCAGGAGGCCGCCGAGCAGCGCCTCGGCGCCGGCTACCTCGGCAACGAGACCGCCAACGGACTGGCCGCCCACCCGACGGCCCTCAAGGCCCTGGCGTACGCGAGGGCGCAGCTCGGCGACCCCTACCTGTGGGCCGCCGAGGGGCCGGACCGCTTCGACTGCTCCGGCCTCATCTACGCCGCCTACCGGTCGGCGGGCTACTACGGGCTGCCCCGGGTCTCCCGCGACCAGTACTACGCCACCCGTACCCGCACCGTGTCCCGCACCGCTCTGCTCCCCGGCGACCTGCTCTTCTTCGCCTCCGGCACGAGCTGGACGACGATCCACCACATGGGCATGTACGTCGGCGGCGGCAAGATGATCCACGCGCCTACCACCGGCGACGTGGTCAAGATCTCCACCGTGCGCTGGTCCCGGCTCTATGCCGCCACCCGCGTCATCGGGGCGGTGCCCGCGCCGGCCAGCACTCCCTCGCCGACGCCGACGCCGAGCAAGCCGCCCACGACGAAGCCGCCGGCCAGCCCGAAGCCGCCGGCCAGCCCGAAGCCGACCACCAGCCCGAAGCCCACCTCGTCGCCGAGCCCGTCGACCTCGCCGTCGCCGACCGGGTCCCCCACGCCCACGCCCAGCACCTCGACTTCACCGTCACCGTCGGTGTCGGCGTCGGCGTCGGCGTCGACCTCGCCGTCGCCGTCGGCGAGCGCCTCGGAGGCCTCTTCGCCGAGCGCCTCGACCGGTAGTGTGGCGCCGACCACGGCGCAGAGCAGTTCCGCTCCGTCGAGCAGCACCCGGGCCAGCGCCTCGGCGAGCGCCGGTAGCTGACCAGGGCCCTCGGCGGGCCGTCCGACCGGGCCGGCCAGCCGCCGACCGGGGGCGGGTCGACAAGGCCCCGCAACGCGCTCCGGCTGTGCCGCCGGGCCGGAATGTGGCACGGTGACAGTCAGGCACGCCCGGTCCGACGTAGCGGATCCGGGCGCGAGCGTGCGCGGAGGGCGAGCATGGCCGAGCAAGATGTTCCGGCAGAGCCGGTCGACCACGGATCCGCGCCCGACCGGAGCCGTGCCGGGGCACCGCACCCCCTGACGCCCGCCGGCGCCCCGTCGGCGCCCCCGCCCGGGGGCGCAGCCGCGCCGGCGGCCGGCTCCGCGGGGCCGTCCGGGTCGTCGTCCGAGCCGCCCGCCGACGACGTACGCCGACAGCCCGCCGCGCCGGCCCGGGGCCGGGTGTCCGTGACCACCGCCGCCGCGCCCGCCGAGGGCGACGCCCCGCCGTCGACCGGCCCCAGCGCCGGCACCACCTACCGGGCCGGCGGAACGGCCGCCCCCGCCGCCGCGGTCCCCGGGCAGCGGGGTACGGCGGGGGCGCGGGCCAGCGCCGCCGTACCCGGGATGAGGCGGATCTCGGCTGACGAGGCCGGGGCGATCCGCTCCCGGACGGGCGAGGCCCGGATCTACCGGGCGGCGCCGGTCAACCCGGACCCCCCGGAGCCCGCCCAGCCCCCGGAGCCGGCTCAGCCGCCGACCCCACCGGTCCCGGAGCCCGAGCCGGCGCCCGCCCCCACGCCGCCGGTGCCGGGCCCGAACCCGCCGTCGCCGGCCCCGCCGGTCCCGACCCCCACGCCCCCGGTCCCCGGGCCCTACCCGCCCGGCCCGGTGCCCCCGGGCCCGGGGCCCAGGCCCCCGGCGCCGGTACCACCCGTGCCGGGTCCGCCCGTGCCGCCACCCGGACCACCGGTGCCCGCCCCGCCGCCTCCGCCCGGCCCGATGCCGGCGCCACCGTTCCCGCCGCCACCCCTCACGGCCACGCCCGGCGCCGGATCGGGCCCCTTCGCGGGCGCCCCGCCGTTCTCCGCGCCCCCGACGAGCGCCCCGCCGGCCTCCGGGCCGCCGGCATTCGCACCGCCGTTCTCTGCGCCTCCGGCGAGCGCGCCGCCGTCCTCAGCGCCTCCGGTGAGCGCGCCGCCGGCAGCCGCTCCGCGACCGGTCGCGGCCTCGTTCTCCGCGCCGCCAGCGTCCGCGCCGTCGTTCTCCGCGCCCCCGGCGAGCGCCCCGCCGTTCTCCGCGGCCCCGGCTTCCGCGCCGTCGTTCTCCGCGCCCCCGGCGTCCGCGCCGCCGTTCTCCGGGTCGACGTCCGCGCCGCCGGTCGTGCCCGCGCCCGCGCTGCCGGCCTGGCCGCCGCCCACCAGCCCCGGCGACCGCCGGCCCGGTGGTGCGGAGCCCGCCGCCGCGCCCCGCGAGGCCCGCAAGCTGGCCGGCCACGCCGGCGGCGGCTCGGCCACGCGCGCCGGGCGGGCCGAGGGCACCGCGGCGGGCCGCTACGACGGCGGGCCCGACCTGGGCACGATCTACGGTGCCGGCACCGAGGGCCCGGGCTTCAGCACGGTCTCGTTGCCGAGCAACCCGGTGGAGAACTCCGGCTCGTTGACCGGGCACATCCTGGCCCAGGGCTGGACGGAGACCCCCACCGAGGAGCGCTCCAGCACGACCAAGGTGGTGGTCGTACTGGCCGCCTCGCTGGGCCTGCTGGTGGCGATCAGCGTGCTCGTGGTGCTGCTCGCCAACGACACGGTGGGCGGGCTGGTGGGCGGCGTCCTGAGCAAGTGAGCCGCGTACGACGTCGATGGTGAGCCCGCCCACTACCCGTCCGAGGTCGGGTGGCGGGTTCGTCCCGTCGCCGTACACTGGTGAGGATCACTGACCCGGCGCGCCCCGCGCGCCCATGGGCGATCTTGCGGGCGATTCGGCGGCGTTCAGCTGCGGCAGGCCATCGCGAAGATGCGCCCCGCTCGAAAGGCATTTCTTGACGACCTTTGCTGAACCCAGCACGTTCACGCCCGCCCTCGACACCGCCGACGCGCAGACCGCCGTCGAGCGGGACGGCACCGGCCAGGACCCGGCCGCCACGGTGACGCCCGAGGCCACCGACTTCGCCGCGTTGGGGCTGCCCCAGCCGCTGGTCCACGCGCTCGCCCGACAGGGCATCACCACCCCGTTCGAGATCCAGCGCGCCACCATGCCCGACGCGCTCGCCGGCCGGGACGTCCTCGGCCGGGGCCAGACCGGCTCCGGCAAGACCCTGGCCTTCGGCCTGCCCCTGCTGGCCCTGGTGGCCGACCGCAACCGGGCCCGGCCCCTGCGCCCCCGGGCGCTGGTCCTGGTGCCGACCCGGGAACTCGCGATGCAGGTCAACGACGCGCTGATGCCGCTCGGCAAGGCCGTCGGCGTGTTCCTGAAGACCGCCGTCGGCGGCGTGCCGTACGACCGGCAGGTCGACGCCCTGCGGCGCGGGGTGGAGATCATCGTGGCCACCCCGGGTCGGCTGGGCGACCTGATCGCCCGGGGCGTCTGCCACCTGGACGACGTCGAGGTCACCGTCCTCGACGAGGCCGACCAGATGGCCGACATGGGCTTCCTGCCCGAGGTCACCGAGCTGCTCGCGAAGACGCCGGCCGGCACCCAGCGGCTGCTCTTCTCGGCCACCCTGGACGGCGACGTCGACGCGCTGGTCAAGCGCTTCATGACCGACCCGGTGACGCACTCCACCGCGCCGTCCACCGCCTCGGTGTCCACCATGGACCACCACATGCTGCTGATCCCGCCGCACGACAAGTTCCCGGTCGCGGCGTCCATCGCGGCCCGGGACGGGCGGACGATGGTCTTCGCCCGTACCCAGCTCGGTGTCGACCGGCTGGTCGAGCAGTTGGCCGCCGTCGGCGTACGGGCGGGCGGGCTGCACGGCGGCAAGACCCAGCGGATGCGTACCCGGACGCTGGCCGAGTTCCGTGAGGGCCGGATGAACGTCCTGGTCGCCACGGACGTGGCGGCCCGGGGCATCCACGTCGACGGTGTCTCGCTGGTGCTGCACGTCGACCCGCCGAAGGACCCGAAGGACTACCTGCACCGTGCGGGTCGTACCGCCCGGGCCGGCGAGTCGGGCGCGGTGGCCACGCTGGTGCTGCCGAAGCAGCGGCGGACCACGCTCGCCATGCTGGAGAAGGCCGGCGTGGCGCCGGCCGAGACCCGGGTGCGGGCCGGCGACCCGGCGCTCGCGGAGCTGACCGGCGCCCGCGAGCCGAGCGGCGTCCCGGTGCGCGTCGAGGTCGACGAGCCGCGCCGGCACGGCGACCGGCCGGGCGGCCCGCGCCGCTACGGCGACCGGCCCCAGGGTGAACGCCGCTACGGCGACCGCCCGCAGGGTGAACGCCGCTACGGCGACCGCCCGCAGGGCGAGCGGCGCTACGGCGACCGTCCCACCGACGGCCGGGGCTACGGCGAGCGGAGCTTCGCGGACCGTGGCGAGCGGCGCTTCGGTGACCGGGACGGGCGCGACGGCGGCCGTGGCTACGGCGACCGCCCGCAGGGCGAGCGCCGCTACGGCGACCGCCCCACCGACAGCCGCAGCTACGGCGACCGCCCCCAGGGCGAGCGCCGCTACGGCGACCGCCCCACCGAGGGCCGCGGCTACGGCGACCGGGGCGGCTTCCGGCCCGAGGGCCGGGGGCGTGACGAGCGGCCGCGTGACGATCGACGGGGCTTCGGCGGGCGCCCACCGGCGCGTACGCACTGATTTCCAGCGTCATCGGCGAACGCCGCCTCGGGGCCCGGCTCCGGGGCGGCGTTTCCGCATCCGCTGCCGGTGTCGGCCGGGTCGCGTAACGTCCGGCTCATGCCGACCATGCCGAAGTCGCTCTTCTGGACCCGGACGGACACCGCCGGCGCGGAGCACGCGTTGTTCGACGACGGCCGTGGGTTGACCGCGCGGGGCACCCTGACCGCCGTCGACCCGATCCCCTACACCTGCCGCTACCAGCTCGCCACCGACCCGCAGTGGGCCAGCGCCCGGGTGGAGGTCGAGGCGGAGGGCACCGGATGGCTGCGGAGCGTACGCCTGGAACGGGTGGGCGACGGGTGGCGGGTGACCACGGCCGAGCAGGGTGACCTGGACGCGGCGCTGCGGGCGGCCGGCCACCCACCGGTCGGGCTGCCCGGCACCGACGACCCGGGCGGGCTGGCCGGGGCGGTGGACGTCGACCTCGGCGGGGCGGCGCTGTTCAACACGCTGCCGGTGCACCGGCTCGGGCTGACCCGTGCCGCGGCCGACGTCCCGCACCGCATCGACGTCGCGTGGGTGCTGGTGCCGAGCCTGCTGGTGGTGCCCGCCGAGCAGGTCTACACGCCGCTCGGCCCGGGCCGGGTGCGCTTCTCCAGCGACACCTTCACCGCCGACATCGACCTGGACGGCGACGGCTACGTGGTGCGCTACCCCGGGCTGGCCGAGCGCGTCGATCCGCGCTGACCGGGCTACGAGGCGCCGGCCCGTCGGCTCCGGCCGGCGGGCGGCTCAGGCCGGCCAGGCGCCGGTGGTGAGGAAGCGTTCGACCGTCGCGAGGTGCGGGGTCGGGTCGAGCCCCTGGGCGGCCAACCAGTCGTCGGAGTAGTAGGTGTCGGCGTAGCGGTCGCCGGCGTCGCAGATCAGGGTGACCACCGAGCCGGTACGTCCGGCGGCGAGCATCTCCGCGATCAGCCCGAAGGCGCCCCACAGGTTGGTGCCCGTCGAGCCGCCCACCCGACGGCCGAGCACCGCCGAGCCGGCGCGCATGGCGGCCAGCGAGGCGGCGTCGGGCACCTGGACCATCCGGTCCACCACCGACGGCACGAACGACGCCTCGACGGTCGGCCGGCCGATCCCCTCGATGCGGGAGCCCCGCCCGGTGCGCACCGACCAGTCGGCGGCCTGCCAGGCGGGATAGAACGCGGAGTTCTCCGGGTCGACCACGCACAGCTTGGTGGGCAGCCGCTGGTAGCGGGCGTACCGGCCGATGGTGGCGCTGGTGCCGCCGGTGCCGGCGCCCACCACGACCCACGCCGGCACCGGGTGCCGTTCCAGAGCGAGCTGCGCGTAGATCGACTCGGCGATGTTGTTGTTGCCCCGCCAGTCGGTGGCCCGCTCGGCGTAGGTGAACTGGTCCATGAAGTGCCCGGCCGAGTCCTCCGCCAGCCAACGGGCCTCCACGACCACCTTGGCCGGGTCGTCGACGAGGTGGCAGCGACCGCCCTGGAACTCGATCTGGGTGATCTTCTCGGGCGAGGTGGAGGCGGGCATCACCGCGATGAACGGCAGCCCCAGCATCCGCGCGAAGTATGCCTCGGAGACCGCCGTCGAGCCGGAGGACGCCTCCACGATCGTGGTCTCCGGGCCGATCCAGCCGTTGCACAGCCCGTAGAGGAAGAGCGAGCGGGCCAGCCGGTGCTTCAGCGAGCCGGTCGGGTGCACCGACTCGTCCTTGAGGTAGAGGTCGATCCCCCACGACCGGGGCAGCGGGAACGGCAGCAGGTGGGTGTCGGCGGAGCGGTTGGCGTCCGCCTCGACGGCGGCGATCGCCTCGGTCACCCAGCGCCGGCTGGCCTCGTCGCACCGGTCGAGATGAGTCACGCTCGAAACCTAGCAAGCCGTTCAGTCCCCGGAGGCCCCCACCCGACGGCGCTGGCGGCGCTGGCCGGCCCGGCCGGCCGCGAGGATCAGCGGGGCGAGCCGCACGGCGGCGCCGGGCAGCGCGTCGAGGAGCCGGACCTGCGCGCCGCGCCAGCGGGGGACGCTGACGACCGGGCGGGGCCGGCGGGCCAGCCGCGCGGCCCGCCGGGCCACCCGCTCGGGGGTCAGCAGCGTCCCGGTGAAGGAGGCCGCGGCGCCCGGGTCGTCGAGCCGGTCGTGCAGCATCGGCGTCCAGATCCCGTCCGGGCACAGGCACGACACGTGTACGCCCCGGTGCCCCGCCAGCCGCAGGTCGGCGAGGGTGCCGACGCTGAAGGCGATCAGCGCGTGCTTGCTGGCCGCGTAGACGGTCTCGCCGGGCGCGGCCACCAGGCCGGCCAGCGACACGACGTTGACCACGTGCCCGTGCCCCTGGGCCCGCATGACGGCCAGCGCGGCGAGGGTGCCGTTCATCGCGCCGAGGGCGTTGACCTCGACCACCCGGCGGCGGGTCGCCGCGTCGTGCTCCCACGAGGGGCCGGTGACGAGGATCCCGGCGTTGTTCACCCAGAGGCCGAGCCCGCCCCGGCCGGCCGCCTCGGCGGCGACGGCGGCACAGGCGTCCTCGTCGCGTACGTCCAAGGGGCGGGACCAGCCGCCCAGCGGCGCGGCGGCCCGGGCCACCGCCTCGCCGTCGTGGTCGGTGAGGAGCACCGGCCAGCCGTCGGCGTGCAGCGCGGTGGCGATGGCGCGGCCCAGGCCGCCGGCCGCACCGGTGACCACCGCCGTTCCGGGGGCTGGCTTCGTCATCGGCGCACGCTATCGCCGTCCGGCGACCGCGCGCCAGAGCCGGCCGGGGCGGCGCCGGGGACGGGTCAGGCGGCGGGCGGCACCGGGGCCTGCGGGCGGTTCTCCCACTTGGTGGAGAGGGCGATGCCGGTCCGGGTGGAGGCGACGCCCGGGGTCCGGTTCAGCCGCACGATGAGCCGTTCCAGCTCGGCGATGGTGCCCACCCGGGCCTTGAGCATGAACGACTCGACGCCGGCCATGAAGTAGCAGGATTCGATCTCGGGCATCTGCCGGAACGCCTCCAGCACGTCGTCGGTGTCGCCGCCGGAGTCCTCGACGATCCCGATGAGCGCGGTGACGGCGAAGCCGATCGCCTCGGGGTCCACCTCCGCCCGGTAGGCCCGGATCACGCCGCTGGACTCCAGCTTGCCGACCCGCTCGTGCACGGCCGGCGCGGACAGGCCGACCTGCCGGGCCAGCTCGGCGTAGGACAGGCGGGCGTTGCTGCGCAGCAGTTCCACGAGGCTCAGGTCGATGGCGTCCACGGACTGTGACCCTAGCGGTCGGGGCGTAACGTCGGGCATCCGGCGCGCGTTGGACATGACAGGGTGTAGTCGTTCGCAAACTCGCAGTCGAAGGGGCCGTGCGCAGGTAATATTTCCTAACTTCCCACTCAGTGCGTTTTTCGCGTTTGGCGGACAGGCCAGGTCGCTGGTGCTGTAATTGCCATACGTCCCTCATGACGGCTCTGGGCTCGCACCGGCCGGGGGCAGTGTGTTCAGCCGGGGGCTTCGTCGACGCGAGGAGGGGGCTGTGGACACTGGAGATCGCCTGCTGACACCGGGTGAAGTTGCCGCGCTGTTTCGGGTTGACCCGAAGACTGTGACGCGATGGGCGGCGGCGGGCCGGATAGGCAGCATCCGGACTCCAGGCGGGCATCGCCGGTTTCGGGAATCCGAGGTGCGGGCCCTGCTTGAGGGGGAGGGCATGTTGGACGAGGCGGAAGACGTCGGCAAGCCGCGTAACGCGGGGCCGGCCGCCTCGACCGGGCCCGGCCCGGCCAACGCCGGCATGTACTGAATGGTGCGGATCATCGCGCGGACCGGACACAGGCTCCGGTCCGCGTCCCGGTGAGCCGGGCCCGGGTCACTCCCGCGCCGCGCCGAGCTCGCCCGACCAACGACGGAACAGCGTGTGCGGTACGCCGAGGGCGTCCAGCACCTTGCCGGCCACGAAGTCGACGAGCTGCGGCGCGGAGGCCGACGCCCCGGCGCCGTAGAAGCCGGGACTGGCCGGCAGCACCACCGCCCCGGCGTCGTGCAGCGCGATCAGATGCTCCAGGTGGCTGCGGGTGACCGGCGTCTCCCGGGGCACCACCACCACCGGCCGGCGCTCCTTGAGGTTGACCTCGGCGGCCCGCTGCAACAGGTCCTTGGAGAGCCCGATCGCGATGCCGGCGCAGGCCGCCGTGCTCGCCGGGACCACCGCCATCCCGCGTACGCGGTAGGAGCCACTGCTCGGGCCGGCCGCCAGGTCACCGGCGGGCCAGTGCCGCACGTCGGCTCCCGTCAGGTCGCGGCCCAGCCAGGCGGCGAGGTCCTCGGCCCAGTGCCCGTCCCGGAACGGGCGGCCGGTCTCGTCGAGGACCGTCAGCCGGGCGGCCCGGGAGACGATCAGGTCCACCGGCTCGCCCGCGTCGAGCAGCGCCCGTACGACGGCAGCCGCGTACGGCGTGCCGGACGCCCCGGAGACTCCGATCACCCATGGTTCACGCATGCCTCCAGCCTGCCTGGTCGCCTCCTCCCGACGCCGGGCACCCCGCCCGCTGCGTCCGTGATGTCCCCCTCGGGTGTCGGTTGTCCTGCGGCGGGCGCGATGTCGGGCCGGGAACGCGCCCATCCCAGTGGCCTGACATGCTGCCGGTGGCAATTCGCACGCGAAGCGGATCGCACCCGGGAGGAATCGGTGATGACCGGCGAGGTCCTCTGGTCGCTGCGGTCCGAGTGCCCGATCCCGCCCCGGCTCTCGCCGTACGCCGACCGCGTGCAGGAGTGGCTGGTCGGCGACCTGCTGCCGGGCCTCGGCCTGCCCGCCGACGACGCGGCCCCGCGGCGGCTGGCGCGCGCCGGCGTCGCCCGGTACGCCGGCCGGCTCTACCCCCGGGCCGCCGAGGCCGACCTGCGGGCGTTGACGGCCCTGTTCACCTGGTTCTTCCTGGTCGACGACGCGTGCGACGGGCCGGGCCGGCTCGGCACCGACCGGATCCGGGCGCTGCGCGACGGGGCGCTGACCCTGCTGCACGCCGGTCCCCGGCTCCGGCACGCCGGCCTGACCGGGCCGCTGCGGCGGCTGCTGGTGCACGGGTGGCGGGAGCCGCGCCGGCGGATGCCGGCCCGCTGGCGGCTGCGCTTCGCCGACGCCGTCGCCGACCACCTCGACGGCACGTGGCGGGAGGCGGCGAACAAGGCGGCAGGCCGCCGCCCCGGAGTCGCCGAGTACGTGGCGCTGCGGCGCGCCACCTCCGCCGCGTACGTGTCGTATCCGCTGGTGGAGTTCGTCACCGGGCGCCCGCTGCCCGACGCGGTCCACCACCACCCGCTGCTGCGCGAGATCGCCGACACCGGCAACGACCTGCTCTCCTGGTACAACGACCTGGCCTCGCTGGAGCGCGACGAGGCCACCTCGGGCGGGCACAACCTGGTCCTCGCGACGGCGGCCGAGCAGCGGGTGCCGGTGGCGGCCGCCGTGGGGCTGACGGCCGAGCGCTGGCGGGCGTCGATGGGGCGGTTCGTCGAGTTGCGCGCGGCGGTGCCGTCGTTCGGCCCGGGGCTGGACCGGGCGGTGGCCGACCACCTCGACGGGGTGGCGAACGCCGTACGGGCCACCGTCGACTGGACCCTGGAGAGCACCCGCTACCCCGGCGCCCGCGCCGAGCCCGTCGCCCTCCGCTGAGCCGCCGGGCCTCGCGAGGAGCCAGGGCCGGCGTCGGCGACCGGCCCAGGGTCAGGCGCGCAGGCCCAGGCGGATCACCAGGTCGAGCAGGGCGAAGACGAACAGGGCGATGCCGACGAACCCGTTGGCGGTGAAGAAGGCCCGGTTGACCTTGCTCAGGTCGGTCGGGCTGACCACCAGGTGCTGGTAGCCGAAGGCGAGCGCCGTCAGACCCAGCCCGATCCACCAGAGCCAGCCGAAGCCGATCAGCGCCCCGAACCAGATGAACAGCGCGAACGTCACCACATGCGCCGCGGTGGAGGCGTGCAGCGCGAACCGCAGCCCGTAGCGGGCCGGCACGCTGTGCACGCCGATCTGCCGGTCGACCTCGGCGTCCTGGCAGGCGTAGATCAGGTCGAACCCGCCGATCCAGAGGCCGACGGCCACGCCGAGCAGCCAGGCGGGCCAGGAGCCGTCGAGGGTGCCGGTGACGCCCAGCCAGGCGCCGACCGGCCCGACGGCCTGGGCGATCGCCAGGATGGCGTGCGGCCAGTTGGTGAATCGTTTGCCGTACGGGTAGACGACCAGCGGCACCACGGCGAGCGGCGCGAGCACCAGGCAGAGCGGGTTGAGCAGGGCGGCGGCGGCGAGGAAGACCGCGAGCGCGACCGCCGCGCCGGTCCAGGCCGTCCGCACGCTCACCGCCCCGGTGACCAGTTCCCGGGCGGCCGTACGCGGATTCCGCGCGTCGATCCGGCGGTCCAGGATCCGATTGGCGGCCATCGCGAACGTCCGCGCCCCGACCATCGCCACGGTGATCAGCAGCAGGTCCAGCCACCGGACCCGCCCCCCGTGCACCTGCATGGCGGTGAGCGCCGACAGGTACGCGAACGGCAGCGCGAACACGGAGTGCTCGATCGCCACCAGCTTGAGGAAGGACTTGACCCGGCCCGGCCGCTGCGTCGGTTCGACGGCGGTGGCCATCAGATGCCGTACTCCTTCCAGCGCTTGTCGACCAGGGAGACGACCTCGGGGGCCATCCGCATCTCCTCCGGCCAACCCCGCGTGTAGCCCTCCTCGGGCAGCTTGCGGGTCGCGTCGACGCCCGCCTTGCCGCCCCAGAACTGCTGGTAGGAGGCGTGGTCGAGGTGGTCCACCGGGCCCTCGGTGAGCAGCAGGTCCCGGGCGTAGTCGACGTTGCCGAAGGCGCGGAAGGCGACCTCGTTGTAGTCGTGCACGTCGCAGTCCTCGTCGACGATCACGATCAGCTTGGTCAGCGACATCATGTGCGCGCCCCAGATCGCGTTCATGACCTTCTGGGCGTGCTTCGGGTAGCGCTTACGGATCGACACGATCGCGCAGTTGTGGAAGACCCCGGCGGCGGGCAGGTCGTAGTCGACGATGTCCGGGATCAGGAAGCGCAGCAGCGGCGCGAAGATCCGCTCGGTGGCCTTGCCGAGGCCGTGGTCCTCCTGGGGCGGCTGCGACGTGACGATCGTGTGGTAGACCGGATCGCGCTGCATGGTCATGCACTCGACGTGCATGACGGGGAAGGGCTCCACCGGCGTGTAGAAGCCGGTGTGGTCGCCGAACGGGCCCTCCGGAAGCCGCTCGCCCGGCTCGATGTAGCCCTCCAGGACGACCTGCGCGTGCGCCGGCACCTGCAACGGGACGGTCAGGCAGTCCACCATCTCGACCCGCTCGCCGCGCAGGTAGCCGGCGAACAGGTACTCGTCGATGTCGGCGGGCAGCGGCGCGCTGGCCGAATAGGCGACCGCGGGGTCGGCGCCGATGGCGATCGCCACCGGCAGCCGCTGCCCGAGCCGTTCGGCGACCGCGTGGTGCGCCGTGGAGTTCTTGTGGATCTGCCAGTGCATGCCGATGGAGTTCTGCGAGTGCTGCTGCAACCGGTAGAGCCCCAGGTTGCGCTTGCCGGTCTCGGGGTGCTTCGTGTGCGTCAGCCCGAAGTTGTGGAAGATCCCGCCGTCACCCGGCCAGACCTGGAGCCCGGGCAGCCGGTTCAGGTCGACGTCGTCGCCCCGGTAGACCACCTGCTGGCAGGGCGCGGTCCTGACCTTCTTCGGCGGCATCGAGGTGAGCTGCCTGACCTTGCCGAGGCCGTCCATCATGCCCGAGAGGCCGACCGGCAGCTCCGGCTTGAGCATGTTGCCGATCCGCTCGCCGATCTCGTCCAGCGACTCGACGCCGAGCGCCATCGCCATCCGCTTCTCGGTGCCGAAGAGGTTGACCGCCACCGGCATCTCGCCGCGCGTCGGCCGCTCGAAGAGCAGCGCCGGGCCGCCCGCGCGGACCGTCCGGGTGACGATCTCGCTGATCTCCAGGGTGGGATCGACGGGGGCGCTCACCCGCCGCAGCTCGCCCGCGCGCTCCAGCGCCGCGAGGAAGTCCTTGAGATCGGTGTACGGGAAGCCACGTGCCGCCATGCCTGCCAGTCTCCCGCACCGACCTCGGCGGCGACCACGCCGGGTGGTGTGACACCCGCGATCACACGGCAGGCTCCCAGGCGTACGGGGCCAGGGGCGCGTCGAGCGGCGCGCCGGTGAGCCGGTTGGCGAAGGTGGAGATGGTGTACGTGCCGACGCCGAGCACCACGTCCAGCGCGTGTCGGGGCTGGTAGCCGGCCGCCAGGAAGGCGGTGGTGCCGTCCTCGGGCACCGCGCCCCGGTGGTCGAGCACGGCGAGGGTGAAGCGCCGCAGCGCCTCCAGCCGGTCGTCGGGCAGGGGCGTGCCGGCGCGCAGCGCGCCGATCAGCTCGGGTGTGGCGCCGTGCCGGGTGAGGGCGGCGGTGTGCATGGCGACGCAGAGGTGGCACTCGTTGCGGGTGGCGACCGTCAGGACGACGACCTCCCGCTCGACGGGGTCGAGGGCACACTTCTCGAAGATGCCGTTGACGGTGAGGAACCCGTCGAGCAGCTCCGGGGAGCCGGCCATCAGGCCGACGGCGGCGGGCAGATGCCCGAGCCTGCGGCGTACGCCCTCGATGGTCGGCCGGGCGGCGGCGGGGGCGGTCTCGACGGTGTGCGCGGTGAACGGGGGCACGGGGAACCTGCTTTCGGGAGGTCGGGGACGGTCGGCGTCGCGCCGCGCGTGACGTAGGATGGTCAACGTGGTTGTCGAAATAGTAAACGTGGTTGTCGAACATGGCAACGGCTGAACCCGACCGGCCCGGCTTCCTGCTGCCCCTGCTGCTGCTGGCCGGCTTCCGTACGCTCATCGACGACCTGCACGCGGAGCTGGCCCGGCAGGGGCACCCGGAGCTGCGGCCGCTGCACGGCTTCGTCCTCCAGGCCGTCGGCGGCGACGGCACCACCGCCACCGAGCTGGGCCAGCGACTCGGCGTCTCCAAGCAGGCGGCCGGCAAGACGGTGGACCGGCTGGTCGCCCTCGGCTACCTGGAGCGCGCCGACGACCCGCGCGACGCCCGACGCAAGCTGGTCCGGGCGACCCCGCACGGCCTGGACGGCCTGCGCCGCTCGGCCGCCGTCTTCGACCAGCTCCGGCAGCGGTGGGCCGCGACCCTCGGCCCCGACCGGGTCGCCGCTTTGGAGGACGACCTGCGAGCGGTCACCCCGGCCAACCTCTTCCGCCTCGACGTGCCCGGCTGGTTCGGTGGCTGACCACCGTCCCCTGGCGTTCGCGGCCGAGGTGCGGTTCCCCGTGTGGGACCTGCCCGGGGGCGGGTCGGCGTGGGAGGTGGGCCGCAGCAGCACGGCCGCGTCCTCTCGGCTTCGAGCCTGAGACGTGTCTCAAGCGGTCGGGTCCGCGTCGAGCCGATGAGCCACCACCGCCGGAACAACGATGCCTCTCAGGCATATAAATGCCTGTGTGGTATCGGGACGCACCGACCACCCGTCGAGCGTCGAGGTCCGGCGCAGCCGCTTCGAGCCCAGGGCGGGCGCCGAGCAGTTCGCGCGCCCGCAGCCGTCGATCAGGTGGGGCCGGCCCAGCAGACGGCCCCACCTGATCCGATGGCGAGCAGCGTTCCCGAGCGAGCGGGTCGGCTCAGTCCAGGCCGCCGTACGAGTGCAGGCCCTCGAAGAAGATGTTCACCCCGAAGAGGTTCATCAGCATGGTGAGGAAGCCGACGATGGCGAGCCAGGTCGCCACGTTCCGCTTCACACTCGGGGTGGCCCGGGCGTGCAGGTAGCCGGCGTAGATCACCCAGGAGATGAACGACCAGGTCTCCTTCGGGTCCCAGCCCCACGGCCGCCCCCACGCCGCCTCGGCCCAGATCGCCCCGGCGATCACCGCGAAGGTGAAGACCGGGAACGCGAAGGCGTGCAGCACGAACGTCAGCCGCTCCAGCGCGGCCGCCGGCGGCAGCCGCTTCGCCAGCGTGTACGGGAAGCTGCGCCGACCCTGCTCGTAGCCGGAGCGCATCAGGAACGCCACCGCCGGCACCGCGCCCAGCAGGAAGATGCCGGAGGCGAAGACGATGGTCGAGACGTGGATGACGAACCAGTACGAGTTGAGGGCCGGCACCAGCGGCACGATCGGGGTGTAGAGCACCAGTTCGGCGGTCGCCACCAGCAGCACCATCACCAGCGACATGAAGAGCCCGAGGCGGCGCAGCTGCGGGAGCTTCCAGAGCACCGCCAGCCAGGCGGCGACCCCGATCCAGGTGCCCGTGAGCACGAACTCGTACATGTTGCCCCAGGGCATCCGGTCGGCGGCGAGACCGCGCGTGACCAGCGCCCCGAGGTGCAGCAGCGCCCCGAGCGCGGTGGCCGCGACGGCGACCAGGCCGCCCAGCCGGGCGCGTCGGGCCGTACGCTCGGCCGCCGCCGCGCCGGTGTCGACGGACGCGTCGGGGGTGCTGCCCCCGGCCGCGCCGACGCCGGCGCCGACCAGCTCGCGGGCGGGCGCCGCGGCGACCCGGGCGCGGGAGTTGCCCAGCGCGTACTCGACGGC
The DNA here is from genome assembly GCF_059359355.1 of Micromonospora sp. ZG13. Lineage (NCBI taxonomy): Bacteria > Bacillati > Actinomycetota > Actinomycetes > Micromonosporales > Micromonosporaceae > Micromonospora > Micromonospora sp. ZG13. Next base: position 192,461 of record NZ_JCADBQ010000002.1, read on the forward strand.
GTGGCTGATCATCGCGACCAGGTACGCCAGGATCGCGAACGACACCAGCTGGTCGGAGAGTGCGGACATCACTCGGCTCCTTCTCGCGCTCCGGCCCGGTCGCCGCCGTCGCGGCCGACGCCGGCCTCGTCGTCCGGCCGCCCGTCGCCGCCGATCGCGGCCACGAGCTGCGCGAACTCGTCGGCGAACCCAGGGTGGTCGGTGCGCGGCAGGCCACCGGCCTCGACCAAACTACTACCGCTCGTCGGAGATCCACTCGTCGGGTCGACGGTGCCGGCCGGCAGCACCCGGAAGAAGACCCGGCGGCGCCGCCCGAACAGCGAGCCCATCAGCCCGACCAGCAGCACGCCGGAGCTGACCAGCAGCAGCGTCGAGCCGGGGTCGTACCGGACCGACAGGGTGATGTACGGCACGGTGCCCAGGAACTCGACCGTTGTGCCGTCGTCCAGCTCCCAGGTCTCGCCCTTGCGGAGCAGCTTCGTGCCGACCTCCTTGACCTTGCCGGCGCGCACCTGCCGCTGGTCCAGCTCGTAGACCGAGCCGGGGATGCCGGCGTCCATGCCGAGGTTGCCCCGGTAGGCGACGAGGTTCAGCGCGGGATTGCGCTCGGTCGGGTACTCGGAGCGGGCGAACGGCGCGGCGGCCGGCGCCGTCGGCAGGTAGAGACCGGAGAAGGCCATCTGGAGGTCCGGGTCGCGGGTGCCCGTGGCCGGGTCGACGTTGATGTCCGGGAACGCCGCCAGCCCCTCGCTGGTCAGCCCGACGTCGCCGGTGGTCAGGAACGGGAAGTTGCTGGTCTGACTCTTGCCGAACCGGTCGGTGTAGCGGATCACCGGGGCGTAGCCGTGGCCGAGCAGGTAGACGTTCGCGCCGTCGAGGCGCAGCGGGGAGTTGACCGAGAAGTTGGCCTGCCGCCGCTCGCCGTCGGCGTCGTCGACGGTCACCTTGGCGTCGAAGAACTCCGGCTGGCCGGACTCCAGGAACCGGGCCTGGAAGTCGTCGAGCTGGATGCAGAAGCCCGGCAGGTCGGCGCTGCTGACGCGGGGGCCGAGCTTGCTCTCGGCGTACTGCTGGCGGGTGTTGCAGAACGCGTTGTCCTTGCCGGCCACCAGTAGCTTGTTGCCGCTCCAGCCGTACCAGGAGCCGAGCGCGACGCCGACCAGCACGACCACCATCGAGCTGTGGAAGAGCAGGTTGCCGGTCTCCTTCAGGTAGCCCTTCTCGGCGGAGACCTCGTCGCCGCGCACCACCACCCGCCAGCGCCGCCGACGCAGCGCGTCCGCGATCGCCGCCGCGCCGCCCTCCGGCGCGGCCAGCACGGCGTGCTGGGGCAGCCGGTCCAACCGCCTCGGCGCGGCCGGCGGCTTCGACCGCAGCGCCCGCACGTGGTCGCGCAGCCGGGGCGTGATGCAGCCGATCAGCGAGGTGAAGAGCAGCAGGTAGATCGCGGAGAACCAGACCGACCCGAACGCCTCGAAGGCGCCGATCCGGTCGAGCACCGGGGCCAGGTCGGGGTGCGCGGTGAAGTAGTCCCGCACGTCCTCCGGGTTGACCCCGCGCTGCGGCAGCACCGAGCCGGGGATGGCCGCCACCGCGAGCAGGAAGAGCAGCACCAGGGCCGTACGCATGCTGGTGAGCTGCCGCCACGAGTTGCGCAGCAGGGCCAGCAGGCGGTTGGGCCGGCGCCGGGGGGCCTCGGCCGGCGGTGCCGGCCGGTCGTCGACGGCGGTCATCAGATGCTCACCTCGCCCACCCCGACGGTGGTCTGCAACCAGATCACGAAGTTCGTCCAGCCGCCGGTGACCAGCGCGAGGCCGATCAGGATCAGCAGCGCGCCGCCCACCCGGGTGACCCAGCGGCTGTTGCGCCGCACGGCGCGGAACACCCCGAGCAGGCGCTCGAAGCCCAGCCCGAAGACGACGAACGGTATCCCCAGCCCGAGGCAGTACGCCACGGCGAGCACCACGGCCCGGTCGGTCTGCCCGCCGACGGCGGCCATGCCGATCACCGCGCCGAGCGTCGGGCCCACGCAGGGCACCCAGCTCAGCGCGAAGACCGCGCCGAAGACCGGCGCGCCGAGCAGCCCGGCGGCGGGCAGCCGCTGGAACCGGAACTCCCGCTGCAAGCCGGGAACCAGCCCCACGTAGCTCAGCCCGAGCACGACGATCAGCGCGCCGATGACGATCTCCAGCGTCCGCTCGTACTCGAAGAAGACCCGGCCGACGCCGGCGAAGAGGATCGCGGTGGCGGTGAAGACGGCGGTGAAGCCGGCGATGAACAGCATCGTGCCGGCCAGCACCCGGCCCTTGACCGCGACCTTCGCCGGCTCGGTGCGTTCTTGCACGGCCACCCCGCCGCCGCTGCCGGCCTCGGTTGGGGACCCCACCCGCGGCCGGCGGGTCTCCAGGTCCGCGCCGGCGAGGCCGGTGACGTACGACAGGTAGCCCGGCACCAGCGGGAGCACGCACGGGGAGAGGAAGCTGACGAGCCCGGCGAGCGCGGCCGCGCCGATGGCGAGCAGCAGCGGCCCCGACTGGGCGAGCTCGGAGAACGTCTCGCCCATCAGCGGGAACCGTTGGGGGCCGGCTTCTCGGCCGCGATCCGCTCGACGATGGGCTGGAGGCCCTCCTGCTTCACCGCCGCCCGGATCACCACGGCGATGCGGCCGTCGCGGTCCAGCACGACGGTGGCCGGGATGGTGTTCGGCGGGATGTCCAGGGCGAGCGCCAGCCGGCTCGGCGGGTCGAAGAGGCTCGGATAGGTGACCTTGAAGCTCTCCTCGAAGGCGAGCGCCTTGTCCCGCTGGTCCTGGATGTTGATGCCCAGGAACGTCACCCCGGAGGCCTTCGTGGCCTGGTAGGTGTTCTCCAGGTCGTCGGCCTCGGCCCGGCACGGCGCGCACCACGAGCCCCAGAAGTTGACCACCACGACCTGGCCCCGGTCCCTCGCCACGTCGTGGTCGCCGCCGGTGAGCAGCTCACCGGCGAGCTTCGGGGCGGCCGAACGCTGGTCGGGGGCGCACTCGATGATGCCGCCGGAGTTGTCGCAGGCCTCCTCCCCGTCGCGCGACGAGCAGCCGGCCAGCGCCACCGTCGCGACGGCGGCGAGCAGACCCGCGGTCCACCTCCGGGCGTTCATCAGGCCCCCTTGGCCGTCCTGGCTGTCGGCGACATCGCGATCAGGTGGGCGGCCGGCTCGGAGTAGCCGATGCCGACGACCTTGGCGCCGTCGAAGTGGAAGGAGGTGAGGCTCGCCAGCCCGCACTGACGCTTGCGCGGGTCGTGCCAGAGCCGCTTGCGCTCCACGTACCGGCGCAGCGTCCAGATCGGCAGCTGGTGGGAGACCAGCACGGCCTCGCGCCCCTCGGCCGCCACCCGGGCCGCCTGCAGAGCGCCGAACATCCGCTCCGCGATCGCGCGGTAGGCCTCGCCCCAGGACGGGGTGACCGGGTCCCGCAGCACCCACCAGTTGCGCGGGTCGCGGAACGAGCCGTCGCCCGGGGAGACCTTCTTGCCCTCGAACCAGTTGGCGCTCTCGATGAGCCGCTCGTCCACGCCGACCGGCAGCCCGAACTGCGCGGCGATCGGCTCGGCCGTCTGCTGGGCGCGTTCCAGCGGACTGGCCACCACGTGCACGACCTCCCGCTCGGCCAGCCCCTGCGCGGCGGCCTTGGCCATCTGCACCCCCAGCTCGGAGAGCCGGAAGCCCGGCAGCCGGCCGTAGAGGATGCCGTCCGGGTTGTGCACCTCGCCGTGCCGCAGCACGTGGACCACCGTCTTGCTCACCGTACGCTACCCCCCGTGACCCGCCGCTGCCGCAGCGTTGGCCGCCACCGGCAGGGCGGCGGCGATCTGCTCCAGAGCGGCCTCGTCCAGCGCCGCAGACACGAACCACGCCTCGAACGCGCTCGGCGGCAGGTAGACGCCGCCGGCGAGCATCGCGTGGAAGAACGCCTTGAACGCCGGCACCTGCTGGGTGCGGGCGCTGTCGTAGTCGACCACGTCGGCGTCGGTGAAGAAGATCGAGAACATGTTTCCCGCGTACGACAGCCGGTGCGGAACGCCGGCGGCGGCCAGCGCGTCGGCGGCGAGTCGGCCCACGACGGCGGCCGTGTCGTCCAGCTTGCGGTAGAGCGCGTCGTCGGCGAGCCGCAGCGTGGCCAGACCGGCGGCGCAGGCCAGCGGGTTACCGGAGAGCGTGCCGGCCTGGTAGACGGGGCCGGCGGGGGCCAGGCGTTCCATGATCTCCGCGCGCCCGCCGAACGCCGCGGCCGGCAGCCCACCGCCCATGACCTTGCCGTACGTCCACAGGTCGGCGTCGGAGGGGTCGAGGCCGTGCCAGCCGGCGCGGGAGACCCGGAACCCGGTCATCACCTCGTCGACGATGAGCAGTGCGCCGTGCGCGTGCGCGATCCGGGCGAGCTGGGAGTTGAAGCCGTCGCGCGGGGCGACCACGCCCATGTTGCCGGCGGCGGCCTCGGTGATGATCGCGGCGATGTGCTGGCCCTCGGCGGCGAACGCCTGCTCGACGGCGGCCACGTCGTTGTACGGCAGCACGATCGTGTCGCCCGCCGCCGCGCCGGTCACGCCCGGCGAGTCGGGCAGGCCGAGGGTGGCCACCCCCGAGCCGGCGGCGGCCAGCAGGCCGTCGGAGTGCCCGTGGTAGCAGCCGGAGAACTTGACGATCCGGGGGCGGCCGGTGAACCCGCGCGCCAGCCGGATCGCCGACATGGTGGCCTCGGTGCCGGAGTTGACCAGCCGGACCTGCTCGACCGGGGTGCGGTCGACGATCTCGGCGGCCAGCTCGACCTCGCCGGGGGTGGGGGTGCCGAAGCTGGTGCCCCGGGTCGCGGCCGACCTGATCGCGTCCACGACCTCCGGGTGGGCGTGGCCGAGGATCAGCGGGCCCCAGGAGGAGACCAGGTCGACGTAGCGCCGGTCGTCTGCGTCGTAGAGCCAGGGCCCCTCCCCCCGGACCATGAAGCGCGGCGTGCCGCCGACGGCACGGAACGCGCGCACGGGGGAGTTCACCCCGCCGGGCACGATGGCCTTGGCGCGGTCGAACAGGGCCTCGGAGGCCGGCGCGTCGGCCGGGTAGCGGCCAGATCCGGCGGGAAACATATCGGTCACGATGCCGCCATTGTGTCAGCGTCGGGCGGCGAATCGGCAGGCACCCCGCACCGGGGTTACCAGGCTCACCCGGACCGGGCCTCCCACACTCCCCCGGCGGATGCCCGGGACGCCTCCGCCCCGCCTCCCTGAGAGCGGGTCCGCCCGCGCCCCGCCGGGACGGGTCCGCTCCGCGCTCCGGGAGGGCGTGGCCGTCCCGCTCCGCACTCCGGGAGGGCGTGGCCGTCGCGCTCCGGACCCCGGGAGGGCGTGGTGGTCGCCCAGCACCGTCGGGTGGGTGTCGTCGGCGTCCTGGTGCGGGGATGTTTGCGCTGGCGGGAGCGGGGTCGCGGCACTCGGCTGGCTCGGTCGCCACCGCTCGACAGGCCGGGTCACTCGGATCGCGCTAGGCTGACCCGGTGGATCGTGCCGAACTGTCCATCACGCTACACCGGACGGGTGACGAAGCCGTGCTTCGCCTGGCCGGTGAGATCGACATGCTCACGGCCGCCCAACTGTCGACCGTCGTCAACGAGGTGCTCGCCGAGCCGCCGCCGCGGATCGTCCTCGACCTCGGCGGGGTCACCTTCTGCGACTCGCAGGGCCTCGGCACCCTCGTCGTGCTGAGCCGCAAGGCCAGTCACGCCCAGAGCCTGCTGATCCTGACCAACGTGGGCGACTTCCTGCTCCGCGTCCTGGACATCACGGGCCTGCGCAGCGCCCTGATGATCCGCAACGACCAGACCACCGGCTGACCGCCCCCGGCCCACCGGGCTGATCTCCCACCCGTTCCCGGCCCCTCCGCGCCCTGCGCACCGGTCGCACGCTCCGCGCAGGCGGCGAGACCTTGGTGGGAAACGGCCCTCCGGGGGCCGCCAGCCACCAAGATCTCGCTACCACACGGGTGGGTCAGGGGGTGTTGCCCCAGCGGGCCTCTTCGAGGAGCTGCACCGCGCGGTCGCGGGCGTCCGCCTCGTCCAGGCGCAGCATCGTGGTGGCCTCGTCGACCGCGTCCGTCAGCACCCGCAACTGCGCGTCGCGCTCCCGCACCAGGTCGGACTGGGCCGCGAGCTGCCGGGTCTTCACCCACAGCTCGACGAAGACCGACACCTTGGCGCGCAGCACCCACGGGTCGAACGGCTTGGTCAGGTAGTCGACCGCGCCGACCGCGTAACCGCGCAGCGCCAGCTGGGCGTCCCGGTCGGCGGCGGTGAGGAAGATGATCGGCACGTGCCGCGTACGCTCGCGCCGCTTGATGTGGCTGGCCGTCTCGAAGCCGTCCATGTCCGGCATCTGGGCGTCCAGCAGGATCACCGCGAAGTCGTCGACCAGCAGCTGCTTCAGGGCCGCCTCGCCGCTCTCGACGGCGACGGACTGCACCGGCAGGCCCTGGAGAATCGCCTCCAGTGCCATCAGGTTCTCCCGGCGGTCGTCCACCAGCAGCGCCTTTGCCATCTGGGTCACGAACTCTCCTCGGTTCGGCTGCCGCTGATCCAGGACGACATGAGTTCGATCAACTCGTCCAGGTCGACGGGCTTGGTGATGTAGTCACTTCCTCCGGCCGCCAGCGCCGACTCACGGTCGCCGGGCATGGCCTTCGCGGTCAGGAAGACGATCGGCAGGTCGGCGAACCGGTGGTTGCGCCTGATCTGTCGGGTCGTCTCGTACCCGTCCTGATCGGGCATCATCGCATCCATCAGGACGATGTCCACCTCCGGATGCTCGGCCAGCAGGCGGACGCCGTCCGCCCCGTTGTCCGAGTACAACACGGTGAGGCCGTGCAGCTCCAACGCGCTGGTCAGCGCGAAGACGTTCCGGACGTCGTCGTCGACGATCAGCACGGTGGCGCCCTCCAGCCGCCGGGTGGCCGGCGTGGAGGCCGGCTCGGGCAGCTCCGGCGGCGGCATGAGCAGGGACGACGGCAGCCCGGCCCGCGCCGGTGACGGCGGCAGCGGCGCCACCACCGCGTCCGGCGCGAGCACGTCCGGCACGAAGAGGGTGAACGTCGAGCCCTGGCCAGGCGCCGACGCCACCACGATGCTGCCGCCCAGCAGCCGGGCCAGGTCGCGGCTGATCGACAGCCCCAGCCCCGTACCGCCGTAGCGGCGGCTGGTGGTGCCGTCGGCCTGCTGGAACGCCTCGAAGATCAACGACAGCTTGTCGTCGGAGATGCCGATGCCGGTGTCGACCACCGTGAACGCGATGACCTGCCGCGCGTTGGTCAGGGCCGGTACGTCGAAGACCGTGCTGTCGGGCGCCGGCGCGATCCGCAGCGTCACCGCCCCGTTGTCGGTGAACTTGACCGCGTTGGAGAGCAGGTTGCGCAGGATCTGCTGGAGCCGCTGGGCGTCGGTGACCAGCGCCTCCGGCAGGTCCTTGCTGATCCGTACCTGGAAGTCGAGGCCCTTCTCCTCCGCCTGCGGCGCGAACGCCTGCTCCACGTAGCCGCGGATCTCGTCGAACCGGACCGCGGTGGGCTCGACGTCCATCCGCCCCGCCTCGATCTTGGACAGGTCCAGGATGTCGTCGATCAGCGACAGCAGGTCGGAGCCGGCGCCGTGGATCGTCCGGGCGAACTCGATCTGCTTCGGCGTCAGGTTCTGCTCCGAGTTCTCGGCCAGCAGCCGGGCGAGCAGCAGCAGCGAGTTCAACGGCGTACGCAGCTCGTGGCTCATGTTGGCGAGGAACTCCGACTTGTACGCCGACGCCCTCGTGAGCTGCTGGGCCTTCTCCTCCAGGCCGAGCCGGGCCAGCTCGATCTCCCGGTTCTTCGTCTCGATGTTGCCCTTCTGCTCCGAGAGCAGCTGCGCCTTGTCCTCCAGCTCGGCGTTGGTGCGCTGGAGTTCGGCCGACTGCTCCTGCAACTCGTGGGCGAGCCGCTGGGACTGCGCGAGCAGCTCCTCCGTACGCCGGTTGGCCTGGATGGTGTTGACGGCGATGCCGGTGGTGAGCACGAGCCGTTCCAGGAACGACAGGTGCAGCTCGGAGAAGGCCGCGACGCTGGCGAACTCGATGACGCCGAGCAGTTCGCCCTCGAAGAGCACGGGCAGTACGACCAGGTCGGCCGGTGGGGTCTCGGCGAGCCCGGAGCGGAGCATCAGCTTGCCGTCCGGTGCCCCGCCCATCCGGATCGTGCGCCGGGACAGGGCGGCCTGGCCGACCAGACCCTCGCCGGGGCCGAACGTGACCTCGTGTCCCCGGGCGACGTAGCCGTAGGAGGCCGTCAGCCGCAGCCGCATCACGCCCTCGGAGTTGTCCGCCAGGAAGAACGCGCCGAGCTGCGCGTCGACCAGCGGGGTCACCTCCATCATGATCATGCGGCAGACCTCGCCGAGGTCGCGCTGCCCCTGGAGCAGACCGCCGATCCGGGCCAGGTTCGAGTCGAGCCAGCCCTGCTCGGCGTTCTTCTTGGTCGTCTCCCGGAGGGTGACGATCATCTGGTTGATGTTGTCCTTCAGCTCGGCGACCTCGCCCTGCGCCTTGACGGCGATGCGCTGGGTCAGGTCGCCCCGGGTCACCGAGGTGGAGACCTGCGCGATGGCGCGCAACTGGGTGGTGAGGGTCGAGGCGAGCTGGTTGACGTTCTCGGTGAGGTCGCGCCATGTGCCCGAGACGCCCTTGACCTGGGCCTGACCGCCGAGCTTGCCCTCGCTGCCCACCTCGCGGGCCACCCGGGTCACCTCGTCGGCGAACGACGAGAGCTGGTCCACCATCGTGTTCACCGTCGACTTCAGCTCCAGGATCTCGCCCTGGGCGTCGACCGTGATCTTCTGCGACAGGTCGCCCTTCGCCACGGCCGTGGTGACCGAGGCGATGTTGCGCACCTGCGACGTCAGGTTCGACGCCATCGAGTTCACGTTGTCCGTCAGGTCCCGCCACGTACCCGAGACGCCCTTGACCTGGGCCTGACCGCCCAGCTTGCCCTCCGTACCCACCTCGCGGGCCACCCGCGTCACCTCGTCGGCGAACGACGAGAGCTGATCCACCATCGTGTTCACCGTCGACTTCAGCTCCAGGATCTCGCCCCGGGCATCCACAGTGATCTTCTGCGACAGGTCGCCCTTCGCCACCGCCGTGGAGACCTGGGCGATGTTGCGCACCTGGGCGGTCAGGTTCGACGCCATGGAGTTCACGTTGTCGGTCAGGTCCCGCCAGGTGCCGGCGACACCTCGCACCTGGGCCTGGCCGCCGAGCTTGCCCTCCGTACCCACCTCGCGGGCCACCCGCGTCACCTCGTCGGCGAACGACGACAGCTGGTCCACCATCGTGTTCACCGTCGACTTCAGCTCCAGGATCTCGCCCCGGGCATCCACGGTGATCTTCTGCGACAGGTCGCCCTTCGCCACCGCCGTGGTGACCGAGGCGATGTTGCGCACCTGCGACGTCAGGTTCGACGCCATCGAGTTCACGTTGTCGGTCAGGTCCCGCCACGTACCGGAGACGCCCTTGACCTGGGCCTGACCGCCCAGCTTGCCCTCCGTACCCACCTCGCGCGCGACGCGCGTCACCTCGTCGGCGAACGACGACAGCTGATCCACCATCGTGTTGACGGTGTTCTTCAGCTCCAGGATCTCGCCCTGGGCGTCGACCGTGATCTTCTGGGAGAGGTCGCCCTTCGCCACCGCGGTGGAGACCTGGGAGATGTTGCGGACCTGGCTGGTCAGGTTGCCGGCGAGCTGGTTGACGTTCTCGGTCAGGTCGCGCCAGGTGCCGGAGACCCCGCGTACCTGGGCCTGGCCGCCCAGCTTGCCCTCGATGCCCACCTCGCGCGCGACGCGCGTCACCTCGTCGGCGAAGGACGACAGCTGGTCCACCATCGTGTTGACGGTGTCCTTCAGCTCCAGGATCTCGCCCTGCGCCGCCACGGTGATCTTCTGCGACAGGTCGCCCCGGGCCACCGCCGTGGAGACCTGGGCGATGTTGCGCACCTGGGCCGTCAGGTTCGACGCCATCGAGTTGACGCTGTCGGTCAGGTCCTTCCAGGTGCCGGCCACGTTCGGCACCTCGGCCTGGCCGCCGAGCTTGCCCTCGGTGCCCACCTCCCGGGCCACCCGGGTCACCTGCTCGGCGAAGAGCCGCAGGGTGTCGGTGAGGTAGTTCATCGTGTCGGCCAGCTCGGCGACCTCGCCGCGCGCGCTGACCGTGATCTTCTGCGACAGGTCACCCTTCGCCACCGCCGTCGCCACCTGGGAGATCGACCGCACCTGGCCGGTCAGGTTCGACGCCATGGTGTTCACCGAGTCGGTGAGGTCCTTCCAGGTGCCGGCGACGCCGCGTACGTCGGCCTGGCCGCCGAGCTTGCCCTCGGTGCCCACCTCCCGGGCGACCCGGGTGACCTCGTTCGAGAAGGACGAGAGCTGGTCGACCATCGTGTTGACCGTGCGGCCGATCCGCAGGTACTCACCGCGCAGCGGCCGGCCGTCGATCTCCAGGGCCATGTGCTGGGAGAGGTCGCCGTCGGCCACCGCGACGATGACCCGGGCGATCTCGGTGGTCGGCCGGCCCAGGTCGTCGATGAGCGAGTTGACCGCGCGCTGCCCCTCCGCCCAGGAGCCGTCCAGGCCCTCGTCGTCCAGGCGCTCGGTGAGCCGGCCGTCCCGGCCGACGATCCGGCTGATCCGCCGCAGGTCGAGGTACTGCCGCTCCTGGAGCGACACGACCTCGTTGAAGGCGTCCGCGACCTCGCCGGCCCGGCCCGCCCGGCGGGGCAGCCGGACCTTCAGGTCGCCCCGACCGACCCGCCGCAGCGCCTCGGTCAGCTCGCCGAGGAGCGCCTCGTGGTCGGGCGCGGACGGGTCCACGGTCGCCGACTGTTTCGTGGTCATCATTCCTCGCTCAGCTCGGGGCTACCGGCTCCTGCCGACGCCGGCCATGCCCTCATTGTGCCCGCGACCTCCCCCACACCAAGCCCACGCGCCCACCCACGCCGTCCCGACCCCCGCCGGATCCCGCCGCCCCCACCCCACCCGGGCGGTTGATCATGCAGTTGTGGCACGCCGCAAAGCGGGCCAATCACCAGGAGACGTCCGCCACAACTGCATGATCGACAGGGCGGGAGGTGTGGAGTGGCTTGGCAGTCGCGCGGGTAGCGGTGGAGGATACGGGGATGTCGGCGGAGACGGGGCCCGCGGCGACCGGGGGCCGAGACGAGCACGTCCGGCGCGTCAGGCTCCCCGCAGACCGGCGTACGCCCGCCGCCGCGCGGGCCCTCGTGCGGTCCGTCCTCACCGAGGCCCACCTGGACGGGTTGGCCAACGAGGCCATGCTGCTCACCACCGAGCTCTCCACCAACGCCGTGGAGCACGCCCGCACCGAACTGGACATCGAGGTGGTCGCCGACCCGGTCGGGATCACCGTCACCGTGTCCGATTTCGCCGCCGGGCCCGTGGAGGAGCTGATCGTCGGCGTCCGCAACGACGCCACCGACATCGACGAGGTCTCCGAACGCGGTCGGGGGCTGCTGCTCGTCGACCACTTCGCCAGCCGCTGGGGCACCACCTACCTGCCCACGGGCAAGGGAGTCTGGTTCCGGCTGGACCTGCCCGACCCGGCCGGGCGCGACCGGGCGGCGGGCAGGCCCGCCGCGGCGACCGCCGGGGGCGGCACGCCGACGATCCCGGAGAGCTCCGCGCCGAGCGCCGGGGCCATGAGCGAACTGATGCAGACCACCCCCGACCCGTACGCCGAGGATCCGCTGCCCGACTTCGCGACCAGCCTGCTCACCCGGGTGGCGGAAATGGTCGGCGCGGCGGGCGGGGTGGTACGGCTGGACCGGGGCGACGGGCAGGGCACCCAGGCGCTGGCCCGCTACGGCCGCCAGCCCCGGCCCGGCAACGAGCTGCTCCGGGTGCCGCTGGCCGTGCACCGGCCGTACGCCGGCGAACTGGAGCTGGACGCGGCCCCGTCGGCGTACGCGCGGCCGCTGGCCGTGCTGATGGCCGAACGGCTCTCGCTGCACCTGGAGAACGACCGGCTGCGCCGGGCGGACGTCCGCCGGCAGGCCTGGCTGACCTTCCTCGCCGAGGCCAGTGAGCTGCTCGCGCAGTCGCTCGACGTCGAGTTGACCATGGCGCTCGTCCCGCAGCTCGTGGTGCCCCGGCTCGGGCAGTGGTGCGCGGTGCACACGACCGACGAGTGGGGCCGGCTGCGCCTCGCGGCGGCCAGCCACGCCGACGAGTCGGTGCTGCCCCAACTGCACCAGGTGCTCGAGGAGACCGGGCCGGACTCGGTCCAGGCCCGGCTGCGCGAGGCGTCGCGCAACGGCACCCAGATGCCGCTCGGGGCGCCGATGGAGGGCTTCGCCGTCCCGCTGATCGCCCGGGGTCAGCGGCTCGGCACGCTGGCCGTCGGCCGGCACCAGCGGCACCGGCACGACCCGGACGAGGTCGCCGTGCTGGAGGACGTCGCCCGACGGTCGGCGCTGGCGATCGAGAACGCCCGCATCCACGCCGAGCGTCGGCGCGTCGCGCACACCCTCCAGCAGTCGCTGCTGCCGCCGGTGCTGCCCGTGGTCGAGGGCATCGGCTTCGCCGCCGAGTACGTCCCGACCGGCGGCGACGTCGACGTCGGCGGCGACTTCTACGACGTGGTGCCCCTGCCGGACGGGCGCTGGCTGGTGGTGATCGGCGACGTCTCGGGCAAGGGGGTGCAGGCGGCGACCGTCACCGGCCTGGTCCGCGACGTCATCCGGGTGCTGGTGGGCGACGGCAAGCCGCTGCCGGAGGCGCTGGCCCGGGTCAACGAGACGCTGTTCGAGCGGGGCGGCGGGCGCTACTGCACGCTGGCCCTGGCGGCGGTGGGCCCCGGCGACGGCGACCAACTCGACGTCTCCCTGCACCTCGCCGGCCACGACCGGCCGGTGCTGCTGCCCGCCGGCGGCGGGGCGCGTTTCGTCGGCACCGGCGGCACCGCGCTCGGCCTGCTCGACTCGATCGCCTCCCCGACGGCGGTGGTGCCGCTCGATCCGGGCGACGCGCTGGTCTTCTACACCGACGGGGTCACCGAGCGGCGGCGCGGCCGGGAGCTGTTCGGCACCGACCGGCTGCGCGACGCCGCCGCCCCGCTGGCCGGCTACTCGGCCGACGTGATCGCGGCCCGGCTCCGCTCGACGGCGATCGGATTCTCGACCGAGGCGCCGCGCGACGACATCGCCATCCTGGTGCTGCGCAATGACGCCAGCTGACATTTGCACTTCACCCTGAACTCGGGCCTGATCTGCCAATATTCAATTGGTACCCCGCCCACGCCGACCTCCAATTGCCACAGGCCGCAAGCAGCCATCCTTCGGGAGAGCACCACCACCATGGATGACGACTCGAACGCGGTCAGTGAGGGGTGGTCGAGCTTATGGCGGCCCTGGCCGATCACCACGAGGGCGAGCTGATCGAGAGTCTTCAATGACATGACAGAGATCACAGCAGGCCTCGCGGCGCCCGCTATAGCCCCATTTCATGCATTCGTGGGACACACTTCTTCTCACATTTCGAGAAGACGCAGACCCACCACTCGCATTAGTGATATCCAAGAACGCGCCCACGCGCGGGTGCGCGCGCACGGGCGCGCATGCACGCGCGATCCAGAAGGCGTATATGCGCGCGCACGCGCGTACGCGAACAGCGCACATAGCTACGTGCGGCCAGATGACCTTTAGGCGAATACGCACGCACGCAACGCGCGATTATCACTCCAATTGCCGCCCGGCAACCCGTTCCAATCGACCCACCCGGGTCGGAAACGGAGTGACTTGACGGCCAATCTGCCAGCCGCTCAAATTGGCACTGGTCAGACCAGAGGATGTCCAGATCGGGTTCGCCTGGACACAAAGAGAACGCCCGGCTGCCACCGGGCGTCCTCGACGACTCCGGTCACCTGACATGTCACCGCAGGCAGGAGGAGCCTTGACGACCGTAACAAGCAACGAGAAGCGGAACAACGAGACGCCGGCTCGGCACCGGTTGGTACTGGCATACCTGAGGACACTGCCCGCCACGCTGACCGGTGTGGCTGCCCTCGTCGCGGCATTGGCCGCACTGTGGAATCGCTGACGGGCTAGTGAACGTGACCGGGCCTGATCTTCAAGGGCCCGGTCACGGCGTCCGCACGTGGCATCGCGGCCCGGTCAGAGGCCGCCGGGGAGGCGGCCCGGGGCGAGGCGGTGGTGGGGGTCGAGGTGCGCCTTGGCCGCGCGCAGCCGGGCCAACCCGGCCAGCTCGCCCCACAGGTCGACGGCCCGCCGGACGGCCGGCGGCGCGGAGAGCACCACGCACCGGCCCTGCCGGGCGAGGAGCACGCCGCGGACGGCGGCCAGGATCGACGCCACCCGGTCGGGCGACATGGCGCCGGGCAGGGCCGCGTGCACCACGCCGAGGCCGGCGGAGCCGCGTACCGGAACGGGCCCGCCGGCGGCGTCGCGCAGCGCGTAGACGGCGGCGTGCAGGTCGGCGATGGGCACCTCGATCCGCAGCGCCGTGTCGCCCGGGCCGAACGGGTAGCGCCGCCACCAGTCGGGTGCGGCGTGGCTCGCGGCCGCGCCCGGGCCGAGGAGCGCGACGAGCCGGTCCGCGCGCTCGGCCACGTCGGCCGGACCGCCCTCCAGCAGCACCACCAGCCGCCCGGCACCGGCCGGGCCGCCGCGGACGCGCCCCGCCATGGACGGGTGCGCGGCCATCGCGGCGGCCCGGGTGCCCTGGCGCGGCCGGGGTCCCGCGCCGGCCGGCAGGTCGAGCTCGACCGCTGCCGGGTCGAGGCGCGAGGCGAGCACGGTGCGGATCAGGTCGTGCACCTCCAGCGGGGTCCAGACGGGTCGGCTGACCCAGATCCGGCCGGCCGGGACGGCCTGCACCCGCAGGGTCGCGGAGACCAGCACGCCCAGCGCTCCCTGCGAGCCGCAGAGCAGGCGGGCCAGTTCCAGGCCGGCGGCGCCACCCCCGGCGTCGACCAGCTCGCCGTCGGCGTCGAGGTAGCGCACCCCGACGAGCTGGTCGCAGGGGCTGCCGTGGCGGTGCCGCAGGGGCCCCGCCTCGCCGGCGGCGAGCACGCCGCCGAGGGTGGCGCCGGGCGAGGGGGCGTCGAGCGCCAGGCGCTGCCCGGTGCGCTCCAGCGTGGCCTGCACCGCGCGCAGCGGGGTGCCCGCCCCGACCTGCGCGGTGGGCGAGCCGGCCGGCTCGTGGCCGATCCCGGCGAGCCGGCCGGTGTCGAGCATGATGTCGACCCGGTCGGGGGCGGCACCCCAGTCGATCTTCGTGCCGGCCCCGCGCGGCACCACCGTCAGGTCGTGCCGGGCGGCGAGCCGCAGCACCTCGGCCGCGGCGTGCGCCCCACCCGGGACGGCGACCCAGCGGGCCGGGCGGCCGGCCACCTCGTCGGCGGGGCCGGCGAAGCGGGCGAACGGCGGGCCGCAGATCTCGGTCAACCGCCGGGTGATGTCGAGGGCTCCGGGCCGGTCGGTGGAACTCGCTGCAGCCGCCATGCCGGCCATCGTACACATGTTCGAAAGGTGTGGCGGCGGGTCGCCGACGAGGCCGCGCGGCGGGCGGCGCGCGGCCGGTAACGTGACGCCGTGACCACCGAGACCCCCGTGCCCACGGCGAAGCGGGTGCCCAGCGAGCGCACCCACCACGGCGACACCGTCGTCGACGAGTACGCCTGGCTCACCGCCAAGGACGACCCGGAGACGATCGCCCACCTCACGGCCGAGAACGCGTACACCGAGGCCCGGACGGCGCATCTCGAAGGGTTGCGCGCCGAGCTGTTCGAGGAGATCCGCCGGCGCACCCAGGAGACCGACCTGTCGGTGCCCGGCCGCAAGGGCGGCTACTGGTACTACACCCGCACGGTCGAGGGCCAGCAGTACGGCGTGCAGTGCCGCCGGGCGGTCCGCGACGGCGAGACCGAGCCGCCCGTCAGTGTGGACGGCGCTCCGCTCGACGGCGAGGAGGTGCTGCTCGACGGCAACGTGCTCGCCGAGGGGCACGACTTCTTCTCGCTCGGCGCGTTCGACGTCAGCCCGGACGGGCGGTGGCTGGCCTACTCCACCGACTTCTCCGGCGACGAGCGGTTCACGCTGCGGGTCAAGGACCTCGCCACCGGCGAGCTGCTGCCCGACGAGGTGCCCGGCACGTTCTACGGCACCGCCTGGTCGGCCGACGCCTCCGTGCTGTTCTACGTGACGGTGGACGAGACGTGGCGCCCGAACCGGGTCTGGCGGCACACCCTGGGCACGGCGTCCACCGAGGACGTGGTGGTCTACCAGGAGGACGACGAGCGGTTCTGGGTCGGCGTGGAGCTGACCCGCTCGGAGCGGTTCGTCCTCATCGACGTGCACAGCAAGATCACCAGCGAGGTGCTGGTGATCCCGGCCGGCAACCCGACCGGCGCGCCGGCGTCCGTGGCGCCCCGGCGGCAGGGCGTGGAATACACCGTCGAGCACCACGGGCACCGCTTCCTGATCCTGCACAACGACGGCGCGGAGGACTTCGCGCTGGCCTACACCTCGGCGGACGCGCCCGGCGACTGGGTGCCGCTGATCGAGCACTCGCCCGGCACCCGGCTGGAGGCGGTCGACGCCTTCGCCGACCACCTGGTCGTCTCGCTGCGCACCAACGGGCTGACCGGGCTACGGGTGCTGCCCGTCGGCGGCGGCGACGCGTACGACATCGACTTCCCGGAGCCGCTCTACAGCGTCGGCCTGCACGACAACCCGGAGTACCGCACCGGGCAGATCCGGCTCCGCTACGCCTCGCTGGTCACCCCCGACTCGGTCTACGACTACGACCTGGTCACCCGGCAGATGGTGCTGCGCCGGCAGAAGCCGGTGAAGCCCGGGCCGGACGGGCGGGCGTACGACCCGGCCGACTACGAGCAGCACCGCGACTGGGCGCTCGCCGACGACGGGACCCGGGTGCCGATCTCGCTGGTCTGCCGGGCCGGCACCCCGAAGGACGGCTCCGCCCCCTGCGTGATCTACGGCTACGGCTCGTACGAGGCGAGCATGGACCCGTGGTTCTCCATCGCCCGGCTCTCCCTGCTGGACCGGGGCGTCATCTTCGCCGTCGCGCACATCCGGGGCGGCGGCGAGCTGGGCCGCAGCTGGTACGACCAGGGCAAGCTGCTGGCCAAGAAGAACACCTTCACCGACTTCGTCGCCTGCGCCCGGCACCTGGTCAAGACGGGCTGGACGGGGAGCGACCGGCTCGTCGCCCGGGGCGCCTCGGCCGGCGGGCTGCTGATGGGCGCGGTCGCCAACATCGCCCCCGACGCGTTCGCCGGGATCGTCGCGCAGGTGCCCTTCGTGGACGCGCTCACCTCGATCCTCGACCCGTCGCTGCCGCTGACCGTCACCGAGTGGGAGGAGTGGGGCAACCCGCTGGCCGACCCGGAGGTCTACGCGTACATGAAGTCCTACACGCCGTACGAGAACGTGCGGGCGGTGGACTACCCGGCGATCCTCGCGGTGACCAGCCTCAACGACACCCGCGTGCTCTACCACGAGCCGGCGAAGTGGATCGCCCGGCTGCGGGCGGTCGCGCCGCAGGGCGACTACCTGCTCAAGACCGAGATGGGTGCCGGCCACGGCGGCCCCAGCGGCCGTTACGACTCCTGGCGCGAGGAGGCGTTCGTCAACGCCTGGATCCTCGACCGCCTCGGCCGCGCCTGAGCTTGGTCGGGCGGGGCCCCTCCGCTCGCCGGTAGGGGCCCCGCCCGACGGTCTCAGCCGAGGACGCCGGCCAGCACCGCCGGGTCGACGTTGCCGCCGGTGACCACGGCGACCGTACGACCGGGCGGCAGCTCGGCGGCGCGGAACAGCCGGGCGGCCACGGCCACGGCGCCGCTCGGCTCCACCACCAGGCGGGCGTCGCGCACCAGCCGACCCATCGCGGCCCGGATCTCTTCCTCGGTCACCGTGACGATGCGGTCCAGCCGGGCCCGCAGGTGGGCGAGGGTCAGCTCGGACGGCGGCAGACGCAGCCCGTCGGCCATCGTCCGGTAGGTGCGCTCCTCGCCCCAGACCACCACCGAGCCGGCCGCCAGCGAGTCCCGCGCGTCGGCGGCGAGTTCCGGCTCGACGCCGATCACCGTCGTCGCCGGGCGCAGGGCGGTGACCGCGGTCGCGACGCCGGAGGAGAGCCCGCCGCCGCCCACGGGCACCAGCACCACGTCGACGTCGGGCAGGTCCTCGACGATCTCCAGCCCGACCGTGCCCTGCCCGGCCACGATCCGCCGGTCGTCGAAGGGCGGCACCAGCACCGCACCCGTCGTCGCGGCGATCCGCTCCGCCTCCGGGCCGCGTCGCGGCGGCGGCACCAGCAGCACCTCGACGCCCAGCGCGCGGATCCGGTCGACCTTCGCCGCCGGGGCGCCCTCGGGCACCACGATCCGGCACGGCACACCGGCCGCGCGGGCCGCGTACGCCAGCGCCAGGCCGTGGTTGCCCGACGAGTGGGTGACCACGCCGCGCGCCCGCTCCTCGGGCGTCAGCCGGGCCACCGCGTGGGTCGCCCCGCGCAGCTTGAACGAGCCCACCGGTTGCAGGCTCTCCGGCTTGAGCCACAGCTGCGCGTCCCATCCGGTCCGCAGCAACGGGGTACGCAGCACGGTGCCCTCGATGTCGGCGGCGGCGTTGCGGACGTCGGTGATCGAGACCAGCTCCATCGCCCCATCCTGCCCGATCCGGGGCGGACGAACGGTCCCGCGCGGTTGCGGCCGGGACGGCGGGGGTGGCGCGCCTAGACTGCCGGGGTGACCGGAGCCGGCGGGGTGGAGGACGAGCCGGCCGAGGGCGTACCGGCCTCGGGCTGGCGGGCGGCGGCGCGCGACCGGCGCGTCTGGGCGATCCTCGCGGTGGTCGCGTTCCTGCTGGTGTGCTGCTGTTCCGCCGCCGCCGGGACGCTGCTCGCGCTCGCCACCGGCCTGTTCGCCGCCTGACGCGGCCCGGGCGGCCCGACGCCGGTTCGCGGGGCGAGCTGGCGGATCACGGGCTCAGGTCGTCCGCAGCTCCTCCACCGCCGTACTCGCGCGCAGGAACAGCAGGCCGACACCGACCGTCACCAGCACCGCCGTCAAGGCGCCGGCGCCGAGCATCGTGAGCTGCCCCAGGGGTACGTCGGGCGGCACGGTCACCTGCGAGGTCTCCACGACCCGGGTGTGGCGCGCCCGGGTGACGGGGTCGGCGCAGAGCTGCGCGGTGGCGACGCAGACCTCGTCGTAGTCGGCGCCGCTCGGCGCGCGGAACAGCCCCCGGGCCAGCAGCAGGCCCACGGCCAGGGCGACCGCCACCGCCGGCACGGCCGGGGCCAGCGACTGCCAGGCGATGGACCGGCCGAGCGTGGGCCGGGGCACCCCGGTCGCCACCAGGGCCGCGTACGCGCGCCGCCGGGCGGTGATCCCCTCCACCACCGCGACGACCAGCCCACCGGCGGCGACCAGCATGGCCACCACCACCGCCAGGTCCACCAGGTCCATGGTCCGCAGGTAGAAGTCGCCGCCCGCCAGCCCGGCCCCGGTCCGCCGGCTGAGCTCGCCCGCCGCGACGAAGTACTCCCGCAGCCCGGCCGCGCCCGCGCCGAGCAGTACCGCCGCCAGCAGTGCGGCGAAGGTGCGGCTGCCCGCCCACGGGTCGGCCGTCAGCCGCCGGGCGGCGAGCAGCGCGGCCGGGCCCCGGGCGTAACGGTGCAGCAGCCGCCCGGCGGTCCAGGAGATCCAGCCGGTGCCGACGACCACCCCGATCATCGCGGCCAGCCCGCCGCCGACCAGCAGCATCGGCACCAGCCACAGCGGCGCGTCGGCGTCGCGCCGGTCGTAGAAGCGGGTGACGGGTTCGATGGCGGCGAAGGCGGCCAGCCCGGCGACGATGAGGACGCCCGCCCAGGGCCGGGGGCCGCGTTCCCGGCGGTGCGTACGCAGCACGCCGAACGGGGTCGTGCTCACCCGGCGCAGCATCAGCGCGGTGGCCAGCGCCGCGACCACCGGCAGCCCCGCCAGCACCGCCGCCAGCGCGCCCGGGGTGGGCAGCACGTCGGTGGGGAGCGCGAGCCGGCCCCGGGCGTCGGGCCGGTCCCACAGCTCCCGGCCGGCGAAGTAGACCGAGGCGCCGGCCAGCGTGCCGAGCAGGCTCGCCAGGCCCGTCTCCAACACGGCGATCCGGGTCACCTGGCCCGGGGTGGCGCCCGCCAGCCGGAACGCGGCCAGCCGGCGGTCCCGCGCCGGGGCACCGAGCCGGGCGCACTGCCCGGCCAGCGCCAGCACGGGAATCATCAGCAGCAGCAGGGCGAAGGCGGTGCCGCCGCGCAGCCCCGGCTCGACGAGCAGGGGGTTGGAGTAGTGCTGCGACCAGCGGTTGGCGTTGTCGTCCGTGGCGGGTGGGGTGGGGATCGCCAGCACGGTGAGCGCGGCCAGGGCGGCGACAGCGGCCAGGGCGGCGCTGATCGCGGTGAGGACCACCCGGACGGTGTCGGTGCGGGTGCCGGCCAGGGCGAGGCGGGCCAGGGTGGCCGGCCTCACCGGCGTACGCCCGGCAGCGGGGTGTCGAGGCCGAGCCCGTCGCGGTCGACCATGCCGTCGCGGAGGATGATCTCGCGGTCGGCGTACGCGGCGATCTGCGGCTCGTGGGTGACCAGGACGACGGTGGTCTTCTGCTCGCGGGCGAGCCGGACCAACTGGGTGAGCACCTGCTCACCGGCGAGTGTGTCCAGCGCGCCGGTCGGCTCGTCGGCGAAGAGCACCCGGGGCTCGGTGACCAGGGCCCGCGCCGTGGCGCAGCGCTGCTGCTGCCCGCCGGACATCTCGCCCGGCCGGGCGTCGGCCAGGTCCGCCACGCCGAGCCGGTCCATCCAGGACAGGGCGGCCGTCCGCGCCTCTCGCCGCCGGGTGCCGGCGAGGAGCAGTGGGAGGGCGACGTTCTCGGCGGCGGTCAACTCGGCGACGAGCTGGCCGAACTGGAGGAGCACCCCGAACTCGGTGCGCCGCAGCCGCGACCGTGCCGCCTCCGACCAGGTGTCGATCCGGTGTCCGTTCCAGCTCACCTCGCCGGCGTCGGGGCGCAGGATGCCGGCGAGGCAGTGCAGCAGGGTGGACTTGCCGCAGCCACTCGGGCCGGTGACGGCGACGATCTCGCCCTCGGCGACGTCGAGGGTGACGCCGCGCAGCGCGGGTGTCGGCCCGTAGGACCTGACCACGCCGCGAGCCTGAAGTTGCGTCACGAGTGCACCTCCCGGTGCCAGTCGGCGACGCGGTCCAGGGTGGTCCGCAGCCACCGCAGATCGGCGTCGAGATGGGCGATGGCGAAGTCGGCCGCGACGATGTCGTCGAGGCTGGCCGAGGGCGCCGTCTTCACCGCGGTCAACTCCCGCAGTCGTTCGGTGTGGGCCTGCCGCTGGGCGACCAGGTAGGCCCGGGCCCGGTCCGCGTCGTCCACCAGCAGCGCCACGACCACCTTGGCGAAGAGGGTGCTGGCGACGTACGGCATCGGCGGCTCGACCTCGGCGAGCCAGCGCTCCAGCGCGGCCCGGCCGTCGGCGGTCAGCGCGTACGCGGTGCGCTCGGGGCCGCCCTCCCGTTCCTGCCCGGCCGGTGCCACCAGGCCGTCCCGCTGCAACCGGCCGAGCGTCGAGTAGACCTGCCCGAAGGCCAGCGGCCGGGCGCGGGGCAGGCGTTCGTCGTGGGCCCGCTTCAGCTCGTAGCCGTGCCGGTTGCCGGCGGCCAGCAGCCCGAGCAGTACATGCGGGGTGGACACCGCGTCACTATTCACCGGGTGAATAGCGACTGTCAAGGAGGCCCGCGCGGCGGGTGCCGCGCGGGCCTGTGGTTGAGGTGGGCTCGGTCGGGGTCAGTCGAGCGCCGACCAGTCCGGGTCCCGGCCCGTCAGGGCGAGCAGGCGGTCGATCTCCGAGACGTCCGACGACGACGTGCCCACCGGCGCCGCGAAGACGCCCTGCTCCCGGGCCGCCGGCCCCATCTGCTCGCACAGGGCGTACAGCGGGGGCAGCACCTCGGGCGCGGGGCGGTAAGGCTGCCCGGTGGCGACGGCCAGGTCCCAGGCGTGCACGGTCAGGTCCAGCAGCACCATGCTGCCGACCGTCTCCTGCGGCAGCCCCATCCCGGGCGAGATGCCGTCCAGCGCGGCCGGGTCCGACCACGCCTCGACCAGCTTCGCGGTCTCCGCCTCGAACCGGTCCCGCCAGCCCTCGGCCAGATGGTCGGGCTTCTCCGCCCACTCCGGCTGCCGTCTGTGCGCGAGGGCCTGGAAGTTGACCACCACGTCGTGGAGGTGGTTGAGCAGGTCGCGTACCGTGTAGTCGCTGCACGGGGTGGGCAGGTCCAGTTGGTCGTCCGAGATGCCCCGGACCACCGCGACGGCACGGGGGGTCGTGGCTGCGAGCAGATCACCAGTCTTCGTGGCCATGCGCTCAGGGTACGAGGATGGCCCCGGCGTCGCCGCCCCCCGCAAGTCGCTCGCGAAGCCGTACGTGGTGAAGCCGAGGTCGACCGGGGGCCGGCTCAGTTGCGGCGCAGGGCGACCACGGCGACGTCGTCGTGGATCTCCGGCGGAGCCAGCTCGACCAGGAGCCGCTCGCAGAACCGGTCCAGGTCGTCGTCGACCCGGCCGGCGGAAGCGGCCAGGGCGGCCAACCCGTCGTCGATCGTGGCGTCCCGGCGTTCGATCAGGCCGTCGGTGTAGAACACCAGCGTCGCCCCGGCCGGCAGCACGAATTCCAGGTCGGGCGGCCGGGGCGCGCGGACCCCGAGCAGCGGGGCCGAGTGCTGTACGAACTCGACCTTGCCGTCGAGGCTGAGCAACGGCGGCAGGTGACCGGCGCTGGCCAGCCGGATCCGGCCGCTGGGCGGGTGCAGCAGCAGCACGCAGATCGTGGCCAGCTCGTCGGGCAGCAGGGTACGCATGAGTTCGTTGACCCGGTGCAGGATCTCGCCCGGCTGGTGCCCCTCCACCGCGTACGCCCGCACCGCGTGCCGCAGCTCGGCCATCACCGTCGCGGCGTGCAGCGAGTGGCCGGCCACGTCGCCGATCGCCAGGAGCAGGTGGCCGTCGAGCATCACCAGCTCGTAGAAGTCGCCGCCCACCTCGGTCTGCGCGCTCGCCGGCTCGTAGCGCACGGCCAGGTCGAGCCCGCTGACCTGCGGTATCCGGCGCGGCAGCAGGCTGCGCTGGAGGGTCACCGCGATGCGGTGCTCCTCGTCGAAGGAGCGCTGCGCCTCCACCGCCGCCGCCACCGCCTGGGCGAGCTGCCGAAGCACGGGGGTGCGGGCGGTCTGCGTGGCGGTGGGCACGACGACGTAGAGCGGCGCCCGGTCCTCGCGCAGCCGGGCGGCGGCCACCGTGACCGTGTCGTCCGCCGGCCACTCGACCAGGCCCCAGGCTGCCGGCTCGTCCACCCGGACCGTCGTCCCGGTCGGCACCCCGGTGTCGTCGACGATCCAGGGGACGATCGTGGCCGCGCCGTCGGGGAAGTCCGCGATCCCGGCGAGACAGTCGCCGTCGAACGTCTCCGCGACCACGGCGGCCGGGCTCCTGAAGATCTGCGCGGCGCCGGCCGCCGCCGCCTCCAGCAGCCTCGCGAAGTTCGGGGCGGAGTGCACCGCCATGGTCGTGTCGGCCAGCCCGAGCAGCCGTTCGGCGAGCAGTTCCGCGCGCTGCCGGGCCCGGTAGTAGCGCAGCACCGCGTGGGAGGTGGCGACCAGTTCCTCCGGCTCGATCGGCTCCGCCAGGTACGCGTCCGCGCCCCGGGTCAGCCCCTGCGCCCGGTCCACCACGTCCACCGCGTGCGCGGACACGTGGATCACCGGCATCGCCGGGTACGCCGCCTTGATCCGTTCGCAGACCTCGAAGCCGTTCAGGTCGGGCAACCGCACGTCGAGCACCACGAGATCGATCGGGTCCACCCCGACCCGGGCCAGCGCCTCGCCGCCGCTCTCCGCCTCCAGCACCGCGAAGCCCGCCCGGGAGAGCCAGCTCACCAGGAGGTAGCGCTTGGTGGGGCTGTCGTCGACCACCAGGACCGTCGCCGGGCCGCCCTCCACGTCACGCTCCGCCCACAGGCAGGGTGACGGTGAACGTGCTGCCCCGGCCCGGCTCGCTGGACACCACCAGGCTGCCGCCGAGCAGGGTCACCAGCCGCCGCGCGTACGGCAGGCCGAGGCCCGTGCCGCCGACCCGGGTGGCGCCGGGCACCTGGTAGAACTCCTCGAAGATCCGCTCGTGCAGCTCCGGGGGGATGCCCGCGCCGGTGTCGGAGACGGCCAGCGACCACTGGTCGTCCCGCCGCCCCGCCCGCAGCCGGACCTCCCCGCGCTCGGTGAACTTGAGCCCGTTGTGCAGCAGGTTGCGCAGGACCTGGGCGAGCAGCACCTCGTCGGTGCGCAGCGTCGCCGGCACGGGCGGCTCCTCCACCACCAGCTCGACGTCGGGCCGGGTGGCGAGGGCGCGCAGCGTGCCGCGCAACTGGCCGAAGACCGGCCGCAGGTCGACCTCACTCCAGTCGGGCTCGATCCGGCCCGACTCGGCCTTGGCCAGGTCGAGCAGCTCGTTGACCAACGTGAGGAGGTCACCCGCCGACGAGCGGATCAGCCCGACCTGGCGGGCCTGCTCGGCGGTGAGCGGGTCGGAGGCGGAGTCGCCCAGCAGCCGGCCCAGCCCCATGATCGCGGTGACCGGGGCCCGCAGCTCGTGGCTGACGTTCGCCAGGAACCGGCTCTTCGACTCGCTCGCCGCGCGCAGCTGGGCGGACTTCTCGTCCAGCTCGGCGTAGAGGGCGACCACGCCCCGGTTGGTCTCCTCCAGCTCCTCGGTGAGCTGGTTGTAGAGCGCCATCACGCCCCGGTTGGTCTCGGCCAGCTCCTCGTTCAGGACGGCCAGCTCGTCGCGCTGGCTGCGTACCTCGTCGAGGGCGGCGATCAGCTGCGCGTTCTGGGCGGCCAACTCGTCCAGGGCGCTGCCCGGCGCGTTCCGGTCGAGCTCGGCGCGCAGCTCGGCGAGACGCTCGGGGGTCAGCACCTCTGCGGTGACCGGAACACGTCGGGACATCCTCACGACCGTATCCCCCTCCCGTGGCACCACGCCCAACTTGTCCACCAACCGCGCCACCGCGCCGGACCGCGGCTCGTACCGCCCGCCGGGCAGCGGACGCACCGGGAGGAGGTCCACCCGCAGGTACCGCCTGCCGTCGGCGGGGTCGTCGACGAGGACGAACGCCACCTCCGCCCCGCCGGCCGAGTGCAGCAGGTCGCGGGCCACCTCGCTGAGCGCCGTGGCGATGCGTACCTGGTCCTGGTGTTCCAGCCCCACCGCGGCGGCGACCTCGCGGCCCCGCTGCCGGACGACGAAGATGTCGTGTTCGACCCGCAGCGCCATCGTCAGCAGGGGCGCCCCGGCGAACCCGGTCACGACCATCCCCGCGCGACCAGGACGCAGGCGTCGTCGCGGCGCGTGCCGGCGTCCCGCAGCAGCGTCGCGGCCACCACCAGGGGCGACCGGTCGACGAGACCGGGATAGTCGGCGAGCTGCCAGCGGTCGACCACCCCGTCACTGTGCATGACCAGCAGGGCGTCGGCCTCGAAGGGGTAGTCGTACTCCCGGATCGGGGGGCGCTGGTGCCCGGCGATGCCGGGCAGCGAGACCAGGCCCCGCCGCCTGCCGTCCGCGCCGATGACGGCGGCGGAGATGTTGCCCAGCCCCGAGTAGCGCAGCACCCCGGCCGACAGATCCGGCTCGGCCACGGCCAGCGCGGCGCCCCGGGTGTGCGACATCGAGCGGTGCAGGTGCGCGACGACCGCCGCCGGCGCCCCCGCCGGCGCCTTGCGGAACGCGTCGAGCGCGGCGTCGGTGGCGGCGGAGGCCAGCGGCCCGTGTCCCAGGCCGTCGCAGACCAGCACCTGGCGACGGCCCTCGACGATCCGCCACGCGTACCCGTCGCCGCTGACCGATTCCCCAGCCAGCGGCCGGCTGAGCGCGCCGACCCAGGGCCACCGCTCGTGCCCGCCGGGGCGGTTCGGCCAGATCTGCACGGCGAGCACCGTGCCGCGCTCCGGCCGGGAGTAGCCGTCGAACCAGGTGGCCTGCCGGACGATCGCGCCGAGGCCGATGCCGAGCGTCCCGGCGGTGGAGTGCCCGTCCTGCGAGGAGGCGGTGAGGTCGGCCATCCCGGGCCCGGCGTCGACGGCGATCAGCTCCACGCCGGCCTCCCCGTCGCGCCGCACCGGCCGCAGCAGCAGGACACCGTCGTCGGCGTGCTTGACCAGGTTGCTGGTCAGCTCGGCGGCGACGATGGCCAGGTCGGCGGTGCGGGCGGCGCCCAGGTCGAGCTGGGCGGCGAGCCGTTCGGCGGCCCGCCGCACCGTGCTGGCCGCGCTGCCGCTCTCGACCCGGAACCAGATTCCGCGGTCGGGGACCGCGTCGTCGTTCACCGGGACCACTTGGTGACCGTGATCCGGGTTCCCTCACCGACGGCGGTCTGGATGTCGAACTCGTCGACGAGCCGGCGTGCGCCGCTGAGCCCGAGGCCGAGCCCGCCGCCGGTGGTGTAGCCGTCGGTCAGCGCCAGGTCGAGGTCGGCGATGCCCGGGCCGGAGTCGGCGAAGACGATCCGCACTCCCCGCCGCCGGCCGTTGTCCACCGTGGCCACCTCGACCGTGCCGCCGCCGCCGTACACCAGGGTGTTGCGGGCCAGCTCGCTCGCCGCGGTGACGACCTTGGTCTGGTCGACCAGCGAGAGCTTGACGGCCACCGACACCGTACGCACCAGCTGTCGGACGCGTACCACGTCCTCGTCGCTGCGGATCGCCTGCGCCTGCGGCTGGCCCAGGTCGACTCCGGCGGTCATGACAACGCCGTCGTCTCGGCGTCCGGTTCGTCGTCGAACGCGAGCTCGCGCTCGTCGGCGTGGGCCGCCGCGATCAACTCCATGCCCCGCTCGACGTTGAGCGCCGTCCGGATGCCGTTGAGCGACAGGCCCAGCTCGACCAGGGTGATGGCGACGGCGGGACGCATGCCGACCACGACCGTCTCCGCGTCGAGCACCTTGGAGATCGAGGCGATGGTCGACAGCATCCGCCCGACGAAGGAGTCGACGATGTCCAGGGCGGTGATGTCGATGATCACGCCGTGGCAGCCGGTGGCGACGATCCGCTCCGCGAGGTCCTCCTGGAGCTGGACCGCCGTCTGGTCGGACATGTCGACCTGGATGGAGACCAGCAGGATGTCGCCGATCTTGAGGATCGGCACCCGTTCCATCAGGCCTCCCGGCGCTGGCGGCGGCCGGTCTCGACCCCGGTGAGCCGGAGCACGTGCCGCAACGCGTCGGCGAGGCTGGCCTTGGTGGCGATGTCGCCGAACTCGATGCCCAGCGCCACGATGGTCTGCGCGATCTGCGGCCGGATGCCGGAGATGATGCAGTCGGCGCCCATCAGCCGGGCGGCCACCACGGTCTTGAGGATGTGCTGGGCGACCTGGGTGTCCACCGCCGGTACGCCGGTGATGTCGATGATCGCGTAGGGCGAGCCGGTGTCGACCAGGGTCTGGAGCAGCCGCTCCATCACCACCTGGGCCCGGGCCGAGTCGAGGGTGCCGACCAGCGGCACGGCGACCACGCCCTCCCAGAGCTTCACCACCGGGGTGGACAGCTCCAGCAACTGCTCCGCCTGGTCGGCGATGAGGCTCTCGCGGGTGCGCACGAAGCTCTCGAAGGTGAACAGGCCCATCTGGTCGATCAGCCCGGAGAAGGCGACGTAGTCGCGCAGCCTCTCGGCGCCGCCCTCGGCCTCCAGCAGCTCCAGCAGCACCTCCTTCAGCGCGAACACGCTGATCGCGGTCTCGGAGGCGGAGAAGCCCTGCCGGGCGCGCCCCCGGGACAGCTCGGAGAGCACGGCGCGCAGCTCCGTGGCCTGCTCGGAGTCAAGGTCGACGGCACCCTGCTCACTCGCAGTGATCATGCTAGAGTGCAGCTCCTGCACCTGCCGGCGCAGCTCGCCCTGGCTGAGCCGCCCGCGCAGGGACGCGGCGACGATCTCCGTCCAGCGCTGCGTGACCCGCTCGGCGTGACCGGTCAGCAGACCGGCCAGCCGGTTGCCTTCCTCCGTGCTCAACGCCATGGTGAACCCCCTTCGACCTCGACGGCGGACTCTATCACCGGAGGCCGGAGCGCTAGTTGCCGCAGGGCAAACGAATGAGCACGGCCACCGGATACCGCCTCCCGTTCTGCGTACCACCCCGATGGTGGGATACCGTTTCCCCGATAACAGGAGGTCTGGCGAATGTCCTTGACGGTGCACACGGAACAGCGCGGCGACGTGGTCGTCGTCTCGGTCGCGGGCGAGCTGGACATGGCGACCGCACCGCAGTTGCAGGACCAGATCACCGACCTGCTCGACAAGGGTCGCAGCCGACTCGTCTTCGACCTGGCGAACGTCTCGTTCTGCGACTCCACGGGGCTGTCGGTGTTCGTCCGCGCCAAGAACAGCTGCGACGAGGCCGGCGGCGTGGTGCGGCTGGCCGCCCCGCAGCGGGGCGTGCTGCGCATCCTCGAGGTGAGCGGCCTCGTCGAGGTGCTGCACACCTACCCCACGGTCGAGCAGGCCGTGGCCGGCGACCCGACGCCCGCCACCTCCTGACGGTTCCCCCTCACGCCTCGTCCTCGATGTGTCGGGGACGGGCGATCACCATGCCCGCGCCGGTCTGCACGGCGAGTGCTACCAGCAGGAACCCGATCGGGACGGTCCACCCGCCGGTGGTCCCGTAGAGGATGCCCACGAGCAGCGGCCCCAGCGCGGCGATGAGGTAACCGACGCTCTGGCTGAACGCGGAGAGCGCCACCGTCCCCTCGGCGGTGCGCGCGCGCAGCCCGATGGTGGCCAGGATCATCGGGAAGGCGCTCTGCCCGATCGCGAGCAGCACCACCCAGAGCAACGCCCCGTCGTGCGGCGCGACGGCCATCCCGACGTAGGCCAGGGCCATCGCGGCGGAGAGCGTCAGCACCAGCGGGTGCAGGGTGCGCAGCCGCCCGGCCAGGGTGGGCATCAGCAGCGCGATCGGCACGCCCAGGGCGGTCACGCCGGCGAGCAGCAGGCCCGCGTCCTGCGGGCGGTAGCCGGCGTCGCGGAAGAGCTGGGCCAGCCAGCCCATGATCGCGTAGGCGCCGAGCGACTGCGTCCCGAAGTAGACCGCCATCGCCCAGCCGAGCCGGGTCCGCCCGGGCCGGATCCGCCCGGGGCGGGGCGCCGCCGCCGTCGGGGTCGCCGCCCGTCGGGCCGCGCGCGCCCGCAGCGCCAGGGGCACCCACGGGAGTACGGCCACCAGGGCCAGCCCGGCCCAGACGGCGAGCCCGGCCCGCCAGGTGCCGAAGAGGTGCGCCACGGGCACCGCCGCCGCGGCCGCCACCGTCGCGCCCACCGTCAACGTCATCGAGTACGCCCCGGTGACCAGCCCGATGCGGTGCGGGAAGTACTGCTTCACCAGGAGCGGGAGCAGGACGTTCGCCACCGCGATCCCGGCCAGCGCCAGGGCGCTGCCGGCGATGAAGACCAGCGCGGAGTCCGTACCGACCCGGACGAGCTGCCCGGCGGCGAGAATCAGCATCGCCACCACCAGCACCCGGGCCGGAGAGTGCCGGCGGACCAGCCGGGGGGTGAGCGACCCGAAGACGGCGAAGGCCACCGCGGGCAGGGTGGTCACGACCCCGGCCAGCACCCCGGAGAGGGCCAGGCCGCCGCGTACCTCGTCGAGCAGGGCGCCGAGGCTGGTGATGGCGGCCCGCAGGTTGAGCGCCACGAGCAGCATGCCGACGAGCACGAGCAGCCCACCGGCGACCGGCCCGGCCGGGGCGGGGGTGGCGGCAGGAGCCGTCGCATCCGCCGGCGCGGGCACGTCGTCCGGCCCGGCGATCGTCTCCCGCGCGGAACGCGGCGCGGTTCCGGCGTCGACGGCGGCGGTGGTTGGCGGGGTCATGCGTCTGAACCTACAATCATGGGATGAATTCCTGGCGGGTGTTGTAACCAGTGCCACCGTCGGTTGATTCCGCCGCCGCGCCGCCCCGGGGGCACCGGGTGCGGCAGACCATCGCGCAGCTCAGGGAGCGGATCCTCGGCGGCGAGTGGCCGCTGGGCGGGCGGATCCCCACCGAGCCGCAACTCGTCGCGGCGCTCGGCGTGGGGCGAAACACGGTCCGCGAGGCGGTGCGGGCGCTGGTGCACGCCGGGGTGCTGGAGTGCCGGCAGGGCTCCGGGACGTACGTGGTGTCGACCGACGAACTGGCCCCCGTGGTGGCCCGCCGGCTCACCGCCGACCGGATGGCCGAAGTGGTCGAGGTGCGCCGCGCCTTCGAGGTGGAGGCCGCCCGGCTCGCCGCGCTGAGGCGTACGGCCGAGGACCTGGCGGCCCTGGACGGCGCGCTCGCCACCCGTGAGGCGGCCTGGCGCGACGGCCGGTTCGACGAGTTCGTGGCGGCCGACGCGGCACTGCACACCGCCGTGGTCGCGGCGGCGCACAACGGCATGCTCGCCGAGCTGTACGCCTCGGTCGGCACCGCGCTGCACAGCACGATCGCCCAGTCGATGGGCGGCGCGCTGGAGCCGGAGCGCTACGCCGACCACTCCCGGCTGGTCGAGGCGATCCGGGCCGGCGACCCGGACCGGGCGGCGATCGAGGCCGGCGCTTTTCTGGAGCCCACGCCCGGGGCATAGGTTGTGCCGGACGGAAGACCGGACACCTCGGGAGTACGGATGCTCAAGGGCTTCAAAGACTTCATCATGCGCGGAAACGTCGTCGACCTGGCGGTCGGTGTCGTCATCGGCGCCGCGTTCACGGGCGTGGTCACCCAGCTCACCAAGTCGTTCCTGGAACCGCTGGTCCGGGTGCTCATCGCGCTGCTCACCGGCAGCAAGAACGGCCTCACCGGGTCCACGCCGACGTTCCGCGAGATTCCGTTCGACTGGGTGGCCTTCGTCAACGCGCTGATCACCTTCCTGCTCACCGCGGCGGCGCTCTACTTCCTCGTGGTGTTCCCGATGAACAAGCTGGCCGAGCGGCGCAAGCGGGGCGAGGAGCCGCCGCCGAAGGCCCCGAGCGAGGAGGTCAGGCTGCTCACCGAGATCCGCGACGCCCTGGTCGCCGCCGGCCACACCACCCCCGGGCAGCAGCGCGGCGCGCTCGACGACGTCCTCGGCCGCCGGGAGGAACCGCCCACCCCGCGCTGAACCCGGCGCACGCACATCGGCCCCTGCGGGAATCCCGCGGGGGCCGCACATTTTCGTACGCCTGTTCGATAGAGTCCCGCCATGGAGCAGCGGAAGCACTGGTGGAACGGGAAATGGGGCCGGCTGGCCCGGCGCGACGTCTTCCTCCGGGTGGACGGCGACCGGTGGCACGTCGAGCAGCGCGCCGGCGGCTCCGAGGGCGTCTCCCGTTTCTACGAGCACGGCACCGCCGACGAGGCCGAGGAGACCGTCCGGGCGCTGCTCCAGGGCACCGACACCTGGCGCGAACTCTCCCCCCGCCCGCCGAGCGCCTGGTCCCCGGAGGTGTGACCGGTACGCCACCACGAGATCTTGGACAGTTGCCGTTCGGCCCGAGCGACAACTGTCCAAGATCTCGACGATGGTTTAGCCGGAGCGGGGTCCGGGAACCGCGCCAGGATGGAGCAGCAGGACACCGAGCGACAGGCGACAGTTTCCCGGGTCACCACGGGCATGCGGGTGGTCGACGTCGACGGCACCGAGGTCGGCACCGTCGACCTGGTCCAGCGGGGCGACCCGAACGCGGTGACCGTGCAGGCGCCGACCGCCGACCCGGGCAGCAGCCTGGACGAGCTGATCGAGTCGACGGCCGTCGAGGAGCCGGACGTGCCGGCCGACCTGGCGGCCCGGCTGCTACACAGCGGCTACCTGAAGGTCTCCACCGACCTGGTCCGCACCGGCGCGGTCTACGTGCTCGCCGAGCAGATCGCCGCCGTCACCGACGACCAGGTACGCCTCGACGTCCCGGCCCGCGACCTGCCGCCCGAGGAGTGAACGACGCCCCGGCCGCACCCGGCTCCGGCGGTGCGGTCACGGGTGCGGGCGGCGGCTCCGGCGATGCGGTCGGGGTTTCGGATGGTGATTCCGGCGCGGTTGGCCCGTCGGAGCGCCGGCGGAAGAGCAGGAGCATCACCCCGCCCGCGACCAGGCCCCAGAACGCGCCGCCCACGCCGAGCAGGGCCACCCCGGAGGCAGTCACCACGAAGGTGACCACCGCGGCCTCGCGGGCCGCCGGCTCCGCCAGCGCCGAGGTGAGCGCGGTGGCCAACGCGCCGAGCAGCGCCAGCCCGGCGACCGCCTCGATCAGCACCGGCGGGGCGAGCGCCACCAGCGCGGTCGCCGCACCGGCGCCCAGCCCCAGCAGGGCCAGCCCGATCCCGGCGGTGACCGAGGCGATCCAGCGACGGTCGGGGTCCGGATGGGCGTCCGGGCCGGCGGCCAGGGCGGCGGTGATCGCGGCGAGGTTGACCGCGTGCCCACCGGCGGGCGCGGCGACCACGGTGGTCAGCCCCGTGGCGCGCAGCGCGGCGCCGAAGGGTGGGCGGTAGCCGTAGCCGACCAGCACCGCCATTCCCGGTACGTTCTGCGCGGCCATGGTGACCAGGAAGAGCGGCAACGCGAGGCCGACCATCGCGGAGACGTTCCAGGCCGGGGCGGTCAGCTCGACCGCGGGGAGCAGCCGGGCGCCACCGAACCCGGAGACCGAGGTGGTCAGCGCGATCGCCGCCACCGCGACGACCAGCGCGCCGGGCACCGCCCACCGCCGGGCGAACCGGTGCAGCAGCAGCCAGGCCAGCACCACGGGGACGGCCAGCCGGGGCACCTCGACCAGCGCGCGGACGGGGGCGGTGCACAGCGGCAGCAGGACCCCGGCGAGCATCGCGCCGGCGATCGGCCGGGGGATAGCCGCGACGGCCCGCCCTAGGGCGGGGAACAGCCCGGCGGCCACGATCAGCGCGCCCGAGACGAGGAACGCCCCGACGGCGACGGGCCACCCGCCGGGCATCGCACCGGTGGCGACCAGCAGCGCCGCGCCCGGGGTCGACCAGGCCACGCTCATCGGGATCCGGTGCCGCAGGCCCAGCCACACGGCGGAGAGCCCGGAGGCCACGCACACCGCCAGCAGCCCGGAGGCGGCCTGCGCGTCCGAGGCGCCGACGGCCCGCAGGCCGGCCAGCACCACCGTGAACGAGCTGGCGAACCCGACCAGCGCGGTCACCACGCCCGCCAGCACCGGTTGCGACAGTCCCGCCATCCCACTCCCCCGACCGTTCCGTTTACGGAACAACAACCTGTAGCACCATAGCGGGGTGCCGCAGACGTCACCAGTCCACCGATCGGCCCCCGATCCGGGAGCCGAGGCCGTCGGTCGCCGGGTACGCGCCCTGCGCGAGGAGCGCGGGATGTCGCTGTCCGCCCTCGCCCGGCTCGCCGGGGTGGGCAAGGCGACCCTCTCCGGCCTGGAGAACGGCACCCGCAACCCGACCCTGGAGACGCTCTACGCGATCACCGCGCAGCTCGGCGTACCGCTGACGGCCGTGCTCTCCGGCCCGGCGGCCGGGCCGGTCGTACGCGGCGCTGCCGTCAGCGCCATCCTGCTGGAGGTCTTCGAGGACAGCGACGCCACCTACGAGCTGTACCGGATGCTGGTCTCGCCCGGCCCCGAGCAGCTCTCCCCCGCACACCAGCGGGGCGTCACCGAGCACGTCACCGTCTTCTCGGGCGTGCTACGCGCCGGCCCGGTCGACGCGCCGCTGACCGCCGCCGCCGGCGGGCACCTGCGCTGGACCTCGGACGTGCCGCACGTGTACGCCGCCGTCGGCGACGAGGAGGTCGCCGCCAGCCTCCTGCTCCGCTACCCCCGCCGCTGAGCATCCGCCGGCGACGCGGGCCGCGCCGGCCCGGTCGGGCGTACGCTCAGCCGTCGACCGGCGTCGGCACCGGCAGCCGCCGCTGCACGGCCCAGATCGCCGCCTCGGTACGCGACGCGGACCCGGTCTTGCGCAGCAGGTTGGACACGTGCACGGTGACGGTCCGCACCGAGATGCCGAGGGCCCGCGCCACCTGCTTGTTGGACATCCCGGCGACCAGGCAGCCCAGCACCTCGATCTCCCGCCCGGTCAGCTCGGCGTCGACCGGGTCGGCGGGTCGCTGCGGCGCCACCCTCGGCGCTCGCGGGGCGGGCGGCGGCCGGAGCAGGGCCTCGGGTCCCCGGCCGGCGTGCGCGGCGAGCAGCTCGGTGAGCGCGTACGGATTGCCGCCGGTGCGCTGCCAGACGGCGCGTACCAGCCGGCCGGACGGGCGCGGGTCCGCGTACACCTGGGTCAGCACCTCGGCGACCTCGGCCGGCAGCAGCGGTCCGAGGTGTTGGCGGACGGCGCCCCGGACGCCGCAGAGCCGGGCCAGGGCGCGGACCGCGAGGTCCGGCGCGACGGCGTCCTCGGCGGGCCGGCTCGCCACCACCAGCAGCGCCGGCAGGTCGGCGGCGGTCGCCAGCTCGCCCACGAGGTTCAGGCTGGCCGGGTCGAGGGCGTGCAGGTCCTCCACCACCAGTACGGCGGGGCCGGCGCCGACGAGCAGCCGGACGACCCGCACCGCGAGCCGGAGCAGGGTGCCCGGCGCGTAGCGCTCGCGCGGCGCGGTGGGCTGCTGGGCGAGCCAGGCCAGCGCGTCGGGCGGCAGGTCGAGCCGGCTCGTGTCGCGGCCCGTGAGGACGGCGGCCAGCCAGTCGTACGGGGCGGGGCTGTGCACGCGGGCGGCGCCGGAGAGCACCACCGCCGGTCGGGGGGCGAACGCGTCCAGGGCGGCCGCGACCAGCAGGGACTTGCCCACCCCGGCCTCGCCGGTGAGCACCGCGACGGCCGGCGCGGAGCGCCGGGAATCGACCACGGTGGACCACGCCCGGTCGAGCTCGACCAGCTCACCGGCGCGCCCGACCATGGACACCGGCATCATTCCCCAACCCTACGCAGTAGTGCGTAGAGACGGCGGGAGGGTGTTCTTGGCAAGCTTGACCCCATGACGCTGATCCTCCGCTCGGCCATCATCAACGACATCGGCCTGGTCCGCACCAACAACGAGGACTCCGCCCTCGCCGGTGACCGCCTCGTCGCGGTCGCGGACGGCATGGGCGGCCTGCCCGCGGGCGAGGTGGCGAGCGAGATCGTCATCCGCATCCTGGACGAGCTGAGCCCGCCCACCACCCCCGACGAGGCGGCCGGAGCCCTGCGGGCCGTGGTGAGCACCGCGAACCGGCGCATCCACGCCGCCATCACGGTCGACCCGGCGCGCGACGGCATGGGTACGACGCTGACCGCCGCCCTGCTCGCCGGGGACGCGCTGGTGCTGGCCCAGGTGGGCGACTCGCGCTGCTACCTGCTGCGCGACGGGGAGCTGACCCAGCTCACCCGGGACGACACCTTCGTCCAGGCGCTGGTCGACCAGGGGGCGCTCTCGCCCGAGCAGGCGCGGCACCACCCGCAGCGGTCCCTGGTGACCCGGGCGGTGCAGGGCTCGGACACGCCCCCGGCGATCGGGGTGCTCACGGTGGTGGCCGGCGACCGGCTGCTGCTGTGCAGCGACGGGCTCTCCGACTACGTCGAGGACGGCACGATCGCCGCCGCGCTGAGCACGTACGGCGACCGGCACCAGTGCGGCGAGCAGCTCGTCAAGCTCGCCCACCAGGCCGGCGCGCCGGACAACGTGACCGTCGTGGTCTCGGACGTCGTCGCCGTCTGAGCGCGTCCCGGCTCCCGTCGCGGTCAGCCGCCGGCAGCTAGGTAGTTGTGCCAGCTAGGTAGTGCCGCTATGTTCCTCGCGTGGATTCCGACCGGCGCGGGCAGTGGCTGCGCGGGGTGCTCGACCTCTGCGTCCTGGCCCTGCTGCGCGAGGGCGAGTCCTACGGCTACCAGCTCGCCCAGGCGCTGGAGGCCGCCGGCATCGGGCCGATCCAGGGCGGCACGCTCTATCCGGTGCTGCTGCGCCTGCAACGCACCGGTCTGGTCACCGCCGACTGGCGGGAGGGCGCGTCCGGTCCGGCCCGCAAGTACTACCGGCTCACCGACAGCGGGCGGGCGACCCTGCGCCAGGGCGGCAGCGCCTGGCTCGCGTTCGTCGCCCCGGTGACCGGCCTCGTCACGAAGGGGGTCGACGGATGAACGCCGACGAGTGGCTGCGGGCGTTCGCGGCCGAGTTGGACCGGCGCCGGGTCCGGGCGGACGCCGCCCGGCACGTGGTCGCCGAGGCCGCCGCGCACCTGCGCGACGGCGGGGGCGACCCGTGGGCCGTCTTCGGCCGGCCGCAGGACTACGCCGCCGCGATCGTCGAGACCATCGGCACCTCGCCCGCTGCGCGCCCCGGACCGGTCCGGCTGCACGCGCGGGGCATCACCAAGCGGTACGGGCGACACACCGTCCTGCGCGACGCGTCCCTGACCGTCCGGGCCGGTCAGATCGCCGCCGTGATCGGGGCGAACGGCTGCGGCAAGAGCACCTTCCTGCGCGTCTGCGCCGGGCTGGTCTCCCCCGACGCCGGGGACGTGACCGTCTCCGGCCGGGTCGGCTACTGCCCCCAGCAGGGCGGCACCGCCGACTTCCTGCTGCCCGACGAGCACTTCGTGCTGATCGGCGCCGGCCGGGGCGTGGCCCGGGGGCCGGCCCGCCGTGCCGGTCGGGCGGCGGCCCGCCACCTCGGCTGGGAGGCCGACGGCGACGTCCTCGCCCGCAACCTCTCCGGCGGCACCCGGCAGAAGCTGAACCTGACCATGTCCACCCTCAGCGAGCCGGACATGCTGCTGCTCGACGAGCCCTACCAGGGCTTCGACCGGGGCACGTACGTCAACTTCTGGGACCAGCTCGCCCGGCTGCGCGACGAGGGACGGGCGATCGTCGTGGTGACCCACCTGCTCAACCAACTCGACCGGGTCGACCTGGTGCTCGACCTGACCCCGGCCACCCAGGGAGGGCGTGCGTGAACCGGCTCGTCACCGTCGCCGAGATGACCCTGCGGGAGCTGCTGCGCCGTCGGGGCGTGCTCCTGCTGCTGCTGTTGATGCCGCTGGCGTTCTGGCTGATCCGGCGGGACTCGCACGTCGGGCAGTCCGTACGCTCGCTGCTGCTCGGCATCAGCTGGGCCGTCAGCACCGCCGCCCTCTTCGCCACCGGCGCGGCCCGCGAGCTGGAGCCCCGGCTGCGGCTGGCCGGCTACCGCCCGCACGACCTCTACCTCGGCCGGATGCTCGGCCTGTGGGCGACCGGGCTCATCCTGTCCGTGCCGTTCTTCGTGCTCACCGTCGTCGACGCGCCCGAGCTGCGGCACGGCGGGGTGGCGGTGGCGATGCTCTGCTGCGTGGGGGTGGCCGCGCCCTTCGGGATGCTGATCGGCGCGCTGCTCCCCCGCGAGCTGGAGGGGACGCTGCTGCTGCTCACCGTGGTGGCGGTGCAGATGCTGATCGACCCGGCCGGCACCGGCGCGAAGCTGACCCCGTTCTGGTCCAGCCGGGAGATCGCCACCTGGGCCGTGGACCACACCGACTCCGGCTACCTGGCGCGAGGGTCGCTGCACGGGCTGGCCGTCACCGCGCTGCTGATCGGCACCGTGGCGGCCGTGTTCAGCGTCCGGCTGCGCCGCCGCCGGCACCTTCGACACCTGCCGATCGGCTGACCGTCCGCCGGTCCGGTCACCGGCGATTGCGGTTGCGGCGACCGCCGGGTCGGGATGGGATGGGCGGATGACCGTCCGCCGGGTGAACGCCGAAGAAAGACTGTCCACCAGCTTCGCGCTCGGCGCGTACGCCTTCGAGGCGTCGCCGCGCAGCGCGGCCCGGGCGGAGGAGTTCCGCGGCTACCTGCCCTACAACGAGGGCAACCGGACGCTGGTCGTCGAGGAGGGCGGCGTCACGCTGGCCGCCGCCTCGGCGATCCCGATGCGGCAGAACGTGCGCGGCGAGGTGCTGCCGATGGCCGGCGTCGCCGGGGTCGCCACCCATCCGCTGGCCCGCCGGCGCGGGCACGTACGCACCCTGCTGCACCGGCTCCTCGACGAGATGCGCGACGAGGGGCACCAGCTCAGCGCGCTCTACCCGTTCCGGCCGTCGTTCTACGCCCGGTTCGGCTACGTGGGGCTGCCGAAGCCGCGTACGGTCACGTTCTCGCCGGCCGACCTGGGCGAGCTGCTCGGCGCCGACCTGCCCGGCGAGGTCGGCTGGCAGCGCATCGGCGAGGGCTACCAGGACTGGCGCCGGTTCACCGAGCGGTGCCTGAACGAGCGGCACGGCTTCGCGATCTTCCCCAGCTACCGCGACGTGGGGTTGCGCGACCGCGACGAGCACTGGCTGTTGACGGCCCGCACGGGCGGCACGGTCACCGGTGCCGTGATCTACCGCATCGACGACCACGGCGGCACGCTCGCCGCCGGTGACCTGCTCGCCGCCGACCCGGTCGCCCGGGCGCTGCTGTTGCAGTTCTTCGGCCGGCACGTCGACCAGGTGGAGCGGGTCACGGTCCAGGTGCCCGTCGACGAGGTGCCGGAGCTGTGGCTGACCGACCTGGCCGTGCACGTCGAGGCGCAGGTGGCCCGGCCGGGTTCCTCCGCGCCGATGGCCCGGCTGCTGTCGGTCGACGCGCTGGCCGGGCTGCCCGTCGGGCCGGGCCGGGTGCGGGTGGAGCTGACCGGCGACCGGTGGCTGGCCGGGTCGTACCTGCTGGACGGCACCACCGGCACGCTGGAGCTGGTCACCGGCTCCGCCGCCACGGCCGGCTCGCCGCCGACCAGCACGCTGACCGCCGCCGGCATCTCCGCCCTGGCGTACGGGGTGCTGGACCCGGTCGAGGTGGGTCTGCGCGGGCTGGGCGACGTGTCGCCGGAGG
This sequence comes from Micromonospora sp. ZG13, assembly GCF_059359355.1. Taxonomy (NCBI): domain Bacteria; kingdom Bacillati; phylum Actinomycetota; class Actinomycetes; order Micromonosporales; family Micromonosporaceae; genus Micromonospora; species Micromonospora sp. ZG13. Next base: position 231,450 of record NZ_JCADBQ010000002.1, read on the forward strand.
CGGCCGCCGAGTTGCGCCGCCTCTTCCCCCGCGAGCACCCGTACGTCTTCGCCGACTTCTGACCCCGTTCCCTCCCGCCCTCCGCCTTGTCGATCAAGAGGTTTGCGTCCTCCGGGGCGTCGATTCGAGGCGCAACCCTCTTGATCGACCCGAATGGTGACGCGGGCCGGCGGGGGCGTGTCAGTAGGGGTTGCCGTGGCCGGCGGGGCGGCCACGCAGCAGGGCGGTGGGGCGGCCAGGGAGGTCGCCGGCCGCCGACATCGGCGGGCCGGCGGCGTGCGCGCCGTCGGCCATGCCGGCGAAGAGTTCCTTCAGTGCGCTGAGCGCGTCGTGGTGCGGGTGCCAGCCCAGCTCCGTCTCGGCGCGCTCGCTCGACATCAGCGGCGCGTGCAGCGCCAGCTCAACCCAACCGGCGTCGATCGGTTGCAGCCGCGCCCGCCAGGTCAGCGCGGCGGCGGCGCGCAGCACCGGGGCGGCGACGGGCACCGTCCAACCGTGGAAGTGCCGGGCCACCAGCTCCGGCGTCAGCACCGGGTCCGCGGCGACGTTGAACGCGCCGCGCGCGTCACCCAGGACCGCGCGGGCGTACGCGTCGGCGACGTCGTCGGTGTGCACCGCCTGCATCCGCAGCCGCCGGTTCGTCGGCACCAGCGGGATCCGGCCGAAGCGCAGCAGCCGGACGGGCGCGAACGGGCCGAGGAAGTAGCGGGTGATCTCGGTGGCCGCCGCCCGCTGGAAGTTCAGGCCGGGCCGCAGCCGCACCACCCGCAGGTCCGGGTGCTCCCGCTCCGCCCGGTCGAGCAGCGCCTCCACCTCGGCCTTGTCCCGGCTGTACGACGAGCCGGGCACCCCGGTCGCCGGCCAGCGCTCGGAGACCGGGTGGTCCTTCGGGCCGGACGCGTAGACGCCGACGGACGACGCGTACACCAGGGCCGGCACGCCGGCGCGGACCACGGCGTCGATCACGGCCGCGCTGCCGCCCACGTTGGTGCGGTGCAGTACGCGCTGGTCGTGGCTGGGCTGAATCTGCCAGGCCAGGTGCACCACCGCGTCGGCCCCGGCGAAGACCTCGGCGAGCTGGTCGGCGGCGCCGGGCAGGCCGACGTCGCAGGAGTGCCACTCCACCTGGTCGTACGGCTCACCGCACTCCGGCCCGGGCAGCCGGCGGGCCACCCCGGCGAGATCCACTCCGCGTTCCCGCCGCAGCCGGCGCAACAGGGCGGTGCCCGCGTTGCCGGTCGCCCCCACCACCACGATCCGCATGTCCGCCCCGTACCCGGTCAGCCCCGAGTCAATCGCCGATCACGACCACTGTCAGGAGTAGGGCGATCGGCCCGCTTCCAGGGGCCGGGCGAGTGGCGCCCGTCAGGGGCGGGGCGAGTGGCGGACCCAGTTCTTCTGCCCGCCCCGGCGACCCTGCGAGGCGGCGAGGCAGCGCGGGCAGATCCGGCCGACCGGGTCCGTCTCGGTGAGCACGTCCGTCGAGGTGTACTCGAACCGCACGTGCGGGAAGCGGCGCAGCCGGGTCCGGCTCAGGGGAAGCCCGCACACGGTCTGGTTCTGCCCCGGCAGCCAGGCGTGCACCTCGCCGGCCGGCCCCCGTACGCCGTCCGGGCCCGTCTCCTCGCTCGACGCCGCCACGGCCGGAGTGCTGCTCATCCTCATGCGGACACGGTTCCCCGCCGTCGACCGCCCATGCCTGCCGCCCCTCGGCCGCGCCGTCGGCCGGGTGCTCCGCGGCCCGCGGGCTGCCGTGGCGGCGGGCCGGCTCGGCGCGGCGTAGCTCAGCCCCGTTCGGCCAGCAGTGCGGCGATCAGGCAGCCGAACGCGGCCACCGAGGAGATCGTGCGGACGAGGTTCCCGCGCACCCAGGCCGCCTCGAACCAGGCCCGCACCTCGCCCAGGTCGGCGATCCGGTCCACCGGGCCGGCGGCCTCCAGCCGGTCGTTGAGCGGCACGTTGAGGCGGATGGTGACGCCGAAGGTGACCAGATAGCAGGCCAGCGCGGCGACGGTCCAGAGCAGGACCGGCCCGCCCCGGGTGAAATGCGTGGCGACGGCTGCGGCGAGCAGCGGCAGCGCGCCGAGGAAGGCGCTCAGGAACCAGCCGTTGAGGATCTTCCGGTTGATCGACTGCATGGTGCCGACCAGCGTCCGGTCGTCGGTGGCGGCCAGCCCCGGCATGACCGCGCAGGTGAACGCGAAGAACAGCCCCGCCACCAGCCCGGTGGTCAGCGTCGCCCCGGCCAGGGCTGCGATGCGGATCGTCTCGGTCATCGGTGGTCCTCCCCCGTCGTCGTCCCACCAGTCAACCGGACGCTGTCCCGCCCGCCCATGGCAGAGCCGCTCAACATCTGCGCGACGCCCCGGGCCTGCCTCGTCCCGTACGCCCGGAGACGCCCGCCCACGACGGGCGGGCGTATCCGGCGGCGGTTGCCCGCGCTCGGCCGGCCCTCACCCGACGACACCCACGTCACGTCGGTCGGGGGTGTCCAGCCGCGAACTGATCGTCGTGAAACCCCCGCCGTCCCGGGCGGCGGCGGCGATGGCCGTGAGCACCTCCAGGACGTGGAGCCCCCGTGTCGCCGCGGCCAGCGCGGGCCGCCCCGTCAGGATGGCCCTGGCCATCTCGACCAGGCCCATCCCCATGAATCCGTCGGAGTCGCGTGGGCCGGGGAGCACCTCGACGAAGTCGGTGCTGCCCGCTCCCCTGAGCAGCACGGGGCCGCCCCACGAGTTGGCCTGCGCCGCGACGATCGTGCCCTCGGTGCCGTGGATCTCGAGGTGCGGCGTACGCGTCGCCACGACGTCGAAGCTGGTCACCAGCATGCCCATGGCCCCGCTGGCGAACTCCAGGACGCTGTTGACGTGGGTGGGTGTCTGCACGCTGAAGGTCGACCCCGCGCGGGGTCCGGCCAACACGACGCGCTCGGTACGCGCAGTCGCGCCCAGCGCCCCCACCCGGACGATGGAACCCATGAGTTCGGTCAGGACCGTGAGGTAGTACGGACCGATGTCGAACAGGGGTCCGGCGCCCTCCTGGTAGAGGAACTCCGGCTCGGGGTGGAACCGTTCCGGCCCGGCGTTCATCATGGCGGCGTTCACCGAGGTCGGGGTGCCGATCGCGCCTTCGGCGAGCAGCGCCGCGCAGGTCTGCGCCCCGACTCCCAGGAAGGTGTCCGGAGCGGTGCCGACCTGCAACGACCGCGCCCGGGCGGCCTCGACGATGCGGTGACCGTCGGCCATGGTGGTCGCGAGGGGTTTCTCCGTGTAGACGTGCTTGCCGTGCTCCAGGGCGCGCAGGGTCAACTCGGCGTGCGCCCTGGGTGGGGTCAGGTTGAGGACCAGGTCGATCTCCGGATGGGCCAACAGGTCGTCGACCGGGTGCACCTCCGGCACCGCGTGGGCGGCGCCGAGCGCCCGTGCGCGCGCCGGGTCGGCGTCGGCGCAGGCGACGACGGTGACCGCCGGTTCCCCGGCGAGGTTGGCCAGATAGCGGGAACTGACGTTTCCGCACCCCACGACCCCCACCCGCACGGTTCCTCCGATGGGGACCATGTCAGGACAGCCTGATCTCGTGGCCGGCCCGCGCCGACTCGTAGATCCCGTCGAGCATGCGCATGATCTCCGTGCCGTGGGAGACGGGGGCCACCTGCTCGGCCTCTCCCAGGCACAGCGAGACGAAGTGCGCGATCTCGTTGGCGAACCCCTCGGCGAAGTCGAAGCTGAGGTGGTCGATCTGCGGTCCCACGTTGAGGATGGTGTCGTGCATCTCGGTGGCGATCCGAAGCTCCGGTTCGAGTTCCGCGCCACCGCGCTCACCGAATACCGCCACTTCGAGGCGGTCCTCGATCGCGTGCAGGGAGTAGCTGGTCTCCAGCGTCAGGGACGCCCCGTTGTCGAACCGGATGAAGGCCGCGGCGAAGTCCTCGACGTCGCTCTGGGCCGGGTCGTAGTCCGCGACCTTGTACCGCGACAACGACGTGACGTTCGCCCGGTTGCCCAGCCGAGCGTGGGTGACCGCGCTGACCGTGACGGCCCTGGGGGTGCCCATGAAGTACCAGCAGAGGTCCAGGACGTGCACGCCGATGTCGATGAGCGGCCCCCCGCCGGACCGCTTGTGGTCCGCGAACCAGCCACCGGGGTTGCCGAGCCGTCGGATGTTCGTCGCGCGGGCGTGGTAGACGTCGCCCAGCAGCCCGCTGTCGACGAACGACTTGAGGACCTTGGCGTTCGCGCCGAAGCGCCGGACGAAGCCGACCTCCAGGTGCCTGCCGCTGCGCTCGACGGCCTCGACGAGCGCCTCGGCCTCGCCGGCCGTACGACTCAACGGCTTCTCCACCAGGACGTGCTTGCCGGCGTCGAGCGCCGCCGTGGCGATCTCCGCGTGGCTGTCGTTCCACGTGCAGATGCTCACCGCGTCGATCTCGGAGTCGGCGAGCAGGCTGTCGAGCGTCGGGTGCACGCGGGTCACGCCGAAGGTCTCGGCCTTCTGCGCGCTCCGCTCGTGGTTGACGTCGAACACCCCGACGAGGTGGACGTCCGGGTTGGCGGCGTACGCGCCCAGGTGCATCTCCGCGATGCTCCCGACGCCGATCACGCCCACGCCGAGCCGGCTCACTTGGCCGCCTCCGCCTCGGCGAAGAGCCGCTTCGCGTTGGCGAGACCGATCGGGTTGGCCATCAGGCACTCCTCGATGCCCTCGAACTCGATGGACACGAAGCCGTCGTAGCCGGCGTCGACGATGCCCCGCACGATCCTGCGCATGTCGAGGTCGCCGTAGCCGACGATGGAGCCGAGCAGGTAGGTGCCGCCCGGGGTGTGGTGCCAGCCGTCGCCGGGGTACTGCGAGCGGACGTAGAAGTCCTTCAGGTGCACGATGCTGGCGTACGGGGCGTTCTCGGCGACCGACACCACCGGGTTGTCGTCCACCGACATGAAGTTGCCGACGTCGAGGGTCGTCTTGAAGTTCGGCTCGTCGACGAGGTGGATGAGCCGGCGTACGCGCTCACCGCCGTTCATCAGCAGCCCGTGGTTCTCCACGCTGGTGGTGATGCCGTACGGGGCGGCGTACTGGGCGATCTCCTTGCACGCCTCCACCATGCGGGGCAGCAGCGCCTCGAACTCGGCGACGTCCTTGGCCCGGTGGGCCCACTTGGCGACGTCGTGGCGGAAGAGGGTGATGTCCAGCGCGGCCGCCACCTCGATGTGCCGCTTGACCCGCGCCATGTTCTTCGCCGCGTCCTCGCCGAGGAGGTCGGCCGGGACGACGAGGTTGGACAGGGTGACGCCCTGGTCGGCCGCGCGGGTCTTGATCTCCTGGACGAATCCGGGGTCCTGGTCGAGGGTGGAGGTGTCGTTGGAGATCTCCGGGGAGAGCGACACCGTCGCGATCTCCATGTGGGTGGCGTCGCTGGCGCCGATCCAGTCGATGACCTCGAGGAGGCTCATCCGGCCGGTGCGCAGGTGCTGGTAGAAGGAGTAGGAGCTGAAGCCGAACTGCACGGGTACTTCCTTCGGTCGGGTTGGAGGGGTCAGGACGAGAGCGCGGCGTACTGGCGGCGTCGTTCCGCCTGGCGTGCCGGGTCAGGGATGGGCGACGCCATGAGCAGCCGGTTCGTGTACGCATGGCGCGGTCGTGACGTGACGGTGTCACCGTCACCGGTCTCCACGATGCGGCCCTTGAGCATGACCGCGACCCGGTGGCAGATGTAGCGCACCACCGACAGGTCGTGGGAGATGAAGAGGTACGCGACGCCGGTCTGCTCCTGGATGTCGATGAGCAGGTCGAGGATGCGTGCCTGGGTGGAGAGGTCGAGGGCGCTCACCGGCTCGTCGCAGACGATGAGTCGGGGCTTCAGCGCGAGGGCGCGGGCGATGGCGATGCGCTGCCGTTGCCCGCCGGAGAACTCGCGCGGGTACCGTCGTCCGGCGTCGGCTTCCAGGCCGATCTGGCCCAGCAGCTGACCGATCCGCGCGGAGGCTTCGGCCCCGGGCACCCCCTGCGCCCTGAGCGGCTCGGCGAGGATGCTCTCCACGGACATCGCCGGGTTGAGCGACGAGTACGGGTCCTGGAAGACGACCTGGATGTCCCGGCTCAGGGCCCGGCGGGCGCGTCGGTTCGCCCGGGTGATGTCGGCGCCGTCGAACGTGACCGTGCCGGCGCTGATCGGGGCGAGCCCCAGGAGCGCACGGCCCAGGGTCGTCTTTCCCGAGCCGGACTCGCCGACCAGGCCGACCGTCTCTCCCGCCCGGATCTGCATCGAGACGTCGTGCAGCGCGTGGAAGGACGGACTGCGCCACCGGGACCCGCGATAGACGACGTTGACGTCGCGGACGTCGAGCAGTGGGGCGCCGGAATCGTCGCGGGTGCTCATGACTGCGCCTCCTGAAGGTCGTCGCGCGACCGCCGGGGAGGGGCGTCCTCCAGGGTCGCGTCCAAGAGCATGCGGGTGTACTCGTGCTGTGGGTCGGCGAAGAGTTCGGCGACCGGTTGCTGCTCGACGACGAGGCCGTCCCGCATCACCGCGACCCGGTCGCAGAGGTCGGCGACCACACCAAGGTTGTGGGTGACCAGGATGAGGCCCATGTTGCGCTCCCGTTGCAGGTCACGGAGGAGTTCGAGGACCTCCGCCTGGACCGTGACGTCGAGGGCGGTGGTCGGCTCGTCCGCGATGAGCAGCTCGGGATCGCAGGAGACGGCGCCCGCGATGAGCACCCGCTGTGCCATTCCGCCGCTGAGCTGATGGGGGTAGGCGGCGAGCGTGCGGGCGGGGTCGGGAATGCCGACGCGTTCGAGCAGGTGCAGGGCCCGCTCGGTCGCGGCCTTCCTGGACAGGTTGAGCTTGCGCCGCATCGGCTTCGTCAGCTGGGCACCGATGGTGAAGGACGGGTCCAGGTTGGACATCGGCTCCTGCGGTACGTAGGCCATCTTCGGCCCGCGCAGCTTCTGCAACTCGCCCTCGCGCAGCCCGATCAGGGATTGCCCGTCGAGGGAGAGGTGTCGGGCGGACACGGAGGCGTCGGGTGGCAGGAGTCCGAGGATCGCGAAGGACGTCTGGGACTTCCCGGAGCCGGACTCCCCGACCAGGCCGAGCACCTCTCCTCGCGCGACGTGCAGCGACACGCCCCGTACCACGTCCTTGGTGGCTCCGTCCTCGGTCACGTACCGCACCGACAGGTCCTCGACGCGGAGCAGGGTGTCCGCGGGGAGGGCGGTCGCGGGCGTACGGTCGGTTTCGCCCTGGGTGACCGTCTTGTCGTCCCGGCGGGCGGACCGCGCCGCCTGCTTGGCCTTGGGTTTGCGGCTGACCCCCAGCGAATCCGCCAGGGCCGTGCCGAAGAGCACAAGTGCCATGACCGTGAGGCCGATGGCGACGCCGGGTGCGATGACCAGCTCGGGCGCGCGTTGGAAGTTCTGGAAGGCGTTGCTGAGTTCGCCACCCCAGCTGGGGCGCTGCGGGTCGCCGAAGCCGAGGAACTCCAGGCCGGACTGGACGATGATCGCCATGCCGAAGATGAACGAGGACCGTACGAGGACCGGCCCCAGCACCACGGAGAGCACGTGACGGAAGATGATGCGCAGGTCGGACAGCCCCGCGACGCGGGCGGCGTCGAGGTAGAGCTCCTCGCGCACCGCGATCACGGCGCTCCGGGTCAGCCGGAAGATGTCCGGCGACGCCAGCACGCCAAGGGTGATCATCGTCGGGGCGAGGCCGCTGCCGAGGGAGGCGATGACCACGATGATGATGAGGATCTCCGGCAGGGACATCAGCATGTTGAAGATCCAGCTCGACACCCCGTCGAACCGCTTCGCGTGGTAGCCGGCGAGGAGACCTGCGGGAATGCCGCACAGGAGAGCGACGGCGACCATGATCGCGCCCGCCTGGAGGCTCACCCGGCCGCCCCACAGGAGGCGGCTGAGGATGTCCCGCCCGTTTCCGTCCGTGCCGAGCGGGTGGTCGCCGCTCGGCGGTCGGAGCGCCTCCGAGAGCACGACCAGGTTCGGGTCCTGCGGGGCGAGCAGCGGCGCGAGGATGCTCGCCGCGACGATGGCCAGCAGGACACCGCCCGCCACCACGCCCATGGGGTTACGCAGGAAGGAGCGGAATCTCCTGGCTGTCAGGCCCGCGCGGGCCGTCACGTCGGCGCTCATGCGTTCCGTACCTTCGGGTTCAGTGCGGCGTAGAGGATGTCGACCGCGAGATTGACGAGCACGACGACGAGCACGGTGAAGAGCAGGACGCCCATGATGACGGGGATGTCACTGTTGCCCGAGGCGTTGATGGCGACGGCGCCGATGCCCTGGAGGCCGAACACCCGCTCGATGATGGCGGCGCCGCTCATCGCCGCGATGAACTGGAGGGAGAGCATCGTCAGCGCCGGCGGAGCCGCGTTGCGCAGGACGTGGGTGAGCAGGATGTCGCGCTGCGAGAGACCCCGGCTGCGCAGCGTACGGACGTAGTCCTGGCTGTTGACGGTGATCACGGAGTTCCGCAGCTGCTGGGCGATCGCGGCGATCGAACCGATCGACAGCGCGACGATCGGCAGGGTGATGGACCAGAGCCAACCGCCGGGTGAGTCGCCCAGGTGGACGTAGCCCGTGGCGGGGAACCAGCCCAGTTGCACGGCGAAGACCAGGGCCAGGATGATCGCGACCCAGAAGTTCGGAAGGCTGAAGCCGAGCACCATGAACACCTGGAGTACGCGGTCGAACGTTCCGGGTCGGGTCGCCGCGAGCAGCCCGAGCACGACACCCAGCACCGCGGCCACCAGGACGGCACCCAACGCGAGGGAGACGGTGACCGGCAGCCGCGTCACGATGAGCTCGCTCACCTCGGCGTTCTGCGCGGACGAAACCCCCAGGTCACCGCGTACGACCCCGCTCAGCCAGCTCAGATACTGCTCGACGAGCGGCCGGTCGAGGCCAAGTTGCTCCCGCTTGACCGCGACCTGTTCCTCGGTGGCGTAGAGGCCCAACGCGCCCCGGGCCGGATCGGAGCCGGTGAGCATGAGGAAGAAGAACATCCCCGTCACGACCGAGAACGCCAGCAGCAGGCCCGTGGCCAACCGCCGACCGATGAAGCCCAGCATGCCTGCTACCTCCTAGATGAGCTGTAGTGATCCACCGGATGGGCCGGCCCGTCGTCCGACCCATCCGGGGTTGATCGGCGGTTACTTCGCCGGGGCGAAGAAGCGGAGGCTCGGCATGAGCTGCGCCTGCTGCATGGTCACGTCGATGTCCGACTTGAACAGGTAGACGTTCTCCTGCGTGACGATCGGCGCGAACCAGGCCTGCTCGACGAGGTGGGTGTTCAGCTCCTTGTAGAGGGCGGCCTGCTTGTCACCCTGCGCGGCCGGGATCTCCTTGAGCAGCCGGGTGACGGTCTCGTCGGTGTACTTGAAGTTGTTCCACAGCGAGGTCGGCGTGAGCTTGTTCAGCACGTCCGTCCACGCCGGGATGTTCGTGGAGAACGAGAGCATGAACGCCGGCTGGCCCTTCAGGGTCTCCAGGCCGCCGTTGGCGAAGCCGTTGACCGGCACCTGCTCGACCGTGATGCCCACGTCGCCCAGGTACTGGGTGACGATCGGCACCAGCGGGGACATGAAGCCCTCGCTGTACGAAATCTTGATCTTGAAGCCGCTGCCGTAGCCCGCCGCGGCCAGCAACTCGCGCGCCTTCGCCGGGTCGTACGGGTATCGGGCGTTCAACTCCGGGACCCACGCCTCGCTGGACGGGTTGAAGGTCTGGGTGGAGACCTGACCGAAGCCGCCGTAGTGGGTGTCGAGGATGGCCTTGCGGTCGAGCGCGTGGTTGATCGCCTGCCGCACCCGCACGTCGCCGAGTGCCGCCGACGCCTTGCCGGCACGGTCCTGGAGGATGATCCCCTGCCACTCGCCGGGCACCGTCTTGACGGTGAGCCCGTCGGTCTTGGCCTTCGGCACCATGTCGGAGGTGCCGTACATGAACTGGATCTGGCCGGTGGCGAGCGCGTTGTACCGGGCGGTGAACTCCTCGTACGGGCGGATCACGACGTTCTCGAAGGGGAACGCCTCGCGGTTCCAGTAGCCGTCGCGCGCCTTGAAGGTGTACTTGACGCCCTTCTCGGAAGCGCCGGAGTCGTACGTGTAGGGCCCGGAGCCCACCGGGTTGGAGGCGATGGTGCCCGAGCTGAGCGCCGTGGGGCTCGCCATGTATCCCAGGTACGTCGCCAGGGCGGCCAGGAGGCCGGGGCTGGGCTCGCTGAGGTGCAGGCGCACCGTGGCCTTGTCCACGACCTCGACGCGCTCGATCGCCCGGGCCGCCTCGGAGGCGCTGCCCGCCCCCTTCTTGCGCGCCTCGAGGTTGACCTTCACCGCGTCGGCGTCGAAGGCGGCGCCGTCACTGAAGGTGACGCCGTCGCGCAGCTTCAGGGTGAGCTCGGTGAGGTCGGCGTTGTACTCGTACGCGGTGGCCAGGTTGCCCTCGATCTTCGACTCGGGCGTCTTGCGGAGCAGCGGGTCGTAGACGGCCTCCGCGTAGTGGATGACCGCGCCTTCCTTCATCTCGGCGGGGTCCCAGGTCAGCACGTCGCCGTTGTTGCCCAGTACGAGCTGGGACGAGCCTGCTTCATTCGCCTGCCCACCACCGCTACAACCGGCGAGGGCGAGAGCGACTACGGCAAACGCTGCCGTCAGCGTGCGTGTCAGTTGCACCGTGTTCCCTTCTATTGCTGCAAAGCCAGCGCCGGTCGGCGTCGCTCCAAGTGACGGGGATCGGATCGTGCGGTTCAGGCGATCCCGAGTTGTTGGCTCATGACCATGGCGGTCGCGCCGCGCAGGACGATGTCGTCGCCGAGCTCCGAGAGCCGCAGGACGATGTCGCCGTGGACCTCTGTCAGGGCGCGCTGTCGGATGGTTTCCATCGCCGCGGCGGCCAGCGGTCCTTCCAGCACCCGGTGCGGCCCGCTGAGGACGATTTCCGAGACGTTGATGGCGGCCACGATCGGGGCCAGCACGGAACCGAGGGCTTCGCCCGCGGCGGCGAGGACCCGGGTGTGCTCCGCATCGGTACGGGCTTCCGAGAGGTCTTCCTGGATGCGCCGGGTCGACAGCCAGGTCTCGAGGCAACCGAACTTTCCACAGACACAGGCCCGCTCGCTGGCGGTGTCCACGACCACGTGGCCGATCTCGCCGGCCGCGAACCTGCTGCCCAGGACGGGCGTGCCGCCGAGCAGCAGGCCCGCCCCCACGCCGACACCGACCCGCACGAGGAGGGTGTCCGCCGCGCTCTCGCCGTAACTGCGCTCGGCGAGCGCGGTGGCGTTGGCGTCGTTCGACACCACCACGGGGCAGGCGAAGTGCCCGGTCAGCACCGAACGGAGGTCGAGGTCCTTCCACCCCAGGTTGGGTGCGCTGAGGACGACGCCACCGAGGTCCACGATGCCCGGGGTGCCGATGCCGATGCCGAGCAGCGGCGCCGTCACCTGTTCGCGCAGCGCCCCGACGAGACCGACGACCTTCGCCAACGCGTCGGCGCCGGCGCTGCCCTCGATCTCGACCTGCTGACGAGCCACCACTGAGCCGCCGAGGTTGAACACGGCGCCCCGGTAGAGCGTCGAGTGGCTCAGATCCACGGCGATCGCCTGGTAGGCGTGCTCGTTGAACTCGAGCATCATGGCCGGCTTCCCGGGCCGCGTCCCCGCCCGCGTACCCACCTCGACCACGAGGTCGTCCGCGAGGAGGTCGCTCACGACGTCCGAGACCGAGACCCTCGTCAGCCCGGTGCGCCGCGCCAGATCCGCCCGGCTGTGCGGCCCCTCCCGGTAGAGCATGCGCAGCAGCAACTCGCGGTTGTGCACACGGGCCTGCTCCGGGAGCACCTTCTCGCCGGAGCGGACCCGGGCCGGAACCCGGTCTCGCCGCACGGTCCCCACCGCGCGGCCCTGCGGCTCCGGCGGCGTGGTCCCCGTCTCATCAATGCACGTCACACGGTTAGTACAGGCGGCTAACAAACCGCCGACAAGAACGCGGCTCGCGTTGTTCCCAAGTTGTTACATTCCCATGGCCCGGTTTTTGCGGCAGCTTCGGCCAGCCAACACCCCTGGTAGAGCCGCTGGTCACGGCGCTGGGCGAGCCCACCAGCGCGCCGACAAGCCGGCACGATGACGAGGAGGGACACCGCGGGCGCCGACTCTCCGATAGGGTCCAACCGGAGTCCCACCAGCCTGCTTCGGGATCGATCACCGGACCACGTCCGGCCCAGGCCCGCCAAGATCCAGAAGACCCTCAGCGGGCCGCGGTCGGGAGGGCAGTTGACCTCCCGGCACCGTCCGCGCCGCCCGGCCCGACTCTTCCCGTACGCCGAAGGCCCCGCCATGGACGGCGAGGCCCGCTCCTCGCCTGAGCTGCCGGTTCCTCCTACGGCGCGAAAGCCGAGAGTCGCAACCGGCCGCCTTCCGGTAACCTGAGCGCGCGGGCCGCTAGCTCAATGGCAGAGCTGTGGACTTTTAATCCATAGGTTCAGGGTTCGAGTCCCTGGCGGCCCACCTGAACGGATGCCCGGACGGAGGGGTTCGGGATCCGGGTGGTCGCGGGCCATGCCGGTGTTCCGGCCGTAACCGCACCGCCCGAGCCCGACTCCCACCCGGTGCAGATGGGCGAGCGACGACGCATTTCTCCGACGGGTACTCGGGCGTGCCGGGACGACCTCGTCCGGTCACACCTTGAGGACGTCCACGTCGTACAGCGCTATCGACGCGTCGCGGGTGGCCAGGGTCAAGTTCTCGGTGATCGCCTGTGCCACGAGCATGCGGTCGAAGGGATCGCGGTGATGGGGTGGCAGGCGGCCGGCGGCGATGGCGTGGGCATGAGTTACCGGGAGTTCACGGAAGCCCATGTCCCTTACCCGCTCGGCGAGGTCAGGGGGTCCTGCAAGCTTTCCCACGCTCTGCTTGATGGTGATCTCCCACAGACTGACCGGGGAGAGAGAGATGTCTGGATCGTGACGTAGCTGGTCGAGGAACTCGGTGCCGAGGGTCGCATCGCCGGTGATGGCCCAGAGCGCGACGTGAGTGTCCAGCAGGAGGGTCATGCGCCGATGCCGAAGTCAGCGGCGATCTCGGCGTTAGTCTGAGGGGAATCCCAGTCGCCCGAGAGGTCCAGTTGCCCGGCGAGGGAGCCGACTGCGGTGCGGTTGGCCCGCCGTACCAGCGGCACCACCTTCGCCACCGGAGTGCCCGCGCGGTCGATGATGATCTCTTCGCCACGTTCCACCCGTTCGATGATGCGTGACAGGTGGGTCTTGGCATCATGCATGTTGTAGTGCACGGCTTCAGCCGACATCATTCGACCTCCTCGTTTAGCTAACAGCTTAGCCAACTCGACCAGATATCGTCACCGGCGCACCGGATGAGCTGGGCAAACTCATCGATAGCAGATCGCCGACCCCAGACGAGGCTGAGCAGGCGAGAATCCGATTCCTCCTCGCCGGTACGGCGTACTTTCGCGCCGGGCAAGTGGCTGCGTGGGTTGGGGTGGCCTATGCCCTCGTAGCGTTGATTCAGCGGTTCAGCGGCTGACAGCCCGGCAACCTCAACGGCACGCACGACCGTGCCGCGCAGCCAATTTCACGATCACGAGCCTTCCGACCGAGGTAGCGCCGCGGTTCTGGTGAACCTGCGGGCGAGGTGTGCGAAGGCCTCGGTCAGTTCGGCGGGGCCGACGACTTCGATGTCGGCGTCGTACCGGGCGATGGTGGCCGCGAGGCTGGGCCAGGACCAGGAACCGAGGGTGAGGCGGCAGCGGCCGGGGCCGACCTCTTCGAGGATGCCTTCGCGGGTGTACTGGGCGACCGTGGTGGCGGGCAGGTCGAGGATCACCGTGCCCTGGCAGGGCCACCCGCCCCCGTCGCCCGCTCCACGGAACGTGCCGATGAGGTAGGTGGCGACGTCTCCGCCGGGGAGTTCGCGTGGGGTGAAGCGTGGCCCGTTGGGGGTGCGCAGGGTGATCCGGTCGGCGCGGAAGGTACGCCAGTCGTCGCGGTCGAGGTCCCAGGCGATGAGGTACCAGCGTCCGTCCCAGGTGATGACGTGGTGGGGTTCGACGCGGCGCGGAGGCGTGTCCGCGTCCGTGGCGCCGTAGTCGAAGCGCAGGATCTCGCGGGCGTGGGCGGCGGCGCTGAGTGCGAGCAGCAGGTCGCCGTCGACCGGTGCGGTCGGTCGGGTGGTCGGCCGTTCGACGGCGGTGACCCGCAGGGCCTCGATGCGGTTTCGGAGCCGGGCGGGCATGACCTGCCGGATGGTGGTCAGCGCCCGGGCCGCGGCTTCGGCGAGGCCGTCGCCCGAGGTGGTGGCGACGATCTGTAGGGCGACGGTCAGGGCCACGGCCTGCTCGTCGTCGAACAGCAGCGGCGGCAGCTCGGTGCCGGCGCTGAGCCGGTAGCCGCCGTCCGGGCCCTTGACCGCGGCGATCGGATAGCCGAGTTCGCGCAGCCGGTCGACGTCGCGGCGGACGGTGCGCAGGCTGATGCCGAGCCGGTCGGCCAGCAGCGTGCCGGGCCAGTCCCGCCGGGCCTGCAACAGCGACAACAGGGTCAGCAGGCGGGCGGACGTCTTCGGCATGAACCTGATTCTCCCCGCAGTAGGTGTCACATCCTGGCACCTACTGCGGTGAGGGTTGGTCTCCCGGCCGGAAGCACCGGCCACCCCCTGGATTACGGAGTCTTCACCATGGCCATCACCGCCACCCCGCACCTGAACTTCCGTGGCGATGCCCGTCGGGCGCTCGAGTTCTACCAGTCCGTGTTCGGCGGGCACCTGACGGTCGTCGCGTACGGCGACTTCGGGATGCCGAAGGAACTACCCGACGCCGACAAGGTCGTCTTCGGCCAGGTCACCGCCGAGAGCGGCTTCAGCATCATGGCGTACGACGCACCCGGCCAGTCGCCGGTCACGACCGCGCCGACCGCCACCACGCGCGAGAACGGCATGACGCTGACCGGCGAGCGGTTCTTCGTAGCCGTCGGCGGCGACACCACCGAAGAGGTCAGCGCGCTGTGGGACAGGCTCGCCGACGGCGCTGAGGTCATCGAGAAGTACGGTCCGTCGCAGTTCGCCCCCGGCTTCGGGATGCTCACCGACCGGTTCGGCGTCACCTGGATCCTCCAGGTCAACGTCACCCCCGCCTGACCCGCGAAGCGCCCATCCCCGTCCGGGGCTGCCGTTCCAGGCCGCCCCGGACGTCGGCGATCGCGCCCGGCCCTGCCGCAGCGTCCGCCCGTCAGGCGGATCACACGAGCAGCCTTGCCCGTCAGCAATGAAAACCATTATCGTCTGCCGGTCAACTCGCTATCGGAAGTGCAGGCCGTGACACGTCATCGCAACGCCCTCGCCGCCCTCCTCGTCGCCGCAGCAGTCCTGACGGGCTGCGGCAGCGCCGACCCCGCTCCCGCCACCACGCCGGACGTCCCTTCCGCGCCGCCCGTCGAGCCGGTCACGCACCGGCTCAGCGTCACCGACGTCAAGGGCGCCGCCGTCACGCTCAAGGCGAAGCCGGAGCGGATCGTCTGCCTCACGGGGTTGTGCGACGACGCCCTGGTCGAACTCGGCCTCACCCCCGCGGCGACGACCACACCCAAGCTCCTCACCCGCCCGGACTACCTCGGTGCCGCCGGTGCGGCGGTGCCGGCGCTGCCCGGCACCTTCGGCAACGAGGACGTCGCGTCGATCGCCGCCACGCGGGCCGATCTGGTCATCGGCCTGGCCGGCGTACACGACCAGCTGCGGCCCGCGATCGAGAAGTTCGCGCCGCTGTGGCTGGTGGAGGTGAAGACCTACGAGGACTCGGTGCGCTACCTGCGCGACATCGCCACGCTCACCGACCGGGGCGCGCAACAGGCGGGTGCGGAGCAGAGGTTCCGGGACCGGCTCGCCGCGGCCCGGGCCGCGGCCGACCAGCGCGGCCTGCGGAAGACGACCGCGCTGGCGATGTACGGGGGCACGTCGATCGGCGTGAACACCTCCGACGACCTGCTCGGTCACCTGCTCTCCCAGGTCTTCGACTACCCGTGGCCGAGCAAGGGCGGGGGCTTCGACACCGCCCAGGCGTACAGCGTGGAGGAGATCCTGACGCGGGACCCGGACATCGTGTTCATCCAGTCGTTCACCTTCGGCCCGGACGCCAGGACCGTCACCGCCCAGTACGCCGAGAACCCGGTGTGGAAGCGGATCACCGCGGTACGCGAGGGCCGCGCCCACGAGGTTCCCGCAGAACTGTGGGCGTCGGGCCGTGGCACCCGGGCGTTGGGCCTGATCCTCGACGAGGCGGTCGCCAAGGCCACGGCGTGACGGCGCCGGCAACGGCCACCGGCGCGGCGCTCACACCGGCCCGGACGGTTCCGCGGTGGCCGGCGGCGGTCGCGTTGCCGACCACCCTGGCGGCGGCGATCCTGCTGACCCTTGCTCTTGCCCTGCCTGCCGATGCCGAGGTCGCCCGGGTGGTGCTCTGGGAACTGCGGACGCCCCGGCTGCTGCTGGCGTTGCTCGGCGGGGCGGCGGTCGGGGTGGCCGGGCTGCTCATGCAGGCCGCGCTGCGCAATCCGCTGGCCGTACCCGAGCTGCTCGGCGTCTCCACCGGCGGCGCGCTCGCCGCCGCCGTGGTGGTGGTGTGGGCGCTTCCGGTTCCGGCGGCGGCGCAGCCCGTGGTGGCCCTGGCCGGGGCCCTCGGCGGCGGGGCGCTCTGCCTGGCCGCGGCCGGTACCGGCCGTGGTCCCGGTGCGGTCCTGCTCATCGGCGCGGCGATGTCGACCGCGTTGCAGGCGGTGCTGCTGGCGGTGATGGCCGCCGCCGACCGGCTCCAGTACGACACGCTCTTCCGTTACCTGGTGGGCAGCCTCACCGGGATCACCTGGGACCATGCCCGGCTCACTCTGCCGTGGCTGTTGCTCTGCGGGCCGCTGGTCGTGGCGGTCCTGCCCGCGCTCGGTGTGCTGCGCCTCGGCGACGAGGCGGCCGGCGCCCTCGGGTTGCACGTCGGGCGGGCACGCGTCGCGGTGCTCGGGCTCGCCGCCGTCCTGGTCGCCGTGGTCGTCGGCCCGTGCGGTCCGATCGCCTGGATCGGGTTCGTCGCCCCGCACGTGGCCCGGCGGGTACGCCCGGACGCGGACGCCCGGGCCCTGCTGCCCTGGGCGGCGGCGTTCGGCGCGCTGTTCACCACCGTCGCCGACCTGGCCGCCCGGCACGCGTTCGCACCGGCCGAGACCCCGTTGGGTGCGTGGACCGCCGCCGTCGGCATCCTGTCCGGCCTGGTCCTGCTCCGTCGTCGGGGCGCGTCGTGAGGTGGTGGTGGGCGGGTGCGGCGCTGATCGTCGCGACGGCCGCCGAACTCGCCGTCGGGCGGGGCATCGACTGGCCGCAGCTGGATCCGTTGGAACAGCGGATCCTCGTCGAGTTGCGGCTGCCCCGACTGGTCACCGCGCTGCTCGCGGGCACCGGGCTCGGCGCGGCCGGGCTGCTGTTGCAGGCGGTGCTGCGCAATCCGCTGGCCGCACCGGAGTTGGCCGGGGTCAATCCCGGTGCGGTGCTGGGGGTGCTCGGCGGCATCCAGCTCGGCCTGGTTCCGGCCGACTCGGCCGCCGGGGCGCTGGTCGCGGCGCTGCTCGGCGGGGCCGTCGGCGGCTCGCTGATGTGGGTGCTGGCCCGCGACGGCTCCCCGGCACAGGTCGCGGCGTACGGGCTGCTCGGCTCGGCGGCCCTGGCCGGGCTCACCACGCTGCTGCTGGCGTACCAACCGGGCCGGTTCGGCAACGCGCTGCGCTGGCTCGTCGGCTCCGTGGACGGGCGGGTCTGGGCGCATGTGTCCATCGCCTGGCCGTGGCTGGCCACGGCGCTGGTGCTGGCCTGGCTGTGCTCCGCCGGGCTGGGCATGCTGGCGGCCGGTGACGGGCATGCCGCCGCGCTCGGGCTGTCGCCTCGGCCGATACGTGCCCTGGGCCTGGCCCTGGCGGTGGCGCTGGCCGCCGGCGCGGTCGCGCTGGCCGGCGCGCTGGCCTTCGTCGGGCTGGTCGTCCCGCACGTCGCCCGCGCCCTCTGCGGAGCCGACCTGCGCCGGGCGCTGCCCGCCGCCGCCCTGCTCGGGGCCATCACGGTCGTCGGCGCGGACGCGGTGGCCCAGGCGCTGACCGTGCTGGTGCAGTCCGGGTCGGCGGGGCAGCGGCTCGGGGTGCCCGCCGGGGCGGTCACCGCCCTGCTCGGGGCGGCGGCGCTGGTCGTCGTCGCCCGTCGTTCCCCGCACGTGGAGGTGTCGTGACCGCACCGGTCTTCACCGTCGAGCAGGCCCGCTACCGCTACCGCGACCGGGTCGTGCTCGACGGGGTGTCGCTGACCGTCCGGGCCGGCGAGTCCGTCGCGCTCGTCGGGCGCAACGGCTGCGGCAAGTCCACCCTGCTGCGGCTGCTCACCGGTTCCGACCAGCCCGAGAGCGGCCGGGTGCTGCTGCACGGTCGCCCGGCGTACGGGCAGCGGCGGCGGGACGTCGCCCGGCAGGTGGCGGTCCTGCACCAGCAGTTGCCGCCGGTACCCGGGCTGACCGTCCGGCAGCTCGTCGCGCAGGGCCGCTACCCGCACCGGGGGCCACTGGGCATGCTCTGGCGGCCCGAGGACGCCGAGGCGACCGCCGCGCTCGCCGCGACCGGCGTGACCGGGCTGGCCGACCGGCAGGTCGACACGCTCAGCGGCGGAGAGCGGCAGCGGGTCCGGCTCGCGCTCGCCCTGGCCCAACGCACCCCGGTGCTGCTGCTGGACGAGCCGACCACCTTCCTCGACGTCCGCCACCAGTTGGAGGTGCTGTCGCTGGTACGCCGGCTGCACGCCGAGCGGGGTCTGACCGTGGTGACCGTGCTGCACGAGCTGGACCACGCCGCCCGGTTCACCGACCGTGTGGTGGCGCTCGCCGGCGGCCGCGTCGCCGCCGACGGGTCGCCGGCGGAGGTGGTCACGCCGGCGCTGCTCGCCGACGTGTTCGGCGTACGCGGGCGGGTGCTCGCCGACGCGCACACCGGCACGGTCCGCGCGCTGGCCGACGAGCCGTTGGCGGGCCGGTGATCGTCCACCGGGAACTGGTCCGGCTGGCCGGTGCCGTCACCGGACCGGTCGTCGGGTGCGCGGCGCTGGGCATGGCCGTGTCGGCCGCGTACGTCGGTCAGGCGCTGCTGGTCGCCGGCGCGCTGGCGGCGACGGCCCGGCGGGACCTCGCCGCCGCCACCACCCTGCTGGCCGGCGCGCTCGGGGTGATCGTGGTGCGGGCGGCGCTGCTCTGGTGCCGCGAGGTCGCCGGCGCCGCCGCCGGCGCCCGGATCCGGGCGCGGCTGCGCGACCGGCTGGTCGCCCGGCTCACCGAGCTGGGCCCGGCGTGGCTCGCCGGATCCCGCACCGGCCGCACCCAGGCCACCCTCGTCGACGGCGTGGAGGGGCTCGACGCCTACTACCGCCGGTACCTGCCGCAGGTGCTGGTCACCATCACCGTGCCGACCGCCCTGGTGGCCTGGCTCGCCACCGTGCAGCCGGTCGCCGCCACGCTGCTCGGCACGGCCGTGGTGCTGGTGCTGACCGTCCCCCGTGTCTGGGACGCCACCCTGCTACGTCGCGGGCGCGGCCGGTGGGCGGCGTTCACCGCGCTCGCCGCCGACTTCCTCGACACCCTCCAGGGCGCGGCGACGCTGCGCGCGTTCGGCGCGGTCGACCGGATGCGGGACCGGATCCTGGGACGCACCCACGACCTGCACACCACCACCATGGCGCAGCTGCGCCTGTCGCTGATCGAGAGCGGAGTCAGCGCCCTGCTGATCCAGGCCGGTCTCGCCGCCGCGGCCGTGGCCGCGGCGGTCGCCGCGTACGCCGGGCGGGCCGACGCGGCTGCCGTGTTCCTGGTGCTGCTCGTCTCGGTGGAGTGCTTCCGGCCCGTACGCGACCTGGGCGCGCACTGGCACGCCGGCTACCTCGGCGTCACCGCGGTCGACGGCCTGAGCGAGCTGCTCCACGCCCCGGCCGGCGTCGTGCACCGGGGAGAGGTGGACCGCCGGTTCGACCACGTACCGGCCGTGGTCTTCGACGCGGTCGGCCACCACTACTCCGGCCGGCCCGAACCGGCGCTACGGGACGTGACCCTGCGGCTGGGCCCCGGTGAGACCGTCGCGGTCGTCGGCCGCTCCGGCGCCGGCAAGTCCACCCTGGCCAACCTGCTGCTGCGGCACCTGGATCCGGACGCCGGTCGCATCACCGTCGACGGGACCGACCTGCGCGATCTCACTCGGGAGGCGCTGCGCCGCGCGGTCACCGTGGTCGCCCAGGAGACGTACCTGTTCCACGGTTCGGTGGCGGACAACCTGCGGTTGGCCCGCCCGGACGCCACCGACGCGGACCTGGTGGCCGCCGCCCGCGCCGCCGGCGCGCACGACTTCATCCGGGCGCTGCCGCAGGGGTACGCGAGCCAGGTCGGCGAACGCGGCGGGTCCCTCTCCGGTGGGCAACGGCAACGGCTGGCCATCGCCCGGGCGCTGCTCGCCGACACGCCGGTGCTCATCCTCGACGAGGCGACCTCCGCCGTCGACGTACGGCAGGAGACCGAGATCCTCGACGCCCTGGCCACGGCCGCCAGGGGGAAGACCTGCCTGATCATCGCCCACCGGCTCGACGCGGTGCGGCACGCCGACCGGATCGTGCTGCTGGAACGCGGCCGGGTCGTCGCCACGGGCCGCCACGAGCACCTGCTGGCGTCCTGCCCCGCGTACGCCGACCTGGTCGCCGCGCAGGAGGCGGCCGGATGACCGCGCCGGACCGGCCGACCGACGGTCGACGTGCCGGGGCGCTGCGCCGGCTGCTGCCGGCGATCGCCGGGCATCCCCGCGCGTTCCGGGGCACCCTGGCGGCGAATCTCCTCGGGCAGCTCGCCGGGCTGGCCGCGGCGGTGCTCGGCGCCACCCTGGTGGGTCGGGCCGTGGCAGGGGTCCCCACCCCGGTCGGTGTGGTCACGGCGGTCCTCGGCGCGTTGGTCGCGATCGTCACCGTGGCGACCTGGTGGGAGATGTACGTCTCCCACGACCTCGCCTACCGCATCCTCGCCGACCTGCGCACCCGGGTCTACGACGCCATCACCCGGATCGCCCCCGGCGGCCTCGGCGGACGTCGCTCCGGCGACCTGGCGACCGTCGCGCTGTCCGACATCGAGACCCTGGAGTGGCTGTTCGCGCACACCATCGCGCAACTGCTCACCGCCACCGTCGTCCTCACCGCGGGCACCGCGCTGGCGGCCTGGATCGACCCCTGGCTACCCGCCGTGGTGCTGCCCGCCGCGGCTCTGATCGCAGTGACCCCCTGGCTGCTGCGCCGGCACGCCGACCGGCACGGCGCCCAGGTTCGCGTCGCCACCGCCGAACTGACCGCCGACATCGTCGACACCGTGCACGGCCTGCGCGAGCTGACCGTCTTCGGAGCGCTGGAGCGGCGCCGCGCCCACCTCGCCGCCCGTACCCGGCGGCTCGGGCGGGTCCAGCGGCGCAACGCCGCCCGCGCCGGCCTGGAGACCGCGCTGATCGACGCGCTGGTCGCCGCCGCCGGCATCGGCGCGGTGCTGGTGGTTCTCGACGGCGTACGCGCGGGGCGGCTCGACGTCGCCGCCGGCCCGGTGGCGCTGGTCCTCGCCGGGGCGGTCCTCGGCCCGGCCAGTCAGCTGGCCCTCCTGCTCAAGGAGGCCGGCACCCTGCGCGCCGCAGCCGACCGGATCGACGCCCTGCTCCAGGCACCCTCGCCGGTCCCGGCACCGGCTCGACCCGTACCCGCACCCACGAGCGGCGACGTGGTCTTCGACGACGTGCACTTCGGGTACCTGCCGGACCGGCCGGTGCTGCGGGGCGTGTCGTTCACCGTTCGGCCCGGTGAGACGGTCGCGCTGGTGGGCGCCTCCGGGGTGGGCAAGTCCACGTGTGCGCACCTGCTGCTGCGCCACCACGACCCGAGCGCCGGACAGATCACCGTCGGCGGCGTGGACCTGCGCGACCTCGGCGACGCCGACCTGCGGCGCACGGTCACCGTGGTGCCGCAGGACGTCCACCTGTTCCCCGGCTCGATCGCCGACAACATCCGGTTGGGCCGACCGGACGCCACCGACACGGAGGTTCGTGCCGCAGCCGGCGCCGCCCAGCTCACACCGTTCCTCGACGCGCTACCGGCCGGTCCGGACACGCCGGCCGGCGAGCGGGGGGCGGCACTGTCCGGCGGTCAACGGGCCCGGGTCGCCGTCGCCCGGGCCCTGATCACCGGCGCACGGGTGCTCGTCCTCGACGAGGCCGCCGCCAACCTGGACGCCGCGACCGAGGCGGACCTGGCCGCCGCCCTGGAGTCCACCGGAGACGGCCGGGCCACCCTGGTGATCGCCCACCGCCTCGCCACCATCATGCGCGCCGACCGGGTCGTCGTCCTCGACGGCGGGCGGGTCGTCGCCGACGACGCCCCTGAGCAGCTTCGCAGCCGGGGAGCACTCGCCGCTGCGGTCCGGGGCGGGGGAGGCTGAGCCGTAGCTCAGACGGTGCCAGTCAGCGGGCCTTCTTCGCCGCCCGCTTGCGGGGTGGCGTCAACAGGTCCGCGATCGCGGCGATCGCGGACGGCACCAGGCGGTAGTACGCCCAGACGCCACGCTTCTCACGCTCGAGCAGACCGGCCTCGGTGAGGATCCGAAGGTGGTGACTCACGGTGGGCTGGGAGAGACCGAGCGGCGCGGTGAGGTCGGTCACGGACGCCTCGCCCTCCGGCGACGACTGGATCAGGCTGAGCAGTCGCAGGCGGGCCGGGTCGGCGAACGCCTTCAGCACTCCCGCGAGCCGCTCGGCATCGGCACGCTTGATCGGCTCGCCGGCAAGGGGCGACATGGCAGGCGTCGTAGTCTTCGCAGTTCCCACGTCTTGCATCGTTGCAGCAACACCACCCATAGGCCGGTCAAACGAGGGCTGGATCACGACAAGTTCCCTGGGAGGCGAACAACAAGGGTCGCGGCGCGGCGGCTCCCCCGGGTGCACAAGGTACGGCCAGCCGGAGAGCGGACGGCGTCGTCAGCAGCAGGTCATCAGGTACGACTGGAGCTCGGCCAGCGCCGCGACTGCGCCGTCGCGGTCGGCCCGGTAGTACACGGTCTTGCCTTCGCGGCGCGAGGTGACCACGCGCCCCCGGCGCAGCAGGGTCAACTGCTGCGACGCCGTGGCCTGACTGATGCCCGCAAGCTCGGCCACCTCCCCGACCGACAGCTCGGCGCCCCGCGCGAACAGCATCATGATCCGCTGTCGCGTCGGGCTACCCAGTGCCTTCAGGAACTCCTGGGTGTCCGAACCCAACCCGGTCGGCCCGGCGCTTCGCGCCTCGGCTGCGGGTGTCGAGTGGTCCATGGCTCCACCCTCCCGCACTGTCATCATATTGTCATTCAACGAAATGACAATATGATGACGAGGTGAGCGCCTCCTCGGAACCTGTGATCATCGTGGGCGGCGGCCAGTCCGGCCTCGCCGCCGCTCGTGCCGCCCTGTCCGCACGTCTGCGCCCGGTCGTACTCGAAGCGGGGGAGGAGCCGGTCGGCTCGTGGCCGGACTACTACGACAGCCTCACCCTGTTCTCCCCGGCGCGCTACAGCGCACTGCCCGGCAGGGCGTTCGACGAGAGGGATCCGGACCGCTACCCGACGCGCGGCGAGGTCGTCTGCTACCTGCGCCGCTACGCCCGCGACATCGATGCCGACATCCGTACCGGCGTCGGTGTCACCGCCGTGCGGCAACGCCCGGGCGGCGGCTACCTGGTGCACACCCGCGCTGGTGACGAGATCGCGGCGGCGGGCGTGGTCGCCGCCAGCGGCTCCTTCGCAAACCCGCACCTGCCGGAGCTGCCCGGCCGCGTCGACTACACCGGCGAGGTGCGGCACGTCGCGCACTACCGGCGGCCCGAGCCTTATGCCGGCAAGCGGGTCGTCGTGGTCGGCGCCGGCAACTCCGCCGTCCAGGTCGCCCACGAACTGGCACCGCTCGCGAGGGTCACGCTGGCGACCCGGGCGCCGGTCCGGTTCGTGCCCCAGCGCATCCGCGGCCGGGACCTGCATCACTGGCTCCACGTCACGGGGGCGGACCGCCTTCCGCGCCCGGCGCTCACCCGCCTGGTCCGTCACGCCGCCGTGCTCGACACCGGCGCATACCGCGACGCCATCGCCTCCGGCCTGCTCCCCCGGCGGGACATGTTCACCGCCTTCACCCCCGACGGCGTCCGCTGGCCCGACGGCGCAACCGAGCCGGTCGACGCGGTCATCTTCGCGACCGGCTACCGCCCGAACCTCGGCTATCTCGCCACGCTCGGAGCCCTCACGCCCAACGGCACGCCCCGGCAGATCAGCGGGGTCTCCACCACCCATCCCGGGCTGGTCTACCTGGGGTTGGAGTTTCAACGGTCGTTCTCGTCGAACACCCTGCGCGGCGTCGGCCGCGACGCCGCGTACGTCGTCGCCGCCGTGGCCGAGGGCCTGCGCGGTGCGGGGCGCCGACCGTGGCTCAAGCGTCGGCGGCCGGTTCGACGGTGAGCAGTGCGGCGAGTTGGCGCAGGATGGCGGGCCGGGCCCGGTAGTACACCCAGGTGCCCCGCCGCTCGGCATCGACGAGGCCCGCCTCGCGCAGCGTCCTGAGGTGATGCGAGATGGTCGGCCCGGTCAGGTCGAACGCGGGGGTCAGGTCACAGACACAGGCCTCCCCGCCCTCGGCCGAAGCGATCATCGACACCAACTGCAGGCGCACCGGATCACCGAGCGCCTTGAACGCCGGCGCGAGGACAGCGGCGGTCTCGGCCGGCACCCGGCGCTGCGCCAGCGGTGGGCAGCACGGCGTGTCGGCGGTGAGGTCGATGACGGGAAGCGACGCCGGCTGCTTTGACATTCCTCTAGGTTGACAGACGTCTAATCAGCGTGCAACTCTCTGATTCGACAAACGTCGAGACAGGCGCCACGGAAGAGGGATCCTCATGCCCGGCACGGCTCGGCGGTCGGCGGGAGTGCGGCTCTGCGACCCCTGCGCCGGCCGCCTCCGCACCCGCTACACTTCATCGTCAATCGGCGATAGACGATAGAAGGAGGCGGACGGGTGTGGACGAGCTACTCGAACGGGCGACCGCACAGCGATACGCGTCGTGGTTCCGGGCTCTCGCGGACCCGACCAGGGTGCAGATCGTCGAGTACCTCGCCCGCCACGCCAGGCCGATGAGCGTGGGAGAGATCGTCGCCGCCGTCGGCCTGGCCCAGTCCACCGTCTCCCAGCACCTGAAGATCCTCACCGAGGTGCGGTTCGTCCTCGTCGACCCGGTCGGCACGGCCCGGCACTACCGCATCAACGACGCCTGCGTCGGCTGCTTCCCCTCCGCCGCCGACGTCGTCATGGGCCGACCCGCTCCTCACCCGAACGGAGCCTGCTGATGACCGACATCACCGTCCGCCCCATGGCGGCAGGCGACGCCGAGCGGGTCCTCACCATCTACCAGGCGGGCCTCGACGACGGACAGGCCAGCTTCGAGACCGACGCACCCACCTGGGCGAGGTTCGACGCCGCGAAGCTGCCCGCGCACCGCTTCGTGGCCGTCGACGGCGACGACCTCCTCGGCTGGATCGCCGTCTCGCCCACCTCGACGCGCGCCGTCTACGCCGGCGTGGTGGAGCACTCCGTGTACGTCGACCCCGCCGCCCAGGGCCGAGGCGCCGGGCGGCTGCTCCTCGATGCGGTGATCGCCTCCACCGAAGCCGCCGGCATCTGGACCATCCAGTCCGGCGTCTTCCCCGAGAACGCCGCCAGCCTCGCCCTGCACCGGCGGGCCGGCTTCCGGATCGTCGGCACCCGCGAACGCGTCGGGCGCCACCATGGCCGATGGCGCGACGTCGTCCTGCTCGAACGACGCAGCCCCGCCATCACCTGACCAACCCCAGCCCGGGCAGAGCGCCCGTCCGCCCAACTGATTCGACAGTCTTCAAGACAGAGGAGTTACCTGATGAGCACGCTGACCGAACTGCCCGTCGTGGTGATCGGCGCCGGCCCGGTCGGTCTGGCCGCCGCCGCGCACCTGTACGAACGCGGCATCGCCTTCACCGTCCTCGAAGCCGGCGACACCCCGGGCGCGGCGGTGCGACAGTGGGGGCACGTGCGGGTGTTCTCCCCATGGCGGTACAACATCGATCCGGCCGCCCGCCGGCTCCTCGACGACGCGGGCTGGGTCGCCCCCGACATCGAGGCCCTGCCCACCGGCGCCGAACTCGTCACCGCCTACCTCCAGCCCCTCGCGGAGCTGCCGGCTCTCAAGCCGCACCTGCGCTACGGCACCCGAGTCGAGGCGATCAGCCGACTGGGCCTGGACCGGCTGCGCACCGCCGGCCGCGACACCACCCCGTTCCTCGTCCGCCTCGCCGACGGCGAGGAGGTCCTGGCCCGGGCGGTCGTCGACGCCTCCGGCACCTGGGGCACCCCGAACGTCCTCGGTGCCTCCGGTCTGCCCGCCCGCGGCGAGCGCGACGCGGCCAGGTACCTGGAGCACGCGCTGCCGGACGTCCTCGGCGCCGACCGGGACCGGTTCGCGGGCCGGCACACCCTCGTCGTCGGCGCCGGTCACTCCGCCGCGAACACCCTGCTGTCCCTCGCCGATCTGGCCGCCGAACAGCCGGGCACCGAGGTGACCTGGGCGATCCGATCCTCCTCGCCGGCGCGCACCTACGGCGGCGGGGACGCAGATGCCCTGCCGGCGCGCGGCGCGCTCGGCTCGCGGCTGCGCACGCACGTCGACGCCGGCCGCATCCGGCTGCTCACCGGTTTCTCCGTGCACGCCCTCACCCCGACCGACGACCGCGTCACCGTGCTCGTCCGGCACGCCGACGGCAGCGAGGAACCGGTCACCGTGGACCGCGTCGTCGCGGCCACCGGCTTCCGCCCCGACCACTCCATCGCCGCCGAACTGCGGCTCGACCTCGACCCGGTCATGGGCGCCACCCGCGCCCTCGCCCCACTGATCGACCCGAACGAGCACTCCTGCGGCACCGTCCCCCCGCACGGCGTGGACGAACTGTCCCACCCCGAGCCCGGCTACTACGCCGTCGGCATGAAGAGCTACGGCCGGGCCCCCACCTTCCTCATGGCCACCGGCTACGAGCAGGTCCGCTCCGTCGTCGCCGCCCTCGCCGGTGACTGGCGGGCAGCCCGCGACGTCCAGCTCGACCTGCCCGAAACCGGCGTATGCAACAGCAACCCCGACGACTCGGCGACCAGCGACAGCTGCTGTGGGCCAGCCCGGGACGCCGAGCCGGCGGGACGAGGGCTGGCCACCGGCGTCTCCGGTGGGCTACTGGCCGCACCGTTGCAACTGGTCACCCTCGACGCCGCACCCGCTGGCGGTCAGGCTGGCGGCTGCTGCGGCAGCTGATGCCCGCCACCACGACAGTGCCCGCCGGCCCCACGGTCGGCGGGCACCACGCCCATGGCTGGCGGATCGTCGCCGCTCTCGCCGTCACCTCGACCGTCGGCTACGGCGTCCTCTACTACGCCTACGCGGTCCTGCTGGCCCCGATGGCCTCCACCCTCGGCGTCTCCACCACCGCCGTCACCGGCGCGCTGACCGCCTCCGTCCTCGCCGGCGCCCTCACGGCCATCCCCGTCGGCCGGTGGCTCGACCACCACGGCGGACGTGCGCTCATGACCGCTGGTTCGCTCGCCGCGACCGCCCTGCTCGTGGCCTGGTCGCAGGTCCACACCATCAGCCAGCTCTACGCCGTCATGACCGGCATCGGGATCACGAGCGCGATGGTCCTCTACGAACCCGCCTTCGCCGTCATCGTCTCCTGGTTCACCCCTGACCGACGCACCACGGCGCTGCTGGCGGTGACGGTCGTGGCCGGGTTCGCCAGCACCATCTTCATGCCCCTGACCGGCCTGCTCGAGGCACACCTCGGCTGGCGCGACACGCTGCTCGTACTCGCCGCCATCCACGGCCTGCTCACCGTGCCCCTGCACGCGCTCGCCGTCCGCCGTGCGCCGACAGCGACGACGGCACCCGCCAGCACCACGCGCACCGGGCACGCCCAGCGGCGCGCGGTCGCCACCGCCGCGATGCGCGACGCCCGGTTCTGGATCCTCGCCGGCAGCCTCGTCGCCCACGGCGCCGCCACCAGCACCATGACCGTGCACCTCATCGGCTACCTCGTCAGCCGTGGACACCCCACCACCTTCGCCGCCACCGCCGTCGGCCTACTCGGCGTCCTGTCCGTCACCGGCAGGCTCGTCCTCACCGCCGCCCGCCGACACCTGCGGGTCACCACCATCGTCGCCGCCGTCTTCGCCATCCAGGCCGCCGCCGTCCTCGCGATGCCCCTGTTCGCCGACACCCGCACCGGCGCCACCGCGACCGTCGTCGGCTTCGGACTCGGCTTCGGCATCACCAGCCTCGCCACTCCCGCCCTGCTCGCCGACCGGTACGGCACCACCGCCTACGCCACCATCGCCGGGCGACTCACCGCCCCCGTCACCATCGCCAGAGCCGCCGCGCCCCTCGCCGCGGCCACCCTCCTACACACCGCCGCGGGGTACGTGCCGCTACTCGCCGCCATCGCTGGATGCTGCGCCATCGCCGCCATCGGCATGCTCGCCCGCGCCACCACCACACCACCCGCCCCGGCCGGCTGAGACGGAAACCGCGCGACACCGGCTCGCCACCCGCCAGCCCGGGCCTCAGCCGCGTTCCCGCCATCGGCTCCCTCGCCTGGGCACGGCCATGGACAGGTCAGCGACACGTCGAGACGGTGGCGGACGTGTCCGTTCGGGTGAGCCGCCGTCGTGGTGCGCGCAGAACGGAACCGCGTCGGGCAACTCAGAAGGTGCGCACCTTCGTCCGAGCGTTCAGGATCAAGGTCCTGGGATCGGGGGAGTCGCGACCGACCGCGTCCCGGGTGGCGACGACCGGCAGCACGCCGGGGATTCGCCGTCGGGACGTGCGGGTCGCAGTCCTCGCGAGGCCATGACACGACCGGGTGCCCGGGTGTGTCCATGGTCGGCGCCGCCGCGACGTGCCCGCCGACGAAGTCCGGTCCATGGGACTCACCACCCGGGGTTCGGGCCGTCGATGCCCAGCTCATCCGCTCCGCCCGAGGTCGTCCAGCCCGTTCGACCGTCACTGACATGACACAGTTGAGGAGGACAGCTCGCCCGTGAAGGGAATCGTCCTGGCCGGAGGATCCGGTACGCGGCTCTATCCGTTGACCATCCCGGTGTCCAAGCAGCTGCTGCCCATCAGCGACAAGCCGATGATCTACTATCCGCTCTCGGTCCTCATGCTCGCCGGCATCAGGGAGATCCTGATCATCGGCAAGGCCGCCGACCTGCCGCAGTTCCGGACCCTGCTCAAGGACGGCTCCCACCTCGGCCTGGACCTCACCTACGTCGCGCAGCCGGAGCCGCGCGGGATCGCCGAGGCGTTCCTGCTCGGCGCCGACCACATCGGCGACGACCAGTGCGCCCTGGTCCTGGGCGACAACATCTTCCACGGCACCGCCTTCTCGAAGCTGCTCCGCGACGAGGTCCGGGACCTGCGGGGTTGCACGCTCTTCGGCTACTCCGTCAAGGATCCGGAACGCCACGGCGTGGGCGTGACCGACGAGCACGGCAAGCTGGTCGACATCGAGGAGAAGCCGTCCCGGCCGCACTCCAACCGCGCGATCACCGGCCTGTACCTCTACGACAACGACGTGGTCGACATCGCCAAGAACCTGCGCCCGTCGGCCCGGGGGGAACTGGAGATCACCGACGTCAACCGGGCGTACGTCGCGGCGGGCCGGGCCAAGCTCATCGACCTCGGCCGCGGCTTCGCCTGGCTGGACGCCGGGACGCCGGAGGCGATGCTCCAGGCCAGCCAGTACGTGCGGACGCTGGAGGAGCGGCAGGGCGTACGCATCGCCTGCATCGAGGAGACGGCGCTGCGGATGGGCTACATCGACGCGCAGACGTGCTACCGGCTGGGCACGGGAATGTCGGGCTCGAACTACGGTCGGTACGTGATGGACATCGCCGAGGAGTTCGGGGCGTTGGTGTGACCAGGATGCTCGTCACCGGCGGAGCCGGTTTCATCGGTACGAACTTCGTGCGACACACCCTGGAGCACCACCCGGGCTACCGCATCAAGGTGCTCGACAAGCTGACCTACGCCGGTCACCGGTCCGTCGCCGAGGACGTGGAGTTCGTGCACGGCGACGTCTGCGACGCGGAACTGGTCGAGCGGCTGGTGGCCGACAGCGACATCGTGGTCCACTTCGCGGCCGAGTCGCACGTCGACAACTCGCTGCGGGACGCCGACGCGTTCGTGCACAGCAACATCATCGGGACGTACGCGCTGCTCCAGGCGGTGCGCCGGCACGACGTACGGCTGCACCACATCTCCACCGACGAGGTCTTCGGCGACCTGCCGCTGGAGGGCTCGGA
Organism: Micromonospora sp. ZG13; assembly: GCF_059359355.1. Lineage (NCBI taxonomy): Bacteria > Bacillati > Actinomycetota > Actinomycetes > Micromonosporales > Micromonosporaceae > Micromonospora > Micromonospora sp. ZG13. The sequence goes on from NZ_JCADBQ010000002.1 coordinate 261,939, forward strand.
GCTGTTCCACGAGGGGACGCCCTACAACCCGTCGAGCCCGTACGCGGCCACCAAGGCGGCCTCGGACATGCTGGTCCGGGCGTGGGTGCGTTCGTACGGGGTGGCGGCGACGTTGTCGAACTGCGCCAACAACTACGGCCCCTACCAGCACGTGGAGAAGTTCATCCCCCGGCAGGTCACCAACATCATCGAGGGCCGGCGGCCCCGGTTGTACGGCCAGGGGGTCAACGTCCGCGAGTGGACGCACGTCGACGACCACAACCGGGCCCTGCACCTGATCCTGGACCGGGGCCGGATCGGCGAGACGTACCTGATCGGCTCGGGCGACACCCGCACCAACCGGGAGGTCGTCGAACTGGTGAACCAGCTCATGGGGAGGGATCCGGGCGACTTCGAGCACGTCCGGGACCGGGCCGGGCACGACCTGCGGTACGCCAACGACAGCACGAAGCTGCGCAGTGAGCTCGGGTGGGCCCCGGAGTACGCGGACTTCCGGGCCGGTCTGGCGGCGACCATCGACTGGTACCGGTCGAACCGGGACTGGTGGCAGGAGGACAAGATCTCCACCGAGGCGGGTTACGCACTCGTGGATCAGTAGAACCGCACCACCGACCAGGCGGGCGCCGATTCCCGTGGCGCTCTTTCGCTCCGATCACCCCCCGGCGGACGCGTAAGGGCTACGGGCACACATCGGCGCCCGCCTCTTGTCGCAAACGCGACACATTTCAGTCGCCGCCAGCTCTCCGCATCGGGGTGCCGACCGCCGCCCGTCCGGAAGACGGTCCGCGCCCTCTTCGGCGCGCCGGCGGATCCCCCTTTCTGCCGCGCGCAGCGGAGGGCCGTAACAACAATTACAGGGCCCCGTGAATGGTCTGCCTTCCGCTCCGCCCCGGAGTCGCACGCTCCACCCTTCGCGCCGGCCATCGGTCCCCACCTCGGATGATCCGCCGTTCCTCGCGCCGCGTGCCGCTCCCCGCCGATCCTCCGCGAGGACGCCCCGACGCACGTGATACAAAGACAACCTCCGATGTCAGGGCGCCTTTGGCGACGCTCGGGCGCCCTCGTCCTGGGCGTACGCAGAGCGGACGAACCGTACTAATGGGACAACTCTCCCATAGTCTACAGATCCACCATAGGCAGGCTATGGCTCAAATGCCATAAAGCCCTATGAATCATCGCGAGGCGGGCGGTAATCGCACGGAAATAGTCCGCCTGAGTCTGATATGCGGACCAGTCATTCGACTACTTTCCGCAACGTTGACCGCCACTTTCCGTTGACATAGCATCGAGTTGGCCCATTGAGGCGCGGACATTGTTTTCGCAACTCGGCAATTGGCAACCAGTCACCCGACCGCACTCGCGCATGGCGAGGCGGGCCTTTCATGACCAAAATCCAAATCATTACCAACGACAGGGTCTCTCGCAACGGTAGCGTCAGGGACCTGTTCGCCGACATTTCCTCTCGTTGGGGGCATGATGGAAGATCACGTCAGAACAGCGATCCAGCGCGTCATCGAGAAAATGCACAGCGATGTGGGTGAGCAGTTCACCGTGGACGAAATGGCACGCACGGCCGGGTTCAGCAAGTTCCATTTCTGCCGGGTCTTCCACCGGATGACCGGGGTCTCCCCCGGGCGCTTCCTCTCCGCGCTGCGCCTGCAACGGACGAAGTACCTGCTCGTCTCCACCTCGTTGAGCGTCACCGAGATCAGTCACCTGGTCGGCTACACCAGCGTCGGCACGTTCAGCACCCGCTTCAGCAGCAGCGTCGGCACCTCACCCACCAACTACCGCCGGCTCGGCGGGGTGCTGCCCCGGCCCCGTACCGACCAGTGCACGCCCCCGCCCGCCGGCACGGGCCCGGCGCTGCGCGGCGAGGTGCGCACGCCGCCGGGCACCAGTCCGCACTGGATCTTCCTGGGGCTCTTCCCGAGCCGGATCCAACAGGGCGAGCCGGTGCGCTCGGTCTTCCTGCCGGGTCCGGGACCGTTCGTCCTCGACCAGGTGCCGGCCGGCGAGTGGTACCTGATGGCGCACGCGGTCGACCCGGGCGCCGGCACGCCCCCGGCCGCGGACGCGCCCCGCGACCTGCTCGTCGGCGCCCACGGGCCGGTCGTGGTCCAGCGCGGCGCCCCGCCCCGGCCCGTGGACCTCGTCCTCCGTCCGCGCGAGGCCTTCGACCCACCGGTGGTGCACGCCGTCGCCGACGCTCCCCCGGGCGAGGGGCTCCTCGACGCGCGGGCCGGCGGGCCGACCGTCGAGCCGTACGGCCCGGTGGGCGACCACGCCCGGTGCGAGGGCGCCGGTCGCTCGCTGGTGGTCTCCGCGCGGCCACGTCGCATGACCGACGGCGTACGGCCCAGCCGGCCCACCCCGACCCGGGCCCCGGGGCCGTCCCGGCCGGGACGGAACACCCGGCCGTACCTTCCGTGGCCACCGCCGCGACCCGAAGGGCCGACGCAGCAGTCCACCGACGAGGTGGACGGCGGCGACCGCGGCAAACAGTGAGGCTCACGGCCCGGCCGAGGTCCCGTCGGCCGGGCCGTGCCACCCCTACGTGTCGACCCGGTCGGCCTTGACCGGGGCCGCGGCGACCCGCTCCCGGGCAGGTGCCGCAGGCGTACGCGCCGACGGGGCCGGCATGTCCCGCGACAGCCAGAGCACCCGGGCGAGCAGCCGGAGCCGCCACAGTTCCCGGGGACGGTCGATCAGGCCGGCGAACCGCATGTACGCCCGGGTGACCTCCGGATCCTTCGTGCTGGCGTACTGCACCCGGCGCAGGTAGGCGTTGTAGATCCGGGTACGCAGGGGACGGGGCGCCACCACCCCCGGGAAGTCCAGGTCGCCCCGCGTCGAGATCTGCCAGGGGTCGATCATGAGTCGGGCCACGTCCCGCAGGAAGGGGCGCGGGTCGGCGGCGACGTCGCGGGCCAGGTGCCGCCGCAGGGCGGTGATCTGCATCGCCGCCGCCGTCATCCCCTGCCCGTAGACCGGGTTGAAGCTGCACACCGCGTCACCGAGTACGACCAGGCCGGCGGGGAACCGGGACAGCCGCTCGTAGTGCCGCCAGACGCTGGCGGGGAACGTGAACGACATCGGGGCGCTGGTCGGCTCGGCGTGCTCGACCGCCTGGTAGATGTCGGGCACCGGCAGCGACCGGACGTACTCCTGGTAGCCGTCCGGATCGGTCGGCGGGTGGTCGCCGAGGATCCCGGTCAGTGACAGCCGGACGTCCCCGGTGGCGGTCTGGCCGAAGAAGGCGCCCCGGGGATGGGCCGGCGAGGCCACCGGGTTGATCGCCATCGGGCCGTCGAACGTGCCGGGCGCCCGGCGGTAGGTGCGGGTGGTGTAGGCCAGGCCGATCGTCATCCGTTCCTCGGCCGGGCGCTCGTACCCCAGCTCGGCCAGCCACACCGGCAGGCGGGAACCCCGGCCGGTGGCGTCCACCACCAGGTCCGCCCCGACCTCGAACGCCTGCTTGCCCTCCCCCCGCTCCACCAGCCGTACGCCGGTGACCCGGCTCCGGTCGGGCGAGGAGAGCAGCCCGAGCAGTTCCGTGGACTGCCGGTAGGTGACGTTCGGCAGCTCCGCCACCCGCGTACGCAGGTAGTTCTCCAGGACCGGGCGGTTGCCGGCGATCGACAGCAGGCCGGTCTCCGTGCGGTACATCGGCCGGCCGTCGAAGTACCACCGCATCAGACCGAAGTCGCGCACCGGCAGACCGAGTTCCCGCGCGTCCTCCAGCAGGTTCGGAAACAGCTCCGCGAGGATGCCGTACCCCCGGGCGTGCAGGCCGTGCGCGTGCACGGCGTGCGAGGCGCCGCGCCGTGGGCCGACCGCGCCGAGCACCTCGTCCCGGTCCACCACCACGACCTCGCGGTACCACTCGGACAACACGCGGGCGGCCAGGGTGCCCGCGATGCTCCCGCCCGCCACCACGGCCCGCTCGCCGATCAGCCGGGGGGTCGGTGCCGCCGGCGGCCGTCCCCGGATCGCGGCCAGCAACCGACCGACCAGCCCGCCGTCCCGGTCGCCCGTGCCTGCTCCAACTTGGTCGCCCATCGCTCCGATGCCTCCTGTGGGGTCGCCCGGTTCGCGAGGGTGGACGTGGTCGCGTCCACCGTCGCGGCGCCGAGCCGCAGCAGGGCCACCGAATCGCCCGTGCGCACCGCCCGTGTCGTGAGGCTCGGCCGTGTGCTGCTCATGCAACCACCGGGCGTCCGGCCGGATCTTCCTCCAACGTGCCCAATCCCCGCCGCCCCGCGCGACCGGCACACCCCAGCGCATTCTCGAAGGTGAATCCGGTGTCGGCCTCGGACCATCGTCATACCGGCGGTCGCAGTCACCGCCCCCGCCGTCGGGTGGGCTGCGAGATGAGGACGGACAGATGCCCCAGTTGACTCACAACGAGGACGGTTCCACCACTCTGAGCGTCAACTCCAACGAGTTGAAGGCACTGCGGGACCTCGTCATCGACCGCGTACCGGAGCTGAAGCGGGTGCGGGAGATCGCCGACAACCCGGACGTCCGGACGACCCTGCGGTTCGTGAAGTCCGTCATCAGCTGACCGCACGACACCACGTGCGGTCGGTCGCCTGTGCGCCTCGCCCGCCCGACTGGAAGGACGATGACGTGAGCGTCATGACGAGGGACGTACGCCGCAGCGGGGGTGCGGGCACCGGCGGCGACCGGTCGCCGGCGATCTTCGGCATCCGGGGCCTGGCCGCGCTGGCCCTGTTGACCGTCCACGTGGCCATGTTCTCGGGGCTGCTGGGCACCAAGGCGTTCGGTACGCCACGCCCGCCGAGCAACTGGCTCGGCGCGTTCTTCGTCAGCGGGCTGCCCTCGTTCATCGGGGTGTTCTTCGTCCTGCCCGCGCTGTTCCTGTACCTGCCCCTGGCCAAGGCGATCATCGCCGGCACCGAGCGTCCCCCGCAGGGCCGCAACGTCGTACGCCGGCTGATGCGGCTGCTGCCCGCGTACTACGCCATGTACCTGGTGGTGCTGGTCCTGCTCAACCGGGACGCGGTCGACGGACTCTGGTACGTCCTGCGGCCGATCCTGCTGCTCCAGATCTACTCGCCCACCCCGTTCGCACCGAACTTCATCAACGGGATGGAGGTCAGCTGGACCGTGCCCAGCATGGTCCAGTGGTACCTGGCGCTGCCGCTGATCGCCGCGGCCACCCACCGGTTCGCGGCCAAGGGCGCCACGCCGGTGAGCCGGGCCCGGCGGCTGCTGCTCCCGGTGCCGGTGCTCATCGGCGTCGGGGTCGGCTGGCTGTTCCTGGTCAAGGGCAACGGCTGGGACAACCGGATGGTGTTCTGGTGGCCGCAGGGCTTCGCGCCCACCATCGGTATCGGCATCGCGCTGGCCGTCCTGCTGGCGTTGTCCAAGGTGTCGCCCGCCGACACCCCCCGGCTGCTCCGCGCGGCGGCGGCCCGTCCCCACCTGTTCTGGTTCGGCGCGCTGCTGGTCTACCTGGTCAACTGCGCCCGCCCGTTCAGCGTGATCGGCATGGACGCGATCTACTCGACCAGCGGCCTGTTCATGACGTACGTGATGGTCGCGCTCTTCGGGCTGCTGGCGTCGCTGCCGCTGATCTCGCCGGGCGCGGCGCCCTACCGGCCGGTCCACGCGGTGCTGACCGCCCGGCCGATCGTCCACCTCGGGCGGGTCTCCTACGGCGTGTACCTGTGGCACTTCGCCGTGATGCACTTCTACCTGCAACCCGGCAACATCCTGCGCGGCGAGGTGCGCCCCATCCGGGAGCTGTACGGCCAGGCCGGGTTCTGGGAACTGGAACTGGTCACCCTCGGCGGCGCGGTGCTCCTCGCCTCGCTCAGCTACTACCTGCTCGAACAGCCGCTGGCCGCGCGGGTCGACCGGCTCCTCGGGCGGGGGACGGCACGCCCGCGCGCGCTGCCCCGTGCTCCGCTGGTCGCGACGCCCGCCGCCGTGGTGCTCAGCGGGGACGAGGCCGCCACCACCGTGGCCACGGTGGTGGCCGACCGGGACGCCATCCAGGCCAACCTCGTCGACCTCGAGCGCGGCTTCGAGCGGCAGCCGCTCGTCGGGACGGAACTGACCGGTGGAAGCCGGCAGAGCAGGGACCGGGCGCGGGCCGATCTGGCCCGGCTGTGGGAGATCTTCAACGCCTACTCGGCGGTCGTCGACGAGGTGGCCCGCCCGCTGGCCGTCGACCGTGGGCCGACCGCCGCCGACCTGGACCGGATCAGCGCCCTGCTGAGTCAGGCGTCGATCCTGGTCGAGGGAACGCCGCCGCCGCTGGCCCAGCGTCACATCACCGAGGACGGCCGGGTCCGGTTGACGGTCGCGGCGGCGGTCGAGCAGATGAACGAGCTGTTCCACCGGACCGCCGTGCTGGTCGCCGCGGCCCAGGCGGTCCGGACGACCGTCGTGCCCCGGCTGGAGCAGCTCGACGCCGACCTGGTCCCGGCGGGGCGTCTCGTCGCGGACCACGGCGACGAATCGCTCGCCGCCACCCTCGCCGGGGTGCGGGACGACCTCCGGCGGCTGCACGACACGTTCCGCACCGACCCGCTGGCCCGCTGGCAGGACGGCGAGGTCACCACCGCCGACCTCGACGAGCTGCGGGACCGGATCGCGGCGGTGGTGGATCGCGCCCGCGCGCGGACCCCCGAGGCGCAGGACGCCTCCAGCTGACCGCCAGCCGACCGGCTGGCCGTCCCCGACCCGGACAGGAGACCCGCATGACCGTAGCCGTGCACCGTAGCGGCGTGACCACCTTTCGCGGCCGACCGATCACCCTGCTCGGCCCGGAACTGCACGTCGGCGACACCGCACCGGACTTCACCGTGCTCGCCAACGACTTCACCCCGGTCACCCTCGCCTCGTCGGCCGGGACGACGCGGATCTTCTCGGTGGTGCCGTCGCTCGACACCGACGTGTGCGACCAGCAGACCCGCCGGTTCAACGAGGAGGCCGCCCGGCTGGACGGGGTCAGCGTGCTGACCGTCTCGGCGGATCTGCCCTTCGCGCAGAAGCGCTGGTGCGGCGCCGCCGGCCTCAGCGGCGTCGAGACGCTCTCCGACCACCGTGACCTCTCGTTCGGCACGGCCTACGGGGTGGCGGTGGCCGAACTCCGGCTGCTCGCCCGCGCCGTCTTCGTGGTCGATGCCGGGGACCGGCTGGCGTACGTCGAGTACGTGCCGGAGATCGGCCAGCATCCCCGCTACGACGACGCCCTCGCGGCGGCGGCGCGGGCCGGCGGCTGACCCGACGCGCCATCCACCGCGTCGTCGGCGACAGCCCGTACGACACGAGGTGCCCTCCGATTCGGTGACCGGATCCACGTCCGGCCTTCCGAATCGGGGGGCACCGTCCGTGTGTGCGGCGAATCGTCGACGGGTCGGCCCGCCCGTACCCGATAATCCTGGGCATGCGGACCGGCCCGGCGGGGACGCCGGGGGCAGGTGCTCCTCCGCATCCGCGGCCTGGCTGGTCCCGACGATCTCCGGCCGGATGTCGTGACCGGCGGCTCGGCTTCGACATCATCGGGACGGACGTCGCACAGCGGTTACTCCCCAGCGATCCAGGGCAAGAGGAGACGACATGACAACGCCACGGGCGACGTCCCAGCGGGTACGCGCGGCTGAGGAACTGTTCATCCCGGCCAACGACGTCGAGCTCTGCGTCGAGACCTTCGGCGACCCGGGCGCGTCGCCGGTCCTGTTGATCAGCGGTACGGCGTGCTCGATGGACTGGTGGGAGGACGACCTCTGCCGGCGGCTGGCGGCCGGCGACCGGTTCGTGATCCGCTACGACCACCGGGACACCGGCCGGTCCACCGGCTTCCCGTCGGGCGAACCGCCGTACCGGTTCGACGATCTCGTCACGGACGCGGCGGGGCTGATCGAGCAGCTCGGGGTGGGGCCGGCGCACGTCTGCGGCGTCTCCATGGGCGGCGCCGTCGCGCAGCGTCTCGCCATCGAGCACGCCCACCTGGTGTCCTCGCTGACCCTGCTCTCCACCAGTCCGGCGCTCCGGGTCAACAAGCGTCCCCACCCCGACCTGCCGCCGATCTCGCCGGCGCTGCTCGCCAGCTTCGCCGAGGAGCGGCCGACGCCCGACTGGACCGACCGGGCGGCGGTGATCGACCACGTCGTCGCCGGTCAGCGCCCGCTGGCCGGAGCGCTCGCCATCGAGGAGACGCGGCTGCGCCGCATCGCCGGGCGGATGTTCGACCGCAGTGGCGACATCGCCGCCAGCCTCGCCAACCACTGGATGATCGACGGCGGGTCGGACTACCGCTCCTCGCTGTCCCGGATCGCCGTGCCCGCCCTGGTGATCCACGGCACCGAGGATCCGCTGTTCCCGCTCGGGCACGGCGAGGCCCTGGCCGACGAGATCCCCGACGCCCGGTTGCTGCCGCTGGCCGGGGTTGGGCACCAGATGCCCCCGGCCGCCACCTGGGAGACGGTGGTGCCCGCCATCCTGGCGCACACCGCGGGCTGATCGGCCCTGGCACTTCCGTACTCGTCGATGTCCGACCGCCGGAGGTACCACCCCGGCGGGGCCGGACCGGGGACCCCTGCCACCCGATGGGACAGTCCCTTCAGGACGGATGTACCCGCATGAGATTTCTACCGGCCAGGTTTCCACCGTTGAGCAATCGCGCGTAAGACAGCACGCCCCCGTTCTGGGAGAGTCGACACGGCTTCGCGGCGGTGATCCACCGCAGACCCGAGGCCGACCGACCTGGGAGCGTGACGCCATCACCGACGCCCGACCCGACGCGCAGAGCACCTGCTTCCCGAACCCGCAGGGCCGCGCCGTCGGAGTAACGGCGCGGACGTCGTCGGTCCCGACCCGTCCCGGAACGTACATGTAGAGGCTCGGTGGTGGCCGTGCTCCGTCTCGTCGCCCTGCGCCTCGCGTGGGCCCTGCCGATGTTGTTCGTCGTCTCCTTCTTCTGCTTCCTGCTGGTGTCGCTCGTGCCCGGCGACCCGGCCCGCTCGGTGCTCGGCCCGCTCGCCCCGCAGCAGCAGGTCGACGCGCTGCACCAGCAGATGGGGCTCGACCGGCCGCTGCTGCACCAGTACGTGAGCTGGCTGGGCCGGTCCGTCCAGGGCGACCTCGGCGTCTCCGTGATCACCGGGGCCGAGGTGGGGCCCATGCTCAACGCGCGGCTGGCGCCGACGCTCTCCCTGATCGTCCTCGCCACCCTCACCGCCATGCTGCTGGGCGTGGGCCTCGGCGTGTTCAGCGGGGTCCGCGGCGGCCCGCTCGGCCGGATGGTCGACGTGCTCTCCGTGGTCGGCCTCGCGGTACCGGGATTCTGGCTGGCCCTGATGCTGGTCTCCTGGTTCGCCGTACGGTGGCCGCTCTTCCCGGTGACCGGGTACGTCCCGGTCACCCAGTCCCCGGGCGACTGGCTGGGGTCCCTGGTGCTACCGGTGGCGGCCACCTCGCTGGCCGCCGTCACGGCGGTGGCCAAACAGACCCGCGACTCCATGCTGGACACCCTCGACCGCGACTTCGTCCGGGTCATGCAGGCCAACGGGTTGTCCCGCCGGTCGATCGTCTACCGGCACGCCCTGCGGACCGCCGCGGTGCCGGTGGTGTCCCTGCTCGGGGTCATCTCCGCCAGCCTGCTCGGCACGACCGTGCTGATCGAGAACATCTTCGGCCTGCCCGGGCTGGGCTCCGGCGCCGCCCTGGCCGCCGCCCAGCACGACATCCCGGTGTTGCAGGGCGCGGTGGTCTACTTCACCCTCATCGTGATCGTCATCGGCCTGCTGGTGGACCTCTGCCAAGCCTGGCTCGACCCCCGGGTGCGGCACCGGTGAGCGGGCCGGAGGGCTTCGCGCTGCGGCTGCTGCGCCGGCCGCTGGCCGTGGCCGCCCTGCTGTGGCTGGTCGTCGTGGCGGTGTGCGCCCTCTTCCCCGACCTGGTCACCGACCGGGACCCGCTGGAACAGGACCTGATCGCCGCGTTGCAGGGGCCCTCGGCGGAGCACCCCCTCGGCACCGACCGCCTCGGTCAGGACCTGCTCAGCCGCCTCGTGCACGGGGCCGGGACGACGCTGTGGGGCGTCCTCGTCGCGGTGCTGACCAGCACGGTGCTCGGTGTGCTGCTGGGTCTGCCCGCCGGCTACCTGGGCGGGGTGGTCGACGCGGCGATCCTGCGGGTCTCCGACCTGCTCTTCGCCGTCCCCGCGATCATCATCCTGCTGGTGGTGGTGGCGGTGTTCCCGGAGAACGTCACCATCGCGATGGTCACCTTCGGTGTGCTGCTGGCCGCCGGCCTGATCCGGGTGGTACGCACGGCGACCCGGTCCACGCGGGAGGAGCTGTTCATCGCGGCGGCCCGGGTTTCCGGGCTGTCCTCCGGGCAGATCCTGCGCCGGCACGTGCTCCCCCGGCTGCGTGGCCTCGTCATCGTCCAGGCCTCCCTGATCGCGGCGGTCTCCCTGGTCATCCAGGCGGGGCTGGCCTTCCTGGGCTTCGGGCCGCAGCCGCCGCAGCCGAGTTGGGGCGGCATGGTCGACGAGGCGCGCGACGTGATCGTGCAGCACCCCTGGGCCCTGGTCCCGCCCGGCCTCGCCGTCGCCATCACCGTCCTGGCCTTCACCCTGCTCGGTGACGCCGTACGGGACACCGCCACGCAGTCCTGGTCCTCGTCGAAGCTGGTCCGGTCCACGCCGCGGCGCGGATCGGAACCGGCGCCGAACGGCGCGGCCACCCTGGTGCCCGAGGGCGTCCTGCTGTCGGTGCAGCACCTGTCGGTGGAGATCCCGGTGCGCTCCGGACCGCCCGGCGCGCCCGCGGCCCCGGTTGTCGGCGACGTGTCGTTCGACGTCGCCGACGGCGAGATCGTCGGCCTGGTCGGCGAGTCCGGCTGCGGCAAGACGGTGACCGCGCTCAGCATCCTCGGCCTGGTGCCCGGCGGTGGGCGGGTCACCGGCGGCGCGTTCCTCTTCTCGGGCCACGACCTGGCGCGGGCCTCGGAGAGCGAGTGGCGGGAGGTGCGCGGACGCGGGATCGGATACGTCGCGCAGGACTCCATGGTCAGCCTCGACCCGGCCGTCCGGGCCGGTGCGCAACTCGCCGAGGCGGTCCGGCGGCACACCGGGGTCCGCCGGGCGGAGGCCGCCGACCGCGTCCTGGACCTGCTACGCGACGTGGGGGTGCCCGACCCCGCACGGGTCGCCCGGCTCTATCCGCACCAGTTGTCCGGCGGGCTGGCGCAGCGGGTGGCCATCGCGTTCGCACTGGCCGGCTCCCCGAGGCTGCTGATCGCCGACGAGCCGACGACGGCGTTGGACGTCACGGTCCAGGCGGAGATCCTGGCCCTGCTGCGCAGGCTGAGCCGGGAGCGCCGGATGGCCGTGCTGCTGGTCACGCACGACCTGGGTGTGGTGGCCGAACTGTGCGACCGGGCGGTGGTCATGTACGCCGGGCAGGTGGTCGAGGTGTGCCCGGTGTCGCGGATGTTCAGCCGCCCGCGCCACCCGTACACGATGGGTCTGCTGGCCGCGGATCCGCACCGGGCCGCACCCGACGGGCGGCTGCCGACCATCGCGGGAACGGTGCCGGCGCCGTCCGACTGGCCGACCGGCTGCCGGTTCGCCGACCGGTGCCGCCTCGTGGAGGAGCGGTGCCGCCGCGAGCCGGTCGGACTGAGCCGACCCGAACCGGGACACGTCGCGCGCTGCCTGCGTGCCGACGACGATCTCCAGCGAGAGGTTGCAGTGTGACGCGACACCCTCTGCTCGACGTCCGGGACCTGACCGTGGAGTACGGCCGGGGAAGGACCGCCTTCCGCGCGGTCGACGGGGTGAGCCTCTCCGTCGCGGAGGGCGAGACCGTCGGCCTGGTCGGCGAGTCCGGCTCCGGCAAGTCGACCATCGGCCGGGCCGTCGTGGGGCTGGCCGCCGCCACCGCCGGCTCCGTCACCTTCGACGGCGAGGACATCACCCGGGCCACCCGCCGCCGGCGGCGGCAGCTCAGCGCGGCGTTGCAGATGATGTTCCAGGACCCGTACAGCTCGCTGAACCCGGCCCGGACGGTGGGCGACAGCCTGGTCGAGCCGCTCCTGGCCCGGCGCGACGTGGAGCCGCGCCGACGCCGGGAGCTAATCGAGGCCGCGCTGCGCCGGGTGGGCCTGCCTACCGACACGGCCCAGCGCTACCCCGCGCACTTCTCCGGCGGGCAGCGGCAGCGCATCGTGCTGGCCCGGGCGCTGGTCGGCATACCCCGGCTGGTGATCTGCGACGAGCCGGTCAGCGCCCTGGACGTGTCGGTGCAGGCACAGGTCATCAACCTCCTCGCCGACCTCCAGGCCGAACTCGGGCTGAGCTACCTGTTCATCGCGCACGACCTGGCCGTGGTCCGCCACCTGTCGCACCGCGTCGTGGTGCTCTACCGGGGCCAGGTGATGGAGTCGGGCCCCGCCGAGACCGTCTACTCCCGACCCGCGCACCCGTACACCCGGGCCCTGATCGCGGCGGCGCCCGTGCCCGACCCGGCACGGGCGCGGACGGGAGCCGACTCGCCCGTCCAGCCGGACCAGCCCGTCGAGCGGTCGGCACCGGCCGGCGGGCCGGGTTGCCGGTTCGCCGCGCGCTGCCCGTACGTCGTCGACGAGTGCACCCGCCGGCGCCCCCCGCTCACCCAGGCCTGGAGTGGTTCCCAGGTCGCCTGCCTGCGGCAACGGGAGATCGCGGACCTCGCCCGGCCCAAGGTCGCATCCATGGCCCACTGACCACCACTCGCCGAACCCCCTCCGACACCGGCGGTACGCCGGGAAAGGACGACCATGTCTCGTCATGTCCTACGAGCGGGCACGCGCCGGGTACGTCTCCTGGCCGCCGCCTCGCTCTTGGCCGCCGCGGCGCTGACCGGATGCTCCGGCGCCGCCACCGACGGCGCGTCGAACGCCGACACCCAGACGCTGACCCTGGCGATCTCGGCGCCACCCAACCTCGACCCGTACAAGGCCAACATCGACCTCAACAACATCCCGACCGTCGCGTTGGCCTACGCGCCCCTGATCCGGATGAACGCCGACCGCACCTTCACCGGTGAGCTCGCCGAGTCGTTCGGGTACGTCGACCAGCAGAACAAGACCTTCCAGATGAAGCTCCGCCCCGGGCTGACCTTCGCCGACGGCACGCCGTTGGACGCCAAGGCGGTGGTGGCCTCCCTGGAGTACATGCGCAAGGTCAGCCCGAAGGCGAAGACCTGGGCGGGCACGATCACCAGCATCACCGCCCCGGACGCCAGCACCGTGGTGGTGACCAACAAGGCGCCCAACCCCTCCATGCGCCAGATCTTCAGCCAGGCGGTGCTGTCCGGCTCGATCATCTCGCCGGCCGGGCTGGCCGACCCCGACCAGTTGGCCCAGCGGACCTTCGGCGCCGGGCCGTACGTGCTCGACGCGGCCGAGACCGTGCCGAACGACCACTACACGTACGTGGCGAACCCCCGCTACTGGAACAAGGCGGACCAGCACTGGAAGAAGGTGGTGGTGCGGATCATCCCCGACTCGAACTCCACCGTGCAGGCGATCCAGTCGGGTCAGGTGGACTACGCCGCGCTGAACGCCGACGCCGGCCCGGCGGTCAAGGCCGCCGGTCTGCGGCACGTGACCGCCAGCGTCGCCCTCGTCGGCGTGGTCCTCGCCGACCGGAACGGCACCGTGGCGCCGGCGCTGAAGGACGTCCGCGTCCGCCAGGCGCTCAACCACGCCATCGACCGGGCCACCATCACCAAGACGGTCTTCGGTGACTTCGCGCACCCGACCAGCCAGACGGCGGCGCCCGGCTTCGACGGCTACCAACCGGCGCTGGACGACCGCTACCCGTACGACCCGGCGAAGGCGAAGCAACTGCTGACCGAGGCCGGCTACCCGAACGGGTTCACGCTGAAGGTCGAGGCGCACACCCCCGGCATCGGCGTGGTCACCCAGGCGGTGATCGGGCAGTGGAAGAAGATCGGCGTAAACGTGGAGCTGACCACGGACACCCAGGTGCAGCAGTGGCTGGAGAACGTGCTGTCACGCAAGTTCCCGGTGGTCGGCTTCGGCTACGGCAACCTGCCCACCTACCTGTCGTCGCTGGACTTCATGCGTCCGGTGCCCAACCCGTTCAACCCGTTCGCGACCGCCGACGCCGAGCTGGCCCGGCTGCTCGACCAGGCCATCGCCGAGCCCGACCAGGGGAAGCAGTCCGCGCTGTTCAAGCAGGCGGTCGCCCGGACGACCGAGCTGGCCTGGTTCGCTCCGGTGGTGCGGATGGACGGGATCGGTGTGATGGGTCCGCGTACGGCCGGGGTGCAGACCACCGCGGACAACGGTCTGCCGAGCGTGGTGACGCTCCGGCCGGCATCCTGAGTCGCTGACGAGCGGATGTGCGACATCTCTGCCAGATAGGGCAATCGGGGAGATGTCGCGCATCCGCTCCTCTGTCACGATCAAGCCGCAACATCACCAGCCGGTAGGAACCGCCGCCGGGCGGAACGGCACCGGCCCCACCTTCCTCGACCGTGGAGCTCAGATGCGCGTGCTGTTCACCACCGCACCGATGCACGGTCACCTCTTTCCGCTCGTGCCGTTGGCCTGGGCCTGCCGGGCGGCGGGGCACGAGGTGCTGGTCGCCACCACGGAGCACTTCGTACCGAGCGTCGTGCAGGCCGGCCTGCCTGCGGCGCCCGTCGGGCCGGGGATGGCGCTGAGCGAGTTGGCCGCCCCGGCCGCGGCGCACGGCATCGACAACGCCCCGTACGCCCACGGCGAGGTGTTCGGGGCGATGGCGTCGCGGAACCTGGCCGACACCCACGCCCTGGTCCAGTCCTGGCGCCCCGACCTGGTGGTCAACGAACGCTCCGAACTCGCCGGTCCGGTCGCCGCAGCCGCAGCCGGCACACCCCACGCAGAGCTCCGGTGGGGGGTGGCGGAGCTGACGGAGTACCGGGCGGCGGGCGAGGACGTCCTCCGCGACCAGCTGCGGGCACTCGGCCTGCCCGGGCTCCCGACACCCGGGCTGAGGCTGAGCCCGTGGCCGCCGAGCCTCCGGTTGCCGCACGCCCGTGCCGACCTCAGCCTCCGGCACGTGTCCTACAACGGGGCCGCCGTGGTGCCGGCCTGGGCGTCCGCGCCCGGCACCCGGCCACGGGTCTGCCTCACCCTCGGGACGGTGATCCCGCAGCTCTCCACCGACGGCGCGGCCGGGTTCCTGCGCCGGCTGGTGGACAGCCTGGGCGGGCTCGGCTGTGAGCTGGTGATCGCGGTCGACGACGCGGTGGCCGAGGAGTTGGGCACGCTGCCGGAGACGGTGTTGCACGCCGGGCGGGTGCCGCTGGCCGAGGTGCTGCCGGGCTGCCGGCTCCTGATCCACCACGGCGGCCAGGGGTCGGCGCTGACCGGCCTGGCCGCCGGGTGCCCGCAGGTCGTCCTGCCCCGGTTCGACGACGCGCTCGAGAACGCCCAGGCGGTGGTCGACGCCGGGGTCGGCCTGTCGCTGCGGCTGGAGCAGGCCACCCCGGAGGGGGTGGCGGACCACGCCGGTCGTGTCCTCGCGGACCCCCGGTTCCGCGCGGCCGCCGCGACGGTGGCCCGGGAGATCGCCGCTCAGCCGACCCCCGCCGAGGTCGTCGGCGTACTCGAACGGATGGTGGCGGGCGGAGCCGCGGCCGGACCCGGGCGGCCGGCGGAACCGGCCGTCGGCACCGCCACCTTCACCGGTCGCCGCTGAGGCCGATCACGGCCGCCGGGCCCGGCCGACCGACGGCGGGTTCGTGAACGTCGGCGCGGTCGCTGCCGTTCCCCACCACCTCCGGCCCCAGCGCCGGTCCGAGAACCACCGCGTCCGTCGCACCTTTTGTCGTGACCAGGAGAGGAAACACACCATGAGCGACCGCAAGGCCCTGCTGCTGGACGAGGTACGCAAGTACCACCAGGACGTGCAACCCGACCGGGCGTTCGAGCCGGGCGTCACCGAGATCTGGCCCTCCGGTGCCATGCTCGACGCCGACGACCGGGTGGCCCTGGTCGAGGCGGCGTTGGACATGCGCATCGCGGCCGGAGGCTACGCCCGCACGTTCGAGTCACGGTTCGCCCGCACGCTGGGCCGGCGCAAGGCGCACCTGGTCAACTCCGGCTCGTCCGCCAACCTGCTCGCGGTCACCGCGCTGACCTCCGAGGTGCTCGGGGAGCGGCGGCTCCGCCCCGGCGACGAGGTGATCACCGTCGCCGCAGGTTTCCCGACCACCGTCAACCCGATCATCCAGAACGGCCTCCTGCCGGTCTTCGTGGACGTCGAGCTGGGCACGTACAACACCACGGCGGAGCGGGTGGCCGCCGCGATCGGGCCGAAGACCCGGGCGATCGTCCTGGCGCACACGCTGGGCAACCCGTACGAGGCGACCGAGATCGCCGAGCTGGCCCGGGAACACGGGCTGTTCTTCGTCGAGGACAACTGCGACGCGGTGGGCTCCACCTACGACGGCCGGCTCACCGGCACCTTCGGTGACCTCACCACGGTCAGCTTCTATCCCGCGCACCACCTGACGATGGGTGAGGGCGGGTGCGTCCTGACGTCGAACCTGGCGCTCGCCCGGGTCGTGGAGTCGCTGCGCGACTGGGGCCGGGACTGCTGGTGCGCGCCCGGGGACTCGAACACCTGCCTGAAGCGCTTCAAGCACCAGCTCGGCAACCTGCCGGCCGGGTACGACCACAAGTACATCTACTCGCACGTCGGCTACAACCTGAAGGCCACCGACCTTCAGGCCGCGCTCGGCCTCACCCAGTTGGCGAAGCTGGACGACTTCACCGCGCTGCGGCGCCGCAACTGGCGTCGGCTGCGGGAGCAGTTGGACGGCGTACCGCACCTGCTGCTGCCGGAGGCCACGCCGCGCAGCGATCCGAGCTGGTTCGGCTTTGTGATCACGGTTGCCCCGGACGCGCCCTTCACCCGCTCGCAACTGGTGGCCTTCCTCGAGGATCGCAAGATCGGCACCCGACAGTTGTTCGCCGGTAATCTGACCCGGCAGCCGGGATATCTGAATCAGCCGTACCGGGTGGTGGGTGACCTGACCAACAGCGACATCATCACCGAGCAGACCCTCTGGGTGGGCGTCTATCCCGCGTTGACCGAAGAGATGATCGACTACGTCGCGGCCACGGTCACCGAATTCGCCACCGGTCGCGCATGACGTCCACGCCGGGCTGATGTCGAGGCGTTCCCGTCGGTTTCGACACAGTGGTGGGATAATGGGCGAGACCCATGGAGGTACCGTGAAGTATCTACTCCTGATCACCCATAATCAGCAGACACGGAACGCCTGGCAGAACATGTCCGAGGCCGAGCGCGAGTTGGGTCTCAAGGCTCACGCCGCACTGGGCGACGAGCTGGCCGAGACCGGCGAGCTGATCGTGTCGGAGGCGCTGGCCGACCAGAGCCGCGGCAAGCGGGTCCTCGTGAAGAACGGCAGAGTGACCACCACCGACGGCCCGTTTCCCGAGGTCAAGGAGTATCTCGCCGGGTTCTATCTGATCGAGTGCGACGGCATCGACAGCGCTGTCGCGCACGCCGCCCGGATTCCGGAGGCCGCCTTCGGCCAGGTCGAGGTTCGCCCGGTGCTCGGCACCGGGGCCACGGGACGGTGAGCACCGCCACGGATGTCGAGGACCTGCTGCGCGAACACGCGCCACAGGTCCTCTCCGCGCTCGTCCGCCGTCACGGTGGCTTCGACACCTGCGAGGACGCCGTACAGGAGGCGCTGCTGGCGGCGGCGGTGCAGTGGCCGGCGGACGGTGTGCCGGCCAACCCCATCGGTTGGCTGACCACCGTCGCCTCCCGCCGCTGGACCGAGCTCTGGCGCAGCGACGCGGCCCGGCGGCGCCGCGAGCGGACCGCCGCCGCGCTGGCGTCCCCGGGCTCCGGCCCGGTTCCCGAGGCCGACGACACGCTCGCCCTGCTGATGCTGTGCTGCCATCCGTCGCTCACCCAGGTCTCGCAGGTGGCCCTCACCCTGCGCGCCGTGGGCGGGCTGAGCACCGCCGAGATCGCCCGGGCGTTCCTGGTGCCCGAGTCCACCGTCGCCCAGCGGATCAGCCGCGCCAAGCAGCGGATCCGGGCCAGCGGGGCCGAGTTCCGGATGCCCTCACCGGCGGAGCGTCCCAAGCGGGTGGCCGCGGTGATGGAGGTGCTCTACCTCATCTTCAACGAGGGCTACACCGCCTCCTCCGGGGCCGCCCTCAACCGGATGGAACTCACCGCGGAGGCCATCCGCCTGACCCGGCAGTTGCACGCCCGGCTCCCCGACGACGGCGAGGTGGCGGGGCTGCTGGCGCTGATGCTGCTCACCGACGCCCGTCGCCCGGCACGCACCGGCCCGGACGGCGCCCTGATCCCGCTCGCCGAGCAGGACCGCTCGCTGTGGGACGGCCGGGCCATCGCCGAGGGGATCGCCCTGATCACGAGGACGCTGGCCAACGCCCCGGTCGGTCCGTACCAGATCCAGGCCGCCATCGCCGCCGTGCACGACGAGGCGCCCCGGGCCGGGGACACCGACTGGCGGCAGATCCTCGGCCTGTACGACCTGTGGCAGCGCATCGCGCCCGGTCCGATGGTCGCCCTCAACCGGATCGTCGCCGTCGCCATGGTGGAGGGTCCGCACGCCGCGCTGCGTCAGCTCACGGCGGCGGAGACCGACCCGGCCCTGGCCGGCCACCACCGCGTGCACGCGGTCCGCGCCCACCTGCTCGACCTCACCGGTGACCGGCAGGCCGCTCGCACCCACTACGAGCTGGCCGCCCGGGAGACCCTCAGCCTGCCCGAGCAGCGCTACCTCTACTCGCGGGCCCGGAACGCGACCAGCGGCTGACCCCCGCCCGCCCGCAGCCACCCTCCCGGTCGACCCGACCGGTCCCCCGCCACCGGCTCGCGGATGTCAACTCCGCAATTGCGGAGATGTCCGCACCCCCTCGATCAGTCCAGGATGGACGCGGCAGGTCGGTGTCGCATGCGACCGGGGCGCCGCCGCCCCGGCGTCGAAGAGCCGGGTCTGCTCGTTGACGACATCCGACGACGGGGGCGTGCTCTCGACTGGAGCCTATTCTCGACAACGGGCGGAATCCGGCTTCGGCAATAAGCCGGGCCGCCATTCGACGCGTCTTCATTCGGCGGGCAGAGGGCATTTCCCAGCTCGTTCCGCAGCGCCATCCCTGGCCCGTGCCCAGCTCTTATCCGGATGGCGTCGGTAATCGTCCTGACGGTCGGAAGACACTCAACGGTATCGAGGATTATCTTCGCGGACGCGACCGCGTAATCTCCCCGGAAGCATTCGGCTAGCGTCGGCCACCCCGCTACTCACGGCCGTACGCGGCACCGACCGGACTGCCCTGTCGGGACCGATCGGCAACCGGTACGACGTCACGTAAACGGAGGCCGTCCCGGCAAGATTGGATAGTGGAGAGCAGAACATGGCCATCCCCACAGCAAATGTCCCCAGCACCGCCACCGGCAACTCCGAACGGCTCCACGCGCTCGACGCGGTACGGGCGGGAGCCCTACTGCTCGGAGTCGTCCTCCACACGACACTTTCCTTTCTCGAACCGCGGACCTGGGTGGTGGGCGACGTGTCCACCAGCCCAGCCATGAACGGCGTCTATTTCGTGGTGCACGTCTTCCGGATGACGCTGTTCTTCCTGATCGCCGGCTTCTTCGCGCGAATGTTGCTGCACCGCCGGGGCACCGGCGGCTTCATCCGCAACCGGGCCGTACGGATCCTCGTGCCCTTCGTCGTCTTCTGGCCGCTGATGATGGTCTCGACCGTCATGGTGATCATCTGGGCCGCCAACCAGGCCGGCGAGGAGGTGCCCGGTCCCACGCCCATGACCCCGAGCACCTTCCCGTTGACCCACCTGTGGTTCCTCTACTGGCTGCTCATGCTCTACGTGGCGGCGCTCGTCGTGCGCGGGATCGTGGTGTCGCTGGACAAGGCCGGCAACCTGCGGTCGCGGGTCGTCGACCCGGTGATCCGGACCATCGTGAAGACCGACCTGACCCCGGTGGTGATCGGGGCGCCGCTGCTCGTGGCGTTCCTGCTCAAGGACGACTGGGAGATCTGGTACGGCGTACCGCCGGCGGAGAACGGCGTCGTCCCGAACCCGGTGGCGGTGGTCGCCTACGGCACGGCCTTCGGCTTCGGCTGGCTGCTGCACCGGCAGATCGACCTGCTCCGCTTCTGGGAGCGGCGCGGGCTGCGCAACCTCGCGATCGCCGTGGTGCTCACGGGCGTCGCGCTCGCGATGGCGGGCACCATCCCGCCCGACGAGGCCGAGCCGATGGGGACCAAGAAGATCGTCTACGCGGTCGTCTACGTGCTCGCGATCTGGGCCTGGACGATGGCGCTGATGGGGCTGGCGATGCGGTACCTGTCCAAGCCCAACCCGGCCATCCGCTACGTCTCGGACGCCTCGTACTGGATCTACATCATCCACCTGCCGGTGGTCATGGCGTTGCAGACGGCCGTCGCCCAGGTGGGCCTGCCGTGGTTCGTCAAGTACCCGCTGATCCTGCTGGTCACCTACCCGCTGACCCTGGTCAGCTACCGCTACCTGGTGCGTTACACCTTCATCGGGCGCCTGCTCAACGGGCGTCGGCGCAAGGGCGAGGCGGCTGAGAAGGCGCCGGAGACGACGCCACCGGTGGCCGCTCACTGAAGCCGGTACCCACCGAGCGAAATGCCCCGCCGCATTCGCGGCGGGGCATTTCGCGTCGCGGGCCGGGCGGCCCCGGCCGGCGGGTCCGGACGCGGCGCCGGGAGACCCGGAGGCCGCGACCGGTGGACCCGGAAGCCGTGGTGCTCAGTGACTCGGCGTCGGGTCGCTGGCGACCTGCTCGGGTTCGCTCTTCCGGGGCGCCCCGGTCAGCTCCGGAGACACGGTGATCCGCTCCAGGGCCAGGAGGACGACCACGGCGCAGACCAGGAGCACACCGGCGGCGATCCGCAGCGACAGGGCGTAGCCCTCGGTGGCGGCCACCGCGGGCGCCGCGCCCTCGCCCAGCTGGCTGTTGCCGAACCGCAGGGCCAGCGCGACCAGGACCGAGAGGCCCAGGGCCCCACCCACCTGCTGCATGACGTTCTGCATCGCCGACGCCAGGCCCGTGTCCTGGGTGGTGACCTTCCACAGGGCGGTGTTGGCGGTGCCCGGCATGGCCAGACCGAAGAAGAGGCCCAGCACGATCATGCCCGGCATGATGCTGGCGGTGTAGGTCGCGTCGACATCGATCATGCTGGTGTAGATGAGGCCGGCGGAGGCGCCGACGAGACCGATGATGATCACCGGCTTCACGCCGAGCTTCGGGATCATCCCGGTGGACAGGCCGACGCCGAAGGCGATGCCGAGGCCGACCGGGATGAAGGACAGCCCGCCCTTGAGCGGCGAGTAGCCGAGCACCTGCTGCTCGAAGAGGGTCACCAGGAAGGTGAACCCGAAGAACGCGCAGGACAGTGCGAGACCGACCAGGTAACCCACGGCGCGGGTGCGGTTGGCGAAGAACCGCAGCGGGATCAGCGGCGCCGAGGCGCGCGCCTCGATCAGGACCATGAGCCCGAGCAGCGCGACACCACCGAGCAGCGGCACGAGCACCTGCCAGGCGCCCCACGACCGCTCGGCGGCCTGCAACAGGCCGTAGACGATGGCCACCAGACCACCGGTCGCGGTCAGCATGCCGGTGAAGTCCAGCCGCTGGCCACGGCGCTCCATCCTGGTCTCCGAGACCAGCCGGGGCACCATGATCAGCGCGAAGATGGTGACCGGCACGTTGATGTAGAAGATCCAGCGCCAGCTCGTGTCGTTGGCGATGAGGCCACCGACCACCGGCCCCAGGGTCCCGGCGATGCCCGAGAGACCACCCCAGATGCCGACCGCCTTGACCCGGTCGGCCGGCTCGGAGAAGAGCAGGAAGACCATGCCCAGCGCGGCGGGGGCCGCGATCGCCTCACCGACGCCCTGGAGGAAGCGGCTGAAGATCAGCATCTCGGAGTTCATCGCGGCGCCGGACGTGACCGAGGCGACGGCGAAGATCACCACACCGGTCATGAAGATGCGCCGACGGCCGAACAGGTCGGCCAGCCGGCCGCCGAAGAGCAGCAGACCACCGGCCATGAGCACGTAGCCGTTGACGACCCAGGCCAGGCCGGCCCGCGACATCCCGAGATCGTCCTGGATCCGGGGCAGAGCCACGTTCACCACGGTCATGTCGATCACGAACATGAACTGGACGAACCCGAGCAGGGCGAGCGCGCGCCACCGGCGCGGATCCGTGCCCTCCTCGGGCGCACTCGGCGCGTCGTCCCGGCGCGGTGTTGTACCGGTGCTCATGTAGACCTCCCTCGACGTCGGCGCACTTTCAAGTGCATCCGTCTGCATGTCGAAGCTGCGGGATCGGTTTCGACATGGGGGTGGAAGGTTCGTCCAGCCCCACGGGAGGCAAGCAATGAAGTACATGATCCTGATCAACCACAACAAGCAGACCCGGGACGCCTGGCAGAACATGTCCGAGGCCGAGCAGGCGGTGGGCATGAAGGCGCACATGTCCCTCGTCGGGGACCTCTCCGAGTCGGGCGAGCTGATCGTGTCCGACGCGCTGGCCGACCAGAGCCAGGCCAAGCGGGTCCTGGTCAAGGACGGTCAGGTGAGCACCACCGACGGCCCCTTCCCCGAGGTCAAGGAGTACGTCGCCGGCTTCTACCTGATCGAGTGCGACAGCATCGAGAAGGCCGTCGAGCACGCCGCCCGGATCCCGGAGGCCAACTTCGGCATGGTCGAGGTGCGCCCGGTCCTCAGCGCCGGCGGCCCGGACATGTGACGTCCGTCCGCACCGCAGGGACCCGCGGCACCACGTGCCGCGGGTCCCTGTCCGTCCGCGGCGACCACCCCCGGGCGTACGGCACGTCGGGCGGAGCCGCCTCGCGGGCGGGGTGGACACGACGGGGCCGTGGTGACGACTTCGTGCAGCCGTCACCACGGCCCCGCAACGGGTGGACTGAGCCGGTCGGCGCGCGGGCACCGACCGGCGACGGATCAGCCCTTGACCGGGCTGCTCTGGTGCAACACCAGCCTCACCTGGCCGTCCGGCTGCCGGACGATCACCCAGGTGGCCCTGATGAGGTTCTCCGACGCGATGTCCGTGTCCCCCGCCATGATGATGCCGCCCTCGGTGACGACCATGGCGACGTCCTCGGAGAGGAACGTGACCTCGATGGGCCAGCCCTTCACCCGCGCGCCCTTGAGGCCGCCCGCGAAGCCCTGGGCCATGTACTCCCGGATCTCCTCACGGCTGACCAGCTGGTTGTCCTGCATCAGCAGGCTGCCGTTGTCGGTGAACACCTCGGCGAACGCGTCCGCGTCGTTCGCCGCCCAGGCCGCCTGGACGCGCATGCACGCCGTCAGCGCCGCCTTCTCGTCCGGGGCGGTGAACTGACCGTAGTAGGAGGTGTCCTCCTGGACACCGGCCTTGGCGAGCAGCGTCGAGGCGTCGCCCCACCGTGCCTTCGTGGTCATGGACCCTCTCTCCTGTCGTGACTGTCCCGGTGGTGACGGCGGTCGATGCCACCATCGAAAGATCGATTCCGGAAATGACCCGGTGCGGTCCGCGTACCGGTCAGCCCGTCACCGGGCTGCTCTGGTACGAGGCGAGCCGCCAGTCGCCGTTCTGCTTGACGGCCACCCACATGATGCGGATCCGGTCCGCGTCGCCGAGCGATTCCTGACCGTCCGGAATGATGCCGCCGTCGGTGATGGCGATGGCGACGGAATCGGTCAGCATCCGGATCTCCCGGACGTCGGTGACCAACCTCGACCCCTTGAGTCCGCCGGCGAATGCCTCCGCCATGTACGAGCGGATCTCCTCGCGGTTCATCAGCTGCCGGTCGCCGGCGAGGAAACTGCCGTTCTCGACGAACATGTCGGCCAGCGCCCCGGAGTCGTTGGCCGCCCAGGCGGCGCGGAACCTCAGCGGCGCGGTGAGGACGGCACCCTCCTCACCGTTGGAGTAGTCCCCGTACAGCGTCGCCCACTCCTTGGCCCCGGCCACGAGCGCTGCGGCGTCGTTGCTCATCCTGCTCTCCTTCTCCTCGGATCGGTCACCAGCGCAGGGTGGCGCCCTCGCCGCGCGGGCTGTTCTGGTAGCCGGCGAGCTGCCACTGACCGTCCTTCTTCACCGTGACCCAGGTGGACCGCACGGCCAGCTCGGGCGCGATCTCGGCCTGCCCGGCCGCGAGGATCCCGCCGTGGGTACGGATGAGGGCCACGTCGTCGGAGACGATGCGCAGGTCGACGGGGTTGCCGGTCACCCCGGTGCCCTTGAACGGGCCGGCGTACGCGGCGGCCATGAACGAGCGGATCTCGTCCCGGCCCTTCTTGTAGACGTCACCGGGAAGGATGAGGATCCCGTCCTCGGTGAAGACGTCGGCCACCCCGTCGGCGTCGTTGTGGGACCACGCCCCAACCAGGCGCAGCGGCACGCTGAGGACCTCCTTCTCCAGATCACTGGTGAAGGGCCCGTAATAGGCGTCGAGGGATTTCTTCTGAGCGGTGGTCGTGGACATTTCGGTGACCCCTTCTCCTATAACGAGATGCGAGACCGGACAGCGCCGGTCGGCCGGCGTAATCCGTTTCTCCACCACCATCCTCACGCTTGTGGTGGGGACGGACATCTTTCTCCGTGCGAACCGTAGGGCGGGAGGGAGGAACCATTCTTCGGCCAATGCCGACGCGCACGGCAGCCATTGAATCGACCGCCGCAGCGACGGCTCCGGCACCGGTCCACTTCGGCGTCGTGCCTGCTCGTGGCGTACGCGAAGGTCTCCGGTGGAGGGTCGAACGCAACCCTCCACCGGAGACCTCGCTACCTGTCGGACTCCGGCGCGCGGAGCCCGTCAGGTCGGTGCGGGCCCGGCACCGACCCCGACCGGGGCCCTAGGCGGCCGGGGCCCCGGCCGCGCCCGCCGGGACGGGCTCCGCGTCGGCGGCCGGCCGGAGCGCGTCGATGATGTGCTCGGCGAGCGCGGTGATGGTCGGCTTGTTCCACAGGATGTTCGGCGGCAGGTCCAGCCCGTAGCGGCGCTGGAGCCGCACCCGCAGCGCGACCGTCATCACCGAGTCCACCCCCAGTTCGACCAGCGGGCGCCGCAGTTCGAGGTCGGCGGGGGCCAGGTTGAGTTCGGCGGCGGCCTGCTCGCGTACGTCCGCCGTCACCTGCGCCCGCAGCTCCTCCTCCGGCAGGCTCCAGTCGACGACCGGTCCCTGCGCCTCGACGTCGCCGGTCTCCGACCTGGTCGCGGTCAGCTCCCGCAGCATCGGCATCCGGGGCGCGTTGGGCGGCGTCGGCAGCACCCGCAGGATGGCCTGGTACGGGGTGTCGAACCGGTCCGCGAACGCCCAGGCCCGGAACGCCTCGGTCACCGAGACCGCGTCCAGGCCCCGCGAGTTGGCCTCCATCATCGTGGTGGAGATGGACTGGGACATCCCCACCCCGCGCCACGACGTCCAGCCGAGACTGGTCGTCTCGTGGTGCCCGCTGGCGTGCCGGTGGGCGGCCAGCGCGTCGAGGAACGAGTTCGCCGCCGCGTAGGTCGTCTGGCCGGTCAGCCGGGTGAACTGCCCGCAGGAGGAGAACATCACGAAGAAGTCCAGCGACCCCGGGGGGAAGAGCCGGTGCAGCACCATCGCGCCGTGCACCTTGGGGCCGAGCACGTCCCGGAGCCCCTCCCGGTCGACCTTGTCGACCATGGCGTCGCGCACCACGCCCGCGGCGTGCACGATGCCCCGGACCGGCGGCATCCCGTGCGAGGCGGGGTCGAGGGCCGCCGCGACCTCGTCGGCGTCGGTGATGTCCAGCGCCAGGGCGCGGACGGTGACGCCGAGCGCCTCGAGTTCCAGCACGCCCTCGATCTGCCGGCGGGTCTGGTTGTTCTGCTCCCGTCCCCACTCCGCGCGCGGCGGCAGACCCCGCCGGCCGGCCAGCAGGATCCGGCGGGCGCCCCGGTCGGCCAGCCAGCGGGCGACCATCAGGCCGAGCACCCCGAGGCCGCCGGTGATCAGGTACGTGTCGGTCGGCCGGCACTGGAGGGCCGCCCCGTCGGAGGGGCGCTCGATCTGACTCAGCCGGGCCACCGACACCCCGTCGGCCCGGACCGAGATGACGTCCTCGCTCCCGCCGAGCTGCCGGAGGACCAGCATGATCTTCTCGACGGTGTCCCCGTCGACGGCGTCGACGTCCAGGACTCCGCCCCACATGTCCGGCTGCTCACCCGCGATGATGCGGGCGATACCCCACATCGGGCCGTGCGCCAGCGCGCTCTCCGCGGCGGCGTCCCGGACCCCCTGGGTGACGGGCCACAGCCTGGGCAGCGGAGCGCTCGGGTCCCCGCTGGCCGCCTTCGCCTCGATCAGGGCCTGCGCGGAGCGGATCAGCGTCCAGCCGCAGCGCTCGGCCGCCTCCTCGGGTGCCTCGTCGGGCTGGCCCGCCGCCGGCACCACCAGCACCGCGTCCAGCTCGGAGACGGGCAGGAAGGCGAGGTCGTCCGGCGTGGCGACCTGGCGGGTGTCCAGCCCCGCGCCGATCAGGCGCGCGGCCAGCCCGTCGGCGCCGGCGCCGGTGCCGACCACGGCCAGCCGGGTCAGCTCCTGCGCGATGCTGTCGTCGGTCAGCTCCATCGGGCGCCACACCATCTCGTGCACCAGCTCCCGGGGCGCCGCGACCGAGCTGTCCTCGTCCGAGATCGCCGAGAAGCGCAGCCCGCGTACCTGGCAGACGACCCGGCCGGTCTCGTCGGCGACGGACACGTCCACGGTGTCCTCCGGCGAGCGGGGCGACCGCACCGAGTGCACGGTGATCTTCGCCGGCGGGTCCCCCCGGAAGACGACCGAGTCGATGTGCGAGGACATCCACTGGTGCCGGGCGTACTCGGGGGTCACCAGCACGGCGCTGATGGTCAGCGCGCCGTCGATCACGTGCGCCCAGCTGGTGGCCCGCTCCGCCGGCGGCGGCACGATGGTGATCTCCGCCAGCTGCTCGGTGCCGTTGCGGCGCAGCTCGTGCACGTCCCACGGGAAGGCGTACCCGCCGACGCCCATCCGCCGGAACATGTCGTCGACCCGCTGCCACGACCACTCCTCCGGGCAGCGGGCCTTGACCGCGCCGCCGTCCACCCGTCCCTCGACCAGGTCCGTGCTCCAGTCGATGGTTGCGGTGGAGTGCGTGATCCACTCGTACTCCTCGTCCTCGCTCGCGCTGTCGCCCTGACCCGCGATCCGGGTCGCCAGCCGGGCGGTGTTCTCCGACAGGACGATCTGGACGATCCGCGGCGGCGCCACCGCCAACGGCGTACGCAGCACGATGTCGGCCAGGCCCGGCAGCCGGCCGTCCTGCTCCGCCGCCAGGGCGAAGCTGTTGATGATGACGGCCGCCGGGGTGATCTCGACGTCCACCACCTCGTGGTCCAGCGGGTACGGCCGGCTGTCCATGTCGAGGTGGGTCTGCCACACCTGGCGCGGCGGCGCCCCGCTGACCGTCATCCGACCACCGAGCAGGCTGTGCTTGTCCGGGTCGTGGCCGCCACCCGGGCCGGCGTCGGCGTGCGCCTCCGGGAAGATCCAGTAGGGCCGGTGCTGCCAGGCCATCGCGGGCAGGTCGACCAGCTCACCGGCCGGGTGCTCCCGCGACCAGTCGACCGCCGCCCCGTGGCAGTGCAGCTCGGCGAGGCTGCCCAGCAGCGTCTCGGTCTCGTTCGTCTCCCGGCGCAGGGAGTGGATGACGGTGGCCTCCTCCACCCCGGCCCGCTCCAGGCTCTCCCGGATCGAGTGGGTCACCACCGGGTGCGACGAGATCTCCAGGAAGAGCCGGTGGCCGTCGGCGAGCGCGGCCTCCACCGCCTCGGCGAACCGTACCGGCTGGCGCAGGTTGGCCGCCCAGTAGTCGCTGTCCCGCGCGGCGGTCGACCGCGGGTCCGTCATGGCGGTGCTGTAGAGATCGACCCGGGCGGGCCGGACGGTCAGCTCGCGGGCGGCGTCGGCGACCTCCGCCACGATCGCGTCGACGTGCGGGCTGTGGAAGGCGATGTCGGTGTCGACCCGCCAGACCCCCAGGCCCTCGCCGCGCCACTCCTCGGCCAGCCGCTCGACGACCTCCCGGTCACCGGAGACGACGGTCGACTCGGGGCTGGCGGAGATCGCGGCGACGACCTCCGTACGCCCGGCGAGGCGCGCCTGCGCGTCGGCGAAGGAGAGGCCGACGAGCGCCATGCCGCCCTGTCCCTGGAGCCGCCGCAGGGCCGTGGCCCGCCGGCAGGCGAACCGCGCGGCCTCGATCATGTCCAGGCTGCCGGCCGCGACGGCGGCCGCGATCTCGCCCACCGAGTGGCCGATGACCGCGCCCGGGCTGACCCCGTGCCGCCGCCACACCTCGGCGAGACCCACCTGTGTGGCGAAGGTCAGCGCCTGCACCTCGTAGCTGCTCCACGGGCCTCCCGACGCGAGGGCCTCCCGGGGGGTCCAGCCGATCTCGTCCCGGAACACGTCGGCCAGGGCGTCGATGGTCTCGGCGAACACCGGCTCGTCGCGCAGCAACTGCTGGCCCATGCCGGGCCACTGCGACCCGTGCCCGGAGAAGACCCAGACCACGGGGGACGACTCGCCGGCGGCGACGCGTGCCGTGACCACGCCGGGCGAGCGCTGCCCGTCGGCCAGCGCGCGGAGCCGCTCGGCCAGCTCACGGGTGGAGCCGGCCACCACGGCGGCGCGCTGCGCCAGGTGCGAGCGACGCTGGGAGAGGGTGTGCCCGACCGAGGCCAGCGCCACCGTCGGGTTGGCCTCCAGCCAGTCGGCCGTCCGGGCGGCCATCCCGGCGAGCCCGGCCTCCGACATCGCGGACACCGGGAACACCGCCAGCTCGCGCTGGAGCCCGGCCCCCTCGGACGCGTCCGTCGGCTCGGCGGTGACCGCCGGCGCCTCCTCGACGATGATGTGGGAGATCGAACCACCGACGCCGTAGCTGGAGACCCCCGCCCGGCGCGGCTCACCGCCGGTGGGCCAGGGCTTCGGCGCGCCGACCAGGCGCAGCCCGGAGCCGACCCAGTCGAAGTCCGGGTTCGGCTCCCGGTGCAGGCTCGGCGGGATCTCCTCGTGCCGCAGCGCCAGCACCGTCTTGATCACTCCGGCGATCCCGGAGCCGGCCTCCACGTGGCCGATGTTCGGCTTCACCGAACCGATCAGGCACGGGTCGTCGGCCGGCCGGTCGGCACCGAAGACGGCGGCGAGGGCCTGTGCCTCCTCCCGGTCGCCGACCGGCGTGCCGGTGCCGTGCGCCTCCACGTAGTCGACCGTCTCCGGCGCGATGCCGGCCCGCGCGTAGGTCCGCCGCAGCATGTGCTCCTGGGCCGTGCCGTTCGGGGCCATCATGCCGTCGGAGCGGCCGTCCTGGAAGACGCCGCTGCCACGGATGACGGCCAGCACCCGGTCACCGTCGCTCAGGGCGTCCACCAGGCGCTTCAGCACCACCACGCCGGCGCCCTCGCCGCGGCCGTAGCCGTCGGCATCCTTGTCGAAGGCCTTGCTCCGCCCGTCCGGCGCCGTCGCGCCGGCCGCGTCGAGCGCGACGAACAGCGCGGGGGTGGCCATGATGTTGATGCCACCGACGATCGCCACCGGCGTCTCGCCCTCGCGCAGGCTCTGGCAGGCCATGTGCAGGGCGGTCAGCGAACCGGCGCAGGCGGTGTCGACGGCCAGGCTCGGCCCGCGCAGGTCCAGGAAGTACGAGACCCGGTTCGCGATGCCGTAGTAGGTGGTGCCGTTGACCGCGTACGCCCCGGTGCGCGGGATGTCCTCCAACAGGCGCCGGCCGTAGTCGTTCGAGTTCGCGGCGACGAAGACGCCGGCGTCGCTCCCGCGCAGCGACATCGGCGGGATGCCGGCGTCCGCGAGCGCCTCCCAGGACAGCTCCAAGACGATGCGCTGCTGCGGGTCGAGGAAGTCCGCCTCGCGGGGAGAGATTCCGAAGAAGTCGGCGTCGAAACCCTCGATGTCCTTGAGGAACGAGCCCAGGCGGGTCGTCCGGCGCATGATCGCCGTCGCCTGCGGGCTGGTTGAGGCGTACGGCTCCCAGCGCTTGTCCGGCATCTCGCTAACGGCGCTGTGGCCGCCGGCCAGAAACTCCCAGAACTTCTCCGGGGAGTCAAGGTCAGGGGCGAATCGGCAACTCATGCCGACGATAGCCACTGCGTCAGAAATCTCCCGATCCTGGCTCACGTCCAGGCTCCTCTCCCAGTCACCGACCGGATCCGCTTGCAGGATCGAATCCAGTGATTACCACCGTTCGGAATTGTCATCGGTTCCGCCGTTGTCAGGGCCACGGAAAGCGTCGGTGCGGTGGCCGCCGTCCGGCGGGCGGGCCACCGGGCCCGGCGGCACCGCCCGCGCTCGCACCGGCCGCGAGCTGGTCACCGTCGAAGCAGATTCCCCCAGCCCACGGATCGCATCGACAGGGGCGGACACCGACATTGACTGCGACACATCATGTGTGCGGGCGGATCGGCCCAGCATCTTCCTGTGTGCGATGTGCCGGGCGGCCCACTTCGGCGCGAGAATGCGCACCACCACCGCCCGACCGAACGGGAGTCCGCGCCCCCATTCGATTCTTGTCGGAGATTGCGGTCACCGGGCCGAGCATTTCAGGAGAAGGCTCCGGGCGCATCGGTCCGTACCGTTTCCTCACGGAGACCGGCGCATTCGGCGCGTCGACCGGCACGCACCCCGCCGACCGCGCGGATCCCTTACGCCGCAGGAGGACGAGATGTCTACGCACCCGATCCGGCCGACCCGCGCGGACGTCGTCCCCTGGCCGGAGGACGTGGCGGCCCGCTACGTCGCGGACGGCTTCTGGTCGGGCCGCCCGCTGGGCGCCCACCTCTACGCCGCCGCGGACGCCGACCCCGAGGCGGTCTGCCTGGTCGACGGCGCGACGCGGCTGACCTTCGGGGACCTGACGGCACGGGCGGACGGGGCCGCGACCCGGCTGCGCGCCCTCGGCATCGGCGCCGACGACCGGATCATCGTGCAGCTGCCGAACTGCTGGGAGTTCGTGGTCCTGATGGTGGCCTGCTTCCGGCTCGGCGCCCTTCCGGTGATGGCCCTGCCGGCGCACCGCCGGCGGGAGCTCACCGCCATGGCCGAACTCACCGGGGCCCGGGCGATCGTGGTGGCGGACGAGGTCAAGGGCTTCGACCACCAGGAGTTGGCGCACGAGGTGGCCGCCGGGTCGGACACCCTGCGGCACGTGCTCGTGAGCGGCACCCACCTGCGTCCCGACAGCGTCGACCTGGCTCGGTTGTGCCGGCCCGCCGACGACGTGGCGCGAGCGCGCCGGGAGCTCGACGGCACCGCCCCGGACGGCACGGCGGTCGCCCTGTTCCTGCTCTCGGGCGGCACCACGGGGATTCCCAAGCTCATCGCCAGGACCCACAACGACTACGCGTACATGGCGGGCCGGGCCGCCGAGATCTGCGGTCTGGACCGGAGCACGGTGTGCCTCGCCGTCCTGCCGCTCGCTCACGGCTACCCGATGGCGGGGCCGGGCATCCTCGGCACGCTCCTCGTGGGAGGCCGGGTCGTCATCCTCCCCTCCCCGGCGCCGAAGCGGGCCTTCGAGACGATCGAGCAGGAGCGGGTGACGTTCACCTCGCTGGTGCCGGCGGCCGTGCAGCGGTGGTTGGAGTACCGGGAGGAGGACGTCAGCCACGACCTCGGGTCGCTGCGGCTGCTACAGGCCGCCGGGTCCCGGCTCGCGGACAGCGTCGCCGTCCGGATCACGCCGACCCTCGGCTGCCGCCTGCAACAGGTGTACGGCATGGCCGAGGGGCTGCTCTGCATGACCCGCCCGGACGACCCGCCGGAGGTCATCTGGCACACCCAGGGCCGCCCGATCTGCCCCGCCGACGAACTCGTGCTGGTGGACGAGGACGGCGCCCCGGTGCCGCCGGGCGAGCCGGGGGTGCTGCTGACCCGGGGCCCGTACACGCCTCGCGGCTACTACCGCACGCCGGAGCTGACCGCCCTGGCGTACAGCCCCGACGGCTGGTATCGCACGGGCGACATCGTCCGCCTGCGTCCGGACGGCAACCTGGTCGTCGAGGGCCGGGACAAGGACCTCATCAACCGTGGCGGCGAGAAGATCTCGGCCGAGGAGGTGGAGAACTTCGCGTACCAGCTCGACGGCGTACGGCTGGCCGCGGCGGTGGCCATGCCCGACGCCGAGCTGGGCGAGCGGGTCTGCCTGTACGTCGCGCCGCAGCCGGGCCGGCAGGTGTCGCTCGGGGACGTACGTGCCCTGATGGAGCGCGCCGGTGTCGCCCACTTCAAGCTTCCGGAGCGGTTGGAGGTCGTCGACGAGCTGCCGGTCACCCCCGTCGGGAAGATCAACAAGAAGGCGCTCCGCGCCGACATCGCCCGGCGGCTCGCCGCCGGCTGAGCCGGGCGCCCCGGCTGCCCCCGTCCGGCTGTCAACTCCTAAAGTGCGATTCGACCGATCACCTACTGTAGTCGTCCAACTTCCGCAGGTAAGCGGGCCAAAGCCGCTCCGAGAAAGGCATTCGAGGAGATGTGCGCTCAGCGGTTGACCGAGATCATGGGACGGCGCGACGTCGCCGACCGGGCGGCGATCCCGCCGGCCGGGTGCCGCCCCCTCGCGTCGGCGCCACGCACCCGAGGCCACGCCTGTCGACGGTTGGACACCATAGTCAAGGAGACCGGATGAAGGTCCTGTTCGTACCGCACGCCAACAGGGCACACCTGCACATCATGGCGCCGTTGGCCTGGGCGCTACGGACAGCCGGGCACGAGGTCCGCATCGCGAGCCAACCCGAGATCGCCGACGCCATCATGGCCGCCGGCTTCGTTCCGACCGAGGTCGGCCAGGTCCGTACGGCGATGCCCGACTTCTATCCGGGGCGGCGGGCCGACGAGGCCCAGCCCATCGTGATGGCCCCCGGCGAGCGTCAGGAGATGCCGCTCCAGCAGGACCTGAGCCGCGACGGGGCGCTGGAGAAGCTGTCCCGGGCGTCGTGGGGGTTCGCGCTCTTCTCCACCGAGGCGATGATCGCCGACCTGGTCGACCTGATCCGGGCCTGGCAGCCGGACCTGGTGCTCTGGGACTCCATGGTCTACGCGGCACCCGTCGCCGCGAAGGTGTGCGGGGTCGCCCAGGCCCGGATCATGATGGGCCCGGACGCGATCACGCAGCTCCGGCAGGCCACCCGCGGCGAGGGCGACCCGCTGCGCGACTGGCTGGCGCCCGTGCTGGAGGGGTACGGCTCACGCTTCGACGAGGACGTCGCGGTCGGCCAGTGGAGCATCGACCCGATGCCGCCCTGGCAGTGGCGGCCGGAGGGGCCACACTTCGTGCCGATCCGGCCCATCCCCTTCAACCCGCCCGCCCGGATCCCCGACTGGTTGCGCCAGCCGCAGGAGCGACCCCGCGTCTGCCTGACCCTCGGCGAGTCGCACCGCAACGGCCGTGGGACCGAGGCGCCCACCTCCGATCTGCTGGACGCCGTCAGCGGCATCGACGCCGAGGTGATCGCCACGTTCAACGCGAAGCAGCTCGCCACCGTGGACCGGCTCCCCAGCAACGTCCGGGTGGTCGACTTCGTCCCGCTGAGCGTGCTGCTGCCCACCTGCTCGGCGGTGGTGCACCACGGCGGCGCGGGCACCTTCTCCACCGCGCTCGACTGCGCCGTGCCACAGCTGATCATTCCCGGCACCCACTGGGGTTTCCAGTGGTGGGGTCCGGTCGCCCACGCCAACGGGCTGCAACAGCAGGGCGCGGGCCGCTTCGTGGCCGACGCGGACCACCTCACCAAGGAGGCCCTCGCCGAGGACCTGGCCCTGGTCCTGAAGGACCCGTCGTTCCGGGAGAACTCGGAGCGGCTGCGCAGGGAGATCACCGGCGTACCGACGCCGAACGACATCATTCCCGTCCTGGAGAAGCTGACCAGGGAGTACGGGGCCGGCCCGACGACCAGTTGAGGTGAGTGTTGTGACGGAACAACTGCGGATCCCGACGACGGTGGGCACCTTCGACGCGCTCGCCGCCGGGCCCGGGGACGGGCGGCCGGTGCTGCTGCTGCACGGATTTCCGCAGGGCGCCCGGGAGTGGGACCACCAGCTCGCCGCCCTGGCCGACGCCGGTCACCGCGCCGTCGCCCCGGACCAGCGCGGCTACTCGCCCGGGGTGCGGCCGGACGAGAGCGACGCCTACCGGATGGACGAACTCGTCGCCGACGTGCTGCGGATCGCCGACGGCCTCGGCTGGGCGCGGTTCGACCTGGTCGGGCACGACTGGGGAGCCGCGGTGGCCTGGGCGCTGGCCGACCGGCACCCGGATCGGCTGCGGACGCTGACCGCGGTGTCGGTCCCGCATCCCCGCCCGTTCGGCGACGCGCTGCGCGACGACGAGGATCAGCAGCGCCGTTCGGCGTACCTGGCGATGTTCCGTCAACCCGGTCAGGGCGAGCAGATGCTGCTCGCGAACGACGCCGCCGGCGTCCGTCAGATGCTGGCGCGGGCGGTGCCGGCCGAGAAGCTGGAGGAGTACGTGGCGCGGATCGCCGCGCCCGGGGCGGCGACGGCGATGCTCAACTGGTACCGGGCGACCCGTCCCGAGGAGGTTGAGGCCGGCACCGTCACCGTGCCCACGCTGTACGTGTGGAGCACCGCCGACGCCGGCGTGGGGCCGGCGGCGGCGAAGGGCACGGGCGACTGGGTGTCGGCTCCCTACCGGTTCGAGACGTTCGAGGGCGTGTCGCACTGGATCCCGGAGGAGGCCCCGGAGCGCCTGTCCACCGTCCTGCTCGAACACCTGGCCG
Organism: Micromonospora sp. ZG13; assembly: GCF_059359355.1. Lineage (NCBI taxonomy): Bacteria > Bacillati > Actinomycetota > Actinomycetes > Micromonosporales > Micromonosporaceae > Micromonospora > Micromonospora sp. ZG13. The sequence continues at coordinate 296,855 of NZ_JCADBQ010000002.1, forward strand.
CGCACCCGGGCTAGCCCGTACGACCGGTCGGCGGCGGGGGTGTCTCGTCCTCCGCCGCCGACCGGCGTGCCGGTCGCACCCACCGACAGCCACCGCCCGGCGAGCGGCCCCCGGCCCTCGCCGTTCCGCGTTGAACCACGGCCACAGAAAGAGACGATCATGACCATCGACACACCGGGCGCCGGGGCCACGGCGTCCACCGTCGACGCGCCTGACTTCCCGATGACCCGCACCTGCCCGTTCGATCCGCCCGAGGAGTACGTGGAGCTCCGCGCCAAGGAGCCGGTCAGCCTCGTCCGGGTGCCGGACGGCCAGCTCGCCTGGCTGATCACCCGGTACGCCGACGTCCGGCGGCTGCTGGTCGACCCCCGGATCAGCTCGAACCGTCATCACCCGAACATGCCGCTGACCGAGTCGGTGACCCCGCAGACCCGGCGCAACATCGCCGCCGTCGGGCGCTCGCTGATCGGGCTCGACCAGCCGGAGCACGGGCCGCAGCGGCGGATGCTGATCCGGGAGTTCACCCTCCGCCGGGCGCAGGAGATGCGGCCGCACATCCAGCACACCGTGGACCGGTGCGTCGACGAGATGCTCGCCGGGCCGAAGCCGGCGGACATCGTGACGGCGCTGTCCCTGCCCGTACCGTCCACCGCCATCTGCACGCTGCTCGGCATGCCGTACGCCGACCGGGAACTGATCGAGCGCAGCGCCAACGCGCAACTGCGCCGCAACGTCTCCGCCCAGGAGCGCCAGGACACCAGCAGCGAACTGCGTGACTACGTCAACCGGCTGGTCAGCGCGAAGGAGGCCGAGCCCACCGACGACCTGCTCGGCCGCCTGATCCTCCAGAACCGCGAGACGCCGCTGTTCGACCACGACATGCTGGTCGGCCTGGCCATGCTGCTGCTGGTCGCGGGCTTCGAGACCACCGCCAGCATGATCTCCCTCGGGGTGGCCGGCCTGCTGGCGAACCCCGACCAGCTGGCCGAGGTCACCGCCGACCCGTCGGCGATGGGGCTGGCGGTGGAGGAACTGCTGCGGTACTTCAGCGTCGTCGACGCCCTCCCCCGGGTGGCCACCGCCGACATCGAGGTCGGCGGGGTGACCATCGCCGCCGGGGAGGGGCTGCTGCTGTCGTTCGCCTCGGCCAACTGGGACGAGACGACCTTCCCCGACCCCGGCATGCTCAACGTCCGCCGGGGCGCCCGCAACCACATGGCGTTCGGGTACGGCATCCACCAGTGCATCGGCCAGAACCTGGCCCGGGCCGAACTGGAGATCGTGTTCCGGACGCTCTTCACCCGCATCCCCGGGCTACGGCTGGCCGTCGACGTGGACGAACTGCCGTTCAAGAGGGACTCCAACATCTACGGCGTCGACCGGGTGCCGGTGACGTGGTGACCGGGAGGCAGCAGGAGATGCGGCTCGTCGTGGACCGTGAACTGTGCGTCGGGGCCGGGCAGTGCGCCCTGTCGACCCCGGAACTCTTCGACCAGGGCGACGACGGGCGGGTCGTGCTCCGGCGGACGCTGCCCGAGGGCGAACTGGCGGCGAAGTCCCGCACCGCCGTGGACCTGTGCCCGTCCGGGGCACTGACCCTGACCGACGACTAGCGCCTGTCCCACAGGCTGAACGAGGGTGTGATGACAGGCTTCGAGGGAAGAGTCGCCGTGGTCAGCGGTGCCGGCCGGGGCATCGGGCAGGCGATCTGCCGGGCCCTGGCCCACCGGGGCGCGGACGTGGTCGCCGTCGACATCGTCGATCCGGTCGAGACCGTCGGCATGATCGAGGCCGAGGGCCGCAAGGCCGTCGGCCTCATCGGCGACGTGTCGGACCCCGACGACGTACGCCGGATCGGCCAGCAGGTCACCGAGCGGATGGGCCGGTGCGACATCCTGGTCAACAACGCCGGCATCTATCCGGCGAAGAACGTCTTCAAGCTGGACTACGACGCGTGGCGTCGGGTGATGGCGGTCAACCTCGACTCGCAGTTCCTGATGACCAAGGCCGTCCTGGACCACATGTGCGAGGCCCGGTGGGGCCGGATCATCAACATCACCTCGAACTCGGTCGGGCTCGCCCTGCCGGGCTTCACCCACTACATCGCCAGCAAGATGGGGTCCATCGGCTTCACCCGGGCGCTGGCCAGCGACGTCGCCTCGTTCGGCATCACCGTCAACGCGGTCGGTCCCACCCTGTCCCGGACGCCGGGCCTGGCGGAGAGCGTCATCGGCGACGGCGCCCTCCAGCACGTCAGCGGGCTCCAGGCGATCAAGCGTCCCGGCGAGGCCGAGGACGTCGTGGGCACCGTGCTCTTCCTGGCCGGCGACGACTCCGCGTTCGTCACCGGCCAGACGATCATGGCCGACGGCGGACTGGTACGTCTCTGACCGTGCGGCGGTGCCGGCCCGCCCGACGGGCCGGCACCGACCGCCGGGAGACCCGACGGCGCCCACGGCGGCACCCGGTCGCCGAAGGTCCCCGAAGGGTCACCATGGGTGGTGGATGATGTCCATCGGACATGGAGAGACAGCGTTGAGGAGCCACTGTGACTCTGACGAACAGGCCCACGGAGGCCCCCGGTCGGCTGCGGTTGGGAAGCGAGCTGGACGTCAACCGCCTGGGGTTCGGGGTCATGCAGCTCCCCGGGCCGGGCTGCTGGGGACCGCCGAGGGACCGACGCGCCGCGCTGGCGGTGCTGCGACGCGCCGTCGAGCTGGGCGTCGACTACATCGACACCAGCGACTTCTACGGGCCGCACGTCGCCAACGAGCTGATCCGCGAGGCCCTGCACCCGTACCGGGACGACCTGGTGATCGGCACCAAGGTCGGTGTCGTCCGGGACGGCCGGGGCGACTGGCGGCCGGCCGGTTCGCCCGACCAGCTCCGTACGCAGGTCGAGCAGAACCTCGCCCGACTGGGCAAGGACCGGCTGGAGCTGGTCTACCTGCGGGTGGGTGGTGACGGGCTCCTCCCGGCCGGTCGGGACGCCTTCGGCGAGTCCGTCGCCGCCCTGGTCGAGCTGCGCGAGCAGGGGGTGATCGGCGCCCTCGGGCTCAGCGGGGTCACCACCGGGCAACTTCGCCAGGCACTGGCCACGACCCCGGTGGTGGCCGTGCAGAACCGGTTCAACCTGCTCGACCGGGGCAGCGCGGACGTGCTGCGGCTGTGCGAGGAGAACGGCGTCGCCTTCGTGCCGTACTTCCCGCTCGCGGCGGGCACGCTCGGCCCCGGCGGGCGTGGCCTGCCCTTCGGACCGACCCTCGACCGGGCCCGGGCCAAGGTCCTGGACCGGATCGCCGACGCGCACCAGGCGACCCGGGCCCAGGTCTCGATCGCTTGGTTGTTGGCCCATTCGCCGACGATCCTGGTGATTCCCGGTACCAGTTCGGTGGCTCATCTCGAGGAGAACCTGGCCGCCGGTGGGCTGCGCCTGTCCGAGGCGGAGGTGGCCGCCCTCGACGCGTTGGCCTGAGCGGCACCGACGGCCGGGGCATGGCCCCGGCCGTCGGTGGTGCCGTTCCGGGCCGCGCCCTCAGGGCGTGTAGGGCGTGTCCGTGTGGCTGACCTCGACGAGCCGGCTGCCGCTGAGCTGGTAGACGGCCGTACGCCTGACGGCGACCTCCGCCGCGGACGCGTCCTCGGGGCGGGTCAGGTAGACCACCGTAGCCCGCCGGGAGCTGATCGAGACGGACTCGACGGGCGTCCGGTCGCCGATGTCGACCATCGTGACGTAGACGGGCCGACCGTCGATGTTGCCGTACATGACGATCTGCCAGAACTTGCCGGTCCCGCCCCCGTCCATCAGCACCGGGACCAGCGCGTCGGCCGCCTCGTCGCCGGTCAGGTCGCCGATGGCGCAGGGCTGTTGCATGTGGACGACGGTGCCGTCCTCGCCGGACCACATGCCGTCGACCAGCGGGATCGGTTCGGCGTAGCCGTTGTACCGCTCGGTCCCGTTGCCCAGTGCGGCGGTCTTGAGCTGCTCGCAGGTGAGGGCCCGCAGCGTGGCGGGCGCTCCGGGTGTGTCCGGTGCGGCCGACGGCGCCGGGTCCGCGGTCCCGTCGTCCGCCACGCCGGTGCTGACCGTCGGTTGTCCGGAGGCCACCGGCTCCGGGTCGTCCGCCGGTGCGGTGATGGTGACGCAACCGCTCAGCGCCGCCACCAGGGCGAGAGCCGCGACGGGCAACAGGGTCCTACGCATTGATCTTCCCTCTCCTTCAGGTCGCCCGGAGCGTAGTGCGCCCCCGCCACAAGGCTCCTATGTGGAGCGGGACGGCGGGGACGGCGGGCCGGAGCGGGGAGAGCGGGCCGGCTCGCGGGAGCCGGCCCGGGCCGGACGAGGTCCGTTCAGGTACGCGGGCCGCCGTGCTGGTGCAGCCGGTCGCGCAGCGTGTCGGCGAAGCCCCCGGCCATGGCGAGCTGGTCGCGTAGCGCGCCGACGCGCGCGGTGGCGGCGGCGTGGAACATGCCGAGCCGGTCGAGCAGCGCCGCCCGGTCGGCGCCCTCGGCGGTGTCGAGGGCGTCGAGGACGGCGAGCAGGTCGCGCATCTCGTCGAGGCTGAAGCCGAGCGGCTTCATCCGCTTGACCACGGCGAGCCGGTCGAGGTCGGGTGCGGTGTAGAGGCGGAACCCGCCGTCGCTGCGGGCCGAGGGGACGATCAGGCCGACGTCCTCGTAGTGCCGGATGGTGCGGATGCTCAGCCCCACCCGCTCGGCGGCCTCACCGATCTGCATCAGCCGCCCTTCGGGCGCACCGCCGACGGGCTCCACCACCGCGCCTGGGCCGGGGTCGGGGGCAGCAGCCGGGCCGGGGACGGGGGCCGCAGCCGCATCGCCGACGGGCTCCGCAGCCGGGCCGCGGACCGGCTGCGGGCCGGCCGTACGGTTGCCGGCGGCCATCAGTGGCCGACGCCGAGCCGGCCGGCGAGGGTGCCGTGGATGTGGGCGCTGGGACGGTTCAGCTCGACGATCTCCACGGTCTTGCCGCGGGCGGCGTACTTGGTGGTGACGGCGTCGAGCGCGGCGACGGAGGAGGCGTCCCAGACGTGGGCGTGCGTCATGTCGATGACCACGCTGTCGGGGTCGTTGGCGTAGTCGAACTGGCCGACCAGGTCGTTGCTGGAGGCGAAGAACAGCTCGCCGTGCACCGAGTAGATCCGGGTCGTCCCGTCGGGGTCGAGGACGCTGGTGACCTCCACCAGGTGGGCGACCCGGCGGGCGAAGACCACCATCGCGGTGAGTACGCCGACGACGACGCCGACGGCGAGGTTGTGGGTGGCCAGGGTGGTGACGACGGTCGTCACCATGACGGTCGTCTCGCCGTACGGCATCCGCCGCAGCGTGGCCGGGGCGACCGAGTGCCAGTCGAACGTCGACACCGCGACGATGACCATCACGGCGACCAGGGCGGCCATCGGGATCACCGCGACCACGTCGCCGAGCGCGACCACCAGGATCAGCAGGAGGACGCCGGCCAGGAAGGTCGACAGCCGCGTACGGGCACCGGACGCCTTCACGTTGATCATCGTCTGGCCGATCATGGCGCAGCCGCCCATGCCACCGAAGAACCCGGTGACGATGTTCGCCACGCCCTGTCCCCACGACTCCCGGGTCTTGCTGGACGGGGTGTCGGTGATGTCGTCGACCAGCTTCGCGGTCATCAGCGACTCCATGAGCCCGACCAGCGCGATCCCCAGGGCGTACGGGGCGATCAGGGCCAGGGTGTCCATGGTCCAGGGGATCTGCGGCAGGCCGAGCGTTGGCAGGCTGTCCGGCAGCGCCCCCTCGTCGCCCACCGTCGGCACCGCCAGGTGGGTCGTCGCCGTGACCACGGTCAGCACCACGATGGCGACCAGCGGCGCCGGGACGGCCCGGGTGAGCCGGGGCAGCCCCACCATGATCGCCAGCGCGACCGCCACGAGCGGGTACACCAGCCACGGCACGCCGAGCAGGTGCGGCACCTGGGCGGCGAAGATCAGGATGGCCAGGGCGTTGACGAAGCCGACCATCACACTGCGCGGGATGAACCGCATCAGCTTCGCCACCCCGAGCACGGCCAGCAGGATCTGGATCGCGCCGCCGAGGATCACCGCGGCGATCAGGTGGTCGAGGCCGTGCTCCCTGGCGAGGGGCGCCACGACCAGGGCGATGGCACCGGTGGCGGCGGAGATCATCGCCGGGCGGCCGCCGCAGATCGCGATGGTCACGGCCATCGTGAACGAGGCGAAGAGGCCCACCCGGGGGTCGACCCCGGCCAGGATCGAGAAGGAGATCGCCTCCGGGATCAACGCCAGGGCGACGACCAGGCCGGCGAGGACCTCGGTGCGGAACACCTTCGGGGACAGCCAGGACGGGCGGGACAGGCGCGGGCGGGAGGCCAGGGACAGCACAGGGGACATACAGCCATTTCCACTCGGAGGGCGTACGGCGCGGCGACCCGACGGACCCTACTCTTCCGTTACGGAAGAGTTCCCTCCCGCGTGGCGATCATCACCACCGGTACGTACCGCGCGGCACGTACTCCCATGCCCGGCGGCGCGCCCCGGAGATCAGGTCGGCCCGGCGCCCGGGGCCGGGACCGCCTGCTCGGCGGCACGGCTCACCTCTTCCCAGCCGGCCCAGACGTCCATGCGTCGCTTCGAGATATCGAAGGCGAGGTCGTACACCATGCTGCCCAGCAGCAGCCGCAGCGGCGGGTCGTCGCTGGCGACGAGCTTCATGAGCGCCTCGGCGGCCAGCCGGGGTTCGCTGTCGATCGACCCCTCGGCCCACTGCCGCGCCAGCTCCTCCCGCAGCGGGTCGTACGCGGGGTTCGGGGCGGCCGTCGTGCTGCGGGCGTAGAGGTCGGTCCAGTACCCGCCCGGCTGGACGATGGTGACCTTGACGCCGAAGCGGGCGGCCTCGGCGGCCAGCGCCTCGCTCATGCCCTCCAGCGCGAACTTGCTCGCGCTGTAGAGCCCGGTGCTGGGGAAACCGCCGAGCGCGCCGATGCTGGAGACCTGCACGACGTGCCCGCCGCCCTGGGCGCGCAGGTGCGGCAGGACGGCCTGGCTGACCCAGAGCGCGCCGAAGAAGTTGAGGTCCAGTTGGGCGCGGGCCTCGGCCTCGGTGGACTCCTCCACCATGCCCATGAAGAGCGCTCCGGCGTTGTTCACGACGACGTCGAGGCGGCCGAAGTGCCGTACCGCCCGGTCGACGACGTCGACGACCGCCGCGCGGTCGGTGACGTCGAGGCGCGCCGCCAGCAGGCGGTCGGGGTGCCGGGCGGCGAGGTCGTCGAGCGGCGAGACGTCCCGGGCCGCGCCGACGACCCGGTCGCCGGCGGCGAGCGCGGCCTCGGTGAAGGCGCGACCGAGGCCGCGGCTGGCCCCGGTGACGAACCAGACGCGCGGTACGGCGGTGACTGAGGCTTCCATGCCTGTTTCCTCCTTGGCGAGACGGACCGTCTCGTCTTGCTGAGAGGGCTGACACTACCCGACGGACCTGCACTGTCAAGACGGACCGTCTCGTCTCACCGCTTGCTAGATTGGGCCCCGTGCCCACGCCGAAGGTCGCCCCCGACTCCAGCCGACGCAGCGAGACCGCCCGCCGCGCCATCCTCGCCGCCGCCTTCGACCTCGTCGGCGAAGTGGGCTACGCGAAGCTGAGCATCGAGGGCATCGCCGCCGCCGCCGGGGTCGGCAAGCAGACGATCTACCGCTGGTGGCCGTCGAAGGGCGCGCTGCTCTTCGACGCCTTCCTCGCCCTCACGACCGACGACGGCCAGGGCGGCGCCCTACCGGACACCGGCGACCTGGCGGCCGACCTGAAGCTGGTCCTGCGGGCCACCGTCGACGAGCTGCACGACCCGCGCTACGACCTGCCCATGCGCGCCCTGCACACCGAGATCGTCCACGACCCGGCGCTGGCCGCCGACTACGCGACGCGGCTGGACGGGCCCATGCGGGAGCTGAAGAAGGAGCGCCTGCGCGCCGCCCGCCGCGCGGGCCAGCTCGCCGAGGACGTCGACCTCGACGTGGCCGTCGACCTGATCTTCGGTCCGCTCCTCAACCGGTGGCTCCACCGCACCGGCCCGCTGACGCACGGGTACGCCGACCAGGTGGTGGACACCGCGCTGCGCGGCCTACGTCCCCGCGAGGCGTAGACCTGGGCCGGCCCCGCGCCGCCGGACGGACACAACACCGGACCCCCGGTCGTCGTTGATCCGGTCGTACGTGCCCCACCCGCCACGATGGTGCGGGCACCGACCGTGGAGGAGGCATGCCGATGACCAGTCAGCGCGAGACCGTGGAGGTCGACCCGGTCCTGTTCCGCGCCGTCTACGACTCGCCCGCCTCGCTGCCCGGCCGGCACCGGTGGACGACCCCGGAGTCGGACGTACGGCGGATCGAGAAGCTGCTCGGCATGCCGCTGCGCAGCATCGGCGCCCCGCTGTGGGTCAGCGGCGACCAGCCGGACTGCCCGAAGTGCGGCCGCCGGGTGAACTGGTACGACATCGTCTCCTCCGCCCTCTCGGGCGTGCACGACCGGATGATGATCGCGACGGTCATCCTGGGCGACCGCCGGTACGTCAACACGGAGGTGCCGGACGCGATCGCCGGGGTGCGCTGCACCGACTGCCGCACCGCGATCGAGGGGCTGCGCAGCTTCAAGTGCCACAACTGGGCGTACGCCTTCGAGGCGCTGGAGACCGTGCGGCAGCGGATGTCCGGCGCGTCAGTCGTCGGCCGTCAGCCCGCGGGCGAACCGCAGCCCGGGGCGCCCGTCGAGTGACACCTCGCCGACCGGCGTGAAGCCGGTACGCCGGAGCACCGCCAGCGAGCCCGCGTTGTCCAGCGTGGTCTCGGCGGTCAGCCGGCGCAGCCCGTACGCCTGGCGGGCCAGTGCCACGACGCGGCGCACGCCGTCGGTCGCCACCCCGCGCCCGGCGGCCCGCTCGGCCACCCGGTAGCCCAGCTCGGCCCCGCCGTCGGCGACGTCGACCAGGTTGAACCGGCCCAGCACCGACCCGTCCGGCTCGACCAGGACGTGGAAGTGGCAGCCGCCGGTCTCCTGCTCGGCGAGCAGCCCCGCGTGCCGCGCGGCGAAGTCGGCGAAGTACGCGTCGTCCCGGTCCGGCACCGACCGCGCGAACCACTGCCGGTTCTCGCGCTCGAATCGCAGCAGCGCGGCGGCGTGGTGGGCGGCGAGCCGCTGGAGATCCGACACCGCGCCACCCTACCCAGCCGCGCCGTCCCGCCTCAGCGGTCGCCGGCGGAGCGGCGGGTGGGGCGGCGGCCGGGCGGGGAGGGCGGCTCCGGCCCCGGATCGGGCACCTCGGGCATCGGCCGGGTCACCGGCCCGGCGCCGGTGACCCGCAGTGGCTCGCCGTGGTGCCACACCTCGATGCCGGTCCCCGGGTCGGCGTCCGGCAGCTCGTAGCGGGCCTCGCCGGAGGTCAGGGTGACCCGCAGCCGGTGGCCGTGCCAGCGCAGGCTGAAGGCCAGCCGATCGATCGCCGCCGGCAGCCGGGGGTCGAAGGAGAGCACCCCCCGGTCGTCGCGCAGCCCGCCGAAGCCCTGCACCAGGGCCAGCCACGCCCCGGCCAGCGACGCCAGGTGCAGCCCGTCGCCGGTCTTGTCGCCCAGGTCCGCCAGGTCCTGGAGCACCGACTCGGCGAACAGGTCGTACGCCAGGTCGAGGTGCCCGACCTCGGCGGCGAGCACGGCCTGCGGGGCGGCCGACAGCGACGAGTCCCGCACGGTGCGCGCCTCGTAGTAGGCGAAGTTGCGGGCCTTCTCGTCGGCCGTGAACTCCCCCGGGCAGCGCTGCATGGCGAGCACCAGGTCAGCCTGCTTGACCACCTGCTTGCGGTACAGCTCCAGGTAGGGAAAGTGCAGCAGCAGCGGGTAGTCGTCGTCGAAGGTGTTGGCGAAGTCCCACTCCGGCTGCTCGGTGAAGCCGGCCGACTGCTGGTGCACCCCGCGCTTGCGGTCGTACGGGATGAACACCGCGTCGGCCGCCGCGCGCCAGGCCGACACCTCGGCCGCCTCGACCCCGAGCCGGGCCGCCGCCTCGGGGTGCCGCTCGGCGGCGTCGGCGGCGCCGCGCAGGTTGCGCCGGGCCATCAGGTTGGTGAAGAGGTTGTCGTCGACCAGGGCGCTGTACTCGTCGGGACCGGTCACGCCGTGCAGGTGGAAGGTGCCCGTGTCGGACCAGTGGCCGAAGCCGTGCCAGAGCCGGGCCGTCTCGACCAGCAGCTCCAGCCCGGCCCCGGCGAGGAACTCCTCGTCGCCGGTGGCGGCGACGTAGCGCAGCACCGCGTCGGCGACGTCGGCGTTGAGGTGCAGCCCGGCCGTGCCGGCCGGCCAGTAGCCGGAGCACTCCCGCCCGCCGAGGGTGCGCCACGGGAAGCTCGCCCCGGTCAGCCGCAGCTCCGCCGCGCGCTCGCGGGCCTCCGGCAGGTGGGCGTGCCGCCAGCGCAGCGCCGAGCGGGCCAGCGGCGGGTCGAGGTAGGTCAGCACGGGCAGCACGTAGCCCTCGGTGTCCCAGAGCACGTGCCCGTCGTAGCCGTTGCCGGTCAGGCCCTTGGCGGGGATGGTCCGGTCGCCGTCCGCCCGGCCCGCCTGGAGCAGGTGGAACACCGAGAACCGGATGGCCTGCTGGAGTTCGTCGTCGCCGTCGAGCTGCACGTCGGCGGTCTGCCAGGCCACGTCCAGCGCCGCGCGCTGGCCGGCCAGCAGCGCGTCGAAGCCCTCCGCGCGGGCCGCGTCCGCCTCCGCCACGACCTGGCGGGCCAGCTCCGCCGGGGGCACGGCGTCCACCGGGGTGCACTCGTACGCGGCGAACTTGGTCAGTTGCAGCCGCTCCCCGGCGCGCAGCGTCCCGACCAGCGTGAGGCGCAGCCGGTCGGGGGTGCAGTCGACGCCGGGGGCGAAGCCGTCCGGGGCCCGCACGTCGTGCGCGACGGCCACGGCGACCCGCTGCTCGCTGTGCCCGGTGCGGTGGACGAGGACGCCGTCGTACCCGTCGGAGTGCCGGTACTCGGCGGTCAGCGGGTCGGTGATCACGGAGGCGGCGCGGGGGTCGTCGGAGCGCTCCGGCACCCGCTCGTTGGCGAGCAGGTCGGCGCAGACCCGCACCTCGACCGCGTCGTCCAGCGGCTCGACGGACCACCGGACGGCGGCCACCGGGCGCCGGGCCAGGGAGACGAGCCGGACGCTGCGCACGCGTACGCCGTGCCCGGCCGGTGAGATCCACTCGGTGTGCCGCTCGACCACGCCGGCCCGCAGGTCGAGCACCCGCTCGTGGGTGCGCAGGGTGCCGGTGCGCACGTCCAGCGGCTCGCCGCCGACCCAGAGCCGGATCAGGGCCGCGTTCGGCGCGCTGATCACCGTGTCGCTGAACTGGGGGAAGGCGTAGCCGTCCTCGGGGTAGTCGAGTTCGCGCCGCTCGTGGAAGCCGTTGAGGTAGGTGCCGGGCATCCCGTAGGGCCTGCCCTCGTCCAGGGTGCCGCGCCAGCCGACCCAGCCGTTGCCCAACGCGAAGATCGACTCGGTCTCGGCGAGGCGGTCCATGTCCCCCTCCGTACGCCGGATCCGCCAGGCCTCGTCGTCCCCCGTGGCCGGTCCGGTCGGCGGCCGATCGGCGATGGGGGTGTCGTGCACTGCGCCTCCAGGGAGTCCGACGTACCGGGGCCAATCGAAGCAGACCGGGCTGAGAGGTCGCTGAGACGAAGGTCGGGGTCGTCCCCCGACCAATGCACACTGCGCCCGACTTCCAGATGTTCCAGGGTTGTCTGGGAGCTAAACGAGGTATGAACGATCGGTGAGGTGAATCATGGTTGATGTGGACACACCGGATGTTCCGGAGATCAGTGTCGAGTGGTACCAGGACATCGTCGACTTCGCCGCCGACACCCCGCAACCGGTGCAGTGGTTCGCCGAGCACTTCACCGAGGGCGCGATCCTGCTGCTCGGCGCGCTGTGGCTGATCGCCGCCGTGTCCCGGCTCGGCGGCGGGCCGCGCGACCGGGCGTACGCTCTGGTGTCGCCCGCGCCGGTGGTGCTCGCGTACGGGTGCAGCGAGCTGTTGAAGACGGTGGTCGACCAGGAACGCCCCTGCCGGGCTCTCGCCACCGAGCTCGCCATCATCGCCGGCGAGTGCCCGCCGACGGGCGACTGGTCGTTCCCCAGCAACCACTCCACCATCGCGGGCGGACTGGCGGTGGCGACGCTGCTGCTGTCCCGCCGCGTCGGGCTGGTGGCGCTGCCGTTGGCGGCGCTGGCCGCGTTCTCCCGCACCTTCGTCGGCGTGCACTACCCGCACGACGTGCTCGCCGGCGTCCTGCTCGGCGCCCTGTTCGCCGCGCTGCTCACGCCGCTGTTCGCGCGCCCCGCCGCCGGGCTGCTGCACCGCCGCGCCCGCCAGGCGGAGCGTCCCGTCCGCGACCCGGCCTCCCCGACGTCCCGCCGCTGACCGCAGCGGGTACGCGGAACCGGGGCGGCCTGCGCCCGCAGGGCGGAGGGCGGCCTGCGGAGGGCGGATCAGAGCAGGAGGAGGGCGGCGAGGGCGCCGAGGACGAGGAACGGGCCGAAGGGGAGGTCGCTGCGCCAGCCGACGCGGCGGGTGGCCAGCAGCGCGATACCCACCGCCCCGGAGAGCAGCAGGGCGCACACCAGCCCGGCCACCGGCACGGCCCAGCCGTACCAGCCCAGCAGCGCGCCGACGCCGAGCGCCAACTTGGCGTCGCCGAGGCCGAACCCGCGCCGGCCGAGCAGCAGCGTGGTGGAGGCGAAGAAGAGCGCCAGCGCGACGCCGGCCGTTGTGGCGCGCAGCCAGGGCCCCGGGCCGGCCCCCGCGAAGGCGGCCAGCCCCAGCAGCAGCCAGGTCCCGCCCGCGGCGGGCCAGGTGAGCCGGTCCGGCAGCCGGCGCACGGCCGCGTCGACGAAGACCAGCGGGATCGCCCAGGCCAGCCACCAGGCCGTGGCCGCCAGCACGGGGGCGGACGGCCCGAGCAGCACCAGCGCCCCGACGGCCGCCACGACGGCGAACTCCACCGCGCCGGGCGGCGGGCCGACGCGCGCCCCGCACCGCCCGCACCGGGCCGTCGGGCCGAGCGCCGGCCAGGGCCGGGCCAGCCCGATCGGGGCGCCGCACCTGTCGCACCCGGTCCGGACCGCCACCCCCGGCGGTACGGCGTGCCGGATCGCGGCGAGTCGGAGCGCCGGGGCGAGCGCGAGCGCGGCGAGCAGCGGCCCCCCGCGCGCGGGGGGCTTCGGCGCGGTCGGCCCCGCCACCGTCGGTGGCCCGGTCAGCGCCACGAGCGCCCCCCGACCGCCGCGCCGGACACGAACACGAAGGGTAGCGGGCCAGGTGCCGACGAGTGACAGGTGAGGCGACCCCCGCCCCTCCCGCGCGCCGCACCGCGCCGCGCGCGGAAATGGCGCACCGACCCGCGCGGGAATCCCATGCGAACGGAATATCGGTGCGATTCGCTGGGGGACGGATCGGACCAGCCGCCACGTCCGGGACAACAGCCCGCCGCCACGATGCCGCTCTGCCCGCAGCGCGCGGTTTCCACGCCGTCGTCACGCCGGCCGCCCCGCCGACCCCCGCCGCACCGCCCGCCCCCACCAGCCGCTACCACCCGCCGCCACCACCCTTCATCACTCACGGTGTTCGATTGAATTGCCTCTGTTGCATCGGCGAACGTCAGCCTATGCTCGCCCCTTGGGTGTGGTGCAACCCACATCGAGACGACGAGACGAAGCGGGACATCGCATTCGTATAGATCCACAAGGGTAAATGCAGCGGCGCTTTCCGACAGGTCCGGACGACCTCTTCCGGGCGCGCCGCCGCATGCCCGGAGGTCGGCACGCCGGCCCCGGGTCCCCACCGAGGAGGCACGACGTGCGCGGACGGCGGTTCGGCCGATGGGCAACCTGCCTGCTCGCCATCGCGGCGCTCGGCGCGGCCCCGGCCTGCGGCGTCGAGCCCGGACCGGACCCGGGCGCGGCGACCGCCGGGGACGCACCCGCCCCCACCCGCCCGGCCGCCGACGAACAGGCGGCGAGGAGGGCGGCGCTGGAGGCGTACGCCGGATATCTCGCCGCCTCGCGCGCGGCGAGCGGACGCGGCGATCCCCACCATCCGGAGTTGCCCCGGTTCCTCGCCGACCCGCTGCTGACCCGGGTCCGGCTGACCATCCGCGAGGCGAAGGAGCACGGCGCGATGCGTACCGGCACGTTGGTCTCCGACCCCACCGTGACCTCGGTGAGCCTGGATTCGAGCCCGCCCACCGTGGAGATCCAGGACTGCCTGGACGCCACCGGCTACCGGCTGGTCTACGCCAGGGACAAGCGGGTCGTGCCCGGCACCGGCGGCACGCGGCACCTGGCCACCGCCACCGCCACCCGCTTCCCGGACGGTCGCTGGCTGATCAACGCCGGCGTCTCCCACGAGGACCTGCCGTGCTGACGCGGGCGGGACGGATCCGTACCGCCGGGGACGGACGCCGGACGGAGCCCGGCGATCCGACGCACGGCCGGGGCGGGGCGGCCCGCCGGTCGCTCACGGGCGCCGGCCTGGCCCTGCTGCTGGCGCTCGGGGCGGCCGTGCCCGCGATCGCCGCCGGGCGTGCGGACCCCGGCGCGGAGTGTCCGCCGGGGCAGAGCGACTGCAGCGTCTGGGACGACGACCCCGGCACCCCTGGCGACCCCGGCGACCCCGGCGGCGGGGGCGACGGCGGGGGCGGCGACCCGGGTGGCGGGGGCGGCGGCGGCAAGTGCCAGTGGAACGGCCGCACCGTCAAGTGCTACGACGACGTGCTCGGCTGGTTCAACAACGGCGACGGCTGCTACTACAAGATCGCCGAGCCGCAGCCCGAGGCACCCGAGGGCCAGCGGTGGTACACGCGCACCTGCAACGGCGGCGACACCGGCACCCAGACCAACGTCCTGCGGGACACCCCGCCGCCCGGCTTCGGCGCACCGCCCGACCCCGAGGAACTCGCCCGCCGGGCGCTGGCGAAGATCACCATCGCGGCGCCCCGGATCGCGGTCGCCCCCCGCCGCAGCAACGGTCCCGGCCTGGTCGGGCTGCCGGTCTGGATGTGGGGCAGGAACGACGAGCGGAAGTACTTCGGGCCGGTCCAGCAGGCGTCGGAGACCGACCGGGGTCTGACCGTACGGATCACGGCGACGTTCGACCGGATCGTCTGGGACATGGGCGACGGCCGGAAGGTCACCTGCCGGGGCGCCGGCACCCCGTACCGGGCCGACGGCCCGCTCGCCGGTCGCCGGTCCCCCGACTGCGGTTACCACAGCGGCTACCCGAAGGCCGGCGACTACCGGGTACGCGCCACGACGTACTGGACGGTGACCTGGGAGGGCGGCGGTCAGAACGGGGTCATCCCGGTCAACCGGACGACGGGCACGGTGCCGGTCCGGATCAACGAACTACAGGTGGTGGCTCAATGAGTGTGGCGACCCGCAACGGAACGGGACCGGTGGACGCGCCGGTCGCCCCGCCCAGGGTGGTCCGGCAGCGCCGGATGCGGCCCGGGCTGCTCGGCCTGGCCGTGCTGCTGATCGCCCTCGGCGGCCTCGGGGCGGCGTTCGCGGTCACCTCGGTACGCGCCACCGGCAGCTACCTGGCGGTGGCCCGGCCGGTCGAGGTCGGCCGGCAGATCAGCGCCGACGACCTGGTCCCGGTGCAGGTGGCCGGCGGTCAGGGGCTGTCCCCGGTGCCCGCCGGCCGGCTCGACGAGGTGGTCGGCAAGCGGGCCGCCGTGTCGCTGACCCCCGGCACGCTGCTGACCATGGCCCAGCTCACCGACGCCCCGCTGCTCGGGCCCGGTCAGCAGCAGCTCGCGCTGGGACTGGGCCCCGCCGAGGTGCCCGCCCGCAGGCTCCACCCGGGCGACAAGGTCCTGCTCGTGAGCACGCCGGACGGCAACGACGACCGCCCGGCCGGCGCCGCCACCCGGTTCGAGGCGACGGTCATCGACGCCGTCACGTCCGACCGGGACGACGAGGTGGTGGTCTACCTGGCGCTCGCCGTCCGGGACGTGCCGGCCGTCGTCGCGTTGTCCAGCCAGGAGCGCATCGCCCTCGTACTGACCGAGGCGGCCTGAGGATGGCGATCATCGCGCTGGTGTCGGCGAAGGGCTCGCCGGGCGTCACCACCACCGCCCTGGCCTGCGCCCTGAGCTGGCACCGGCGGCTGGTGCTGGCCGAGTGCGACCCGGCCGGCGGCTCGATCCTCGCCGGCTACCTGGGCGGCGCGCTCGACGGCCCCCGGGGCATCGGCGAGTTGGCGGTCGGGGAACTACGCGACGGCAACCTGGAGTCGGCGTTCTGGTCGCAGCTGGTCGACCTGGACGCGCCGAAGCGGGAGCGGCTGCTGCTGCCCGGCGTCGTCGATCCCGTCCAGGCCGGCAGCGTCATCCCGCTCTGGCAGCGGTTCGCCGACTTCTTCGGCGCCCTGGAGGGCGGCGACCCGCCGTACGACGTGGTGGTGGACTGCGGGCGGCTGCACGTCGTCGGTCCACCGTGGCCCGTCCTGCGCGCCGCCTCGGTGGTGCTGGTGGTCAGCGGCGCCCGACTCCCCGACCTCTCCGGCACCCGGGCGATGGTCAGGACGATCGAGCGGGACTTCGCCGAGCACCGGGTGCCGTCGGGCACCCTGCGCCTGCTGCTGGTCGGCGACGGCCACGGCAGCGGGGAGGTCAGCAAGGCCCTGCGGCTGCCGGTCATCGCCCGGTTGCCGCACGACCCGCGTACGGCCGAGGTGCTCAGCCTCGGCGGCACGGTGCGGGCCGGGCGGCCCCTGATGCGCGCGGCCGGGGCCCTGGAGGTGCCGGTCGGGGCGCTGCTGGAACGCCGGCGCGCCCGGCTGGCCTGGCCCGTGTCGCAGGGGGTACCGGATGCGGTTTGAACCGGTCTCCGGCGACCCCCGCCGACAGCCGCCCGGCGCCACCTCGACCGCCCCGCCGCTGGCCCCGCCCAACGGGCGCCACCATCCCGTGCCGCTTCCGGTGCCGGTCACCGCGCCGCGGCCGGAGCAGCCCCCGCCCCGCGCCCGGGTCGACTTCCAGGTGGTCCGCGAGCTGCGCCGGGAACTCAGCGAACGGCTCGCCCTGTGGCAGCGCGGGCGGGAGTTCACCGTCGACGAGGAGGACACCGAGCGCGCCCGGCTCGCGGTGACGGTGGTGGCCGAGTACGCCGACGCGGTGCGCCGGGCCGGCACCCCGATGGCGGCCGGCGAGGAGCGGATCCTGCTCGACCAGGTGACCGCCGAGCTGGCCGGGCTCGGCCGCCTCCAGACGCTGCTGGTCGACGACACCATCGAGGAGGTGCACATCCTCGGCTGCGACCAGGTGCGCGTCACCCGGCACGGCGGCGGGGTCGACTGGGTGGAGCCGATCGCCGACAGCGACGACGAGCTGGTGGAGATCCTCCAGGCGGCGGCCCGCCGGGCCGGGGCCACCGAGCGTTCGCTGTCGACCTCCAAGCCCACCCTCGACCTGCAACTGCCCGACGGCAGCCGGCTCGCCGCGGTGTTCCTGGTCAGCCACCGCCCGTACGCGGTGATCCGCAAGCACAACACCCTCGACGTGAGCCTCGACGACCTCGCCGGTGGCCGGGGCGACCTGGACGAGATGGTCGACCCGCTGGTGCGCGACTTCCTCCGCGCGTCCATGCGCGCCGGGCTGAACATCATGGTGGCGGGCCTCGCGGGCGCCGGGAAGACGACCGTGATCCGGGCGCTGATGGACGAGATCCCGGCCGACGAGCCGTACGTGCTGCTGGAGGAGAGCCGCGAGCTGCTGCCGGCCCGCCGCCGGCTCAAGCACCGGGCGGTGATGAGCTTCGAGGCCCGGGAGGGGCACGGCGAGCGCGGGGCGGACGGCCGCCCGGCCGGCGAGGTGAGCATCGCCGACCTGATCCCGGTCTCCCTGCGGATGGGCGTGCTGCGGATCATCGTCGGCGAGGTCCGGTCCCGGGAGATCGTCCCGATGCTCCAGGCCATGACGACCAGCCGCGGTTCGATGTGCACCATCCACGCCCGTACGCCCGCCGGGGTCAGCGAGCGGATCATCGAGCTGGCGCTCGCACACGGCCGGGAGATGACCGTCGACCAGGCCCGCCGGATGGCCGGCAACGCGCTCGACCTGATCGTCTACGTCACCGTCGAGGACGAGACCGCGATCGGCGGGCGCAAGCACCGCTTCGTCTCGCACGTCGAAGAGGTCATCGGCGTCGGCGACGGCAACCGGATCACCACCACCCAGGTGTTCGGGCCCGGGCCGGACGGTCGGGCCGTACCCCGGCACCTGCCCGAGCGGATCCGCGCCCAGCTCCTGCGCGTCGGCTACGACGCCCGGCTGCTCAGCCGGTGGATCGAGGCCGGCACGGGCGCGTGGCGGCGGCCCCGGCACACCCGGCTCGGACGGCGGTGACGTCGGTGCTGGACAACGTCGAACTCGTCGCGGTGGCCTCCGGGGCCGCCTGCGTCGCGGGGCTGCTGCTGGCGGTCGTCGCGCTGGTCGGCACCCGCCGACCGCCCGGCGGCGGACCCGGCGCGGGCCGGGGCCTGGGCCGGCTGTGGAAGGGCCCGAGCGCCAACCCGCGCGAACAGCGGGCCCACCAGGCACTGCTGGTCGGCGCCCTGGTCGCGGGCGCGCTGGCCTTCCTCGTCACCGGACTGCCGGTGGTCGGGCTGCTGGTCGCGGTGGCCGTCCCGGGCACCCCGTGGCTGTTCTCCGTCGGCAAGGCCGAGCAGCGAGCCATCGCCCGTATCGAGGCGGTCGGCGAGTGGACCCGCCGACTCAAGGACGTCTCCGCCACGGGCCAGGGGCTCCAGCAGACCATCATCGGCACGGTCACCACCGCGCCGGAGGAGATCCAGGAGGAGGTACGGCTGCTCGCCGCCCGTCTCCAGGCCGGCTGGCTGGCCCGCTCCGCGCTGCTCGCCTTCGCCGACGATATCGGCGACCCGGTCTGCGACCAGGTGGTGGCGGCGCTGATCCTGCACGTGACCGACCGGGGCGAACGCCTCGGCGACGTGCTCGGCTCGATCGCGCACGCGGCGGCGGCCGAGGTCGCCACCCGCCGCGAGATCGAGGCGAAGCGCACCCAGCCCCGCTTCGCGGTCCGCTTCCTCACCGGGATGACCCTGGCCACCGTCGCGTACGGGCTGCTCAACACCGAATACATCAGCCCGTACGGCACGCCCTTCGGGCAGCTCGTGATGGCGGCGCTCGGCGCGGCCTTCGTCGGCCTGCTGGCCTGGGTGCGGTCGATGAGCCAGCCGCGCCGGCCCGCGCGCTTCCTGCCGGCCCCGGAACCGGAAGAGGTGCTCGCGTGATCGGTTCCGTGGTCCTCAACTGGCAGCTCGCCGTCGCCGTCTGCGCCGGGGCGACGGTCGGGCTGGGCGCCTTCCTGGTGGTCCGCGAGCTGGTGCCGGCCACCCCCGCGCTCGGGCCCGCGCTGCGCCGGCTGCACCAACCGGCCGGCGTCGGGCAGCTCACCGCGCCCGCCGACCGGCGGCTGGAGTGGCTCACCGGGCTGTCCCGCTGGCTGCGGCCACCGCACCGACAGCTCGCCCTGATCGACCGGTCGCCCGAGCAGTACGCCCTGTCGATGCTGCTCTCCGCGCTGATCGGGCTCGCCGCGCCGACGCTGCTCGGCGTCACCCTGTTCGCCGTCGGCGTCCGGCTGCCGGTGGTCGTACCCGTGCTCGGCAGCCTCGGGCTGGCGCTGCTCTGCGCCCTCGTCGCGCACCGGTCGGTGCTGGACCGGGCGGACAAGGCGCGCGACGAGTTCCGCCAGGCGGTCTGCACCTACCTCGACCTCGTCGCCCTCCAACTCTCCGCCGCGCACGGGCCGGTGCAGTCGCTGGAACGGGCGGCGGCGGTCTGCGACGGCTGGGTCTTCGACCGCATCTCCGAGGCCCTGCGGATCGCGCAGATGCAGATGCACTCGCCGTGGGACGAGCTGCGCGACCTCGCAGACCGGATCGGTATCCCGGAACTGGGCGACGTCGGCGCGATCATGCGCGCCTCGGGCAGCGAGGGCGCGCAGGTGCACGAGACCCTGCGCAGCCGCGCCGACTCGCTGCGCGACCAGATCCGCACCGACAACCTGGCCCGGGCCGAGGGGGTGACCAGCCGGCTCGACATCCCCGGGGCGCTGCTGGTCTTCGTCCTGCTCGGCTTCGCCGTCTATCCGTTCATCGCCCGCCTGTGATCCGACCCCGAGAGAAGGAGCACGTCATGTCCGTCATCACCCGCCTGCACGTCGCGCTGACGACACGCCTGGCCGAGCTGCGCGAGGACGGCGAGCGGGGCGACAGCCCCGTACCCACCGCAGTGATCATCTTCGGTCTGGTCGCCGTCGCGATGGCGGTCACCGCCGCCGCCCTCGGCGCCGCCAACGACTGGATGGACAACATCCCCACCCACCAGGACCCGAAGTAACGCCGGGCCGTGCGCCGAGCGGACCCCACCCCGGTACGCCGGGCGGCCACCGTCGCCCGGCGTACCGCCCTGGCCACCCTCCGGGGGTTCGGCGCGGACGCCGTCCGGCGGCTCGGGGCCGGCGGGGCCGAACGGGGGGCCAACCCGGTCGAGCTGGCGGTGGCCATGCCGGCGATCCTGCTGCTGCTCTTCGCCTCGATCCAGACTGCGGCCTGGTTCGTCGCCCGCTCCACGGCGCTCAACGCCGCGCAGAGCGGGGTCAACGCGCAGCGGCTGCACCAGGCGCCGGCGGGGGCCGGTGAGGCCCGCGCCGTCCGGTTCCTGCGGGCCTCGGGCGGCTGGCTGGTCGGCTGGGAGGATCCCGCACCGAGCTGCCTGACCGCCGCGACCGAGGTGACCTGCACGGTGCGTGGTCGGTCCCTGTCGGTCGTCCCCGGGGTCAGCTTCCCCGTACGCCAGACCGCGCACGGGACCGTGGAACGGTGGACGACGCCGTGAGCCGTACCGCCGAGCGGGGCTCGGTCTCGATCGAGGTGGCGGTGCTCGCCCCGGCCTTCATCGCGTTGATCGTCCTGGCCGGCGTCGCCGGGCGTACGGCCGTGGCCGCCGAGGCGATCGACGCCGCCGCCCACGACGCCGCCCGCGCCGCCTCGATCTCCCGCGACGCCCGTACCGCCCGCGCCGGGGCCCGGGACGCGGCCCGCCGGCAGCTCGACTGGCGCGGCCTGAACTGCGCCGGCACTCCCGAGGTGACGTTCAGCGGCGCGGTGCGCGGCGCCCCCACCAGCTTCGACGCGGCGTTCCGCAGCCCGGCCGGGCAGGACGCCTCGGTCACGGTCCGCATCGCGTGCACGGTCTCCTACGGGGACCTGCGCCTGTCCGTCCTGCCGGGGATGCCCGCGAGCAAGCGCGTGTCGGCGAGCTTCACGTCGCCGCTGGACCGCTACCGGAGCCGGGGATGACCGCCACGGCCGGCCGGCACGACCAGGGCCGGGTGAGCGTCTTCCTCGCCGTGGCGATGGTCGGCGTGCTCTCCGTCATCGGCCTGGCCTTCGACGGCGCGGGCCAGCTGCGTACGTTGCAGCGGGCCGACAACCTCGCGGCCGAGGCCGCCCGCGCCGGGGGCCAGGCCATCGACCGGGCCACCGCCATCGAGGGCGGGCCGACCCGGATCAACCGTCCCCAGGCCCGCCGGGCCGTCGCCGACTATCTGTCCGCCGCCGGCGCCGCCGGCCACGCCGTCAGCTTCCCGGTCGTCGACGGTGAGACCCGGGTCCGGGTACGCGTCACCGTCACGCACCGCCGAGCCATGCTCGGCCTGTTCGGCTTCGACGAGACCGTCACCGTCTCCGGCGAGGCGACCGCGCGGCCGCTCACCGGGGCACCGTAGGAAGGGAAGGCAGCCATGGCCGCATCGGGGCGTTCCGCCGTACGGCGGACCGGACGCATCCTGACCGGGTTCGGCGCGCTCGTCGTGCTCTGCGCGGTGCTGGTCGGCGCGCCGGTGGCGCTGCTCGCCCTCGCCGGCAATCCGCTGCCCGACCACCTGCCCACCCTCGCCGAGGTCGGCTCGACGCTGACCAGCCGCGACGACGGGCGGCTCTTCCTGCGGGCGCTGGCGCTGGCCGGCTGGTTCGGCTGGGCCACGTTCGCCTTCTCCGTGCTGGTCGAGCTCGGCGCGCAGACGCTGCGCCGACCCGCGCCCCGGCTGCCCGGGATGAGTCGCCAGCAGCGGGCCGCCGCCGCGCTGGTCGGTTCGGTCGCGCTGATCCTCGCGGCCAGCCCGGCGGCGAGCGCCGCGACGGCGATGACCGGCCCGTACGCCCTGCCGGCGGCGCCGGCAACGGTCGCCTCGTCCGCCCCGGTCACCTCCGACGACGCTCAGGCGGTCTACCGGGTGGCCCGGGGCGACCACCTGGGCGCCGTAGCCCGGCGTTACCTGGACGGGTTCGCCGACTACCGGGAGCTGGCCGAGCTGAACCGGCTCGGCGACCCCGACCGGATCCACCCGGGTCAGCTGCTGAAGCTGCCCGGGGACGCCGAGGACCGGGGTGCCCGCCGGCACGCCACCGGCCGCCTCGTCGCCCGCCCGACCCCACCCGAGCCCGCTCGCCCGGCACCCGCTCGCCCGGCACCTGGGCAGGCTGCCCCGGAGCGGGCGACGCCGCCTCCGCCGGCAGCCGAGGCCCCCGTGCCGCCCCCTGCGGGAACGAACGCCGGTGAGGCCCCGACCGTGACGGTGGGAGCCGCCCGGGCCGGCGACCCCGATCGGGTGAACCGGCCTCTCGCGGTCTCCGCCGTCCTGGCGGTCGCGAGCATCGTCGGCGCGCAGATCGGCGCGGTCCTGGGCCTACGTCGCCGCCCGGGTCACGTACCGGCCGGCGCGGGCCGGGTCACGACCGCCGCCCGCCGGGGCGCCACCGCTCGCCGGGGCACCACCACGACCCAGCGCGGCGCGGGTCACCGGGGTGCCGCCACCACCGCGTACGGCAGCACGATCGGGGTCGGCCGGGGCGGTACGGGCACCGGCACCTACGTACGCCCGACCGGTCAGGGTTCCGCGCACCCCACCGGCCACGGTCGCGCGATCACGCCCGCCCCCGGTGCGGCCACCGGCGCCGACGCCTACGACGAACTGACCGCGGGCACCCGTCACGGCCCCGTCCAGCCCGTCGCCAACCCGCCGGCCGGCCGGGCCCACCCGGGCTCGGCCCGCGACACCTCGATCGGCCGTCACCGCCGCCCGTGACCCGAACCTTTTTGATCGACACCGGGAAGGCCGGGGCCGCCAGCGGCCGGGAAGCCGGGGCGCGGCGGCCGGAAGGCCGTGGCCGGAGGTGCCGGCGGCCGGGGCCGGTCAGGGAAGACGGGTCTCCAGGACGCCGTCGACGATGCGGGTCGGCAGGACCTGCTGGTCGTTGCCGGACGGGCCGTGCACCACCTCGCCGCCGTTGAGGCGGAACGCGCTGCCGTGCCACGGGCAGACCACGCACGCGTGCCCGTCGATCTCCTGCACCTCGCCCTCGCCCAGCGGACCGCTCTGGTGCGGGCAGCGCTCCAGCATGACGGTCACCTCGTCGCCGTGCCGGTAGAGGATCACCGAGACGTCGTCGACCTCCCGGGTGATCAGTTGACGCTGCGGCAGGGTGGCCATGTCGGCGAGGGAGTGCCACCCGTCGCTCATCCGGTGCAGCTCGGAGATGCTCTGGTTGACCTGGGCGCCCTGCTTGTACGCGAGGTGCCCCCCGATGTACGCCCCCATGCTGGCCGCACCGAGCCCGAGGAAGCCGAGCGTACGGCCGAGGTTGTGCCGGCCGGTCATCCGGGCGGCCACCGAGCCGGCGTAGAACGCCAGGCCGACGCTGTTGGACGCGGCGTGCACCAGGCCGACCCGCCGCTGGTCGCGGGCCAGTGCCGCCCAGTCGTTGAGGCCGGCGACGGCGGCCGGGAGGGCGCTGACGGTGCCCACCGCGCAGAGCGTGGTGGCGGCCCGGCGCTGCCCCGGCATGAGGTCCAGCACCGCCGTGCTGATCCACGCCCCGACCGGCACCTGCACCATCGCCGGGTGCAGCGGATGGCCCAGCCACACGCCGTGCAGCAGGTCACGGACCCGCTGCGGTCGGAGGGTGGCCTGGACGGCGCGCTGCAACCGGTCGCCGACCCGGTCCAGACCGGATGCCTGTTCGATCTTCGTCAGGAGTGCTCGCACCCGTACCGACTTCCCGGCAGGAGCCGCCGCAAACCGGTCGGCGGTGACGGATCCGCAGCGGTACGTGAGGAGCGCCCCGCCGGCCCGTAACGGGACGCCCCCACCGAGGTCAGCGCTCCCGTGCCGCCCAGCGGTCGTGGTGGATCGCCTCGACCAGCGGGCGCTTCTGCCGCCAGCCGTGCCGGGCGAGGTCGGGTACCGCCTCGAAGTGGGTGACCGGCCCGAGGCAGAGCCACGCCACCGGCCGGATCCCGTCGGGGATGCCGAGCAGCTCGGCGAGCCAGGGCTCCCGGTAGAACGACACCCAGCCCACCCCGAGCCCCTCGGCGGTCGCGGCGAGCCAGAGGTTCTGGATGGCGAGGCAGGTCGAGTAGAGCCCGGTGTCGGCGATGGCGTGCCGGCCGAGCACGGCGGGGCCGCCCCGGGCCTGGTCGTGGGTGACCACCACCGACAGCGTCGACTCCAGGACACCGTCGATCTTGATGCGGGCGAACCGCTCGGCCGCCTCCCCGTCGAGCGTCGCGGCGAAGGCGTCCCGCTCGGTGTGCACGTGCTCGTGGAACCGGCGGCGCAGCTCCGGGTCGCGCACCACGACGAAGTCCCAGGGCTGCGAGTAGCCGACGCTCGGCGCGGCGTGCGCCGCCGCCAGCACCCGGTGCAGCGTCTCCTCGGGCACCGGCGCCCCGGTGAACTGGGCGCGTACGTCCCGACGGCGGTGGATGACGTCGTACAGATCCAAGGCAGGCTCCCGCTGCGCTCGGCCCACGCCACGCCGGACGCGGGCACCGGACGCGAGGCCGGTCTTCGGACTCCCGGATCGACGCCTGGCCGTCCGCCTTCCCGGCCCGGGCGGGCCAGTGGCTGCGCGTACGCGTGGACGGTGGCTCCCCGGTCACCGCGGCGGGCCCGTGCCGGATTCGCACCGGCTTCCCGATTCTCCCCGCTCGCGCGGGGCACCTCACATGATCGTGCCGTCGGCGATGCTAGCGCCGCCCGGCCCGCCCCGGTCCGGCGGGCGGCGCACTGCACCCGCAGCAGTGAAAATCCGGTCGCGGGCCGCACGCTCCGGTACCACTGTGGTCCGCGTGTACGCACTCTCCTCCCGCCCGCTGCCGGCCGGTCGACCGGCGACCCGACTGACGCTCGCGCTGGGGCAGCCCCGGGCCGTGCCGCCCCCGCTGCTGATGCTGCTCGGCATGCTCTCCACCCAGGTCGGCGCGGCCGTCGCCAAGCAGCTCTTCGGCAGCACCAGTGCGAGCGGCACCACCACGCTGCGGCTCGGCTTCGCCGCGCTCATCCTGCTCGTCCTTGCCCGGCCGGGGCTGCGCCTGGGCTGGTGTACCGCCGGTCTGGTCGCGGCGTTCGGGCTGGCCCTGGCGGTGATGAACCTCGCCTTCTACGCGGCCCTGGACCGGGTGCCGTTGGGCGTCGCGGTCACCATCGGCTTCGCCGGGCCGCTGCTGGTGTCGCTGGCCGCCAGCCGCCGGCTCGCCGACGTGGCATGGGCGGCGCTGGCCGGCGGCGGGGTGCTGCTGATCAGCGGGCTCGGCGGGACGGGGGTGGACCGGCTGGGGCTGCTGTGCTGCGTGGCCGTCGCGGTGGGCTGGGCCGGCTACGTGCTGCTCGGCAAGGCGGTCAGCGCCCGGGTGCCGGGCAGCCGGGGCCTCGCGCTGGGGATGGCCGTCGCCGCGCTGGCCGTGCTGCCGTTCGGGGTCGCCGGCAGCGGCACGGCCCTGCTCGACCCGTGGACCCTCGCGCTGGGCGCGGCGGTGGCGCTGCTGTCGTCGGTGCTGCCGTACTCGGCGGAGATGGCGGCGCTGCGCCGGATGCCGGCCCGCGTCTTCGCGATCCTGCTCAGCCTGGAGCCGGCGATCGGCGCGCTGGTCGGGCTGGTGCTGCTGGGCGAACTGCTGGCCTGGCCGCAGGCCGCCGGGGTGGCCTGCGTGGTCGGCGCCGCGCTGGGCGCCACCCTGGTCCGCCCGGCCCGGCCCGCCCCGCGCTGACACCCCTGGCGCCGCCGGCACCGCCGGGGGCATGCTGTCGGAATGGGCGTACGCGTCGAACGCGCCGCGGCGGTGACCACGGTGATCCTGGACCGCCCGGCGGCCCGCAACGCGGTCGACGGGCCGACGGCCCGGGCGCTGGCCGACGCGTTCCGTGCCTTCGAGGCCGACCCCGACGCCTCCGTGGCGGTGCTCTGGGGGGCCGGCGGCACGTTCTGCGCCGGGGCCGACCTGAAGGCCATCGGCACGCCGAGCGGCAACCGGGTCGAGGCGCAGGGGGACGGCCCGATGGGCCCGACCCGGATGACGCTCGGCAAGCCGGTGATCGCCGCGATCTCCGGGCACGCGGTGGCCGGCGGGTTGGAACTGGCGCTCTGGTGCGACCTGCGGGTCGCCGAGTCCGACGCGGTGCTCGGGGTGTTCTGCCGCCGCTGGGGGGTGCCGCTGATCGACGGGGGCACGGTCCGACTGCCCCGGCTGATCGGCGAGAGCCGGGCCATGGACCTGATCCTCACCGGCCGTCCGGTGCCGGCCGAGGAGGCGTACGCCATGGGGCTGGTGAACCGGCTGGTCGCGCCGGGTGAGTCCCGGGCGGCGGCCGAGCGGCTGGCGGCCGAGATCGCCCGGCACCCGCAGACCTGCCTGCGCAACGACCGGGCGGCGCTGCTCGCCGGCGCCGGCCTGCCCGAGCCTGAGGCGATGGCGGGCGAGCTGGCGTACGGGATGGACTCGCTGGCCGCCGACGCCGCCGCCGGGGCGGCCCGGTTCGCCGCCGGCGCCGGCCGGCACGGCGCCCCGGCCTACTGACCAGGGCAAGGCCCGGCTGGCACGCCCCGGCCCACTGACCGGGCGAAGGTCCGGCCGGCACCGCGCCCCGCCCACTGATCGGCGAAGGCGCGACCAGCGCGCGCCACGCCGACGGCCGGGCGGGAGGCCGGACGGGGCCGGGCGGTGCGGCCACCGCGCGTTCGGTGGCCGCACCGCCCGGGGTCCCGGCCGCCACCACGGGCGGCCGGGGCGGGTCAGTTGCGGTTGATGGTGAACGTCGAGGTGGTGTTCTGGATGTCCACCGCGTTGTTGCTCAGCCGCAGGTTGTTGAAGGTGACCGACCCGACGGCCGGGCCCTGCCCCGCCTCCGGCATCTGGTTGGCCCAGATGCCGAAGCCGGACTTCGCGTCGTAGGCGTCACCGCTCTTACGGGCGCCGCTGATGGAGACGTTGGTGAAGACCGTGTCGGTGATCGGGAACTGCGGCTGCCCACCGACGTAGTTGGTCTGGAACATGATGCCGCTGTAGGTCGGGTCGACGATGTCGACGTCGCTGACCCGGATGCCCTGGAACACCTTCGAGGCGGAGAAGACCCAGATCGCCGGGAAGGTCTGCGCGCCCCAGAAGTGCCCGCCGGCCCGCACGATCGAGATGTTCTCGAACCGGGTGGGCGGGCTGGCGCCGAAGCCGTTCATCGGGTAGCCGAAGTCGAGCGAGCTGATGGTGATGCCGGAGTACACCAGCGTGTCCGCGATGTAGATGTTGCGGAACGTGTTGCCGTAGCCGCCGTAGACGGCCACGCCGGCGGCCCGCCAGGTCAGGGTCGAGGTCAGGTTCTCGTAGATGTTGTCCTTCATGTCCGCGCCGCCCGCGTCGATCGCCGAGAACAGCGCGAAGCTGTCGTCACCGGTGGCCCGGGCGTCGTTGTTGCTGACCAGGTTGTTGGTGCTCCCGTTGGTCATGTTGATGCCGTCGGCGAACATGTTCCGGATCCGGGAGTTCTTGATCGTCATGTGGTCCGTGTTCGCGCCCCAGTAGAGGCACACCATGTGCTCGTTCCAGATGTTGTCGATCACGATGTTCGACACGTTGGCGAAGTCGAACACCTTGCCCGGCCCGTCGATCCGCGACGTGTAGTTGCCGAAGTAGGCGAAGTTCGCGAAGGACGATCCGGCCGCCGAGTTCTCGGCCCGGAACCCGATGTCGGTGTTGTCCTGCGCGGACGGCGCGTTGAACCGGGTGTACCAGGGCCCCGCGCCGGTCACCTTGACCGCCTTGCCGTACACCTGGAACTTGCTGGCGGTGGAGTAGTTGCCCGCCGGCAGGTACACCCCGACCAGGTTGCCGGTGGTGTCCATCCGCACCCGGTCCAGGGCGTTCTGCACGTCGGAGTGGGTGAAGCCGGTCGGCGTGGTGTAGCGCGCCGGGTCCGGGTTCGCGATCGGCGCCACCTGCTCGGTGTTGATGAAGTCGATGGCGTACGTGGTGGTGTTGGCCGGGTCCTTCTGGAGCCGGATCCGGCTGCCGGCCGGCACCGTGGAGTTGAGCATGACGTTGGCTTCGTCGTAGATGTGCCGCGGTCCGCCCGCGCTCGGCGAGTTGCCCGGGCTGGCCTCGTTGCCGTAGAGCCAGGCGTACCGGGACGTCAGGTCGATGGCCTTGTGGAAGCTGCCGTTGACGTAGACGTTCAGCGTCGAGTTGATGCCGCCGCCGCCCGGGGCGTCCGGGATGGAGAAGCGGGTGACCAGGGTGTTCGTGCTGGCCCGGGTGGTCCACTCGACGTAGCTGCCGGTCGAGTTGAGGGTCACCGCCCGCCGGCCGGACGCCTCACCGGCGAGGTCGCCGACGGTCCGGTTCGGCCCGACGACGCTGGCGCCGCCACCGACCACGCCGTCCTCGGCCTCGTACATGTCGTACGGCATGTTGGCGCCGCGCCCCACGAAGAGCGCGCGATCGCTGGTGTTGTTGGCCTGCTTGACCGGCAGCTCGTTGCCGTCGGCCGCGAGCACCACCCGGACGGTGTACTTGCCGTTCGCGGCCGTCCAGGTGCCCAGGTTGACCGGGCCGACCGTGGCCCCGGCGTTGATCACGCCGGAGTACGAGCCGGTCAGGGTACGGACGACCGTGCCCGCCTCGTTGAGTACGGTGAGCGTGATGCCGTGCGCGCCGGACGCGGAGGCGATGCTGCCGGCGTTGCGGATCGACACCGAGAAGCTGACCGTGTTGCCGGCGGCGGGGGTGCCGGGCGACCAGGCGATCGCCGAGGCGACCAGGTCGGAGCTGGCGACCGGGCTGACCACCAGCGGGCCCGGGTTGGTGTAGCTGTTGTTGGTGTCGTCCTGCTCGACGACGCTGTTCGACTCGTCGACCTTCGCGCTCAGCGGGTAGCTGCCCGCGTCCCGGGTGCCGATGTTGGCGGTGACCGTGGTCGAGGCGCCCGCCGCCAGGCCGCCGACCGGCGCGGTGCCCACCCGGTTGGTGCCGAGGTAGAAGTTGACGTTGGTGGCGCCGGAGGCCGCCGAGCCGGCGTTGCGGACGGTGGCCGAGAGCGTGACGGTGCTCGTCTCCACGGGCGCGGACGGGCTGAACGACATGCCGGTCACGGTCAGGTCCGGGTTCGGCGCGGGGGTGCCGATGACCTGGAACTCGGCGACCTGGCCGGCCGGGGCGCCGGTGTTCGAGGCGATCGAGAGCCGCACGTCGGCCGCCGCGCCGGAGACCGGGATGGTCACCGTGTTGCCGCTGGTCGGGTTGAAGCTGTAGTTCGCGGCACCGACCCGGGTGGTGAAGGTCGAGGAGCCCTGGTCCCGGCCGAGCACGGTGATGTTCTGGGTACGCGCCCCCCAGGCGGAGTCCGGGTTCAGCTTGAGCACGACCTGGCTGAGGTTGGCGTTGGCGCCGAGCTGCACGGTCAGCGTGCTCGGGTTGCCGTTGCCCTCCCAGTAGGTGGCCACGTTGTTGTCGTTGGCGTTGCTCGCCACGAACGTGTGCACGTGCCCGGAGGCGGTGATGGGCTTGCCGACCGCCAGGTTGGTGCCGACGGGCGGGTTGCCGGTGCCGGTCCGGGTCACGGTGTTGCTGTTCGCCGACTGGTTGCCGGCCGCGTCCCGGGCCCGGACGTGGTAGGAGACCGTGGCGCTGTCCGGCTGGCTGTCGGTGTACGTCAGCGTGGACCCGTTGACGCTGCCGCGCAGCGCGCCGTTGGCGTAGACGTCGTACCCGGTCACCCCGACGTTGTCGGTCGACGCGGACCAGGTCAGCCGGATCTGTCCGCTGGCGGGCTGGGTGTACGCGAGGCTGCCCGGGACGCTGGGCGCCTGGGTGTCGGGGTTGCCGGCGGCGCCGTAGACCTCGACCTCGGAGAACTGGGCGGCCGGCCAGCCGGTGTTGCCGGTGACCTGTACCCGGACGTACCGGGTGCTGGTCGCGGTGAAGTTGACGGTGACGGTGTTGCCGGTGGCCGGGTTGAAGGTGTGGCCGCCGGCCGCCTTGAGGGTGCTGAACGACGAGCCGTTGGTGGAGCCGAGCACCGACAGCGTCTGGGTGCGGGTCTGCCAGGCCGACGACGGCGGCAGCTTGAGCACCACCCGGTCGACGCTGACGGTGGCACCGAGGTCGGCCTGGATCCACTGCGGGAACGCGTTGTTGGCGCTCTCCCAGTAGGTGTCGGCGTTGCCGTCGTTGGCGTTGCCCGCCACGTAGTTCTGGTTGTGGCTGCTGGCGCTCATGGTGGCGGAGAGCCCGGCGAGCAGGGCGGCGCGGGCGGCGGTCGCGGCCGGGTCCGCCGGTGGCGCGGCGGCCGCCGGGGTCACGGCCGGGACGGCGGTGAGGAGCAGCCCGGCGAGCACGCCGGCGAGCAGCCGTCGGTTGGCCGGGCGGATGGACCGGGGGACGGGACGGCGCGCGCCGGTCGGCGCGGTCCCGGGTCTGGTGCCGAGTCTGGACATGGTGTCGCTACACCTCTTTCGGGGGTGGGGTGCGGGTGCGTTGCCCGGTGACGGGCGCAGGGGTACGCCCGTCGTGCCGCGACAGGTGGGGACGGTGCGGGAGGGGGGTCGGGGCGGCGCTGCGCCGGGCCACCGGGCTAGCCGGAGTAGACCTCGAACTCGCTGAGCTGGCCGGCGGGCCAGGCGCTGTTGCCGGTGAACGTCAGCCGCAGGTACCGCTGGCTGGTCGCCGCGAAGGTCATGGTGACCGTGTTGCCGCTGGCCGGGTCGAAGGTGTGGCCGGCGGAGGCCTTCAGGGTGGTGAACGACGAGCCGGTGGTGGAGGCGAGCACCGACAGCGTCTGGGTGCGGGTCTGCCACGCCGAGGACGGCGGGAGCTTCAGCACGACCCGGGACACCGACCGGTTGGCGCCCAGGTCCACCGTCAGCGACTGCGGGAACGCGTTGTTGGCGCTCTCCCAGTAGGTGTTCGGGTTGCCGTCGACCGCGTTGGCCGCCACGTACACGTCGGCGTGGCTGGTTCCCGCGGCGGGTCGGCCGAGCGCCAGGTTCCCGTTGGTCGGCGGCGGGGTCGTCGGTGGCGGGGTCGTGGGCGGCGGGGTGGTGGGGCCGCCGCCGTACACCTCGAACTCGGAGAGCTGCGCCGCCGGCCAGCCCGTGTTGCCGGTGACGGTGACCCGGACGAACCGGCGCTCGCCGGCCGGCACGCTGATCGACACCGCGTTGCCGCCGGCCGGGTCGAACGTACGCCCGGCCGACCCGGCGAGGGTGGCCCACGAGGAGCCGTCGGTCGAGCCGAGCACCGACAACGTCTGGGTCCGGCGCTCCCAGCCGGCGGGCAGCCTCAGCACCACCCGGTCGACGGTGCGCGCCGCGCCCAGGTCGACGGTCAGCGACTGCGGGAACGCGTTGTTGGCGCTCTCCCAGTAGCTGGCCGCGTTGCCGTCCACCGCGTTCGCCGCGCCGTAGTTCTGGTTGGTGCTGGACGCGGTCGCCGGCCGGCCCTGCGCCAGGTTCCCGCCGGTCGGCGGCGGGGTGGTAGGCGGCGGGGTGGTCGGGGGCGCGGTGGTCGGCGGCGTCGTCGTCGGGGGCGGGCTGGTCGGTCCGCCGCCCCACTGCGGCTCGGGCCACGGCCCGCAGTACGGCGTCGCCGTGTACCAGCCGGAGTTGCCGGTGCCCTGGGTGATCTGGAAGCCGCTGCCGACGCAGTTGTGCATCGGGTTGGCCTGGGCGATCCCGGTGGCCCGCACGTTGGTGAAGGACACCTGGCTGGGCGCCTGCACCTGGAGGGCGTACGTGCCCGCGCCGTCGATGCGCACGTTGGTGAAGCTGATCCCGCTGGTCTGCCCCTCGATCCAGTGCAGCGCCGCGTACGAGCTGTCCAGGATGTCGGTGTCGGTGACGTTGATCGCCGCACCCTGGATGGGCTCGTTGAGCGCGGAGAACCAGATCGCGCCGACGCCGAAGCGCCAGTTGTAGTCCGAGTTGCCGTTGCGGATCAGGGTGTTACGGGCGACGGTGATCGTCCCGGAGACGGCGGTCGGGCCGGTGACGCCGGGGTAGCGGTTGGCGACGTGGATGCCGCCGCCGTTGGTGACCGAGTCGGCCGTGACGTTGTCGGTGATCCTGATGTCCCGCCCGCCGTACGTCACCAGGTGGTTGGCGAGGATCGTCACGCCGATCGTGTTGCGGGTGAAGGAGTTGTTGACGTTCGGCACGCTCTGCGCCCACATGGCGAGGGCGTCGTCGCCCGTGTTGCGTACGAACGTGTTGGACACCGTGGAGTTGGTGACGCCCCAGTGGAAGTTCACCCCGTCGGCGGTCTGGTCGAGGATCCGGCTGTTGCGGATGGTGAAGTTGTCCATCGGGCCGTCCATCCAGGCCCCGACCTTGGTGTGCTGCATCCAGACGTTGTCGACCACCGAGTTCGACATCGCTCCGCCGATGGCGTTGACCTGGTCCTCGTCCACCCGTTCCCGGATGTCGCCGATGATGGCGAAGTCGCGCAGCGTGACGTTGCGGCTGGGACCGCCGGCCTCGTGCGGCCGGATCTCGCCGCTGTAGCCGCCGCCGGGGACGTACTTGCCGTAGATGCCGGCGGCCCGCTTGCGGTCGGTCGGGTGCCGCCCGCCGAGCACCGAGTACCACGGGCCCGCCCCGCGCAGCGTCACCCCGTCCACCACGACGTGGTCGAAGAGGGTGAACGTGCCGGTCGGGATCCAGACGGCCCGCCCCTGGGCCCGGCCGGCGTCCACCGCCGCCTGGAACTTGGCGGTCGAGTCGGTCGCGCCCGTCGGGTCGGCGCCGAAGTCGGTGACCACGTCGAGCACGCCGGTCGGCTTCGCGACGGGGCCGCCGACCAGCTCGAAGTCGGCCAGGTCGATGGTGAACGTCGGCGACTGGGCGGTCGAGGAGACCTGGAGCCGGATCTTCGTGCCGGCCGGGTACGTGGTCCCGAACATCGTCCGGGTCTCGTCGTAGAAGTGGTGCGGGTTGGTGTCGCCCGGGTTGTTGTTGAACGGGTAGCCGCCGTAGTACCAGCCGTACCGCGAGGTGACCGGCACCGCCTTGACCAGCGTGCCGTTGGCCCGCAGGTCGATGCTGGCGTCCCGGCCGGTGCCGGCGGCGTTGTCCGGCAGGCTGTAGCGGAAGGTCACCGCGTTGGCGGGCGCGGTCAGGGTGAACTCGACGTACTCCCCGACGGCGTCGAGGGTGACGGCCTCCCGGCCGGACGCCTCGGACGGCAGCGTGCCGTAGCGCCGGTCCGGGCCGATCCTCATGCCGGTGTGCGCGACCTCCTCCGCCTCCTGCTCGACGAACGGGACGGTGGCGCCCCGTCCCGGGATGTCGAACGGCGAGAGTCCCGCCGCGCGGGCCGGGGTCGCGGTGGTGGTCAGCGCGACGACGGAGATCGAGGCGGCGGCGAGGGCGGTTCCGGTGAGGGCGGCGAGCCCCGCGCGGATGCGGCGTCTTCGCTGGTGGTGCCCGGTGGTGTGGTCGGCCATGAGCGGCGCTCCCTTTCCTTGGATGGCCAGGTCCCCCGTGTCGTGCGGTGCGGTGCGCGTACCTCCCTGTCGGCCTCGGCCGGCGCGGGCCGGCGGGGTGGGCGGTACCGGCGGCCGGGACGGGCCGCCGGCGACCGTCGGTCAGGCCGGCGCGGGCCGCGTGTCCGTCGCGGCCGTCGGGGCGGGTGTCGCCTCGGCGGTACGCAGCCAGACGGCGGTGTCCGGGGGCAACCGGTCGTCGTCGAGCGGCCCGCTGGCCAGCAGCCGGTCGGTGTGGGGCGGCAGCGGCACCGCCGCGTCCGAGAGATTGACGAGGCAGGCGAAGCCGGGTGCCCGCCGGAAGGCGAGCACCCCCTCGGGGGCGGGCAGCCAGCTCAGCTTCCCGTCGCCGAGTGCCGACTCGGTGCGGCGGATGGCGAGGGCGGCCCGGTACAGCTCCAGCATCGAGTGGGCGTCGCCGGTCTGGGCGCTGGCGGTGCGGTCCTTCCAGTCGGCCGGCTGGGGCAGCCAGGGCGCGGCCGTCGCGTCGTCGGGGCTGAAGCCGAACGGCGGCGTCTCGCCGGACCACGGGATCGGTACGCGGCAGCCGTCCCGGCCGGGATCGACCCCGCCGGAGCGGACATGCATGGGGTCCTGCCGCAGCTCACGGGGGATGTCCTCGACCTCCCAGAGGCCCAACTCCTCGCCCTGGTAGACGTAGGCGGCGCCGGGCAGCGACAGCGACAGCAGCGCGGCGGCCCGCGCCCGGCGGGTGCCCAGCTCCAGGTCGGTGGGGATCCCCTCGCGCTTGGCGGCGAAGCTGAACGTGGTGTCCGTCCGGCCGTAGCGGGTGACGTGCCGGGTGACGTCGTGGTTGGAGAGCACCCAGGTGGCGGGGGCGCCGACCAGCGCGTGCGCGCTCAGCGTCCCGTCGATGCTCTCGCGGAGCGCCGAGGCGTCCCAGGCGCAGCCGAGGAAGTCGAAGTTGAACGCCGCGTGCAGCTCGTCGGGGCGCAGGTAGTTGGCGAACCGCTGCCGGTCCGGCATCCACACCTCGCCGATCAGTGCCCGGTCGCCGGGGTACCCGTCGGCGATACGCCGCCAGTCGCGGTAGATCTCGTGCACCCCGTCGAGGTCGCGGAACGGGTGCGGCCGGTCCGGCAGGGTCTCCGGCAGCGTCCCGTCCTTGACCAGTAGCCCGGCCGAGTCGATCCGGATGCCGTCGACCCCCCGGTCGAACCAGAACCGGAGGATGTCCTCGAACTCCGCCCGCACCCGGGGGTGCTCCCAGTTGAAGTCCGGCTGCTCGGGGGCGAACAGGTGCAGGTACCAGTCCCCGGGGGTGCCGTCCGGGTTCGTGGTCCGGGTCCACGTCTCGCCGCCGAACTCGCCGACCCAGTCGGTGGGCCGCCGCTCGCCGTTCGGGCCCCGGCCGGGACGGAACCAGAACAGTTCCCGCTCGGGTGCGCCCGGCCCGCCGGCGAGCGCCGCCTGGAACCAGGGGTGCCGGTCGGAGCAGTGGTTCGGCACCACGTCGACGATGGTCCTGATGCCGACGGCGTGCGCCTCCGCGATCAGCGCCTCCGCCTCGGCCAGCGTGCCGAAGACCGGGTCGATGTCGCGGTAGTCGGCCACGTCGTAGCCGGCGTCGGCCATCGGGGAGGGGTACCAGGGGCTGAACCAGATCGCGTCGACGCCCAGCGCGGACAGGTGGTCCAGCCGGGACCGGATGCCGGCGATGTCGCCGATGCCGTCGCCGTCGCCGTCGGCGAAGCTCCGTGGGTACACCTGGTAGATCACCGCTCCACGCCACCACGGACCGTTGTCTGCTGTGGACACGAGCACCTGCTTTCTGCGTCAGTGCGTCGGCGGGTTCGCCGGACCTTGAGGTGGCCCCGGGTTGGACGGTCGTTGTCCGCCGCGGGGAGATTGCGCCGGGAGCTATCCCTTGAGGCTGCCCGTGGTGAGGCCGGACATGATGTTGCGCTGGAAGATCAGGAAGATGACGACGGTCGGGATGGCGGCGATGACCGACGCCGCGATCACCACGTTCATGGGCGTACCGCCGGAGAAGGCGTAGATGCCGACGCTGACCGTCCGCGTCTCGGGCGACGGCATCACCAGCTTCGGCCAGAGGAAGTCCTTCCAGACCGCCGTCACGGCGAAGATCGAGACCACGCCGAGGATCGGGCGCGACATCGGCAGGACGATCGACCAGAGCGTGCGCAGCGGGGTCGCCCCGTCCATCAGCGCCGCCGCCATCAGGTCCTCCGGGATCGAGTCGAAGAACCGCTTCAGCAGGAAGATGTTGAACGCGTTCGCGACCAGGGGCAGCCAGATCGCGAACGGCGAGTCGAGCAGGTTGACGTGCAGGATCGGCAGGTCGATCACGGTCACGTACTGCGGGACGATGAGGACCATCGCCGGGATCATCAGCGTCGCCAGCATCAGGCCGAGGATCACGTTGCCGAAGATCGGCCGGAGCTTCGACAGGGAGTACGCCGCGGCGGTGTCGAGGACGAGTTGGAACAGCACCGCGCCGGTCGCGTAGTAGAACGTGTTGAACAGCAGTTTGGCGAGGTCGAGGTTGTGCCACGCGTCGGCGTAGTTCTGCCACTGGGGGTCCTGCGGGAACAGCGACGGCGGGGTCTGCGCGATCTCCTGGCCGGACTTGAGCGCGCCGGTGACCATCCAGTAGAGCGGCCCGAGGAAGACGAGCGTGAATCCCGCGACGACGACGGCCAGCAGCGCCCAGTAGACGATCCTGCCGCGCCCCCGCCTGAGCTGGGCGTGGGAGACGAGTGTCCGGGTTCCGGAGTCCTGTGCCATTCCTCGTCCGTCCTAGTCCTGTTTCGCGGTCAGCCGCACGTAGACGGCGGAGAAGCCGGCCAGCACCACGAGCATGATCACGCCGAGCGCGGCGGCGCCGTTGAGATCGTTCTGGAAGAACCCGTGCTGATAGATGAGGTACGCGACGGAGGTCGCCGAGTCCTCCGCGCCCGCGCCGTTGGCGAGGATCAGCGGCTCGATGAAGAGCTGCATGGTGGCGACGATCTGGAGCATCGCCAGCAGCGCGAGGATCAGCCGGGTCTGCGGGACGGTCACGTGCAGGATCCGCCGCCAGAGCCCGGCGCCGTCGAGCTCGGCGGCCTCGTAGAGTTCGCCGGGGATGTTCTGCAGCGCCGCCAGGTAGATCAGCACCGCGCTGCCCATGTTCATCCACGTCGACGCGAGCACCATGGCGGGCATCGTCATCTCGGGGGACTGCATCCACTGCGACGTCGGCAGGTGCAGCGCCTTGAGGATCGCGTTGAAGAGTCCCGCGTCGCTGGGGTCGTACGCGTAGAACTTGAACAGGAACAGCGCCGAGGCCGGCGGCAGCATCACCGGCAGGTAGACCAGGATCCGCAGGTAGCCCTTGGCGTGGCGGAACTCGTTGAGCAGGATCGCCACGAAGAACGGCACCACGTAGCCCAGGACGAGCGCGAGAACCGTGAAGGTGAACGTGTTCTTCCAGGCGGTCCAGAAACTCGGGTCGTCGATGATGCGGGTGTAGTTGTCCCAGCCCACCCAGGTGGTCTCGCCGCGTCGGGTGCGCTGGAAGCTCATCACGACGCCGCGGATCATGGGGTACCAGGAGAACATCGCGAAGCAGAGCACCGCCCCGATGAGGAACGCGTGGCCGGTGAGGTTGTCCCGCACCTTGCGGCCGAGGCTCGTACGCCGCGGCCCCGCCGGCGACGGCGACGTGGGACGACCCGTGTCTGAGGTGGTGGTCCCCGGGGCGGAGAGGATCGCCAAGGCAACTCCTGGTGAATCGGTGACCGGACGTGTGCTGCCGAGGGGCGGGGGCCGGCGCACCGGCCCCCACGCCCGTCGGGTCAGCTCTCCGCGGCGAGGAGCTTGTTGACCTTGTCCTCGGCCGTCTTCAGCAGCGCGTCGATGTTCGCGTTCGGGTTGGTCAGGACCCCGGACATCGCCGCGTCGAGCACCGCGTAGATCGCCTGCGCGTTACGGGGTTCGCCCTTGATCGGGACCGGGCCGGCCTCGAAGAGCGCGAAGTTCGCGGTGTCGACGTTCGCGTTCGCCTTGCGCAGCTCGAGTTCCTGCTTCTGCGCGTCGCTGCCGTTCGCGAAGAGCAGCGGCTGGGGCAGGCCGACCGGGTAGTTCTGCGGCTTGGCCCGCACGTAGTCGAACTGGCCCTTGCCCGGCGTCAGCTTCTGGTACGCGATCCACTTCAGGCCGGCCTTGACCTGCTCCGGGGAGAGGCCCTTCTTGAAGAAGTAGCCCTCGCCGCCACCGAGCGTCGCCTTCGCCGGGCCGTCCTGGCCGGGTAGCGGGGCCATCGCCCAGTCCTGGAACTTGCCCTGGAACTGGCTGACGATCGCCTGGGTGGCGTCCGGCGCGCCGATGAACATGCCCACCTTGCCGGCGGCGGCGTTGGTCAGCAGGTCGCCCCACTGCAGCAACTGGCGGCTGCCCATGCTGTTGTCGCCGTACCGCATGTCCTTGAGGTTCTGCAGGACCTGCCTGCCCATCGCGTTGTTGAAGTCGGCCTTCTTGCCGTCCTCGGTCAGCACCTGCCCGCCCTGCGAGTAGAGCAGGGAGGTGAAGTGCCAGCCGCCGGTGTTGCCGGCGCTGTACTCGGAGTAGCCGGCGATGCCGTTGCCGAGGGCGGAGATCTTCTTGGCGGCCGCCCGCACCTCGGGCCACGCCTTGGGCGGGGTGTTCGGGTCGAGCCCCGCCTGCTGGAACAGGACCTTGTTGTAGACCAGGCCCATCGAGTAGTTCTTCGCGGGGACGGCGTAGAGCTTGCCGCCGTCGCTGAAGACCTCCTTGAGCGCCGGGTCGACGCTGTCCCAGGTGGGGATCGTGTCCTTGTTGGCGTACTCGGTGATGTCCATCGCCTGGCCGGAGTCCAGCACCTGCTGGAGGTCGGTCATGTACCCGTAGAACAGGTCGGTGACGGTGCCGCCGGCCAGGCGGGCGGTGAAGTCCGGCGGGTTGTTGCACTGCTCGCCGACGCTCACGCTCCTGACGACGATGTCGGGGTTCTGCCGCTGGAACTCGGCGACGTCGTCGTTCCAGTTCTTCAACAGCTCTTTCTGGGAGCCGACCGGCTGACAGTCGACGGTGATGGTGACCTTGCCACCGGCTGCGCTCGTCGCGTCGTCGCTCTTGGTGGAGCAAGCCGCAAGGGTGAGCCCCAGGCCGGCCGCGAGCGCCAAGGCCGCGGCCTTCCGGTACTGCGGTACGGACATCTGTCCATCCCTTCGGGAACGGGTGTCTCCATGACGTGCGCCGAGCCGAGGTGGTCGTCACCCGGGCCGAGCGCCGTCATTGATCTGCGTCTGCCATGCGACCTGCCCCCGCCAGGTGCGTCGGGGCCAGGTGTGAGTGGAGTCACTGTAGCTATGTGGACTTGTTCCAGCAAGGTTTCGATTCCAATCTGAAAAGCAGCGACTGTATGACGTCAGATTCGAACAGGATCTTGGAACGCTATCGGATTGAGAGGCTTCGCCCCTTTGATCCGCGCTGGGCCCCTGGTTCGGACCAGCGCCCAGCCCGGGGCCCGGGTTGGGCCGGCGTCCACGGGCGGACAGGGGCGGTCGGCGCGATACGCGCACCCCGTGGAGCGCGACGGCCCCCAGGCACGCGGGACGGCCCCCGGCGACGCGAGACAGCGCCAGCCACGCGGGACGGCCCCCGCCGACGCGAAACAGACGCCGGACGGACGCCGGACGGACGGCGGACAGACGCCACAGACGGTCTGCCGCCGGCCGTCGGCGGCGACGTAGCAACGCGAAGAAGCCGCCGATTGCGAGCAGCAGTCGACGGCCAAAGCGTCGTTCGGCGGCCGGGCTGGCAGCCCGCGACCGGAGGGGTCAGTCGACGTTCAGGGGGATCGGTCGGCGACGGGAACTGCGGCCGGTGACCGGGCCGGAGCGGATCCGGATCAGCGACCCGGGGCGGGCGCGGTGGAGCCCCGTACGACGAGTTCGGGCTCGAACAGCAGCTCGTCGTGCAGCACGCCGACACCCTCGATCTGGGTGACCAGCAGGTCCACCGCGGCCTGTCCCATCGTCTCGATCGGCTGGCGCACCGTGGTCAACGGCGGGTCGGTGCAGGTCATGAACGCGGAGTCGTCGAAGCCCACCACCGACACGTCGGTCGGCACCACGCGGCCCAGCCGCCGGGCGGCCCGGATGGCGCCCAGGGCCAGCACGTCGCTGGCGCAGATGATGCCGGTCACGCCCCGCTCGACCAGCTTCGTCGCGGCGACCCGCGCACCCTCCATGGAGAAGCTGGAGCGCTCGACGTACGTCGTGTCGTCGCCCCAGCCCGCCGCCCGCGCCATCGCGTCCAACTTGCGCCGGGACGGCACGTGGCCCTCCGGACCGAGCACCATCCCGATCCGGTCGTGACCGAGCGAGCGCAGGTGCCCGTACGCCTGCTCCACCGCCACGGCGTCGTCCGTGGAGACCCGGGGGAAGCCCAGCTCGTCCACGCCCGCGTTGACCAGCACCACCGGCAGGCCCCGGTCGGTCAGCCGGCGGTAGTGGTCGTGCCGGGCGTCGGCGAGCGCGTACGAACCGCCCGCGAAGATCACGCCGGAGACCTGGTGGTCCAGGAGCATCTCCACGTAGTCCATCTCGGAGACGCCGCCGATGGTGCGGGCGCAGAGCGCCGGGGTGAAGCCGCGTTGGGCGAGCGATCCGGTGACCACCTCGGCGAGCGCCGGGAAGATCGGGTTCTGCAACTCGGGCAGCACCAGCCCGACCAGCCGGGCCCGCTCCCCGCGCAGCTTGGTGGGCCGCTCGTAGCCGAGCACGTCCAGCGCGGTCAGCACCGCCGTCCGGGTCGCCTCGGAGACCCCGTCCCGGCCGTTGAGCACCCGGCTGACGGTGGCCTCGCTGACGCCCGCCTTCTTGGCAACCTCGGTCAACCGCTTCGTCACGGCCGCAATCGTACGTCATCGCCTTGCAAGAAATGAGCAGCCGTCTGTCGAGCGACTGCTTTCCGCTGCCGCGCCCTGTCCCTCAGCCGGCAGCCCGACGGTCCGGTCCGGTCAGGACATGTCGCGCAACGCGTCCTCGATCGCCCGGTGGAAGGTCGGATACGCGTAGATCATCTGCCGGAGCCGGGCGAGCGGCACGGCCGCGTGCACCGCCACCACCAGCGCGGAGAGCACCTCGCCGCCGGCCGGCCCCACCGAGGTCGCGCCGATCAGCACGCCCTCGTCGGCGTCCGCCACCAGCTTGACGAAGCCCTCGTTGCCGGCCTTGTGGATCCAGCCCCGGGCCGACGACGGCAACCGGGCCAGGCCGACCTGCACGTTGACGCCCCGCTCCCGGGCCTGGTGCTCGGTGAGGCCGACCGCGCCGACCTCGGGGTCGGTGAACGTCACCCGGGGCAGCGCCCGGTAGTCGGCACGCGGCACCGCACGAGCGGAACCGCCCGCCCCGGTACCCGCCGCGCCACCCGTCGCGCTCGCGGTGCCGCTGGGATCGGCCCCGGCGTCGGCGCGCCGGGCGTGGTCGAGCACGTCGGCGACGACGATCCCGGCCTGGTACATCGCGACGTGCGTGAACGCCCCCTCGCCGGTGACGTCGCCGACCGCCCAGATCCCCTCGGTCACGTGCAGCCGGTCGTCCACGGTCAGGTAGCGCCGGCCGGCGTCCACCCCGACGGTGTCCAGACCCAGCTCGTCCAGGTGCGCCCGGCGGCCCGTCACCACCAGCAGCCGATCGGCGGTGAACTCCGCCCCACCCGCCCCGCGCAGGGTGAAGGCGCGCCCGTCGTGGCCGACCCGCTCCGCCCGTACCCCGGTGTGGATCTCCACCCCGTCGGCGCGCAGCGCGGCGGCAGCCACCTCGGACGCCTCCGGCTCCTCGAGGGCGAGCACCCGGTCCAGCGCCTCGACCACGGTGACCCGTACGCCGAACCGGGCGAAGACCTGCGCCAGCTCCAGCCCGATCGCGCCGCCGCCCAGCACCAGCAGCGACTCCGGCAGCTCCTCGACCTCGATCGCCTGCCGGTTGGTCCAGTACGGCGTGTCGGCCAGGCCGTCGACCGGCGGCACGGACGGCCTGGTGCCCGTGCCGAGCACGATCCCGTGCCGGGCCTGGAAGACCCGCTCGCCCACGCGCACCCGGCCGGGGCCGTCGAGTCGGGCGGTGCCCCGGACGAACCGGCCGCCCTTGCCGGTGAACCGCTGCACCGCCACGGTGTCGTCCCAGGTGTCGGTGGCCTCCTCGCGGATCCGCCTCGCCACCGGTGCCCAGTCGGGCCGCACCTCGGTGGAGCCGGCGAGCCCGTCGACGCGGCGGGCCTCGGCGATCGCGTTGGCCGCGCGGATCATCATCTTGCTCGGCACGCACCCCCAGTAGGGGCACTCCCCGCCGACCAGGTCGCGCTCGACGCCGACGACGCTCAGCCCCGCCTCGGCGAGCCGCCCGGCCACCTCCTCGCCGCCGACCCCGAGCCCGACCACGACCACGTCCACCAGTTCCGGATCAGCCATGCCGCCAGCATCGCGCACCGCCCGGCGGCCGGCCAGCCGGCCGCGCCGGAATTGCGCTGCCCGCCGACGTCCCGACCTCCTACCGTGGCCGGATGCGCGCACGCTTCTCCGCCGTCCACGACCGCTTCGCCGAACTGCTCGCCGAGGGCCGGGAGACCGGGGCCGGCCTGGCGATCTGGTACGACGGCGAGCCCGTGGTCGACGTCGTCGGCGGCGAGCGGTCACCGGGACGGCCGTGGCTGCCGGACACGCTGGTGAACGTCTACTCCGTCGCCAAGCCGGTGGCCGCCCTCTGCCTGCTGGCGCTGGTCGACCGGGGCCGGCTCGACCTGGACGACGCCGTCGCCGAGCACTGGCCCGGCTTCCGCGCCCCGGCCACCGTCCGCCAGGTGCTGACGCACACCGCCGGGCTGCCGGCGTTCCCGGTGCCCCGGCCGGCCGCCGCCGTCGCCGACTGGGACCTGCTCTGCGCCGACCTCGCCGCCGCCGAGCCCGAGTGGCCGCCCGGGTCCGTCGCGGGCGAGCACGCCTGGACGTACGGGCACCTGGTGGGCGAGCTGGTGCGGCGGGTCGACGGGCGGTCGGTGGGCCGCTTCCTGGCCGAGGAGATCGCCGGTCCGTGGCGGCTGGACCTCGGCTTCGGTCTCGGCGAGGCGGACCAGCGGCGCTGCGCCGAGCTGCGCTACGGCGATCCGGGCTGGCCGGATCGGGTCGCCGGGGAGCCGGGTTCGCTCTGGGCACGGGCGCTGGACAACCCGCCCGGCGGCCGGGACCTGACGGTGGTGAACAGCCCGCTCTGGCGCGGCGCCGAGGTGCCGGCAGTCAACCTGCACTCGACCGCCGGCGCCCTGGCCCGCCTGTACGCGGGCCTGCTCGCCGGCGGCGTCCTCGACGGGGTGCGGCTGTTCAGCCGGGAGCTGGTGGCTGAGGCGACCCGGGTCCAGTACGACGGCGACGACCTGCTGCTCGGCCGGCGTACCCGGTGGACGCTGGGCATGCAGTGGGAGGAGGACGGCAGCTGGGGCATGGGCGGGATCGGCGGCAGCTCCGCCTGGGCCGACCCCGGGCGCGGCTACACCTTCGCCTACGCCACCTCGCGCCTGGCCGACCACGACCGCGTCGACACCCTGGTGGAGGCCCTGCACTCCTGCCTCTGACGGTCGCCCACCGCTGACCATCCGGTCGCCTCCGACGAACCGGGGGTGGCCGGTCAGCGGCAGGGGACCGTCACGGGGTGGACGGGATCGGCGGGCCGGGCGCCAGCGCGGGTCCGGGGATCACCACGGGGGTGCCGGCGGGGGTGATCAGGGCGCGGGCGGCCACCGTCAGCCGGCGGCGCTGCGGCACCA
Source organism: Micromonospora sp. ZG13 (assembly GCF_059359355.1). Lineage (NCBI taxonomy): Bacteria > Bacillati > Actinomycetota > Actinomycetes > Micromonosporales > Micromonosporaceae > Micromonospora > Micromonospora sp. ZG13. Next base: position 340,603 of record NZ_JCADBQ010000002.1, read on the forward strand.
GCGCCCGGTCGGCGAAGACGTCGTAGTCCCGCGCGGCCACCTCGTCGAGGATCCCGCCGTAGAGCGCGTACGCGGTGCGCATGCAGGCCTGCGAGGCGGGCGCCAGCAGGGTGATCCCGGGGGCCGCCGCGGTGTAGTGCGCCTGGGCGCGGCTCACCTCGTACGCGATCAGCTCCCGGATCCGCGGCGTGGCCCGGCCCCGGGCGCGCGCCTCGGCCAATTCCTCGCGGGTGACGCCGAACAGGGCCAGGTCGTCGTCGGGCAGGTAGGTGCGCCCCCGATCGAGGTCCTCGGCCACGTCCCGGATGAAGTTGGTGAGCTGGAAGGCGAAGCCGAGCTGACGGGCCGGCTCCCGGGCCGCCGCCGGGTCCGAGCTGCCCAGGATCGGCAGCATCATGGTGCCGATCACCGCCGCCGAGCCCTCCATGTAGTCGAGCAGGTGCCCGTAGGTGCGGTACGAGGTGACCGTCAGGTCCATCGCCATGCTCTTGAGGAACGACGCGAAGTCGTCCCGGTCGAGATCGAAGACGGCGATCGTGTGCAGCACGGCCGGAAGCAGGGGGTCGTCCACCGGTTCGCCGTGCAGTCCGGCGACGAAGCGGCCGGCCCAGTCGTCGAGTCGCGCGGCGCGCTCGGCGGGGGGCAGTTCCTCGGTGCGGTCGACGATCTCGTCGGCGTAGCGCGTGAATCCGTACAGGGCGTGGACATGCCGCCGTTTCCAAGCGGGTAGGAGCCGGGTGGCGAGATAGTAGGTGCGGCCGTGCCGTTTGTGCAGCTCACGGCAGCGGCCATAGGCCGCGGTGAGATCGGTTTCCACCGGCCCTCCTCAATTTCGACGCATGAATCGACGCAACTCGTAAGCCTAGGGTACGCTCGGCCGCATGGCCAACGACGCAGTTGCGGGTAATTCGCTCCGCGTGGCCCCCGCCGGCCCGGCCGACGGGGACGATCCGGTGCGCGCGGTTCTGGCCGCGTACACGAAGGACCTGGTCACGGCGGTGGAGGACACCCTCGCCGCCTTCCTGGCCCCGGAGGTCGACGCGCTGGGCGAGATCGACGCGGCGATGGGGGAATTCGCCGCGACGGCCCGCGACTGCGTGCTGGCCGGCGGCAAGCGCGTCCGCCCCACGTTCGCCTACTGGGGGTGGCGCGGCGTGCCCGGCGGCACCGGCTCGCTGCCGCCGGTGCTGCCCGCCTTCGCCGCCCTGGAGCTGCTGCACACCTTCGCCCTGGTGCAGGACGACGTGATGGACGCCTCCGCGACGCGCCGGGGCCAGCCGAGCGTGCACGAGGCGCTCGCCGCCCGGCACACCGCGGCCGGCCATCGGGGCGACCCGCGTCGGTTCGGTGAGTCGGTCGCGGTGCTGATCGGCGACCTCTGCATGGTCTGGGCCGACCGGCTCCTCGCGCACGCGGCCCTGCCGCCGGCCCGCCTGCTCGACGTCCGGCGCTGCTACGACCAGATGCGCGTGGAGACGATCGCCGGGCAGTACCTCGACGTGCTCGGCGAGAGCGACGCCGGGAACTGGTCTGTCGACCGGGCCCTGCGGGTGGCCCGCTACAAGACCGCCAGCTACACGGTGCAGCGGCCACTGCTCTTCGGCGCCCGCCTGGCCGGCGTCGGGGACGACGCCCCGCTGACCGCCGCGTACACCCGCTACGGGCTCGCCGTGGGCGAGGCGTTCCAGCTCTGCGACGACCTCCTCGGCGTCTACGGCGACCCGGCCACCACCGGCAAGCCGGCCGGCGACGACCTGCGCACCGGCAAGCCGACCGTGCTGCTCATGCTGGCCCGGCAGCTCGCCACGCCGGCCCAGCGGCTCGTGCTGGACGGCCTCGGCGGCGGCGTGGGGGACGCGGAGGTCGCCCGCCTCGCCGAGGTGGTCGCCGACACCGGGGCCGTCGACCGGGTCGAACGCATGATCTCCGACCGGGTCACCGAGGCGCTGGGCGCGCTCGGCACCGCGTCGATCGACGAGACCGCGCGCACCGCGCTGACCGGTCTCGCCACCGCCGCCACCAACCGGCGGGCATGATGGTCAACTTCGCACAAGGAGGTGGTCGCGTGCGCACCGTTGACGGGCGTACGGACCGGGTGGTCGTCGTCGGCGCCGGGCTGGGCGGGCTCGCCTGCGCGCTGCACCTGGCGGGCAGCGGTCGGCAGGTGACCGTGCTGGAGCGCGAGCCGGTGCCGGGCGGCCGGGCCGGCCGGCTCAGCGTGGACGGCTACGAGTTCGACACCGGGCCCACCGTGCTCACCATGCCCGACCTGATCGCCGAGGCGCTCGGCGCGGTCGGCGAGGAACTGGACGACTGGCTGGACCTCACCCCGCTCGACCCGGCGTACCGGGCGTACTACCCGGACGGGTCGACGCTGGACGTCATCACCGACACCACGCGGATGGCCGCCGAGATCGCCCGGGTGTGCGGCCCGCGCGAGGCGGACGGCTACCTGCGCTTCGTCGACTACGCGCGCAGGCTCTGGCAGTGGGAACGCGCCGACTTCATCGAGCGCAACCTGGACGCCCCCACCGACCTGCTCACCGGCAACCTGGTCAAGCTGCTGGCCGGGGGCGCCTTCCGCCGACTCCAGACGAAGATCAACCAGTTCTTCCGCGACCCGCGCACCCAGCGGATCTTCTCCTTCCAGGCCATGTACGCCGGCCTCGCCCCGCACGACGCGCTGGCCATCTACGCGGTCATCGCGTACCTCGACTCGGTCGCCGGGGTCTATTTCCCGCGCGGCGGCATCCACGCCGTCTCGCGCGGCATGGCCGGCGCCGCCGAGAAGCACGGCGTCGAGATCCGCTACGACACCACGGTGACCAGGGTGGAGACCGCCCACGGCCGGGCCACCGGGGTGGTGACCGCCGACGGCGAGCTGATCCCGGCCGACGTGGTCGTGCTCAACCCCGACCTGCCGGTCGCCTACCGTGACCTGCTGCCGCCGAGCCGCCCGCGCAAGCTCACCTACTCCCCCTCCTGCGTGGTCCTGCACGTCGGGTCGACACAGGGATATGGGAAGATCGCCCACCACAACATCCACTTCGGACGGTCGTGGAAGGGCACCTTCGATGAGGTCATCAGGCGGGGCCAGCTGATGAGCGACCCGTCCCTGCTGGTCACCAACCCGAGCCGGACCGACCCGTCGGTGGCCCCGGCCGGGCGGCACACCTACTACGTGCTCGCCCCGGTGCCCAACCTCGACCGGGCGCCGTTCGACTGGCGGGGCGACTTCACCGAGCGCTACGCCGATCAGCTCGTCGGCACCCTGGAGGAGCGCGGCTATCTCGGCTTCGGCGCCGGCGTCGAGGTGCTGCGGGCCGTGACCCCGGCCGAGTGGGCCGAGCAGGGCATGGCCGCCGGCACCCCGTTCGCCGCCGCGCACAGCCTCTTCCAGACCGGCCCGTTCCGCCCGTCGAACCTGCACCGGACGCTGTCGAACGTCGTCTTCGTCGGCTCGGGCACCCAGCCCGGCGTCGGCGTGCCCATGGTGCTCATCTCCGGCAAGCTAGCCGCCGGCCGCATCACCGGTGATGCCTGATGGCCCGCCCCCTCGCAACAGGGAGACACCTGCCGTGACCAGCCGCGAGACGCACCTCGTCGAGCTCGTGGACGACGCCGGACTGGCGCGGGGCGAGACCACCGTGTCGGCCGCCCACCAGCCCCCGGGCCAGCTCCACCGCGCCTTCTCGGTGCTGCTCGTCGACCCCGGGGGCCGGGTGCTGCTGCAACGGCGGGCAGCGGTCAAGACCCGCTTCCCGCTGCGCTGGGCCAACGCGTGCTGCGGCCACCCCACGCCCGGCGAGTCCCTGGTCGAGGCCGCCAACCGCCGGCTGCGCGAGGAGCTCGGCGCCGACCCGGTCGAGCTGACCGAGGTCGGGGTGTACATCTACTACGCCGAGGACCCGGCCACCGGTCGGGTCGAGTTCGAGTACGACCACGTCCTGCGGGGCGAGTTCCGGCCGGGCAGCCCACTGCTGCCGGATCCCGACGAGGTGGCCGAGCTGCGCTGGGCCGACCCCGCCGCGCTGACGGCCGACCTCGACGCCGACCCCCGCGCGTACGCCCCCTGGCTGGGCGGGGTGGTGAACCGGCTGCTGCACCCGTCGGGGCCGGCCGCCGGCCCGCCGGGCCAGCCCGGCATCCCGTCCGGCCCGCCGGCGAACGACGCGTCGGAGCGGTCGGGTGGCCGATGAGGCGCTGAGCGCGGGAGCCGTCGCCCGACGGCTGGGCGTGGCCGTGACCACCCTGCGCACCTGGCACCAGCGCTACGGCCTCGGGCCAAGCGAGCACGTACCCGGGCACCACCGGCGCTACACGCCGGCCGACCTCGCGCGCCTGGAGGTCATGCGGCGGCTCACCGCCCAGGGGGTCACCCCGGCGGAGGCGGCCCGCTGGGCCCGCCGGGCGCCGGACGCCGTGCCCGCCGACGCGGCCGTACCCCCACGGGTGCGCGCCGTCGCCGGCCGCGACGGCGGCGGTTCGACGATCCCCGTCGGCCGGGCCGGACCGGCGGCCCGGGGGCTGGCCCGCGCCGCCATGCGGCTGGACTCGGTGGCGATCGGAGAGACGATCGCCCGGAGCCTGGAGGCGAACGGTGTGATCGCCACCTGGGAAGGTCTGCTGCGTCCCGTGCTCTTCGGCATCGGCGAGCGGCACGTCGCCACCGGCGGCCTCGTCGAGGTCGAGCACCTGATGTCGCGCTGCGTCTCGGAGGCGTTCGCGGTGGTCGCCCGGGCCGCCGCGCCCGCCGGGCCGGCGCGCATCGTGCTCTCCTGCGCCGACGAGGAGCAGCACACCCTGCCGTTGGAGGCGCTCGCCGCCGCGCTCGCCGAGGCGGGGGTCGGCTACCGGATGCTCGGCGCCCGGATGCCGCTGCCCGCGCTGCTCGAGGCCGTCAACCGGACCGGGCCGGCCGCCGTGGTGATCTGGTCGCACACCCGGGCCACCGCCGATCCCGCCCAGCTCAACGCCCTCCTCGCCGCGCCCCGCCGGCCGCTGCTGGTGCTCGCCGCAGGGCCGGGTTGGCTGGCGGACTCGCTGCCCGCCGGGGTGGTCCGGCCGGTCGACCTCACCGAGGCGGTCTCGCTGGCGCTCGCCCTGCGCGACTCGCTGGACCAGGCGTCGGCGGACTGACCGGGGATCCCGGGGCGGGACGCCGTCCACTAGCGTCGGGAGGTCCGCCGACCCCGACCCCTCCGGGAGCGAACGATGCGCCCACGCGCCGTGCTGGCCGCCGGCCTGGCACTGGTCCTCCTCCTCGGCGGCTGCGGCGACGGCACCACGAGCGGCCGGCGGGCCGCCGGGCCCGCACCCGTCGCCTCCGCCCCGCTGCCGGCCGAGCCCGCGCCGTCGGCCGGCCCGCGACCCAGCCGCCCCACCCCACCCCGGCGCCTGGTCCGCCCGCTGCCGACCAAGCTGCCGGCGGGGCTGCGACGCACCACCGGCGTACGGACGGTGGCGTTGACCTTCGACGACGGGCCGGATCCGACCTGGACGCCGAAGGTCCTCGACCGCCTCCGGGCGGCCCGGGTAACCGCCACCTTCTGCGTGGTGGGCAAGCAGGCCCGGCGCCATCCCGACCTGGTCCGGCGGATCGTGCGGGAGGGCCACCAGCTCTGCAACCACAGTTGGAACCACGATCTGGATCTCGCCCGACGGCCGGCCGCCGAGATCCGGCGGGACCTCCTGCGCACCAACGCGGCCATCCGGGCGGCGGTGCCGGGCGCCAAGGTGCCGTTCTACCGGCAGCCGGGCGGCCGGTGGACGGCCGAGGTGGTGACGGTCGCCAAGCAGCTCGGCATGCGGTCGCTGCACTGGCACGTCGACCCGCAGGACTGGGGCAAGCCGACCGCCGCGACGATCGCCAAGCGGGTACGCGCCGCGGCCCGCCCCGGCTCCGTCGTGCTGCTGCACGACGGCGGCGGTGATCGGGCGGCCACGCTGGCCGCCTGCCCACGCCTGATCGCCGACCTGAAGCGCCGCTACGGCGTCGCCCGGCTCCGCTAGAGCCCCCTGACCTGCGGTTTTGCGGGGCGCTGTGGCTAGGGCCATACCGGTTTGGTCGACAGACCGATCATCACGTAAGCTATCCAAGCCTCCGGCGGGGCCGGATGGGAGCAAGTCCGCTTGAAGTTGCGAGTGTGCAATGATGGCGGGGCCGCCCTCATCGTCTAGCGGCCCAGGACGCCGCCCTTTCAAGGCGGTAGCACGGGTTCGAATCCCGTTGGGGGCACGGTCCGGCTTCGGCCGGAGGCAACAAAGCTAGGTCCTGTGGAGCAGTTGGAGTGCTCGCCGCCCTGTCAAGGCGGAGGTCGCGGGTTCAAGTCCCGTCAGGACCGCCAGCGGAGAACGCCGCGCCCTGCGCGGCGTTCTGCGTATCGGGGCATGTGACCCTCCCGGCGGAGAACCCGCCGTGCGGGTAGCATGAACCGAGCAACACGGCCAGGTAGCTCAGTTGGTACGAGCGTCCGACTGAAAATCGGAAGGTCGGCGGTTCGACCCCGCCCCTGGCCACATAGCCTTTCGCCGGGCTACTGAAGCGCCGACCAGCGGAAACGCCGGTCGGCGCTTCTGCTGTGGGCCGATGGGCCGGGCGGCGATCTTGGCCGACCTTGACCCCCAGCGACCATGATTAGCCGAACCTCGTTGCACGGGCATTGCACGCGACTCCTGCTACTGAAGGCACAGATGACGCCGCTGAGCTGGCGGGAACGGTGGCTGCTACATGAGCAGCTCGCCGCGTTCGACCGCATCCCGGTCGCCGAGCTAGATGCTGTCCGAGAGCGGCTCAGGCAAATCTCCCGCGCCGCTGTGGCCGACCTTACGGACACGGTCAACGCAATCCCGGCCGCCGTGCTTGCGGACGCCTGGAAACAGCTTGACCAGATTCCCGCTGCTGCCTTGGCCGAGCTCGCAGAGAGGGCCAACACTGTGCCGACGGCCACGTTGGCGGCGTTCACGCAGCAGCTCAACCGGATTCCAGCGGCCGCCCTGGCCGACCTCGCCGATGCAGCCAAAGTCATCCCGGCCACCGTGCTGGAGGACGCACAGAAGCAGCTTGACCAGATTCCGGCCGACGTCCTGGCCGAGGTTGCCGTGATGGCGAAGCGCTTGGCGTCATCGGCCGCTCCAAGGGTCTACTCGTTGGCAGTCGCTTCCGGGACTGACCTCGTTGAACGCCTTGAGTCGTCCGCTGAGTCAGACCTGGCAGAGCCGGCGACTCTCGATGACCTTGCGGCCTCGGTCGCCGGGTCACCAAGCTTCGAGGAGCTTTGGTCGGCCGTCGAAGCCGAGCTGGCCTCGGTCCTTGAAGAGAACTCCGACGGAACACCAGCGCTTCCGGCCCCGCCCGAGGCGGCTGCTTGGCATGTCTCATCGATCATGCTCGGCTTACGGCTAGCGACACCCTCCATCGACAGCGTCGAGAAGGGCGCAACGGTTGCATCGCTCGCGGTCGTTGGCCTGGTCGCCTGCGGGGTACTGCGGTCGAGCTATCCCGACGTGTGGCAGAGTCTCGACGCGCTCAAACTCACCCCCTTCGAGATGCTGTATTTCCTCCTGGGGTACCTCCTCGGGCGTAAGAACAAGTAGTGGTAGGCCGGGGCTGGATCAGCGGATCTCCTCGTCGGGCAGTCGTAGACCGTCCAGCCTCCCCGGACGGGGACAAGGTGGAGCGCCCTACCGGACGAGTCTCAGTGGCGGGTGTCAGCGCCGCGTGGCCGCCACTCGGTTGAGGAAGTGTCAGCAAGGCCAGAGTCGCGGGGCCTGACCTGGCCTGACCTGCGCCATCATGTAGACGGCCGCGTCCAGGAACTGGCCGCCAATCCCTCGGCTCCCGCGCCAACGGACACGCAGCGGGCACGGCGACCGAGGGATCACGAGATCAGTTCGCCACCACGGACGACCTGCCGGCACCCGCTTATACCAGCGGAAACGGCTAACTGCTTGGCCTGGCTCCCAATCTGACTACCGACGGCTCGTCGTAATGGCCGCTAATGGTCTCGGATCTTACGGCAGGGTTGGCTCGAAGCTGGCGGCGATCTACACTTCCCCCATGGCGAAGAGGGTTGATCGACTGATGCCGCTGGGTTCTGCCCTTTTGGGTCTAGGTGGATCGCTGACCATCGGCTACTTGATCTACAGTCTGCAGGATTCGTCGCGCTCTTTTTGGCGTTGGCCGGGAGCCCTCGGTTTGGTGATCCTTTGCGCCGGGGCCCTAGTGCTGATCGCTGGTTTCCTCGCGCCCACCAAGTCTGATCCGGTCGAGACACGGCCTCAGATCCGGCAGAAGCAGAGCGGTGGCCGCCGATCCACCAACTATCAGGCTGGCGGCAACATCTCGGTCGGACAGGTCGACAAGCAAGAAAAGAAGTAGCGCCTTGGAGGCGAATCAGGAACTGCGCGGCGGAATGGGATCGACCAACTATCAGGCGGTCGGAGACATTCGCGTAGGCTTGGATGCAGAAGAAGCCGGCAAACTTATCGAACACGTCGCTGATGCCCTCAGGCCGCGACCGCCGGTATCGCCCGCTCCGCTACTGGGATGGGTACGCATCACACCGCAGTTTCTGGCCAGCCGCAAGCCACGTGCGGATCTTGCCGACTACTTCGACGGCCTAACGCCAGACTGGAAGGACGTCTGCCACCCCAAGCTCCGTCCTCGCCCTGCAGTGACAAGGGCGGTCAAAGCGTTCCGAACCAACGATCTCGAAGACCGGAGCATCCTTCTCCGTATCGGTGGAGCTACTGGCGACGGCAAGTCTACGGTTCTTTTACAGGCCGTTGCGCTGCTGGCGCAAGAGGGCCGCTTTGATGCCATCTATTGGCGGACCACGGCCGGCGGCCGACTTGGGCCGGATGCCTTGGCCTCGATGTGCGCCTCACAACGGACAGTTCTCATCGCATCCGATGACGCCGAGGCGCTTCTCCTAGACATCGACAGATTCGCGTCGACCAAACTGCATGAGGAAGATATTTTCGTCCACTTCCTGTTGGCTAGCCGCGATGTGGACTGGAATGGGGAGCGCGATCGGCTCGGATGGAGATTCAGCACGGCCGACCGATGGGCGTCGGCCTTCCGGGTTCTGCCGCCGATTCAGATGCAGGGAGTTGAACTAGCCGACGCCCAGGTTGTCGCGGATAATTGGATCAACTGCTCATTGAGCCGACCGGCGATGCTCGCCAGCAACAACATTAAGCAGATCTCGCAGGGCATGCTCGACGCCAGCCGCGCCTCCGAAGGGCGGCAGGCATTTATGGGTGCACTGCTGTCCATGCGTTTCGACTCAGAGCGCCTACGGCCGCGTCTGTTATCGCTGCTGTCCAGATTGGCTACGGTTCGTCCGGGCGACCCGGCTATCTCCCTTGCGGAATTCCTGGTCGTGCTCGCTGCTGTCGACGTCGGGGGCATCGAGGGTGTGCCCCGGGATATTGCCGCGCGTTTTCTTGAGATCTCAGAATCGGAGTTGCGGCCGTCGGTCGAGGTTCCGATGAAGCGGGAGTTCTTCCTAAGCACCTCGTCACGAGCTTTTTTCGCTCGGCATCCGAGCATCTCGAAGGCGCTGCTGGAGTTAGCCCTCAGCGACGATTCGGATTTGCGTGTGGAGTCGAGCCTCGAGAAGTTCATCGGCGACATATGCGAAGTCGGCAAACAAGGTTTTTTCCGGCCTGGGTTCGGTCAGCTAATTGACCTGGGGCGGCGTTTGATGAACAGCGGCATCTCGCGCGACCTAGTCGGGCCGCTTGCGCTCCATCTATGCCGTACCGCCTGTACCGTGGCACCGCGGGTGCTAAGTACCTTCACCGCACTATCGCAAGCGCTTCGTGACCTAGGCCGACCGCAATCGGCAATAACGGAGGTTTGGGAAGGGGAAGCGCCTCGGCTAGACGATCGCAGCGCGTGGGGCGACTACGCCAAGCATGTGCGTGGCGCATGGGCCGAACTGTCGGCCGCACTTGGAACTTCCGGGCACCGGTGGCCGTCGTACTGGGCGGCACAGGTTTCCATTTCGGATCGTCCAGCCAGCGGCCTAGACTCTCTTAGGCTGTCAATCTCGCTGAATCAACTGGCGCTGAACGCAAAGCTGGCCTGCGAACAGGGTGCGGAGCGGAGAGACTTCCTCGATCTGCTGATCGAGGTAGAGGCGCTCGCCAGCACACCTAAATTTTCTGACGTAAACCGTTATCCGTCACGATACCTTCAGCAGCTTGGCATCGCACCGCGTCAATTCGGCGGCGCGGACGCATTGGTCGCAGCGATTCGGCGGGCAGCGGACGCCATGCGCGCTTCTCAGCCGCCTCTACCCTGGTGTGACCGCCTGGCTGGCCCTCAGGATGACTCCTTCGATGCGCTAATAGAGCACGTGGCCCGGCGAGCTATGTGAAGCGGTGTCGCGCTGCCCTGAAGGTCCGAGGATCTCGTCTCTCACCTGCTTCGCCGTTCAGGAGTGGCGATGCCCTCGGCAATGCCCTTGGCCCTCTGCGCCAGCTTTCCGTGGGCCAGGCCTTGGCCTGCACCGGAGTGCTGCCGTTCTCGCCCTTGGCGGGCCCCCAAGTATCGCGCAGCCACCACGACACCCACCACTGCTCGCCACCGCTTCTCGATTCCCGCCAACTGCGCCTCTTGGTCGTACGCTCCGTGCGCCCATGGGTGCACGGGAGGGCAAGGAACCGCAGTCCAATGTCACGTTCCCTAGAAACCCGACAAAAGTTACCCAGTTCAGGTCAGGGCGTATGCCGACGACAAACCGAAAATCGGAAGGTCGGCGGTTCGACCCCACCCCTGGCCACATAGCCTTTCGCCGGGCTAAAGATGTCCCCACCAGCGGAAACGCCGGTGGGGATCTTCTTGTACGCCCTCCTGACGCATCGATCGGCGTTGCCCGTGGTTGACCGAACTTGGCCCGTGATCGCCGTCGCTAGTTGCACGTTCGCTGCACGCGCCCTTTTTGGCTACTCAGGGACAGTCAGTTCGGGCATGGCTGCATACCATCGATGGCACGACAACGGTGGTGGTATCCCTCGTGGTACTCGTGGCGCTGTCTATCGGGGCGTTCGTCTTCGTGGGCTGGCGAGACAGACAGCGGCTCTCCTCATCCGAGGATTCGGCTGCTGCCGGCGACGCGCGAGCTGACCAAGAGCGCTATACGGCAGAGCGTCATGGAGAACAGGGCGAGGTATGGCGCCGCGGCCAAACCCGGGGCATGTAAACGACGCCACCCGCTCCTGCTGCCATCCCGTCTGCCGCTGAAGCGCCGACCAGCGGAAACGCCGGTCGGCGCTTCTGCGTACGGGTTGCTGCCGTGGGCCGCCGCCGGGTGGCGACCGGCTCCTCGCCCGCCATTGCGGTGCCCACGTTTCCGCCCGCCGGACGCTTCAGTCGTGCTCGGGGATGCCGCGCACCCGGTGCGAGGCCGCGTGCACGACCTCGGTGACCAGCCGACGCACGTGACCTCCTCTGCCGCTGTAGAGCGCCCGCCGGCCGTCGCGCCGCATCGTGACCAGTCCCGCCAGGCGCAGCTTGCCCAGGTGCTGCGACACCGCCGGCCGCGCCACTCCCAGCGCCGCCACCAGGGCAGTGACGTCGTACTCCCCGTGGACGAGCAGCCACATCAACCGCAGTCGGGTGCCGTCCGCGAGCATCCGCACCATCTCGGTAGCTGCCTCGACGTGACTGTCGACAGGGAGACGTTGTTGCAGGTCGTTGGCACCTGCATCATTGTCGCGTGCGTACATGAGCACATATTATCGCCGCCGTCGGGGATACCTGTCCCGCTGTGCCGTCAGGGACGTTGGGAGACGCGGTGGAAGACCACGAGCACGACCACGACCACGACCACCCGCACGATCACGGTCGTCACCAACGGGGCCGGCTCGCCGCCCGCTGGCATCGGCTGACCCACGCGGTCGTCCCGCACTCGCACGACTCCCGCGCGAAGGTCGACCCCGCGCTGGAGTCCTCCCGGGAGGGCCTACGGGCCCTGTGGATCTCACTCGTCGGCCTCGGGGCCACCGCCGTCGCCCAGGCCGTCATCGTCGCGCTGTCCGGCTCGGTCGCCCTGCTCGGCGACACCCTGCACAACGTCGCCGACGCCCTCACCGCCGTACCGCTGGCCATCGCCTTCCTGCTCGGCCGGCGGGCCGCCACCCGCGCCTACACCTACGGCTACGGCCGCGCCGAGGACATCGCCGGCATCATCATCGTCGCGGTCATCGCCGCGTCCGCCGTCGCCGCCGCCTGGACCGCTGTCGCCCGGCTGCTGCACCCGGCCGAGGTGACCCACCTGCCCTGGGTGGCCGCGGCCGGCCTCGTCGGCTTCGTCGGCAACGAGCTGGTCGCCCGCTACCGCATCCGCGTCGGCCGCCGCATCGGCTCCGCCGCCCTGGTCGCCGACGGCCTGCACGCCCGTACCGACGGCTACACCTCCCTCGCCGTGCTCCTCGCCGCCGGCGGGGCCGCCCTCGGCTGGCGCTGGGCCGACCCGGCCGTCGGCCTGGCCATCGCCGTCGCCATCACCCTCGTCCTCAAGGACGCCGCCCGCGAGGTCTACCGACGGCTCATGGACGCCGTCGACCCCGCCATCGTCGACCAGGCCGAAGCCACGCTCCGCGCCGTCGACGGCGTCCGCGACGTCACCACGGTCCGGCTCCGCTGGATCGGTCACCGCCTCCACGCCGAAGCCGAACTCGTGGTGGACGCCCACCTCAGCCTCGTCGCCGCGCACGGGATCGCCGCCGACGCCGAACACCAGCTCACCCACGCCGTGCCCCGGCTGACCAGCGCCACCGTCCACACCGATCCCGACTGCCATCCCGGTGCCCACCATCACGCCGACCTGTCGCACGAGCGCCGGCAGACGATCTGAACGGCCCCTGGCACCGCGCCGCCGGCCGCACCCCGTGTCCGGGGTGCCCGCGTCCCACGGGCCGCCGTGCGTTCAGCTGACGGCAGCCCCGAACCACCTCGGCAGCTGACCGACCAGCCCCGCCTGGTCGTCGCCGACCCAGGCCACGTGGCCGTCCGGCCGCAGCAGCACGGCGGGCACGTCCAGTTCGTCGCCGCCGTCGACGACGTGGTCGACCCGGTCGTCCCACCCGGCGACCGAGAGCCGACCGGTCCGGTCGAGGAGCAGCCCCCGGCCGGCGTGCAGCAGCTCGTAGAGGCGTCCCCGCTTCAGGCCCACGTCGCGCAGCCGCCTGCCGAGCAGTTCGTGGCCCTCGCCGAGGTCGTAGCGGACCCCGATCGCGGTGATCTTCTCGATCAGGTGCCGGTTCACGTCCTGGAAGTCCATCAGCTCCGACAACAGTCGACGCACCGCCTGCGGGCCCGGCTCAGTCGACAGCAGGTACATCTGCGCCAGGGTGTTGTCCAGCACGTCGGCGGCCACCGGGCGCCGTTCGGCCCCGTAGCTGTCCAGCAGCCCCGCCGGGGCCCAGCCGTCGATCTCGGCGGCCAGCTTCCAGCCGAGATTGAACGCGTCCTGGATCCCGAGGTTGAGCCCCTGCCCGCCCGTCGGCGGGTGGACGTGCGCCGCGTCGCCGGCCAGGAGCACCCGGCCGATCCGGTAACGCTCCGCCAGCCGGGTGGCGTCGCCGAAACGGGAGAGCCAGCGCGGGGAGTGCACGCCGAAGTCGGTGCCGGCAGTCGCCCGTAGCTGCTGCCGGAACTCCTCGATGGTCGGCGGGACGGCGCGGTCCTCGGCCACCCCCGCGGCGGGCACGACGACCCGGTAGCACCCGTCCCCGAGAGGCGCGGCGCCGAACCTCAGCTGGGTCCTGCGGACCTCCGCGACGACGGCGGCAACCGTGGCCGGGTCCTCGGCCACCTCCATCTCGCCCAGCAGCGTCTCGACCCTGGTGGGCTCACCGGGGAAGCCGACGCCGAGCAGCTTGCGCACGGTGCTGCGGCCGCCGTCGCAACCGACCAGGTAGCGCGAGCGCAACCGGGTGCCGTCGGCCAGCTCGGCGTTCACCCCCGCGTCGTCCTGGCTCAGCCCGACCAGCTCGCAGCCGCGCCGCAGCTCGGCGCCGAGTTCGGTGGCGCGCTCGGCCAGCAGGCGGTCGGTGGTGGTCTGCGGAATGCCGAGGACGTACGGGTGGGCGGTGTCCAGCCGGTCCGGCGCCGGCTTGGGGATGCCGGCGAAGAAGCCGCCGAGCGGATGCTGCCCGCCGAGCGCGCGGAAGCGCCCCAGCAGGCCGCGCTGGTCCAGCACCTCGATGCTGCGCGCATGCAGCCCGAGCGCGCGGACGAACCTGGTCGGTTCCGCCTCCTTCTCCAGCACGAGCACGCGTACGTCGTGCAGCCGCAACTCGCTGGCCAGCATCAAGCCGGTCGGCCCGCCGCCGACCACGATCACGTCGATCATGGTGCCCCTCATTCACGAGATGGGAACTGGGCCAGCCGCCGCGTTGCGCCACCGCGCCGGTCTCCCGCAGCCGCGCCGCGGGTCCCGTCGGCGTCCGACGTCCCGCCTCGGCCCGTACGCCGACAACGGCACGCAACGCACAAAGCTCTGATTTCCGCAGGTTCTGGCCTCGGCCGACAATTCTGGGGCACCACCCGGGTCTTGCGGCAAGTCCCCCCGTGCGATATAGGTTGAGGGTGGCGGGGAAAGAGATCTCGCCCCTCCTGGCCCCTCCCCGCAGTCGGCTCGCTCCCTTCGGCTGTCGGACGTGGGCGATACCGTCCCGCCATGGCGACCAGGATCAGTCTGACCCTCGACTGCGGCGACGCGAAGCTCCTCGGGGAGTTCTGGAAGACGGCACTGGGCTACGTCGACGAGCCGCCGCCCGCCCCCTTCCACACCCGCGAGGAGTGGCACGCGAGTTTCGACCTGCCGGAGGACGACCCGGTGGACGACGCGGCGTGGCTCTGCGACCCCGAGGACGTCGGCCCCGCGCTCTCCATCCTCAGGGTCCCCGAGCCCAAGACGGCGAAGAACCGGTTGCACATCGACGTCCGGGTGCCGGGCCACGGCACCCCCGAGGAGCGGTGGACGCGGATCAGCGCGGAGGCCGAGCGGCTGGTCCGGGCGGGCGGGACCGTCCTGGAGGAGGTCACCGGGCACCACGTCGTCATGGCCGACCCGGAGGGCAACGAGTTCTGCGTCGCCGCCGCCTCGGCGTGACGGTGCTCCCCGTCCGCGCGTGCCGGCCGACGCCGACGGACGGATCCGGGACAGCGGTGGAGGGCCCGGCCGTGCCACGCTGACCCCGACCCGTCCTGGCGACCGGTGTGCGGCGGGCCGGCACGACGGGGGAAGAGACGTGGCCGAACGCTCGACCGCGCGGTCGACCGCACCCCGGGTGGTCAACTCGGGGCGGCTCGCGATGGGGCAGATGGTCGTGGTCGGCACGACGGCCGCCCTCTTCCTGCGCGACACCACCAGCGGCGGGTGGGTGATGCTCGTGTTCCTCGTTGGCGTGCACGCCTTGCTGCTCGCCGGCGTGGCGGCGCTGCTCGCGGTGACCTACCTGCTCGGCACGCTCACCCGCCACGGATCGCGGCTGACCGAGCGCCCCGGCCCCCGGTTCGGCTGGACCCTGCTCGTCTGGGTCGGCGGCGCCGCGCTCGTCCGCTACGGGCGCACCGCCCTCGGTGACCTCGGCTTCGACCTCGACCGGCACGCCGAGGTCGGCCACTGGTTGCTGGGCCTGGGGGCGGCGCTGGTGGTGGGCGCCTTCAGCCGCTCGCGACCGATGCGCGTCGCCTCCGCCGCGCTGATCGCCGTCTTCGTGATGGGCACGGCCACGCTGCGAGCCATCGACTGATCGCCCTGGCGGGGGCCGAGAAACCAGCCCGGCGCGGGAGACGAATTCGGTTGCGGCGGGGGCCGCGCTGCGATTGCGTACGCCCATGCTGACCGACGGCGTCGACTCGTACTTCGTCTGCGGCACCCCGCGCACCGGCAGCTCGCTCCTGCTCGGGTTGCTGGAGTCCACCGGCGTCGCCGGTCGTCCCCAGGCATACTTCCGCTCCCCCGACGAGTCGCTGTGGGCCGACCGGTGGCGGCTCCCCCGCACGGCCGACGGCGGCTTCGATCACGCGGACTTCGTACGCGCCGCCCTCGCCGCCGGCCGCACCGACAACGGCGTGTTCGGCGCGAAGCTCATGTGGGGAACGCTGGAGGAGCTGCTCGCCAGGCTCGCGGCGAGCCATCCCGACCTCGCCGGCGACGACGTCGCGTTGCTGGGCAGGGCGTTCGGCCGTACCGGTTTCGTCTTCCTGCGACGCGACGACGTGCTGGCGCAGGCGGTGTCGCGACTGCGCGCCGAGCAGACCGGCGAGTGGTTCCTCGGGGGCAGTGGGGAGATCAGCGGTGACGCCGGGACCGGGCGGGCGCCCCGCTTCGACGCGGACGGCATCCGCCACTACCTTGACGAGATCGGCGAGCACAACGCGGCCTGGGAGCAGTGGTTCGCCTCGCGGGGGATCCGACCGCACGTGGTGCGCTACGAGGAACTGACCGAGGACATGGCCGCCACCACCCGCCGCATCCTCGACTTCCTGCGGCTCGACGTGCCCGAGGACGCCTTCGCCATAGTTCCCCGGCACCGACGCCAGGCCGACGAACTCAACCGGCAGTGGATCGAGCGATACCGGGCGGAGGTGTCCGGCCGCTGACCGTCGGGCCGCCGAGGCCGGCCCAGCGGTGGGCCCGGCCCGACGCGAGTGGGCCCGGCCCGACGAGAGTGGGCCCGGCCCCGGCGCTCGCCCCGCTGGCCGCCTGGGCCGCCCCTCAGCGCCTCTGCTGGCGGTGCTGGGCCACCCCGTCCTGGATCGCCTCCCAGACGCTCCGGCCGGCCTGCCGGAGCGTCTCCCCCGCCTGCTCGGCGAGCTGCGCCGCGCTCTGCGCACCGCCCGAGATTTCGGGTCGTCGACCCGAGCCGCCCTCGGACGGACCCTCGGACGACTCGGCCCGTCCGGCCTCCTGCCCACCGCCGGGTCCCCGATCCCCGCCGGCCGTTGCGGCCGTACCGCCGCCGGGACCGCCGACCCGCTCACCGCCCGGTTGCCGCGCGCTCTGTTCCTCGCGCCCCGGCCGCTGCCCGCCGCGCTCCTCGCCGCCCGCCTCCGACGTGCCGCGCTCCGCACCGCCCGGTTGCTGCCCGCCCGGCCCGGAGGCAGCCGGGTGCCTTCCGTGTTCGCCGCCCGCTTGCTGCCCGCCGCGCTCCGGGGCGCCCTGGGCGTGTTCCTGTTCCCCGGGCCCGGTCGGCTGGCGGGCCGCCTCGCGCCCCGCCTGCTCGCGTGCGCGCTGCGCCTGCCCCTGCTCGCCCCCGCCCCCGGACCCGCTGGCGAGGCCACCACCCCGAGGAGCCTGCCCGGCTCCGGGAGCCCCGCCCGGCCCACCTCCGGGAGCCCCGCCCGGTCCGCCTTCGCGGGCCCCGCCCGGTCCGCCCTGCGCAACCCCGCCCGGCCCGGGACCGCCCCGCCCGGGACCGCCCCGCCCGGGACCCTGTCCCACCTCGCCCTGCCCGGGGCCGCCCGGCTCACGCAGGGACCGGTCGGCGACTGCACCGATGGCGCCGACCTGCTGCCCGAGGTCGTCGGTCGCGCCGCCGGCCCGCTCCAACGGGGGCTGCCCCGCCGGGCCGGTGAGCTGCCCCACGGGGCCGACGGCCCGCTCGCCCAGGTTGGCGATCCGCTGCGTCGCCCGGTTGACGTCGTCCAGCGAGGCCGTCGCCGTACGCGACAGCGCCTCGATGATCTGGGGGTTGCGGTCGATGGTGGTCAGCGCCCGGTCGAGGATCTCCACCAGCTTCTCCAGCCGCACCTTCAGCAGCGCCTCGGCGTGCACCCCGGTGAGGTCCAGCTCGACGCCCTTGAGGTGTACCCGGACCCCGGCGTCGAGCTGGAGGAGATTGGCCAGCCGCGTTCGCAGGGAGACGTCGGCGTCCAGCTCGTCCACCGCGAGCCGCACCGAGTCGACCGACACCTCGGGTATGTCCAGCAGGACGTCCGGCTCGGTGTCCCCGCCCCGACGGGCCGGCTCCATCCCCCTGTCGGGGCGGGGCGGCCCGCCCTCCCCGTCGCGCCGGTTCGATCGACCGCCGAGCTGGTCCGGATCCCGCTGCTGCGCGTTCTCGCTCATGCTCCCCGCTCCGCATCCTCCGGCCGGGCCGGCCGGGACCGTTCGGCGCGGGTACCCGCTATCCGGCCGAACATCCCGCCGGACGACCGCGCGAGCGGCCACCCGGGCCGGGACGGGATCGCCGTCGGGCCCGGCCGGCGGAAAGGCCCGGAGCGGGCGGTCGCGAAGCTGCGCACCCGGGCATCAGCCGGTATGGTCCGGGCCTATGGGACAGGAGATGGCTGACCCGGTCGGCATCCGGCAGGAGTCCGAACGGTTCGCGCTGCGCAGCGACCTCCTGGTCCCCGCTCCCGCCCAGCGGGCGTTCGAGGTGTTCACCGGCGGCCTGGCGCAGTGGTGGGTGGTGGAATACACCTGGTCGGGGCCGGAGCAGCTCGCCGACCTGGGCATGGAGCCGCGCGCCGGCGGCATGCTCTACGAGATCGGCCCGTACGGCTTCCGCTGCGACTGGGGCCGGGTGCTGACCTGGGATCCGCCCGAGCGGCTCGTCTTCACCTGGCAGATCGGGGCGGACCGGGCACCGGTGCCGGATCCCGCCAGGGCGAGCGAGGTGGAGGTGCTCTTCCAGCCGGAGGGGCCGGAGCGGACCCGGGTGCAGGTCGAGCACCGGCACTTCGACCGGCACGGCGAGGCGGCGGAGGGCTACCGGCAGGCCCTGACCGCCGGCTGGCACGAACTGCTCACCCGCTACGCCGCCCGGGTGGCCGACCGCGCCGCCGACTGACCGGCCTACGACACCGCACCGCCCGTCGCCGGCCTCCGTCTGCCCCGGTGCGTCGCCGCCAGGGCCGTGGCGCGTCAGCGGCCGAGGCCGGGGCGCGCGGCCCGCGCCGTGGCGGCGTCCCGCCCGCCGAGGTCGGCGCGGCGGCCCGCCTCGGCGCCCCGGCCGAACCCGCCGCCCGCGAGCCGGCGCGGCGCGGCGGTACGCAACTGCGGGTACACCTCGGCGACGCGGTGCCGGACCCGGTCCGACCGGTCGGCCAGGACCAGTGCCACCGAGGGCGCACCCGCCTCGGCGACGGCCCCGGCCTCCGCCGCCCGGAGCCGCACCCCGACCACGTGGGCGAACCCGGCCAGCCACGAGCGCCGGAAGGCGGCGACATGCGCGCCGGCCGGCGGCTCGGCGCCGGCAAGCCCGTGCGCGGCCTGCACCAGCAGCGACGTGAACAGCAGTTCGGCGCGTTCCAGGTCGCTGGCGAAGCCGAACAGGTGCATGGCGAAGCCGGTACCCTCCCGGCGGCGGACGCAGCGGCAGCGCAGCGGGTCGGCGACCGCGGCGAGCAGGCCGGCCTTGTCCCGGGCGTACGGGGCGACGACCTCGACCACCCGGTCGCCCACCGGGTCCGAGGCCGGGTCGCGGGCGGCCAGCAGCGCCCGGTCCACGCCGTAGCGGGCGATCAGCTCGGTCGCCTTGGCGGTGAACGCGGCCGACTCGGCGGGGGTGCAGGCCGGGTCCTCGGCCTGGGCCAGCAGCTTGCGCACCTTGCTGAGCATGGCGTCGGACATGCCGCTCAGCCTGTCACGCCGGCCCGGCCTCGCCGCACCGCGACCGACCGGCGGACGACCCGGTGACCGGTCACGCCGGCCCGATCTCGCCGCATGGCGGCCGACCGGCGGGTGGACGCGGTGACCGTGCCGACGACCGGCGGGCGGGCGCCCAGCGGAAAGACGGGTCAGACGGCCCGGCTACGCAGCGTCGCCACGGTCGAGCCGGCGAGCGTGAGTAGGCACTCCGGCAGCAGCCCGTCGGCCGCCGCCGCACCGAACAGCGCCTCGCCGGTGTCGTCGTCGGCGTTGGCGTACGCGCTGACGAAGCGCGCCACCCAGCGGGTGTCGTAGCCCGCCTCGTCGATGCCGGGGAAGTCCAGCGCGCACGTGCCCGGCGGAACCGGGTCGCCGACCATGGTGGCGGCGAGACACCAGGCCACCCCGTACGCGCCGGCCAGGCCGGACCGGTCGACGACCGCGTCGAACGCCCCCGCCACCGCGTCGCCGTCCCCGGCCAGCGCCGAGCGGAGCACGGCGGTCGCGTCGTCGAGCGTCTGCTGTGGTGAGTCCGTCACCCACAGCACGGTAGGGGTTGGGGTCAAGCCACCCGGCGGCGGTTACTTTCCGTAGTTAGGGCGGGCGACCTGCGGATTGAGCCGCCTCCGTGGTCCCGCGGCGCGGCCCAGCACGCTAATGTGCGCAGCGGACCTTCGCCGGAGGAAGGACGACCATGTTCAAGTCACGCGCCTCGCGGGCGGCCACCCTGGCTGCCTGCGCGACGTTCCTGCTCGCCACGAGCGCCTGCGGGACCGAAGAGCCCGAGGAGGCGACCACCCATCAGGTGCGCCTCTACGGCACCGACGGCAACATGCTGAACTCGTACCCCGCCGAGCTGAAGGATCGCGCCAGCCTGGTCGACGGCATGAAGGGCACGACGCCGCTCACGCCCCTGCCCGAGGACTTCAAGAACCGGCTCCGGTCCCTCGACCCGAAGCTGGGCGACTTTCTCTACTCCGCCGAGGCGTACGACGCGGTGGTGATCAGCGCGATCGCCGCCCAGCTCGCGGGCACGACGGACCCGGCGGCCATCGCGAAGCAGATCGTCGGGGTGACCAACGGCGGGCAGCGCTGCGAGACGCCAGCGGAGTGCCTGACCCTGGCCCGCGCGGGACGCGACGTGGAGTACCGCAGCGTCTCGCTGACCCGGGCCGGCTTCACCGACGCCGGCGAGCCGTCCACCGCGAGCTACGGCACCCTGCACTTCGACGGCCAGCGGCTCAACGACGGCAAGACGGAGTTCGTCGGGGCCGGGGACGAGTCGGCGGCGAGCACCAAGGCGCCGCCGAAGGCGAAGAAGCAGCGCGGCGGCCGCACCGACCGCAGCGACGGCTCACCGCTGGTCATGGGCGGCCTGCTGCCGCAGACCGGTGACCTGGCCCTGGCGTACCCGCCGATCTCCGCCGGCACCAAGCTGGCGATCAGGGAGATCAACGCGGCGGGCGGGGTGCTCGGCGAGCCGGTGGTCTGGATCGACGGCGACGACGGCACCAACCCGGCGGTCGCGAAGGCCACCGTGGCCAGCCACGTCGCGCGGAACGTCCACGTCATCATCGGCGCCGGCGCCTCCGGCATCTCCCGCGCCGTGCTGCCCGACGTGGTGCAGGCCGGGAAGGTGCTGTTCGCCCCGTCGAACACCGACGCCAGCCTGACCGAGTTGGACGACAACGGCCTCTACTTCCGTACCGCGCCGCCGGACAGCCTCCAGGGTCGGGCGCTGGCCGACGTGATCCTCCGCGACGGGCCGCAGAAGATCGCCATCGTGGCCCGTAAGGACTCCTACGGCGAGGGGCTCCAGAACACCGTCCGGGCCGAGCTGGAGCGGGCCGGCATCGGCGGCGACCGGCTCAAGCTGCTGACCTACGAGCCGCCGGCCGACGCCAAGGCGAACCCGGTGGACTTCGTCGCCGGCGCCAAGGAGATCAAGGACTTCGGCGCGGAGGCCGTGCTGATCATCGGCTTCGCCGAGTCCGCCCAGGTGATCCGGGCCCTCGCCGACGCCGGGGTGCAGATCCGACACTGAGCCACCTTGGAACACGGACGGCCGCACCGGTGACCGGTGCGGCCGTCGTCGTTGCGGGAATCAGCGGGGTCGGCGCCGCTCGAGGAACTCCGTCATCCGCCGGTGCTTCTCCTCGTCCTCGAAGAGCACCGCCTGGCTGACCAGGTCGAGGTGCGGGTGCGCGGCGGCCGGCGCGTCGACCGCGAGCTTGGTCAGCCGCAGCGCCAGCGCGGAGCCCTTCGCCATCTCGTCGAGCAGCCCGTGCGCGGTGGGCAGCAGCTCGCCGGGCTCGGCCACCACCCGGTTGACCAGCCCGATCCGCAGCGCCTCCTCGGCGTCCACCCGGCGGCCGGTGAAGAGCAGCTCCTTGGCCCGGGCCTCCCCGATGAGCGCCGGCAGCCGGTGGGTCGCACCCGCGCCGGCCAGGATCCCCAACCGGACCTCCGGCTGGCCGAACACCGCCCGCGCCGTGCAGACCCGCAGATCGCAGGCGTACGCCAGCTCGGCGCCACCGCCCAGCGCGGGCCCGTCCACGGCCGCCACGGTCGGCATCGGCAGCGCCCGGATCCGGGCGAAGGCCGCCGAGTTGATCGCCGCGAGGGCGTCCAGCCGGCCCCGCTCGCGCAACTGCCCGATGTCCGCCCCACCGGCGAAGATCCCCTCGGTGCCGCCGGTGAGCAGCAGCAGGCGGGGCCGCGCCTCCAGGTCCGCGCAGACCTGGTGCAGCTCGGCGATCAGGTCGGCGTCGATGGCGTTGCGCTTCTCCGGCCGGTCGAGCGTCACCACCAGCCGGTCCGGGTGCTCCTCGATCCGCAGCCCGCTCACGAGCGCACCCCGCCTTCCCAGCGGTAGAAGCCCTCGCCGGACTTCTTGCCCAGGCGGCCCGCGGCCACCATCTCCTCCAGCAGCGGCGGCGGGGCGAACCGGTCCCCGTACGCGGCCTGGAGGGTGCGCGCGATGTCCAGCCGCACGTCCAGGCCGACGATGTCGGTCAGCTCCAGCGGGCCGACCGGGTGCCGGTAGCCGAGCACCATCGCCTTGTCGATGTCGGCGGGGCTGGCCACCCCGTCGGCGACCATCCGGATCGCCTCCAGCCCGAGGGTGACCCCGAGCCGGGAGGTGGCGAAGCCGGGCATGTCGCGTACGACGACGGGGTCCTTGCCCAGCCGGCCGGCGAGCGCGACCGCCTCGGCGGTGGTCTCCGTCGCGGTGGCCGGGCCGACCACGACCTCCAGCAGGGCCATCGCCCAGACCGGGTTGAAGAAGTGCAGCCCGAGGAAGCGCTCGGGCCGCGCCAGCCCCTCGGCCAGCGCGGCGATCGGGATGCTGGAGGTGTTGCTGCCCAGCAGTGCCGGCCGCAGCGCCTCGGCCTCGCGCAGCACCGCCCGCTTCAGGTCCGGCCGCTCCGGTACGGCCTCGACCACCACGGCCGGCTCCTCGGCGACCTCGGCGAGCCCCGTGCGCAGCGTCACCCGCTCCCGGTTCGCCGCGGCCCGCTCGGCGTCCAGCTTGCCGCGCGCCACCGCCCGGTCCCACAGCTCGCCGAGCCGTTCGAGGGCCGCCGCGCCCCGCGCCCGGTCCACTTCGACCAGCTCCACGGCGTGCCCGGCCCCGGCCGCCACGTACGCGATGCCGAGCCCCATCGTGCCGGCCCCGACGACGACAAAGCGGTCGCTCATGACGCCTCCCTGTCTCCGGTGGCGGGACGGGGTCGACCCGTGCCCCGCCGCCCGCTCCACTCGCTCATGGGCCGACCCTATGCAGCGGCGATCTCCCCGGCATGCGTGGGGGCGCGACGGATCGGGTACCACGGCACCAACCGAGGGAAGGACGGGCCAGATGAGCCAGGCACCGGAGACCGTGCACGCCGCCGACACGGCGGAGACCGTGGAGACCCGCGGGGACGAGCGGGTCGACCTGCTGCGTGCCGACACCAACAACGACGGCCGCACCGACGTCTGGGTGGCCGACACCGACGGGGACGGCAAGCCCGACCTGTTCCAGTTCGACACCGACCACGACGGCAAGGTGGACATCACGATGGTCGACCTCGACGAGGACGGCACCCCGGACGAGGTGGTCGACGGCGACGGTGGCCTCCCGCCCGAGCAGCTCCCCCCGACCGTCCAGGTCTGACGCCCGCCCCGGATTCCCGCCGCGGGCGGGAATCCGGGCGCGCGACCCTCCGCCGGGGCGTCAGCCGGCGAGGCGCAGGGTGGCAAGGTAGTACGGCGCGTCCCGGTCGTCCACGTCGGTCAGTCGCCAGCCGCTGCCCCGGACCAGCTCGGCCAGCTCGTCCGGCGAGCAGACCAGGTAGTCGAACCACTCGGTGCCCAGCTCCCGGTAACGCAGCCGGAGCCGGAGCTGCCCGCCGAAGCGCCCCCGGCGCCGGTTGCGCTCGTGGTAGCCCGTGTGCACCGGGTCCCGGGTGCCGTACGGGTCGGTGCCCTGGGCGATGACCTGTGCTCCCGGCCGGGCCAGCGCGGCGAGCGCGGCCAGCAGGGCCGGCGCCCGTTCCCGCCCCTCCAGCAGGCCCACGCTGTTGCCGAGCAGCAGGAACGTGTCGTAGCGGCGGCTGTCGGCGACGTGCGCGTCGACCGTGCCGTGCACCAGGTCGCGTACGCCCCGGCGGCGGCAGACGGCCAGCGCCCCGGTCGAGGTGTCCAGCCCGGTGACGGGAACCCCCCGCTCCTGGAGCAGCAGCGCGATCCGGCCCGCCCCGACGCCGACGTCCAGGGTCGCGCCCCGGACGCGGTCCACGGCCCGGTGGTCGTACGGCTGCCAGTCCGCCGGCGGATCCAGGTAGTGCGCGGCGGGCGCGCCGTTGATGAGCCCGTCGTCGCGCTCGATGATCTCGATGACCGGTCGCGGCAGCCGTCCGCCGGCCAGCGGCCGGGGGCCGACCCCGGTGGCCACGGCGTACGCGTCGCGCAGCATCTCTCCGAACACGTCACCGATCCGTGGCTCCACCGTCACGGGCTTCACGCTATCCGGCCGGTCAGTCGACGCGACGGCCGTATCCTGGCGGGATGACCACTCTGGACCGCCTCGGCGCGGAGAAGTACATCCTGCTCACGACCTTCCGCAAGGACGGTCGGGCGGTGCCGACCCCGGTCTGGGCGGTGCGCGACGGCGACGCGCTGGCGGTGTGGTCGGCGGCGGACGCCGGAAAGGTGAAGCGGATCCGGCGCAGCGGCGACGTCACGGTGGCGCCGTGCGACGTGCGGGGCCGGCCGCACGGCGAGGCGGTCGCCGCCCACGCGACCCTGTGCGACGCGGCCGGCACGCGGCGGGTACGTGAGCTGATCAAGCAGAAGTACCGGCTGGTCGGCCGGCTCAGCCTGCTCGGCAGCCGCCTGCGTCGCGGCGAGAGCGGCACGGTCGGCATCCGGGTCGTCCTCACCGACCGGCCGCCGACCGACGTTTGACCCACCCGCCGTACGCGGGCGGGCCGAGACACGACGAAGGGCGGCGGACCGTGTCCGCCGCCCTTCGTCCACATCTGTTCACTCCCGGTCGGTCAGTCCCCCTGCCGCTGCTGCGGGATCTGACCCTGCAACAGTGCCCTGACCTCCGACTCCCGGTACCGACGGTGGCCACCCAGGGTGCGGATGGCGCTGAGCTTGCCCGCCTTGGCCCACCGGGTCACCGTCTTCGGGTCGACACGGAACATCGACGCCACCTCGGCCGGTGTGAGTAGCGGCTCTGGTTCGTGCGTTCGCGATGCCATCGGTCACTCCTCCACATGTATAGACATCGGCCGGGGTCCCGCCGGCCGACGCGTCTCCCATGGTCCGGCTAGTCCCCGATGTCCGACATGGGCCGAACGGCCGAACGTCCCTAGACGGACGGATGAACCATGCCCGATTTATGCGACTTTTACACGGCAGAAAGTACCTTATTCGGACTCATGATCACGGTTCGTGATGAGTCAACTACGAGCTCACCTCGGCTTGGGAGCGCTCCCTGGGCGTTTTCGCCTCAGTTGCACCTTTCCAGCAACTGGACCGCCCGCCAGCGCGCGACCAACCGGTCGTACGCCGCCGACGCCTCCTCGGCCTCGCCCCGGGACAGCCCGGCCAGACCGGTCGCCACCAGCTCGGGCGAGTCGTCGGCGGCCAGCGTCTCGTCCGACAGCAGCTCGACCAGGCCCCCGTAGTCCAGCTCCACCATCGAGCGGGGGTGGAACTCCTCCAGCCAGCGGGCGGCCTCCTCGACCGCCTCCGTGATCGGGGCGTCGCCGATCGACTTGCGCAGCACGGACAGGGCCCGCGACGACCGACGCCGCGCCTTGGAGATCTCCGTCCGGTAGCGCAGCGCCCGCCGCCCGGGGTGGGTCACGTGGTTCCGCTCCTCCGGGTCGAAGAGCACGAACCAGCGCAGCGGCACGCCCCACGTCGCGGTCTGCTCGTGCACCCGTGGCACGCCGTGCTCCAGCACCCGGGCCCCGCTGCGCCAGTCCTCCACCGCCGCCTTCGCCTGCCCGGCGAGCACCGGCGGGACGAAGGCGTCGGCCAGCACCGGCGGCACGCCGTCGCGGGCGTTCAGCGCCGCCTCGGCCACCCGGATGCGCAGGTTCCACGGGCAGACCAGCAGCGTCTCGTCGGTCTCCAGGACGTACGCCTCGTCCGGCAGGTCGGGCAGCCGGGTCCAGCCGGCGCCGAGCGCCTCCAGCACCGACGTCCGTTGCCGGCCCGGCCCCTCCACCGGTGCCACCGCCCGGCCCTGCTCGACGTAGCGCCGCCAGTACGACTGGCGGTCCCGGTCGAAGGCGGTCAGCGGCTCGTACACGCGCAGGTATGAAGCGAAGAGCGACGGCACGGCGCGATCCTCCCACGAATCGGAACCCGGCCGACGTCGGCGGCCCGATCACGCGCGCCTTGGGCGGCCGGACGGCGTCGGCCGATACTAGGCTCACCGGCACCGGCAGCATCCCGCCGGCGGTCCACAGGTCCGCGTCCCACAAGGACGCACCCCACACCAGGAGCGAGTCATGGGCGTATTCGCCACCACCGAAGACCCGGGGTCCAGCGGTCACGAACAGGTCGTGTTCTGCCAGGACAAGCAGACCGGCCTCAAGGCGATCATCGGCATCTACTCCACCGCGCTCGGCCCCGCGCTGGGCGGGACCCGGTTCTACCCGTACGCCAGCGAGTCCGACGCCCTCGCCGACGTGCTCGACCTCTCCCGGGGCATGGCCTACAAGAACGCCCTCGCCGGACTGGACCTGGGCGGCGGCAAGGCCGTCATCTGGGGCGACCCCGAGCGGATCAAGAGCGAGGCGCTGCTGCGCGCCTACGGCCGCTTCGTGGAGTCCCTCGCCGGGCGCTACTACACCGCCTGCGACGTCGGCACCTACGTCGCCGACATGGACGTGATCGCCCGCGAGACCTCGTACGTCACCGGCCGCAGCGTCGAGCACGGCGGCGCGGGCGACTCCTCCATCCTCACCGCGTGGGGCGTCTTCCAGGGCATGCGGGCCGCCGCCGAGCACGTCTGGGGCGTCCCGACCCTCGCCGGGCGGCGCGTCGGCGTCGCCGGCCTGGGCAAGGTCGGCAAGTACCTGGTGGGCCACCTGGTCGACGACGGCGCCGAGGTGGTGGCGACGGACGTGAACCCGAAGGCCCTGGAGTGGGCGCGCGCGACCCACCCGCAGGTCGCGCTGGTCGACGACGCCGCCGCGCTGGTCGCCGCCGACATCGACGTGTACGCCCCCTGCGCGCTGGGCGGCGCGCTCAACGACGACACGGTGCCCGCGCTGCGCGCCAAGGTCGTCGCGGGCGCGGCCAACAACCAGCTCGCCCACTCGGGCATCGAGAAGCTGCTGGCCGACCGCGGCATCCTCTACGCCCCCGACTACGTCGTCAACGCCGGCGGCGTGATCCAGGTGGCGGACGAGATCGAGGGCTTCAACTTCGAGCGCGCCAAGCTGCGCGCGACCCGGATCTACGACACCACCCGGGAGATCCTGCGGCTGGCCGACGCCGAGGGCGTGCCGCCGGCGGTGGCGGCGGACCGGCTCGCGGAGCGGCGGATGGCCGACGTCGGCCGGCTGCGCACGATCCACCTGCGCTGAGCGCCCCGGGGGCGGAGCGTCGTTCCGCCCCCGGCCCCGCAGGGCGGCCCGTCCCGTTAGGCTGGATTCACGGGGCTTTGCCCCGTGTCACGGGCGCTCCCGGCGCCGCTCCTTACCGGGTACAATCGGTGACGGCCGGATGACCGCGACGCGCGGTGTCGGTCGGCGGTAACCCGAGGTGCCGAACGATGGCATCCCCATGTACCGTAAGAGCCACGAGAGATGCCTGACGTCATCGGGGCCCGCCTTCGGGCTGCCCCGCATTCTGTGCGAGGGGGTCGAGCCATGGGGCGCGGCCGTGCTAAGGCCAAGCAGACGAAGGTGGCCCGGGAGTTGAAGTACCACTCCCCGAACACCGACCTCACCGCCTTGCAGCGCGAACTGGCGGGTGCTGGTAAGTCTGAGCACAACTTCGACGACGACTACAAAGAGTATGTCGACGACGATGATGAGGATCACGCGGACGAAGACCCGGATCCCTGGGTACGTCCGCCCCGCTGACCTCCGGTAACAGCTGAGCACGCGGTGTCGCCCGCGTGCTCACGCATGTGCCCATCGAAGCGGCGCCAAGACCGACGATCAGGGACCTGCCCGTGCCGGAGAACCGTCCGGCCGATCGGCAGGTCCCTGATCACGGTCCGGCTCAGCGGGGGCGGTTGTTCCAGTTGTAGAACGTCGGGATGTTCTCGAAGTGGTTCCAGGCACACACGGCGCTCGCGCCGTCGCCGCCCGCCACCTCGGCCCGTAGTCGCCGCGCGGCCTCGGCCTCGTGGAGAAGTGCGGAGAGTCCCGGCGCGGCCTGCCGCACCCGATCGGCGACCTCGTCCGGGGTGTCCGTCCTCCGGTCAGGCTGCCGGTGACTGGTGGTCTCGGGCATGCTCCAACACTCCCTCCAGTAAGTGGATCTTGCTGTTGCGGCAGTGCGCGGTCTGCGTACCGTCGAAGCGCCCCTGTTCGAAGTAGCGGTTGGCCGCGTGGCCCCCGCCGCAGAACCCGAAGTAGGGGCAGGACGAACGGCACGCCTCGACGCCGGCGAGGAACTCGCCGACCCAGGGCGTCCGGTCCGCGTGGGCGAGGATCTCGGCCAGCGGGGTGGTCAGCACGTTGCCGCTGCTGAAGTCGCCGTACCGGACGTCGGTGAAACCGGCCAGCTCCGGGGAGAGCACGATCACCGAGCCGTCGTGGCCGACGGTCGGGATCGGGTCCAACCGCCGGGGGAGCACGTCGTCCGCGCTGCCGTCCAGCACCGCTGCGGCGTACCGCAGCGACCACTCGACCTCGCGCAGGTGGATCCGGGGCTCCCGGCGCCAGGCCGCCACCAACTCCGCCCAGAAGGCGGTCACCAGCTTCGCGTCGTGGGAGTTGTCGCGGAGGTTGACCCCCTCGGTCTCCTCGATGTTGACCCCGAGCACGTCGCAGCCGAGGTCGAGGAAGTAGTCGTACAACTCGGTGGCCAGGCCCGGCCCGGGGCGGCCCACCACCGCCAGCGCCGAGAACGGCAGGCCGTGCCGGCGCAGCGCCGCCACCCCCCGCAGGATCCGGTCGTACGCGGGACCGCCGCCCCGGGTGACCCGCTCGCCGTTGCGCTCCCGGGGACCGTCCACGCTCACGCTCACCCGCACCCCGTGCTCGACGAAGAACGCACACCAGGCGTCGTCGATCAGCGTGGCGTTGGTCTGGACGTGGTGCTCGACCTGCGGCCCGAACGGCGCGATCAGCGCGGCGAGGTGCTCCCGGCCGGCGGCCAGCGGCTCGCCGCCGTGCCACACCACCGAGAAGCGGCCCGCCGCCGCCCAGGGATTGACCGACGCGGCAACCGCCTCGGCCACCGGCACCGGCATCCGCCGGTCGACCGCCCGCAGCGGCAGGTAGCAGTAGGCGCAGTCCAGGTTGCACAGGGTGGTGGGTTGCATGACCACGTACGAGGGGACGGCGGCCAGGCCGCGCATCCCGCTGAACGACCGTCCCCGAGCAGCCATTGCCCTCCTCAGCGCCTGAAGGGCTGTCGGGAACCCGGACGGGTGGCCCGACAGCTTGAGGGTGCCCTTCAGGCTAGGCGGCTACGGCCACT
Source organism: Micromonospora sp. ZG13 (assembly GCF_059359355.1). Classification (NCBI taxonomy): domain Bacteria; kingdom Bacillati; phylum Actinomycetota; class Actinomycetes; order Micromonosporales; family Micromonosporaceae; genus Micromonospora; species Micromonospora sp. ZG13. Next base: position 370,392 of record NZ_JCADBQ010000002.1, read on the forward strand.
CGGGTGAAGCCCTGATCAGGTGCCCGTACGATCACCGCGAGTTGATCAACCCCGGGTGTGCTGGCCGATCATCTGCACGTTGCCCGAGCCCTCGATGATCTCGCCGGCCTGCCACGCGTCGACACCCCGGCCCGTGAGGGTGGCCAGCGCGCGGTCGGCGTCCTCGGCGGAGACGATCGCGAACATGCCGACGCCCATGTTGAAGGTGGCCTCCATCTCCGGGTCCTCGATCCGCCCCTTGGACTGGATCAGGTCGAAGATCGGCTGCGGCTTCCAGGTGGAGCGGTTGACCACCGCGTCGACGTGCTCGGGAAGCACCCGGACCAGGTTGCCGGGAATGCCGCCGCCGGTGACGTGGGCGATGGAGCGCACCTCGGCCTCGGCGATCAGCTTGAGGCAGTCCTGCGCGTAGATCTTCGTCGGGGTCAGCAGCTCCTCGCCGAGGGTGCGCTGCCGGCCGAAGTCGTCGATCACCACGTCGAGCCGCATCCGGCCCGCGCCCAGCAGCACGTGCCGCACGAGCGAGTAGCCGTTGGAGTGCAGGCCGGAGGAGCGCATCGCGATGACCACGTCGCCCACCTCGACCCGATCCGGGCTGAGGATGTCGCTCTCCTCCACGACGCCGACGCCGGTGGCGGAGATGTCGTACTCGTCCGGACGCAGCACGCCCGGGTGCTCGGCCGTCTCGCCGCCCAGCAGGGCGCAGCCGGCGTAGCGGCAGCCGTCGGCGATGCCGGCGCCGATCTCGGCCACCTTGTCCGGCACGACCTCGCCGGTGGCGATGTAGTCGAGCAGGAAGAGCGGCTCGGCGCCGCAGGCCACCAGGTCGTCGACGACCATCGCCACCAGGTCGATGCCGACCGTGTCGTGGATGTCCATCTGCTGGGCGATCACCAGCTTGGTGCCCACGCCGTCCGTGGACGAGGCCAGGATCGGGTTCTTGTACTTCTTCGTGTCCAGGCGGAACAGCCCGGCGAAGCCCCCCAGGTCACCCATCACCTCGGGGCGCCTGGTCTGCTTCACCTTCGACTTCAGCAGCTCGACCGCGCGGTCGCCCGCCTCGATCGAGACGCCGGCGTCCGCGTACGAGACCGAGCGTTTGCGCGCCGGGCGGCCGGTGCCGGCCGTCCAGGGCTGGCGGTCGCCGTTGGCGCCGGTCGGGCTGCTTCCTGCGCCGCTGCGCTCGGACACGTGCGTCACGGTTCTCCCCTTTGGTTCTGGCGCCGCGCCGGCGGTGACCGGCCGCGCCGGGTGGTGCTACGGGCGGTGTGTGGTCACGCCGCCCGGAGTGGCGACGAGCGGGGCGGTGTGCTCCGAGGTGTCGGACGCCTGCGCGGCGACCCGCCGGCCCACCCCTTCGAGCACGTGCTTGCCGATCAGGTTGCCGGCGGGGAGCTCGATCGGGTATTCCCCGTCGAAGCACGCACGGCACAGCCGGGTCTTCGGCTGCTCGGTGGCGGCGATCAGGCCCGGGAGCGACACGTAGCCGAGCGTGTCCGCCCCGATGGAGCGCCGGATGCCGTCGTTGTCCAGCCCGTTGGCCAGCAGTTCGGCGCGGGTGGCGAAGTCGATGCCGTAGAAGCACGGCCAGTTGACCGGCGGCGAGGAGATGCGTACGTGCACCTCCAGCGCGCCGGCCTCGCGCAGCATCCGCACGATCGCCCGCTGCGTGTTGCCGCGCACGATCGAGTCGTCGACCACGACCAGCCGCTTGCCCCGTACGTTCTCCCGCAGCGGGTTGAGCTTGAGCCGGATGCCGAGCTGGCGCAGCGTCTGCGACGGCTGGATGAAGGTGCGCCCGACGTACGGGTTCTTCATCAGGCCGGCGCCGTAGGTGATGCCCGACTCCTCGGCGTAGCCGATCGCGGCCGGGGTGCCCGACTCCGGCACCGGGATGACCAGGTCGGCCTCGACCGGGTGCTCCTTGGCGAGCTGGCGGCCGATCTGCACCCGCGCGGAGTGCACGTTGCGCCCGGCGATGGTGGCGTCGGGGCGCGCGATGTAGACGTACTCGAACAGGCAGCCCTTGGGCTCCGGGGCGGCGAACCGGCTGGAGCGCAGCCCGTCCTCGTCGATCGCGATCAGCTCGCCGGGCTCGACCTCGCGGACCACGCTCGCGCCCACGATGTCCAGCGCGGCCGTCTCGCTGGCCACCACCCAGCCGCGCTCCAGCCGGCCGAGCACCAGCGGGCGCACGCCGTGCGGGTCGCGGGCCGCGTAGAGGGTCGACTCGTCCATGAACACGAAGCTGAACGCGCCCCGCAGCCGCGGCAGCACCTCCAGCGCCGCCGCCTCGACCGACAGGTCCGGGCGGCTGGCCAGCAGCATCGTCACCAGGGAGGTGTCGTTGGTCGAGCCGTCGGCGAGCAGTCCCCGCTCGCTGACCTCGCGCTGGAGCTCCGCCGTGTTGACCAGGTTGCCGTTGTGGGCCAGCGCGATCGTGGTGCCGGACGTGGTGGAGCGGATGGTCGGCTGGGCGTTCTCCCAGGTCGAGCCGCCGGTGGTGGAGTAGCGTGCGTGCCCGATCGCCACGTGCCCGCGCAGGCTGGCGAGGGTCGGCTCGTCGAAGACCTGGGCGACGAGGCCGAGGTCCTTGTAGACCACCACGCCCGAACCGTCGCTGACCGCGATGCCCGCGGCCTCCTGGCCTCGGTGCTGGAGGGCGTAGAGACCGAAGTACGTCAGGTTGGCGACCTCCTCCCCGGGCGCCCAGACGCCGAAGACGCCGCACGCGTCCTGGGGGCCTGGTCGTTGGGGATCAAGGTCGTGGCTCAGCCGGCCGTCGCCTCGGGGCACCTGCGCTCCCTCATGCTGGTCTGGACCGGCCTTGCGGAATCACGCGGGGGCGGGATCCGCACTCCTCGGCCGGGACCACTGTCGTCGCCTGACAGTGTACGCGAATCCGTGTCGATACAGAAAGTCACGATCCGGCTCCGTGACGTCACCGGTCGATGGATATCGCCGCAGCTAGAGCGGCAGGTACGCGGAGAGATCAGCCCGGATTCCGCTCACCCGTACGCGACCCTGGGTGATCGCATCGGCCCATCCGAGCCGTCCGGTGGCCACCTCCAGCCAGGTCCCCGGCTCCATCTCGACGACGTTCGCGGGGGTGCCGCGGGTGTGTCGGGGACCGGGAACGCACTGAACTGCGCCGTAAGGTGGGACACGCACCTCCACCGATCGGCCGGGGGCGCGCTCCGCCAGGACGGTCAACAGGGCACGGACCGCCTCCCGGAGGACCGGTCGATCGGGCGTACGCCCCTCGTCGAGCGCCGACAACGCCGCCGCGACCGCGGCGGACTTAATGTGCGGAGAGGACACGACGGGACGATACGGCTTCAGCGCGCCACGCCTGACGCTGGCCCTGGGTCGCGCCGATCCGGTCAGACAAGGCATAGTTGCCGACGGCGTATTCGTACCGTGATGATCCCCGGCCCGGCGACCCGCCGCCGAGGGAAGTCAGTCCGGAAGGCGGTGGACGTGTCAACACACCGACGTGCCTGGAAGCAGCGGGCCGGTGTGGTCGTGGCGCTGGTTGTCGGCGCTCTGCTCGCTGCCCCCGCCACACCAGCCCTGGCCGCGGACGTCACCGTGTCGCCCGGCTCGGTCACCGTCAACGCCGGCAGCGACGCCGCCGTCACCGTGCAGGTGACTCCCCGGGACGGCGACGAGAAGGTCCAGATCAGCCTCGCCGGCCTCCCGGGCGGCGTGAGCTGCGCCGGCGGCTGCGGGACGATCGACTTCAACAACGACCGGCCGAGGTCCCAGCTGCTGCGGCTGCGGGCCAACGACAACGCCGGCGACGCGAACGTCACCGTCACGGTGGCGGCCGAGGGCGACAAGTCCGGCCCCGGCACCGCCACCTTCCAGCTCGGCGTCAAGGGCAAGGCCCAGCCGTCCCAGCCGACCCAGGTGCAGACCGTCAAGTCGGTCTCCGGCAAGGTCGTCGTCCAGGCGAACGGCAAGGCCGTGCCGAACGCCGTGGTCATGCTCCAGGACGGCGCCGGCAAGAAGATCGACACGATCAGCGACGACGACGGCAACTTCCGCTTCACCGGCAGCAGCGAGAAGCCGATCGCGCCCGGCCGGCTCGCGGTCGGCGCCAGCGTCGGTGAGGTGTACGCCACCAAGAGCTTCGACGCGTCCGCCGGGCAGAGCGTCACCGGCCAGCGCATCGCCCTGGCGATCAAGGTCGAGACGACGCCGAGCGCCACCCCCTCGGCCACCGAGGAGGCCCTCCCCACCGAGGAGCCGGTCGAGGAGACCCCCGAGGAGAGCGCCGAGGCGACCCCGGGCGCGGCGGCCAACGCCAGCAACGAGGACTCCGGCGGCATGGGCTCCTGGCTGATCATCCTGCTCGGCGGCCTGCTCGTCGCCGCCGGTGTCGGCACGATCGTGCTGCTCTGGATGCGGCGCAAGGACAGCGGCGACGAGGTCGACGACGCCCCGGCGGGCGCGGCGGCTGCCGGCGCGGTCCCGGCGGCGCGTGGGGCGTTCCGGGGCGCGGACGACCAGACCCGGGTGGTCAACCGGGTGGGCGTCACGCCGGATCCGACGATGGTCGGTGGCACCGCGCTGAGCGACGCCCCGACGATGATGCACCGCCCCGTGGTCGACGACGTGCCGCCGGACCCGTACGGCGCTCCCCCGCAGCCCTACGGCGCGGCGGGCAACCAGCAGGGCTGGGGCGGCAGCGGCTACGGCGACGAGCCGGCCGGCCCGGGTGGCTACGGCGCCGCCGGCTACGGCAACGCGCCCTCGTCCGGCGGCGGCTACGGCAGCGGCGGGTCCGGTGGCGGCTACGGCAACGCGCCGTCCTCGGGCGGCGGCTACGGCAACGCCCCCGCCTCGGGTGGCGGCTACGGCAGCAACGACTACGGCGCTCCGACGGGCGCGGCCGGAGCCGCGGGCTACCCGCCGGCGGGCGGCGGCCGGGGCTACGGCGAGCGCTACGACGAGCCGACCGGCCGCTACACCGGTGACGCCACGCAGTACCCGGCCCCGGCCGACCCGTACGCGACCGGCGTCTACCAGCCGGAGCAGGGTCAGGGCTACGGCCAGTCCGAGCCCGGGGCGTACGGCCGCGGCGGCGAGTCGACGGGCGGCTACGAGCGGGGCGGCTACGGCCAGCCGGGCGGCTACGGCGGCCAGGAGCCCCCGGCGTCGCGCGGCGGCTACGGCCAGCCGGGCGGCTACGACCAGCCCACCTCGTACGACAACCAGGGCGGCTACGGCCAGGGCGGGTACGGGCAGGAGCCCCCGCAGCAGCGTGGCGGCTACGAGGACCGTGGCGGCTACGGCGGCCAGGAGCCCTCGACGTCGCGCGGCGGCTACGGCCAGCCGGGCGGCTACGACGAGCCGACCGGTCACGGCCGCCCGGACGGCCCACCGCAGCAGGACCGGGGCGGGCGCCGGCTGGACTGGCTCGACGACTGACCCGCGCGGGGTACGCCCCGACGACACAGCACCACGGCGAGGGCCGTCCGGACTCCGGGCGGCCCTCGCCGCCGCTCGCGGCTCCATCCGGAACGGGCCGGACTCCGGGCACCCCTACCGCTTGCGGCTCCGCCGGGATCGGCCGGGTCGTCGCAGCCGGTCGACGGCTGCGCGAGCCCGTACGGCAAATCGCGTCGGGACCCGCGCGCGGCAGGGCCGTCAGGTGGCGGAGAAGACGCCCTGGCGCAGCACCGGGACCACGCCCGACACGCCGACCCGGACGGCGACCTCGACGTCCTCGCCGAAGCCGCCCTCGATCAGCTCGCGGCCCGACACGCTGCCACGGACCGCGGCGGGCACGTCGGGGGTGCTGGCGAGCGCGGCGAGCGCCATCGCCGCCTCCACGGAGAGACCGCCGGGCACACCCGACAGGGCGTCCAGCACGCAGGCCGCCCCCAGCTGGTCCTCCACGGAGGGCCGCAGCGAGCCGTCCGGCCAGCGCTCACCCGAGGCGATCACGCCGATCGGCGCGTCCGTCGCGCCGTACCCCTGGTGGGTGAGCCAACGGCCGACGGCGCGCGCGTTGCGCAGGCACGCCGCGACCACCGGCAGCCCGGTGGCGCTGGCCGCCGCGCTGATCGCCGAACCGTTCGGCGACGGCAGCACGAGGTCGGCGACGACCGGCGCGGTGCTCAGCGCCGCCGGCGAGAGCGACCACGGATGGTCCGGGCCCACCTGCCTGCGGCCCACCGCCGCGACCGCGCCGACCCGCCGCGCGTAGTCGGCCGCCTGCTCGCCCCACGGAAACGGGTGCACCCGCATGCCGCGCCCGACCGCGACGTCCACGGCGGTGGTGAACGACAGCACGTCCACCACCACCAGCACCGCGCACACCCGCCCCAGCTCGGCCGCCCCCGTCAGCCCCCAGTCGAACCGGGCACCGGAACCGGGTTGGACGTGGACGGCCGCGGCCACCGCCTCAGCGCTGACCGGGCTCGGTGTCACCGGGCTCGGGAACCGACCCGGCAGCCTCGGCCGCCGGCTGCTCCGGGCCGGGCCCGGCGGTCTCCGCCGGGGCCACCGGCTCGACGGCACCCGTCGGCGGGACCGGTGCGGCCGACGCGATCGGCTCGCTCGCGACGGCCGACGGGTCCACCGACGCCGCCTCGGCCGACTCGGCGACGGGCAGCGGCACGGCCTCCACCGCACCCGCCACGCCGGCGGCCGGCGCGGGCACCTCGACGACCCCGGCGCCCCCGAAGAGGCGCGGCAGCGTCTCGCTGTGCGCCGCCCGCAGCTCGTCCAGGCCGATCCGGAACTGGCCGTGCACCTCGAGCGCCCCGCCGGTCGGGTCGGTGACGCCGATCAGCTCGAACGGCACGCCCCGCTCGGCGCAGAGGGCGGTGAACGCCTTCTCGTGCCCGCGCGGCACCGACACCAGGACCCGGCCGGCGGACTCGCTGAACAGGTAGACGAACGGCATCGAGCCGCCGTCGAACCGCTCCGGCACCGCGATCCGGGCGCCGACGCCGCGCCGCAGGCAGGACTCCACCAGGCTCTGCGCGAGACCGCCGTCGGAGAGGTCGTGCGCCGAGCTGAGGTGCCCGACCCGCGCGGCCTCCGCCAGCAGTTCGGCAAGGAGCCGCTCGCGGGCCAGGTCGACCTGCGGGGGTACGCCGCCGAGGTGCTCGTGGGTGACCCAGGCCCACTCCGAGCCGGAGAGTTCCACGTGCGTCTCGCCGAGCAGGAAGAGCTGGTCGTGGTCGCCGCCCGGGCGGGCCACGAAGCCCATCGGCACGCGGTCGGCCACGTCGTCGAGCACGCCGAGCACACCGACCACCGGGGTCGGGTGGATCGGCGCCGCGCCCGTCTGGTTGTAGAAGCTGACGTTGCCGCCGGTGACCGGGATGCCCAGCTCGGCGCAGCCGTCCGCCAGGCCACGGACGGCCTCGGCGAACTGCCACATCACGCCGGGGTCCTCCGGCGAGCCGAAGTTGAGGCAGTTGGTGACGGCGATCGGCTTCGCGCCGGTGACGGCCACGTTCCGGTACGCCTCCGCCAGCGCGAGCTTCGTGCCGTTGTAGGGGTCGAGCCGCGCGTACCGGCCGTTGCCGTCCACCGACAGCGCCACGCCGAGGCCGGTCCGCTCGTCGATCCGGATCACGCCGGAGTCCTCCGGCTGGGCGAGCACGGTGTTGCCCAGCACGTAGCGGTCGTACTGCTCGGTGACCCAGGTCTTGTCGGCCAGGTTGGGCGACGCGATCATCCGCAGCACGGTCTCGCGCAGCGCCTCCGGGTCGGCCGGCCGGGGCAGCGTCTCGGCGCGGTCGGCCTGGAGCAGGATCAGGTCGGCCGGCTCGCGCATCGGGCGGGCGTAGACCGGACCGTCGTCGACGAGCGAGCCCGGCGGCACGTCCACCACGAGCTGGTCGCGCCAGGTGATCAGCAGCCGGCCCGGCTGGCCGTCCGGCGCCGGCGGGGTGACCTCGCCGATCGCCGTGGCCCAGACGCCCCACTTCTCGGCGGTCTTGAGCACCGCGTCGAGCTTCTCCGGCTCGACGACCAGCAGCATCCGCTCCTGCGACTCGCTGGCCAGGATCTCGTGCGGCTCCATCGAGGGCTCGCGCAGCGGCACGCGCTCCAGCCACACCCGCATGCCGGTGCCGGCCGCCGCGGCGGTCTCGGTCAGGGCGCAGGTCAGGCCGGCGCCGCCGAGGTCCTGGATGCCGACGACCAGCCGGGCGTCGTAGAGCTCCAGGCAGGCCTCGATGAGGAGCTTCTCCATGAACGGGTCGCCGACCTGCACGGACGGGCGGCGCTGCTCGCTGCCCTCGTCGAAGCTGGCGCTGGCCAGCACCGACACGCCACCGATGCCGTCCCGGCCTGTCCGCGCGCCCATCAGCACGACGACGTTGCCCGGGCCGGCGGCGGCCTTGTTCTGGAGCCGGTCGACCGGCAGTACGCCGAGGCAGAGCGCGTTGACCAGCGGGTTGCCCTGGTAGCAGGGGTCGAAGACGACCTCGCCGCCGATGTTCGGCAGGCCCAGGCAGTTGCCGTAGCCGCCCACGCCGGCGACGACGCCGGGCAGCACCCGGGCGGTGTCGGGGTGGTCGGCGGCGCCGAAGCGCAGCGGGTCCATCACCGCGACCGGGCGGGCGCCCATGGCGAGGATGTCCCGCACGATGCCGCCGACGCCGGTGGCCGCGCCCTGGTAGGGCTCGACGAAGCTCGGGTGGTTGTGCGACTCGACCTTGAAGGTCACCGCCAGCTCGTCGGAGACCTGCACCACGCCGGCGTTCTCGCCGATGCCGGCGAGCAGCCGGTCGCTGGGCGGGGCCTTCTCGCCGAACTGGCGCAGGTGCACCTTGCTCGACTTGTAGGAGCAGTGCTCGCTCCACATGATCGAGTACATCGCCAGCTCGGCCTGGGTGGGCCGCCGGTCGAGGATCTGCCGGATCCGCTCGTACTCGTCGTCGCGGAGCCCCAGCTCGGCGTACGGCTGGAGCTCACCGGGGGTGTCCCCGGCGCGCGGCACGGTGTCCAGGCCGTCGGCCCAGTCGGCGGTCGCCGGCCCGGGACGCCCGGCCGGCGGCACGACGGCGGCCGGACGCGGCTCCACCGGCTGCGCCGGCGCGGCCGGGAAGGCCTCCGGGTTATCCCGTACCTCGTCCGGATGGGTGGTCATGACGTCTCCTCGCTGCGCTCGCGTCCGCCCGACGGGCGGGTGAGCCGACCGATGATGCCGCGCACGGTCACGCCGGCGCCCCCACCAGGTGCTTGAGCACCGAGGTGAAGAAGCCGAGGCCGTCCAGGGAGGGGCCCGTGAGCGCCTCCACCGCGTGCTCGGGATGCGGCATGATGCCGACCACGTTGCCGGCGGGATTCGTGATCGCGGCGATGTCGCGCTGCGACCCGTTGGGGTTGCCGCCGACGTAGCGGGCGACGACCCGGCCCTCGGCTTCGAGCTGGTCCAGCGTCGCGGTGTCGGCGACGTAGCAGCCCTCGCCGTTCTTGACCGGGATCAGCACCTCCTGGCCGGGCTGGAACGCGTTGGTCCACGCGGTGCCGGTCGACTCGATGCGCAGGACCTGGTCGCGGTTGCGGAAGTGCAGGTGCTGGTTGCGGGTGAGCGCCCCGGGCAGCAGGTGCGCCTCGCAGAGGATCTGGAAGCCGTTGCAGATGCCGAGCACGGGCAAGCCGCCCCGGGCCGCGTCCACGATCGTCTGCATGACCGGCGCGAACCGGGCGATGGCGCCGCAGCGCAGGTAGTCGCCGTAGGAGAAGCCACCGGGCAGGACGACGGCGTCGACCCCGTGCAGCTGCGGGTCACCGTGCCAGAGGCGGACCGGCTCGGCGCCCGCGATCCGGACGGCCCGGGCGGCGTCCCCGTCGTCGAGCGAGCCGGGGAAGGTGACCACACCGACCCGGGCGGTCACGAGCGGGCGTCCACGGTCTCGTCGGCCTCGACCACGCGGACCGTGAAGTCCTCGATGACCGGGTTGGCGAGCAACTTGTCGGCGATCTCCCGGGCGCGGTCCAGGTCCGGTTCACCGGTGAATTCGATCTCGATCCGCCTGCCGATCCGAACCGAGGCGACGTCGCTGACGCCGAGCCGGGGCAGCGCGTTTGCGACGGCCTGGCCCTGGGGATCGAGGATCTCGGGCTTGAGCATGACGTCGACGACGACGCGAGGCACTGGGCACTCCTGACTGTGTACGCAGTTGGGTGCCGACCCACAACGGGCGAGCGCAGCCAGCCTACCTGGCAGATACCGCCCCGGACGCACCGGCCGGACGCGGTTCAGGCAGTGATCGACATTCCCGGCGTGGGGCCGGGAGACCGATACGGGTTCGTTGCGATCCCGATGCGTATCCGTTGCCGACCGGCCCGTTTCGCCCCGCTCCGTCGGGACGTCGGACTGCCGCCCGATCGCCCGGCCCGCCATATCACCTCATCCATCATTTCCGATGGATCCCTTGTGAACGACATCTCAGGGGCCCTACCGTACATCGTCGTACGTCGATCGGACGTGCCCGACCGTCGGGCCACCCCCGCCCGCCGGCCGTCAGCTCGACCCGGTGAACCCGGGCCCCGTCCCCGAAGGAGCCCCCATGCGCATCCGATCCATGATCGCGGTGCTGGCCACCGCAGCGGCCGGCCTGCTCGGCGCCAGCTCCGGCGCCCTCGCCGCACCCGTCAGCCCGTACATCATCGGCGGTGGCACCGTCTCGTCGGCCCCGTGGGCCGCCGCCGTGTTCAGCAACGGCTCGTTCACCTGCTCCGGCACGATCATCGCGCCGCAGTGGGTGCTCACCGCCCGGCACTGCGTGAGCGGCACGATGTCCGTCCGGGTCGGCAGCGTCTACCGCTCCTCCGGCGGCCAGACCCGCACCGTCAGCGCCAGCTACAGCCGCTACGACCTGGCCCTGCTGCGCCTGTCCAGCTCGGTGAGCACCTCGTACGTCACGCTGGCCAACAGCAACCCGCCGATCAACTCCACCAACTCGATCTACGGCTGGGGCATGACCTGCTACAGCGGCTGCTCGGCCTCCACCCAGCTCAAGACCGCGTCGGTCCGGGTGACCAGCAACAGCGCCACCGACGCGTACGGCGGGCAGGCGATCCGGAGCACCCGGATCAACGGCAACGCCTGGCGGGGCGACTCGGGCGGCCCGCAGTTCTACAACGGCGCGCAGGTCGGCGTCGCCTCCACCGCCGACGGGCAGAGCATCCAGAACTACGGCAGCGTCGCGTACAACCGGGCCTGGATCTCCCAGACGGCCGGTGTCTGACGGTTAGCGCCACGCTAGGCGCGGATGGCCGGCAGCGCGCCGGCCGTCCGCGCCGCGCCGTTTTGCAGCATCCGATCAGGTGAACAAGGCCGACGATCGGGCGCCCGCCGCCCTGACAGCATCAGAAGCGTGCTGGTCGTGACGACGGAGCAACTGCCCGGGTACGAGATCCGCCAGATCCTCGGCGAAGTGGTGTCATCGATGGCCAGGACGCGGAACCCGTACCGCGAGGGGGTCAAGAACCTGCGCGGTGGCGCGTACGACCCGATGGCCCCGGACAACCTCACCAGGTGGCGTACGGACTCGGTGGCCCGGCTCGGCGAGGAGGCCCGCCGCCTCGGCGCGAACGCCGTGGTGGGGATGCGCTTCGACAGCCGCGACTGCGGCGAGATGTGGATGGAGATCTGCGCGTACGGCACGGCGGTGGTCGTGGCGCCCAAGATGCCCGACGTCATGCCGCCCGACCAGCCGCTGGTCGCAGCGGAGACCGCGCACGACCCGGCCTTCGCCGAGTCCCCGGGCGGCATCGCCGAACCGGCGAGCGCCCCCAACCTCCGCACCGCGGCGGAAACCCCCACCCGCGACGCCTGACCCATCCACCCCGCCCGGCGCCCGCCCCGACCCTGGGGGAGTGGTCAGAGGATGGGGGGTGGGGTGTAGGTAGCGGCGGCGGGGTGGGCTTCCGTCACGGCGGCGATGCGGCGGGCGACCGCCTCGACCTGGGCCGGGGCGGCACCTACGAAGGCGGAACGGTCGGCGACCAGCGCGTCGATCTCGGCGCGGGTCAGGCCCAGGCGGCCGTCCGCCGCCAGGCGGTCGAAGAGGTCGTTCTCGGCGGCGCCCTTCTCGCGCATGCCCAGTGCCACCGCGACCGCGTGCTCCTTGATCACCTCGTGGGCGACCTCACGGCCGACGCCGCGCCGGACCGCCGCCACCAGGATCTTCGTGGTGGCCAGGAACGGCAGGAAGCGCTCCAGCTCCCGGTTGACCACCGCCGGGTACGCGCCGAACTCGTCCAGCACGGTGAGGAAGGTCTGGAACAGCCCGTCGGCGGCGAAGAACGCGTCCGGCAGGGCGACCCGGCGGACCACCGAGCAGGAGACGTCCCCCTCGTTCCACTGGTCGCCGGCCAGTTCGCCGACCATCGACAGGTAGCCGCGGATGATCACGGCGAAGCCGTTGACGCGCTCGCTGGAGCGGGTGTTCATCTTGTGCGGCATCGCGCTGGAACCCACCTGGCCCGGCCTGAAGCCCTCGGTGGCCAACTCCTGGCCGACCATCAGCCGGATCGTGGTCGCCAGCGACGACGGGGCGGCGGCGATCTGGGCCAGCGCGGAGAGCACCGCCAGGTCGATCGAGCGCGGGTAGACCTGCCCGACGCTGTCGAGGACCCGGCTGAAGCCGAGGTGCCCCGCCACCCGGCGCTCCAGCTCCGCCACCCGCTCGGCGTCGCCGTCGAAGAGGTCGAGCTGGTCGGCGGCGGTGCCGACCGGGCCTTTGATACCGCGCAGCGGATACCAGTTGATCAGATCGTCCAGCCGCTCGTACGCGATGAGCAGCTCCTCCGCGGCCGACGCGAAGCGCTTGCCCAGCGTGGTGGCCTGCGCCGCGACGTTGTGCGAGCGGCCGGTCATGACCAGGTCGGAGTGCTCGACGGCGAGGCGGGCGAGCCGGGCGAGGGTGGCGACCACGCGGTCGCGGATCAGCTCCAGCGAGCGGCGCACCTGGAGCTGCTCGACGTTCTCGGTGAGGTCCCGGGAGGTCATCCCCTTGTGCACGTGCTCGTGCCCGGCGAGCGCGCTGAACTCCTCGATCCGGGCCTTCACGTCGTGCCGGGTGACCCGCTCCCGCTCGGCGATCGAGGCCAGGTCGACCTGGTCGAGCACCCCCTCGTACGCCTCGACCACGCCGTCGGGCACGGGGACGCCGAGGTCCCTCTGGGCCCGGAGCACGGCAAGCCAGAGCCGCCGCTCCATCCGGATCTTCTCCTCGGGCGACCAGAGGGCGACCAGCTCGGGTGAGGCGTACCGGTTGGCGAGCACATTCGGGATCGTCACGTACCTCAGTCTTTCACGTCGTCCGGGACGGCCCGGACGAGGACGTCCGCCCGACCGCAGGTGGTTGGGAGAGCGGCTTCGCACGGTATTCACCTGGGTGGGCATGCCGGACCGGATCTACGAGCGGGCGGCCGAGATCCAGGACCAGCTCACCGCCCGGGGCACCCACCGCTCGGCCGGTGCTGTCGACCTGCTGATCGCGGCGACGGCCGAACACCAGGGGCTGCACTACGACCGTGACTTCGACCAGATCTCCGAGGTGACCGGCCAGCCCATGCGATGGCTCGCGCCGGCCGGCACGATCAAGTAGCTCGCCCGCGCCGGCGTCAGCGTTCGAGGATGGCGGTCACGCCCTGGCCGCCAGCGGCGCAGATGGAGATCAGGCCCCGGCCGCCGCCCTTCTCCGCCAGCAGCTTCGCCAGGGTCGCCACGATCCGGCCACCGGTGGCCGCGAACGGGTGCCCGGCGGCCAGCGACGAGCCGTTGACGTTCAGCTTCTCCCGGTCGATCGCGCCGAGCGGGGCGTCCAGCCCCAGCCGGTCCTTGCAGAACTCCGGGGACTCCCAGGCGGCCAGGGTGGCCAGCACCTGCGAGGCGAACGCCTCGTGGATCTCGTAGTAGTCGAAGTCCTGAAGCGTCAGCCCGGCCCGCTCCAGCAGTCGGGGCACCGCGTAGGCGGGAGCCATCAGCAGCCCCTCGTCGCCGTGCACGAAGTCGACGGCGGCGGCCTGCGACCAGGAGAACCACGCCAGCACGGGCAGGTTGTGCTCGCGGGCCCACTCCTCGCTGGCCAGCAGCACCGTCGAGGCGCCGTCGGTCAGCGGCGACGAGTTGCCGGCCGTCATGGTCGCCGCCTCGGCGTCGGGTCCCTTCGCGCCGAAGACCGGCTTCAGCGCGCCGAGCCGCTCCAGGCTGGTGTCGGGACGCAGGTTCTGGTCCCTGGTCAGCCCGAGGTAGGGGGTGAGCAGGTCGTCGAAGAACCCCCGGTCGTACGCGGCGGCGAGCCGCTGGTGCGAGCGCAGCGCCAGCTCGTCCTGGGCCTGCCGGTCGACCTGCCAGCGCAGCGCCGTGCGGGCGGCGTGCTCCCCCATCGACAGCCCGGTACGCGGCTCCGCGTTGCGCGGGATCTCCGGCTTGAACGGCTGGGTGGGGCGCAGCCTGGCGGCGATCTTCAGCCGCTCGCCGAGGGTGCGGGCGCTGTTGAGCCGGAGCAGGGTGCGGCGCATCTCCTCGTTGACCGCGAGCGGCGCGTCGGAGGTGGTGTCCACGCCACCGGCGATGCCGACCTCGATCTGCCCGAGGGCGATCTTGTTGGCGACCAGGATGGCCGCCTCCAGCCCGGTGCCGCAGGCCTGCTGGATGTCGTACGCGGGGGTGTGCGGGTCGAGCTTCGAGCCGAGCACGACCTCGCGGGTCAGGTTGAAGTCCTTCGCGTGCTTGAGCACCGCGCCGGCCACCACCTCGCCGACCCGCTGGCCGGCCAGGCCGAACCGGGCGACGAGCCCGTCCAGCGCGGCGCCCAGCATGTCGGCGTTCGACGCGCTGGCGTACCGCGAATTGGACCGCGCGAAGGGGATGCGGTTGCCGCCGATGACCGCGACCCGCCGGATGCTCTGCACGATCCCGCCTCCTCGAAAGACTTGCCCTTACCTTACTCGCCAGTAGGCTACGCCTATGACCGACAGGTACGCGAGCTTCGTCCGATCGGGGGCCGGCCGCACGCTGGTCAAGCGCCTCGGGCTGCCCGACCCGCCGCGACTGCGCCGACACACCCCCGGCGACCCCATCGTGCCCGGCCCCGTCCTGCTGGGCGCCGCGACCGGCGGCCGGCTCGCCGAGCAGGCCGGCAAGGTCCTGACCACCGCCGGGGTCGAGCTGCGCGATCCCGGCGCCGCGGAGTCCACCGAGCGCTTCGCCGCCCTGGTGTACGACGCCACCGGCATCACCGACTCCGCCGAACTGCGCCAGCTGTACGACTTCTTCCACCCGCGCGCCCGCTCGGTGCTGCCCAGCGGCCGGGTCGTCGTGCTCGGCACCCCGCCCGACGAGTGCGGCTCGCCCCGGGAGGCGACCGCCCAGCGGGCCCTGGAGGGGCTGACCCGCAGCATCGGCAAGGAGTTCGGCCGGGGCGTCACCGCCCAGCTCGTGTACGTGACGAAGGACCCGGACGCCGGCACCTGGACCAGCGTGGAGGCGACCCTGCGGTTCCTGCTCTCCGGCCGCTCCGTGTACGTCTCGGGGCAGGTCGTGCGGGTCGGCGCCGGCACGGCCGTCGCCCCGGCCGACTGGGACCGCCCGCTGGACGGGCAGGTCGTGCTGGTCACCGGGGCGGCCCGGGGCATCGGCGCGGCGCTGGCCCGGGTGCTGGCCCGCGACGGGGCCCGGGTCGTGGCGCTGGACATTCCGGCGGCCGGGGACGAGCTGGCGGCGGTCACCAACGAGATCGGCGGCACCGCCGTCCAGCTCGACCTGACCGCCCCCGACGCCCCGCAGCGGCTCGCCGAGCACCTGGCCGAGCGGCACGGGCGGGTCGACGTGGTCGTGCACAACGCCGGGATCACCCGCGACAAGACCCTCGGCCGGATGGACGCCGACCGGTGGGACTCGGTGCTCGACGTCAACCTCTCCAGCCAGGAGCGGATCAACGACGTGCTGCTGGAGCGGGAGCTGATCCCGGCCGGCGGCCGGATCGTCTCGGTCTCCTCGATCGCCGGCATCGCCGGCAACCGGGGCCAGACCAACTACGCCACCAGCAAGGCGGGCGTGATCGGGCTCGTCGAGTCGCTCGCCCCGGCGCTGCGCGAACGGCAGATCAGCGTCAACGCGGTCGCCCCCGGTTTCATCGAGACCCGGCTGACGGCGCGCATCCCGCTGGTGCTGCGCGAGGCGGGCCGGCGGATGAACAGCATGTCCCAGGGCGGGCTGCCGGTGGACGTCGCCGAGACCATCGGCTGGCTGGCGTGGCCGGCCTCCGGCGCGGTCAGCGGCAACGTCGTCCGGGTCTGCGGCCAGAGTCTGCTGGGGGCGTGATGGCGAGGCGAGAACAGCCGGCGCCGGACCCGGACGACCTGTCGGTGCACGAGCTGATCGACGGCCCGACCGAGATCCTGTCGCAGGACACCCTGGACGCGATCCGCGGGCCGGAAGCGTCCGGCCACGACCTGAGCCTCGAACAGACGCACGACCTCTCCGCCTCCGCCGTCGAGGCGACGCAGGACCTCTCGGGCGGGGGTCCGGCCGGGACGGGTGCCCGGGAGCGCGTCGAGCTGCCCCGGATGCCGGCGGCCGGGGCGCTCTACCGGCGGGCGCTGCTCGGCGCGCTGCCCGGCCTCGGCGGTGGGCGGCGCTCGGCGGGCGTCCCGGCGGTCGAGCTGGCCGTCGGCGGGATCGCCGTCGACCGGACGCACCTCGCCGACTACGACCGGGTCTGCGGGTTCCGGCTCACCGACCGGCTGCCCGCCACGTTCCCGCACGTCATGGGCTTTCCGCTGGCGCTGCGGCTGATGACCGCGCCGGAGTTCCCCATCCCGCTGAACGGTGTGGTGCACGTCGGCAACCGGATCACCGTGCACCGCCCGGTCACCGCCGACGAGACCCTCGACTTCCGCGCGTACGCCGAGAACCTGCGCCCGCACGACCGGGGGCGGCAGGTCGACGTGGTGCTCGTCGGCTCGGTCGGCGCGGAGGAGGTCTGGCGGGGCGTCTCGACGTACCTCGGCAGGGAGGGCAAGCGGGGCGGCGGCGGGCGGCGCGACCAGCCCGGGCGGCCCACGACGCCGGCCGGCTCGGCGCGCTGGCGGGTCGAACCCCGCGTCGGTACGGACTACGCGCGGGTCTCCGGCGACCACAACCCGATCCACACCTCGCGCCTCGGCGCGCGGCTGTTCGGTTTCCCCCGGCCGATCGCGCACGGGATGTGGAGCAAGGCGCGCTGCCTGGCCGCGCTGGAGAACCGGCTGCCGGACGCCTACACGGTCGAGGTGGCCTTCAAGCTGCCGGTGCCGCTGCCGAGCACGGTGAGCTTCGGGCTGCTGCCGGAGGGCGGGTTCGCCCTGCACGACTCGCGCGGCCGGCCGCACCTGGCGGGCCTCGTGCGCTGAGCCACCCCCGGCCGGAGCTGGGCCGCCCCCCGCCGAGGTTGACGCGCCCCTGACGAAGCTGACGCGCTCCTGCCGGATCCGCTCCCGGGCTTGGCAGGGGCGCCTCCGTGCGCTAGGTTGTTCTCACATCGAGATTTTCTCAGGATGAGAGAGACATGGTTGACGAGCAGGACTTCCTGGCCGCGTACGACCCCCGGGCCTATCCGTCGGTCGCCGTGACCGTCGACGTGGTGGCGCTGACCATCCGGGACGGCGCGCTGCACCTGCTGCTGATCCGGCGCGGCCAGCCCCCCTTCGAGGGCCACTGGGCGCTGCCCGGCGGATTCGTCCGCCCCGACGAGGACCTCGCCGCCGGCGCCCGACGGGAGCTGGCCGAGGAGACCGGGCTCGGCGGCGAGGGGCTGCGCCGCGTACACCTGGAGCAGTTGGGCAGCTACGGCGCCCCCGACCGCGACCCGCGGATGCGCGTCGTCTCCGTCGCCCACCTCGCGTTCGCCCCCGACCTGCCGGACCCGGCCGCCGGCACCGACGCCGACGAGGCGATCTGGCTGCCGGTGACCGCGCTGACCAGCCGGCAGCTCGCCTTCGACCACGGCCGGATCATCGACGACGCGCTGGAGCGGGCCCGGTCCAAGCTGGAATACACCCCGCTCGCCACGCGCTTCCTCGCCGGCGAGTTCACCGTCAGCGAGCTGCGTGCCGTCTACGAGACGGTCTGGGGCCACCCGCTGCACGCCGGCAACTTCCACCGCAAGGTGCTCTCGGTGCCGGGCTTCGTCGAGAGCACGGGCACCAGCACCGAACGCGGCGGCGCCCGCGGCGGCCCCCGCGCCAAGCTCTACCGGGCCGGCGACGCCCGGCTGCTGCACCCGGCGCTGCTGCGCCCCGCCCGCGAGGAGACGGTGCGATGAGGACCGCGGAAGCCGTCCGCCTGGTCACGGCGGCCCGCACCGACGCCGACCTGTTCGGCACGGACCAGCCGGCCCGCCGCTACCGCGAGCTGGTCGCGGCCCTGCACCCCGACCGCCTGCCGGCCGACCCGGCGGTACGCGCCGAGGCCACCGACGCGTTCATCCGGGTCACCACCCGCTGGCGGGCCCGGCAGGTCACCGTGCTCGGCGACTACCGCCTCGGCACGCCGGTCCACTCGGGCGACCTGGCCGACCTCTACGACGTCGACGCCGACCGGCTGCTCAAGCTGCCCCGGCGCCCCACCGACAACGACCTGATGGCCCGCGAGGCGCACGCCCTGCGCACCATCGCCGAGCGCGGCGACCCGCGCTACCTGCCGTACGTGCCCCGGCTGGTGGACTCGTTCCGGCACTCCGACGCCGCCACCGGCGCCGAACGGCGGATCAACGTGCTCGCCACCGCCCCCGGCCTGCACGACCTCGACGAGGTGCGGCGCGCGTACCCGGACGGGGTCGACGCCCGCGACGTGGCCTGGATGTGGCGAAGGCTGCTGGTGGCGCTCGGCCTGGCCCACCGGGCGGGCGTCGTGCACGGCGCGGTCCTGCCGCCGCACGTGCTGATCGAGCCGGACGGGCACGGCGTGGTGCTGGTCGACTGGTGCTTCTCCGCGCCCGTCGGCAGCACCGTCCCCGCGCTGGTGCCCGGCTACGACGCGCGGTGGTACCCCGACGAGGTCCCCCGGAAGCGACCCTGCGGGCCGGGCACCGACATCGCGATGGCGAGCCTCTGCATGAGCTGGCTGATGGGGCCACGTGCGCCCCGCGAGCTGGACGCCTTCGCGCGGGGCTGCCGCCAGCGGGCGCTGGGCGCCCGGCCCGACGACGCGTGGCTCCTGCTGCGCGAACTGGACGAGGTGCTGGAGCGGCTCTACGGGCCGCGCACCTTCCGACCCTTCACCCTCACCCCGTAAGGAGCTGTCATGGGCAGTGGAATGTGGTCCACCGACGTGTACGACGCCGCCGACCGCTACCGCCGGAAGACCGGCAAGAGCGCGTTCTCCTACAGCGACAGCGGGGCGCGCAAGGTGCACCCCGCCCTCGACCCCCGCGACGCGATGCGCGAGAGCCGCGACTCCGCCGAGCACCCCCGGTCGACGCCCATCGCGGTGCTCTTCGACGTCACCGGCTCGATGCGCAACGTGCCGCGCGTCCTGCAGACCAAGCTGCCGCAGCTGCTCGGGCTGCTGCAACGGCAGGGCTACGCCAGCGACCCGCAGATCATGTTCGGCGCGATCGGCGACGCCACCTGCGACCGGGTGCCCTTGCAGGTCGGCCAGTTCGAGTCGGACAACCGGATGGACGACGACCTGGGCCGGATCGTGCTGGAGGGCGGCGGCGGCGGGCAGATGACCGAGTCGTACGAGCTGGCCATGTACTTCATGGCCCGGCACACCGTGACCGACTCCTGGGAGAAGCGCGGCCGGCGCGGCTACCTGTTCATCATCGGCGACGAGCTGGCGTACCCGCAGGTGAAGCCCCGGGAGGTGGCCCGCGTCATCGGCGGCGACCTGCGCGAGGACGTGCCGCTGCGGCAGATCGTCGACGAGGTGACCCGCCGCTGGGACACCTACTACCTGCTCCCCGCCGGCAGCCACTACTCCGGCAACGCCAAGGTGCTCGACTCGTGGCGGGACCTGCTCGGGCAGAACGCCGTCGTGCTGGACGACCTCGACGCGGTCTGCGAGACGATCGCGCTCACGGTCGGGCTCGGCGAGCAGGCCATCGACCTGGACGAGGGCCTGCGCGACCTCGACCGGGCCGGCTCCGGCGCCACCGGCACCGTCTCGAAGGCGCTGGCCCGCCTGCGCGGAGGGCGGCGCGCCGAGGTGTCGACGCTGCCCGCGTTCCGCGACACCGGCGGCGAGGTGACCCGGCTGTGAACCACGTGACGACGGTCGCCCTCAGCTCCGGCGGCGGCTGCGGCTCCGGAGGGGAGGCCCGGTGAGCAGGCACGTGGCGGTGGTCGACCTCGGCTTCGGCGACGCCGGCAAGGGCACGGTCGTGGACTGGCTCTGCGCCACCCGGCCCGTGCACACGGTGGTCCGCTTCAACGGGGGCGCGCAGGCGGCGCACAACGTCGTGCTGCGCGACGGTCGGCACCACACGTTCGCGCAGTTCGGCGCCGGCACGTTCCACCCCGGCGTCCGTACGCACCTGTCGCGGCACGTGGTGGTGGACCCGCTCGCGCTGGCCGCCGAGGCCGACCACCTCGCCTCGGTCGGGGTGCCCGACGCGCTCGACCGGTTGACCGTCGACGGGGAGGCGCTGCTCGCCACCCCGTACCACCGGGCCGCCAACCGGGCCCGGGAGATCGCCCGGGGAGCCGACCGGCACGGCTCCTGCGGGCTCGGGGTGGGCGAGGCCGTCGCGTACGGTCTCGCCCACCCCGACGAGGCGCCCCGGGTGGCCGACTGCGCCGACCCGGGGCGGCTGCGCCGCCGGCTGACCGCCCTGCGGGACCGGCTGACCGCTGAACTCGGCCCGCTGGACGCGCCGCCCGTCGCCGACTGCCTGCCCGCGTTCACCGGCTTCGCCGCGCGGGTCGCGATCGTCGACCGGAGCTGGCTGGCCGGGGCGCTGCGCGCCGGCACCTGCGTCTTCGAGGGCGCGCAGGGGGTGCTGCTCGACGAGTGGCACGGCTTCCACCCGTACACGACGTGGAGCACCACCACCTTCGCCAACGTCGACGGCCTGCTCGCCGAGGCGGGCCAGGCCGGTACGGCCACCCGGATCGGGGTGCTGCGCGTGGTCACCACCCGGCACGGCCCCGGCCCACTGGTTACCGAGGACCCGGCCCTGCCGCTGACCGACCCGCGCAACCCGACCAACCCGTGGCAGGGGCGGTTCCGGTTCGGCCACTTCGACGCGGTCGCCCACCGGTACGCCCTCGCCGCCGCCGGCGGGGTTGACGGCCTGGCGCTGACCCACCTCGACCTCGCCGGACCCACGCTGCGGATCTGCCGCCGCTACGACACCACCGACCGGCTCGCCCCGGGCCCGCCCGGCGACCTGGACCGGCAGGCCGCGCTCACCGCCCGCCTGCTGCGCTCCCGCCCCGTGTACGACGACGCCCCGCCGCCCGACTGGACGGCGGCGGTGCGGGAGGAGCTGAGAGCGCCCGTGGTGCTGGCCTCGCGGGGCCCCACCGCCGACGACAAGACCCCGCACGGCCCGCTGCTCGCCCCGCGATCCCTCCCGTCGGTCAGAACGCCGGCCGAGGCGTCGGCGTGACGCCGGGCCCCGCTGGAGGTCGATGCGGGTGATCCGGCGACTCGGCCACCGGGCGGGGCGCGCACGGCGAGCATGGGAGGCATGGAGTCCGTGCTCGACCTGCTCCGGCAGCTGGTCACCTCACCGTGGGTGTACCTGCTGATCTTCGGGCTCACCGCGGTCGACGCGTTCTTCCCCGCCGTACCCGGCGAGGCGGCCGTGATCACCGCCGCCGTGCTCGCCACCGGCGGCAACCCCGACCTGGTGGTGGTGATCGTCGCCGCCGCGCTGGGGGCCCTCGCCGGCGACCACGTGTCGTACGCCATCGGTCGCGGCGGCGGCGCGAACCGGCTCGCCCGTTTCCCGGCCGACAGCCGGCGCCGGGCCAGCTCGGAGTGGGCCCGGCGGGCGGTGCACCGGCGCGGCGGGCTGATCCTGACCACCGCCCGGTACGTCCCCGGTGGCCGGACGGCGGTGACCCTCACCATGGGCGCGGTCCGCTACCCGCTCCGGTCGTTCCTGCTCTTCGACGCCGTCGCGGCGGTGAGCTGGGCGCTCTACTGCGCCCTGCTCGGCTACTTCGGCGGGCTGGCCTTCGAGCGCGACCCGATCAAGGGCATCCTCGCCGGCGTGGGCCTGTCGCTGGCGATCACCCTCCTGCTGGAGTCGTTCCGCTGGCTACGCCGCCGCAGGCGCCGCTGAACCGGGCGACGGGTCAGGAGGGGGTGGCCCGTGGGTGCCAGGTGGCGCCACGGAGGAGTTGGCCGGCGCCCAGCCAGGCGACGTTCATCATCCGGGTCGCGGTCTTCTCCGGGTCGGCGTCGGGGTGGTCGGCGAGCCAGTCCGCCAGCGACTCGGTCGCCCCCACGAGGGCGTACGCGACGACCTCCAGGTCGGTCTCGCCCACCTCGCGGCCCTCGGCGCGCAGCGCGTGGTCGAGCATCCCGGCGACCACGTCGACCAGCCGGGCCCGCATGCCGGCCAGTTCGCCGGCGAAGGGCTGCTCGCCCCGGGCCTGCCGGTAGAGCACCGCCCACCCGTCGCGGTGCGCCCCGACGAAGCCGAAGAACGCGCGCAGCCCCCGCCAGAGTCGCTCGTCGGCCGGCAGTTCGGGGGCGGCCGCCCCGGCGATGGCCTGCATCATCCGGGTGCCCTCCCGGTGCAGGCAGGCGACGAAGAGTTCTTCCTTCGTGCCGAGGTACGCGTAGACCATGGGCTTGGAGATGCCGGCGTCCTCGGCGATCTCGTCCATGCTGGCCGCGTGGAAACCCCTGCGTGAGAACACTTTCACGGCCGCGTCGAGCATCTGCTGCTC
Source organism: Micromonospora sp. ZG13 (assembly GCF_059359355.1). NCBI lineage: Bacteria > Bacillati > Actinomycetota > Actinomycetes > Micromonosporales > Micromonosporaceae > Micromonospora > Micromonospora sp. ZG13. Next base: position 393,273 of record NZ_JCADBQ010000002.1, read on the forward strand.
GCGTACGGCGCGGGGTAGGCGCTTGAAGGTGGGTGGGGTGGACACCTTGCGAGCATACCTACTCGCCCGTAAGGTTACGCACGAGTAGCCAACACCCGGAAGGTGCAGCCCCATGACTGACTTCGACCCGGCCAACTTCGCGAACGTCGGCCCCAAGGAGTTCGCCCAGCTGGTCAAGTCCACCCCGGACGACAAGATCGCCGAGGTGATGTCCGGCGACCTGCGCGGCAAGATCCTCGGTGAGGTCTTCGGCCGGATGCCGCAGCTCTTCCGCGCCGACCGGGCCGGCTCGACCAACGCGGTCATCCACTGGAACATCACCGGCCGCCCCGACGGTGGCACCGACACCTACGAGGTGGTCATCGCCGACGGCGCGTGCACCGTCAACGAGACCCCGCAGCACGACCCGAAGCTCAGCCTCACGATGGGCCCGGTCGAGTTCCTGAAGATCGTCTCCGGTGGCGCGAACCCCGTCATGATGTTCATGACCGGCAAGCTCAAGGCCAAGGGCGACCTGGGCCTGGCCGCCAACATCGCCAACCTGTTCGACATCCCCAAGGCCTGACATGGCCGAGTTCTCGCTCGACCTGAACGAGGAACAGCGGGATCTGCGCGACTGGGTGCACGGCTTCGCCGCCGAGGTCGTGCGCCCGGCCGCGGCCGAGTGGGACGCCCGGGAGGAGACCCCCTGGCCGATCATCCAGGAGGCGGCGAAGGTCGGCCTGTACGGCTTCGAGTTCCTCGCCACCTGCTGGGCCGACCCCACCGGCCTCTCCCTCCCGATCGCCAGCGAGGAACTCTTCTGGGGTGACGCCGGCATCGGCCTGGGCATCTTCGGCACCTCCCTCGCGGTGGCCGCCATCTACGGCGCCGGCACGCCCGACCAGATGGTCGAGTGGGTGCCGCAGTGCTTCGGCACCGTCGACGAGCCGGCCGTCGCCGCGTTCTGCACCACCGAGCCCGAGGCCGGCTCCGACGTCGGCGCGATGCGCACCCGGGCGGTCTACGACGAGGCCACCGACGAGTGGGTGCTGCGCGGGCAGAAGGCGTACGCCACCAACGGCGGGATCGCCGGGGTGCACGTGGTCACCGCCTCGGTCGACCCGACGCTCGGCTCCCGCGGGCAGGCGGCGTTCGTCGTACCGCCGGACACCGCCGGCCTCACCGCGACCCGCAAGCTGCGCAAGCTGGGCCTGCGCGCGTCGCACACCGCCGACGTCTTCCTCGACGACGTACGCGTGCCGGGGCGCTGCCTGCTCGGCGGCCGGGACGCCCTGCTCGAACGGCTCGACCGGGCCCGCTCCGGCAAGCGCGCCTCGGGCCAGGCCGCGATGCGTACGTTCGAACTCTCCCGGCCCACCGTCGGCGCGCAGGCGCTGGGCGTGGCCCGGGCCGCCTACGAGTACGCCCTGGACTACGCGAAGGAGCGGGTCCAGTTCGGCCGCCCGATCATCGAGAACCAGGCGGTCGCGTTCGCGCTCGCCGACATGAAGATGGAGATCGACGCGGCCCGGCTGCTGGTCTGGCGCGCCTCCTGGATGGGCCGCAACAACCGGCCCTTCACGGCCGGCGAGGGCTCGATGTCCAAGCTGAAGGCCGGCGAGGTGGCCGTCTCCGTCACCGACAAGGCCGTACAGCTGCTCGGCGGGGCCGGCTTCCTGCGGGACCACCCGGTCGAGCGCTGGTACCGCGACGCCAAGATCTACACCATCTTCGAGGGCACCTCCGAGATCCAGCGGCTCGTCATCTCCCGGGCCATCTCCGGCGTCCAGATCCGCTGACCGGCCGCCGGCGCGCTGCCGTACCGGACACGTGCCGGTCCGGGCGGCCGCCGCACCCGTACCACCGCGCACCTGATCTCCAGACCGCCCGCGTGGGGCCCCGGCCCGGGGTCCCACGCGCACCGCCTGAGGAGGTTGCGTCATGGACCTGCCGTTCGTCGTCGCCACCCTGACCCGACGCGGGTTGCTCACCCCCGGCCGGCCGATCCGCGTCGCCGCCCAGCTCCAGGCGCTGCGCAGGTGGGGCTGGAACATCGCCGGCGAGCTGCGCCAGGCCGCCGCCCGCGACCCCGACCGCACGGCCGTCGTCGACGAGCAGGGCACCAGGACGACGTACGCCGAACTGCTCGACCGGTCGGAGCGGCTGGCCCGGGGGATGCGGACGGCGCTCGGGGTGCGGCCCGGCGACCGGGTCGGCGTGCTCTGCCGCAACCACCCCGGCCTGGTCGAGTCGATCGTGGCCGCCACCCTGCTCGGCGCGGACGCGGTGCTGGTCAACACCGGGCTCTCCGCCGCGCAGCTCGCCACCGTGGCCGAGGAGCAGCGGCTGCGCGTGCTGGTGCACGACGCCGAGTTCGTCGACCGGGTCGCCAACCTCGCCGCCGAGGTGCTGCGCCTCGACGAGCGCGCCCGGGAGGAACTCGTGGTCGGCTCGCTTTCCGGCGAGCTGCGTCCCCCCGGGCGCGACGGCCGGATCATCGTGCTCACCTCCGGCACCACCGGCGCGCCCAAGGGCGCCCGGCGCCCCACCCCGAACGGCTTCGGCCCGCTGGTCTCCATCATCGACCGCATCCCGCTGCACGCCCGGGACACCGTCATGATCGCCGCGCCGCTCTTCCACACCTGGGGGTACGCCGCCCTCCAGGTCTGCTTCGCCCTGCGCGCCACGATCGTGCTGCACCGCCGCTTCGACCCGGCCGCCACGCTGGCCGCCCTGGTGGCACAGCGCTGCGACGCCCTCTTCGCCGTACCGGTGATGCTGCAACGGCTGCTGGAGGTGCCGCCGCCGGAGCCCCGCCCCCCGCTGAAGGTGGTCGCGGTCAGCGGCTCCGCGCTGCCGGGCGGCCTCGCCCCGCGGTTCATGGACGTCTACGGCGACGTCCTGCACAACCTCTACGGCTCCACCGAGGTCTCCTGGGCGTCCATAGCCGGCCCCGCCGAGCTGCGTGCGGCGCCCACCACCGCCGGCCGGGCACCGCACGGCACCCGGTTGCAGATCCTCGACGCGGCCGGCGAGCCGGTGCCACCCGGGCGGGTCGGCCGCATCTTCGTCGGCAACGAGATGCTCTTCGAGGGCTACACGTCCGGGACCACCCGGGAACACCGCGACGGCCTGCTCGACACGGGCGACCTGGGACGGCTCGACGCCGACGGGCTGCTCTTCGTCGACGGCCGGGCCGACGACATGATCGTCTCGGGCGGGGAGAACGTGTTCCCGTCCGAGGTGGAGGACCTGATCGCCCGGCTGCCGCAGGTACGCGAGGCCGCCGTGATCGGCGTACCGGACCCCCGGTACGGCCAGCGGCTCGCCGCGTTCCTCGCCCTGCACCCCGGCGAGACGCTCGACCCGGAGGCCGTCCGCGAGTACGTCCGGCACTACCTGGCCCGGTTCTCCGTACCCCGGGACGTGGTCTTCGTGAAGTACCTGCCCCGCAACGCCACCGGCAAGGTGCTGGCCCGCGAGCTGCACCGCTACTACTACAGCTGACCGTTCCCCGGCCGTTACTGCCCGGATGCTCCCCCGCCCCTAGGCTGGCGGCACCATGATCGGTTCCGGACCGCGCCGCCGTGCCCGACACCGCCACCATGCCCGTCACCGTCAGCCACGACCCCGGATGGCACCGCTCCTGCTGGTCGAGGCGGCGACACTGCTCTCCAACACCGGCAACGGGGTGGCCAACGTGGCCCTGCCCTGGCTGGTGCTCGAACGCACCGGCAGCCCCACCGCGGCCGGCGTGGTAGCGGCGGCCACCGCCCTGCCGCTGCTGCTGTCCGGCCTCGTCTCCGGCACCGTCGTGGACCTGCTCGGCCGGCGGCGTACGGCGCTGGTCTCCGACACGCTCTCCGCCGTCTCGGTCGCCGCGATCCCGGTGGTCGACGCGCTGCTCGGGCTGAACCTCGGCTGGATCGTGGCGCTGGCCGTGCTCGGGGCGGTGTTCGACCCGGCCGGCCTGACCGCCCGGGAGACCCTGCTGCCGGCCGCCGCACAGGCCGCTGGCTGGCGCATCGAACGCGCCAACGGGGTGCACGAGGCGGTATGGGGGCTCGCCTTCCTCATCGGGCCCGGCGTCGGCGGCGTGCTCATCGCCGCGATCGGCCCCGGCTCGACGCTCTGGGTCACCGCCACCGGCTTCGCGCTGGCCGTCGCGATGATCGCCGCCGTCCGGCTGCCGGGGGCCGGCCGCCCCGAACGCCCCCCGTCCGGGCTGTGGCGCGGCACCGTCGAGGGGCTGCGGTTCGTCTGGCAGGACCGTCTGCTGCGGACCATCGCGCTGCTCACGATGGTGCTGGCCGCGCTCTACCTGCCGGTCGAGGGGGTGCTGCTGCCGGCGTGGTTCGTCGGCCGGGGGGAGCCGGCCCGGCTCGGCGCGCTGCTCATGGCGATGAGCGCCGGCGGAGTCGTCGGTGCGCTCGCCTCCGGGGTGGCGGGCCGGCTGATCCGGCGGCACACCCTGATGGTGATCGCCCTCGTCGTCATCGGAATGGCCCTCGTGGGGCTGGCCACCCTGCCGCCGTTCCCGGCCATGATCGGCTTCGCCGTCGCGATCGGGCTCGCGTACGGGCCGGTCAACCCGCTGTCCAACTACGCCATGCAGACCCGCACGCCCGAACGGTTGCGCGGGCGCGTGGTCGGGGTGATGACCTCCTTCGCGTACGCCGCCGGCCCGGCCGGCTACCTGCTCGCCGGGCCACTGGTGGAGTGGCTCGGCCTGCGTACCGCCTTCCTGGTGCTGGCCGTGGCGCTGCTGGTGGCGACCCTGGGCGCCGCGCCGCTGCCGGCACTGCGGGCGCTGGACGAGCCACCCCGCTACCCGCCCGCCCCGCCCGGCGGCCCGACGAACCGGGTGGAGGAACGCGTCCCGCTCAACGGGCAGTACGCCCCCGCGTCGCACCGGGACGCGCCCCGCGTACAGGGGCGCGTCCGGGTCGAACAGCTGTGGCCGCCCGCCCCGCACCGGGACGCACCGGTTCGAGGCTGACTTCCCGCGTCAGGGATGGAGCGTCAACCCGGGCGTGGTGGCGATGGCCGTCAACTGCGCCACGGTGAGCACCGGCGGCGGACCGAACCGGAACGTCGGCGGCACACCGTCCCTGTCGCCGCCAAAGTTGTCCGTCGTCACCGTCACGGTCGTGCCGTCCGTCCGTTGCACCTGCGCCCAGCGCTGCTCAGCGCCCTCCTTACCGGGCTTGGCCCCGCCGATGGCGAGGGTCCCGCCGTCCGGCAGGCGCCTACTGGTGCAGGTACGGGAATCGGGAGCAGCGGCGCAGCCGACGGGCTCATCGGCAGCCGTCGGGACAAGCGTCACCGTAAGGTTGTCGGCCTGTCCGCCTCGCGTCAGCCGGGCGTGGGCGTAGTAGTGCCAGTGGCTCTTCTCGTAGGTGAACTGGACCAGGTCGCAGCCGGGGATCGTGCCGTCGACCGACAGCCCCGCCGGCACGACGGCCGACAGCGCCGGACGCAGCACGAGAGTCAGCCGGGCCACGCCGGCGTCGGGGCGCTCGGTCGGCCGGTCGCGCTTCGTGTCGTACGACTGCTGGGGCGCCGGCGGACCACTGGGCTCCGGTTCCACCACCGGACAGAGCGACGCGTCGGCGGACGGCGAGTCACCACCGACCGGCAGGGTGAGTCCTGCCGGCCCGGCGGCCGGGCCAGCGAGCAGCGCCGGTGTCACCGCGACTGCGGCTACCAGCGCGACCCCGGTGCCCGCCGCCGCCCAGGTCCGATGACGGCGGCGCTGCCGGTCGGCGGCGATCAGGTGGTCCACGTCGATCCGGGTCGGCGGCGGCGACGCCACCGCGGTGCGTAGCTGCCGGGCGAGTTCATCCATCGGTGCGTGCCCCCTCGGGTCGGGCCGGCACATCGACGAGGCGGCCCCGCAACGCCTCGATCGCGCGCGCCGACTGGCTCTTGACGGTGCCGGTGGTGCAGCCGAGTTCCCGGGCGGTCTCCTCCACGGACAGGTCGCAGAAGTAGCGCAGCACCAGGACCGCGCGGCGGCGCGGCGGCAGCTCGGCCAGCAGGGCGAGGATGGTCAGCCGGTCCGCGGCACCGTCGGTGGCGGAACGGACGGCGCCGTCGGGGACCTCGGCCCAGGCGGCCTCGCGCCGCCACGGCCGGCGCCGCTCGTCGAGCCAGACCCGCAGCAGGGTGCGCCGGACGTACGCGTCGGGGCTGTCCATCCGCGACACGCGCCGCCAGTGCCGCAGCAGCTTGACCAGCGCCGTCGACACCAGGTCGTCGGCCGTGTGCCAGTCACCGCAGAGCAGGTACGCCGTGCGGCGCAGCGGTTCCAGCCGCGCCCCGACGTACTCGCGGTAGCCCTCGATGTCGGCAGGCAATCCCGCCACCTCCTCGCCTCACCGCTCAAACGGAGGCGGGGAGGGTGGAGGTTGCCCGGTCAGCCCGGAATGCTGATCCGCCCCTCGACGGCGGCGGAGGCGATGTCGGTGCGGTGCTGCCCACCGGCCAACTCCACCCCACCCACCAGCGCGTACGCGGCGTTCCGCGCGGCGGGCAGGTCGGTGCCGGTGGCGGTGGCGCAGAGGACCCGGCCACCGGCGGAACGCAGCGCCCCGTCGGCGTCCCGGCGGGTGCCGGCGTGGATGATCCCCGCCGCCTCACCTCCGTTGATCACGTCGCCGGTGCGCGGGGCGGCCGGGTAGCCGTCGGCGGCGACCACCACCGTGACGGCGGCACCGTCGCGCCAGCGTAGCGGCGGGTGCCCGGCCAGCGTGCCGGTCGCGGCGGCGTGCAGCAGCCCGGCCAGCGGCGTCTCCAGCAGCGCGAGCACCACCTGCGTCTCCGGGTCACCGAAGCGGGCGTTGAACTCGATCACCCGGGGGCCGTCGGCGGTGATCGCCAGCCCGACGTAGAGCAGCCCCGCGAACGGGGTGCCCCGGCGGGTCATCTCCGCCAGGGTCGGGTGCACGACGTCGCGCATGACCTCGTCGACCAGGCCGGACGGCGCCCAGGGCAGCGGCGCGTACGCCCCCATGCCGCCGGTGTTCGGGCCGGTGTCGCCGTCGCCGATCCGCTTGAAGTCCTGCGCGGGCAGCAGCGGCACCGCCGCCTCGCCGTCGGTGACCACGAAGAGGGAGACCTCCGGGCCGGCCAGGTATTCCTCGACGACGACCCGGCCGCACTCCTCGGCGTGCCGCAGCGCGGCGGCGCGGTCGTCGGTCACCACGACACCCTTGCCGGCGGCGAGCCCGTCGTTCTTCACCACGTACGGCGCGCCGAACTCGTCCAGGGCCCTGCCGGTGCTCTCCGCGTCCGTGCAGGTGTACGCGCGGGCGGTCGGTACGCCGGCGGCGGTCATCACGTCCTTGGCGAACGCCTTCGAGCCCTCCAGCCGGGCCGCCTCCCCGGACGGCCCGAAGGCGGCGATCCCCTTGGCCCGTACGGCGTCCGCGACCCCTGCCACCAGCGGCGCCTCCGGCCCGATCACCACCAAATCGGCTCCGGTCTCCACCGCCAGCGCGGCGACGGCCGCCGGATCGCACGGATCGACGGCCCGCAACGACGCGAGCGGAGCGATGCCGGGATTACCGGGCGCCGCGATCAGCTGCTCGACGGCCGGATCCGCAGCCAGCCCCAGCGCGAGCGCATGCTCCCGCCCCCCACCACCAAGAAGAAGTACGCGCACACCCGCATCCTACTGACCCCCTCCCCAGCCCCGTTGATCAAGATGTTCGCGTCCCATTTCCGCCCCGGGAAGGACCAGAACCTCTTGATCACCGCCGAGCGGGTGGGTCAGTAGGGATGTAGGGCCGCTTTAACCGTGTGGGGGATGTAGTCGGGGCGCAGCGTGTCGGCCCAGGTGAAGCGGAGGATCCGCCAACCGGCGTTGACCAGCCGGTTCTGCCGCGCCCGGTCCTCGAAGACCGCCCCGGGCGTGTGGTGGGGTGCCTGCCCGTCCGCCTCGGCGATCACCCGCGCCGCCCGCCAACCGAGGTCGCCGATGCCGAGCAGGCAGCCGTCCCCGTCGCGGACCTCCAACTGAAGTGCGTCGGGCGGTACGCCACCGTCGACGCACCGCAGCCTCGTCCGGGTCTCCAGCGGGGACTGCGCCCGCCCGTCGGCCTCAGCCAGGTGGCGGCGGGCCGCGACGGCTCCTCTACGGCCCACGAGAAGGGCCGGCATCCGGGCCAGGTCGGGCTCGGTGACGACCTGCCGGTTCAGCGCGGAGTCAAGTACGCACACCGCCGAGTAACGGTCCGCCCGGAGGATGACATCGGCCAACGTCCGCAGCGGGGTGGTCACGGGCATCCCGGCGACCTCGCCCACGGCGTGGGGATCGATGGTGAGCTGGTGCACCACGACGTCGGGGTCGGTGATCCGCTGTGGGCGTGGCCGGTTCGGCGGCAGCGACACGTGGATGGCGGACGCCGGACGGAGCCCGGCGATCCGATGAAGCTCCGCTGCGGTGTCGAGAACGACGACGGCGCCCGGCCCCAGGCTGGCGACAACGGCCCGGATGCGGGCTCTGCGGAGCGCGGCAGGGCTCAACTCGAGGGCCAGCACGAAGCAACCCCTCGCCACCCGGAGCCAACGACCCGAGCGACACAGGTGCCGGATCTGGCTCCGACTGAAGCCGGCGGACAACGCCTGCGCCGCCGTCACCATCCCGTCCTGGCGACCGGCGATGCGGCGGAGAACATCGACACTCACCCCACCACGATGGCGACCCGCCCGCGCTCCGCACCGCCCCTGTGGACAACTCCCACCCTGTTCCCACGCTGTCCGTGTTGATCAAGAGGTTTGCGCCCGAATCCAGGCCGGACCAGGACACAAACCTCTTGGTCAACGCGCAGGTTGCCCGGGAGGGGAGGGGGTTAGAGGAGGGGGTGGCGGAGGACGTTTTCCTCGCGGCCCGGGCCCACGCCCACGACGCTGACGCGGGTGCCGCAGAGTTCCTCGACGCGGGCGATGTAGCGGCGCGCGTTCTCGGGCAGCTCGTCCTCGGTGCGTGCCTTGGTGATGTCCTCCCACCAGCCGTCGAGCTCCTCGTAGATCGGAGTCGCGTGGTGGAAGTCGGTCTGGGTCATCGGCATGTCGTCGAAGCGCTCGCCGTTGATCTCGTACCCGACGCAGATCGGCACCTTCGGCAGGCCGGTGAGCACGTCGAGCTTGGTGACCACCAGGTCCGTGACCCCGTTGAGGCGGCAGGCGTACCGGGCGACGACGGCGTCGAACCAGCCGCAGCGGCGCTCCCGGCCGGTGGTGGTGCCGTACTCGTGGCCCACCTTGCGCAGGTGCTGCCCGTTGTCGTCGAACAACTCCGTCGGGAACGGCCCGGAGCCGACCCGCGTCGTGTACGCCTTGCTGACCGCGATCACCTTGCTGATCGCCGTCGGCGGGATGCCGGCGCCCACGCAGGCCCCGCCGGCCGTCGGGTTCGACGAGGTCACGAAGGGGTACGTGCCGTGGTCCATGTCGAGCATGGTGGCCTGGGCGCCCTCCAGCAGGACCGTCTCGCCGCGGTCCAGCGCGTCCCAGAGCATCACCCGGGTCTCGGCGATGTACGGCTTGAGCCGCTCCGCGTACCGCAGGTATTCCTCGACGGTCTCGTCGACGTCGATCGCCTTGCGGTTGTAGATCTTGAACAGGAGCTGGTTCTTCTCGCGCAGCGCCAGTTCCAGCTTCTTGCGCAGGATGCCCGGGTCGAGCAGGTCCTGTAGCCGGATGCCCATCCGGGCGACCTTGTCCCCGTACGCGGGGCCGATGCCCCGCCCGGTGGTGCCGATCCGGGAACTGCCGAGGTAGCGCTCGACCACCCGGTCGAGGGCGCGGTGGTGGGGCATGATCAGGTGCGCGTCGCCCGAGATCCGCAGCCGGCTGACGTCGACCCCGCGCTCGGCGAGGCCGTCGATCTCGGCCAGCAGCACCTTCGGGTCGACCACGACACCGTTGCCGATGACGATCATCGCGCTCGGGGAGAGCGCGCCCGACGGCATCAGGTGCAGCGCGTACTTCTGGCCGTCCGGCGTGATCACCGTGTGGCCGGCGTTGTTGCCGCCGGAGTAGCGCACGACGTAGTCGACCCGCTCACCCAGCAGGTCGGTAACCTTGCCCTTGCCCTCGTCGCCCCACTGGGCACCGAGCAGCACGATCGCTGGCATCTTCTCGCCTCCAGAAGGCTCGGGTGCCAGGTGGCGACCGGTCGGCGAGCCCGGGGTGTCAGGCTAACAAGTAGTGGCGGCGCGGCCGGCAGGGGTCGCGTCGGGAGGCAGGAGGCCTTTTCGTGTACGACGTGGTGCTGCTCACCCTCGGCTCGGAGCGCGACGCGCCCGGCGGGGCCTGCGGCAGCGGCGGCTGCTGCGGCGCGGCGCCTCACGAGGGGACAGCGCCTCACGAGGGGGCCGCGCCTCAGAAGGGGGCCGCCTCGGCCGGCGCCCACGCGACCGCCAGCACCACGGCCGACGCCAGCGCCCCCGCCGCCGGCACCGACGCCTGCGTCCCCGGTGCCGGCACCACGGCCGACGGGCGCTGCGACACCCCACGGGTGCCGGTGCTGGCCTGCGCGGACGCGCTCACCGCCCGGGGCGCCCGCGTCGAGACGGTCACCGCCCGCTCCGACGCCGAGATCGACGAGGTGCTGGCCCGGTTCGACGGCCCGACCCGCCCCGACGGCCTCACCTGGCCCGACCCGGACTCCAAGACCCGGCTCGTGGTCGCCTCGGCCAGCGACGCCCAGTTGCGCGCCGTCGTGCGCCGGCTCGTCCGGCGGTACGCCCCACCGCCGAGCCGCCGCCCCGACGACCTGCCCGGCAACCGGACGGTGCCGGACCTGCCGCCGATCGGCGTACTCCCGCTCGATCCGGCGCGGAGCACGACGCACCGTGACCTGGCGGCGCAGCTCGGGCTGCCCCGGGATCCGGCGGCGGTGGCCGCCGCGGTGCTGGACGGCACGCCCCGCCGGCTCGACCTGCTGCGCAACGACGGCGGCTCGGTGACCCTGGACGGCGCGCTCGTCGGCGCCGCCGACGACGACGGCCGGCCGCTGCACTGGCGCGGCCGGGTGGAGGTGGACGACGCCGTGCTCTCCAACGGCGACGACCCGCTGCTGGCCTGCGCGATCGGCAACGCCGGCGGGTACGCCCGGCTCGACGACGTGGCCCTGCTCGGCGCCCCGGACCCGACGGACGGCCTGGTCGAGGTGGCGGTGGCCGTGCCCGTGGTGACCCGCTCGGCGTTGGGCAGGAAGCGGGTGCGGCTGGAGGTACGACGCGCCCGGGGGCGGGCCGTGGCCGTGCTGCCCCGCGAGGGGAAGGTCCCGTTCCTCGACGACGGAGCCGAGGGCGAGCTGAGCCGGAAGCGGTCCTGGTGGACCGAACCGGGCGCCTGGGCGGTCTGGGCGAGCTGACCTCGCCCGTCCCCGACGCGACCGACGCGACCGGCCCGTGACGGCCGGCCGGGCGCGGCCACTGGGCCTATCCTCGGCAGGAGGAATGGGGAGGAACCGTGGTGGACGAGAACGTCGACCGGGTCCACGCGCCCGGCCAGCAACCGATGCCGGAGCGGGACATCGAACCACTCTGGCCGCCGGACCAGATCGGCGCCGGCACACCGCCCTGGGCGTCGACCGCCTCACCCCCGGCCCCCGTACCGCCCCCGGTCCGGCCGGGTCAGCCGCCCTCGCCGGCCGACTATCCGTCCCTGACCGGCGGCGTGCCGATCCCCGGCGCGGCACCCGTCTCCGGCGGGGCACCCGTCCCCGGCGGGGCCTCCATTTCCGGCGAGGGGACGCCCGCGCCACAGGGCCCGGGCGCCGGCTGGTCGTCCCCACCGGCCACGGCATCGGGGCCTCCGCCGACCGCGATCCCGTTGCCCCCATCGGTCGACGCCTCGGGAACCGCATCGGTCGCGGCCTCGGGGGCCTCGGCGGCCGACGCCGCGTGGGGGCCGGGCGCCTCGGCCTGGGCGCCGCCGACGCCCGCGCAGGGCAGACCGGCCACGCCGGAGACGGCCGCAGGCGTGCCCGCTCCCCGGGCCCCGCAGACCGGCCCCGGCCGGGTCGACCTCGACATGCCCTTCAGCCTCGACCAGCCAGTGGCACCCGTGCCCGTCACGTCCCCGCGCCCGCTGACCGCCGCCCGGACCTCCCCGGGTGCGGGCGAGCCCGCCGGAACTGACCACCTCCGTGCGACCGCCGACGCGACGACGCCCGACGGCCTCTCGACGGGAGGGTACGAGACCGGCGACCGGGCGAACGGAATCACGGCGACGAACGACAACTCCCCGGACGAAAGCGCCGGCGGCCCGGCCACCAGGAGTGCCGGCAGTCCTCCGAACGGGAGTGCCGGCGGCCCGGCCAACGGAAGTGCCGGCGGCTCGGGGAGCACCGTTGGCGGCGGTCCGGCCAACGGGAGTGCTGGCGGCGGGGTGACGAGCGGCGGTCCGGTACCGGGCGGCGGTTCGCGGATGCCGGCGGAGTCGCCGTGGGCGCAGCCGCCACAGCGCCCCGCCGCTGCGGCCGCCGAGCCCGGGCCGGGGCCCGGTGCCGCCGGCCCGACGCCCGCGTCCCAGGCTGCCGAACCCCGACAGGTCGCCCAGCAGTACCCGAGCCAGCGCGGCCCGGCCGACCAGGGCCCGCACCCGTGGCACCCGGGCGAGCAGGCCCCGCCCCGGACCGACGCTCTCCACGGCCCGGGCCCGCAGGGCCAGGCTGGGCAGGACCCGCACGCTGGGCAGGACCCGCCGGTCGGGCCCGCCACGGACCTCGGGACCGACCCGGCAGCGCCCGGGCACGATCCCGGACCCGACCCGACAGCACCCGAGCCGGACTTCGGGGCCGCCCCAACGACGTCCGAGCCCGGCCCCGGGGCCGGCCCGGACTCACCCCAGCCGGGCTTCGGAGCCGACCCGGTCGCACCGCAGCAGGCCGCACCGCCCGGGCCCTACCCGCCGCAGCAGGGCAGCCCGTACCCGCCGCAGCAGGCCGGGCCGTACCCGCCATCCCAGGCCGGGCCGTACCCGCCGCAGCAGGGCGCGTCGCCGCCCGGGCCGTACCCGCCCGGGTGGTATCCGCCGCCCTGGCCGCAGGCCGCCCCGGGCGGCCCGGCTCCGCAGCAGGCGTACCAGCCTGCGGAGGGGGTCACCGCGGTACCGCCGGCGCAGCCCGACGCCACCTGGCATCCGGCGATCACCGACCCGCCGACCGCCGAGGACTTCGCCCGCCGCCGGCAGGTGCGGCCCGCCGAACCGGTGGCCACGATGGGCGTACGGGCGGTGGTCAACCGGATGGGGCTGCGGCTGCCGCCCGGCCGCCACGAGCAGGAGGTGCGACGGGACATCGAGACGGTACGCCGCAACTTCGGCGGGCTGCGCCAGGTGACCGTGGTGAACCCGAAGGGCGGCGCCGGCAAGACGGTGGCCATCCTGCTGCTGGCGATGACGTTCGGCCAGAAGCGCGGCGGCTACGTGCTGGCCTGGGACAACAACGAGACCCAGGGCACCCTCGGGATGCGCGCCCAGCAGGACTTCCACTCCCGTACGGTGCGGGACATGCTGCGGGACCTGGGCCAGTTCCAGGGCGCGCACGGGCGGGTGGGTGACCTGTCGCAGTACGTCCGCTCGCAGGGTGAGGGGATGTTCGACGTCCTCGCCTCGGACGAGTCGGCCACCGGCGGCGAGATGCTCACCGCCGCCGCGTTCGCCGAGATCCGCGAGGTGGTCAGCCGGTTCTACAAGCTGATCTTCGTGGACACGGGCAACAACGTCCGGGCCCAGAACTGGCAGGCCGCGATGGACGCCACCGACCAGTTGGTGGTCACCATGTCGGCCCGCAACGACTCGGCGGAGACGGCCGCGCGGATGCTGGACCACCTGGAGCAGAGCGGCCGGCAGCGGCTGGTCCGGCAGGCGGTCACCGTGGTCTCGATGCCGCCGTCACGCAAGGAGATCGACCTGCCGGCGATCCAGGAGCACTTCGCGGCGCGCACCCGGGCGGTGCTGCTCGCGCCGTACGAGCGCCTCATCGACACCGGCGAGCCGATCCGGTACGGCGGGCTCTCCGCAGCCACCCGGGACGCCTGGCTGAAGATCGCCGCCGCCGTCGCGGAGGGGTTGTAGGGCGTCGCCGGTGTCCCCGGTCACGCCACCGGGCGACCTGGGGGCCGCCAGGTGGACGGCCAGAGGCTTGGACGAGCCGACGGCCGGGGCGGGCTGAGCCGCGCCGGCCGTCGGACCCGACGTCAGTTGCTGGCCAGCGCGTCCGCGGCGGCGGGGTCGCAGTCGCGGAGGAACTGGGCGCAGCGGGCCGCCTCGTCGGACTCGCCGATCTCGTCGGCCGCCCGCGACAGCACGTAGAGGCAGCGCAGGAAGCCCTGATTCGGCTCGTGCGACCACGGCACCGGACCGAAGCCCTTCCAGCCGCTGCGGCGCAGCTGGTCCAGGCCCCGGTGGTAGCCGGTGCGCGCGTAGGCGTACGCCGGGACGACCTGGCCGGCGGTGAGGGCCCGCGCGGCCAGCGAACCCCAGCCGGCGCTGTAGGTCGGGAAGCGCGCCGCCACCTCGGCGTGGGCCTCGTCGCTGCCGGCCTTCTCAGCGGCGGCCAGAGCGGCGTCGGCCTCGTCGTGCGCGGGGAGGAGGGTGGCCGGTGGTTCCGGCAACAGGTTCTGCATCGCCCCATTCAACCCGCTTCGCACCGGGGTGCGCGAGGGGGTTGGGCGAGCCGGCTGGCTGAACGGCTGAGGAGTTGGTCACGCCTGCGGCCCATGCCCCCGGCCGATACTTTCGACTACAACTATTGGTCCGGAGCCTCCCCAGGACCGGGTACTGCGGAAGCCCGGCGGCCACGACCGCCGGGCTTCCGTCGGTCCGGCCCGGATCGGGCGGCGGGCCGGCGCAGGTTTGGCCGGTTGACGCGGCGGGGCAGGATGGCCAGGGTGCCGACCCCACCTCCCGCGGACGTCATCGAGCCGCACACCTGCACCGACGAGATCGAGACCCGCGCCGAGTTCGACCGGCGGCTGACCACCGGCAGCCTGGTCGGGCTGACTGTGCAGGGACTGCGGCTCGACCTCGATCCCGTCCCCGACCTCACCGCCGCCGAGGTGACCGGCACCCTCTTCGTGGGCTGCCGCTTCGCCTCCCGCGAGGTCGGCGCCGACCTGGTCCGGCGCGGCGCGAACGTCGTACCGCCGTTCTCCGGACTGCCCTACCCGACGCAGCCGTCCCACCTCTACACGCCGGAGGACCTGGCCGCCGGCTTCGCCGAGGGCGGCTTCGCCGGGATGTACGACACCCGGGTCTACGAGCACTTCCGGGCGCACGGCGGGGCGCTGCCGGACGTCCGGGAGGCGCTCGGCCAGCGGCTGCACGACCACGGCGTGGACAACGCGCTGGCCGACGCCACCCGCGCCTGGCTGGCCACCCACGGGCCGCAGTCGGTGGTGGGAATCATGGGCGGGCACGCGGTGCCGCGCGGCAGCGCGCCGTACCGGATGGCGGCGGTGCTGGGCTGGGAGCTGGCCCGGGCCGACCGGCTGGTGGTGACCGGCGGCGGCCCCGGGGTGATGGAGGCCGCCAACCTCGGCGCCCACCTCGCGCTGCGGCCGGTCGAGGACCTGGACGCCGCGATCGACCTGCTCGCCACGGCGCCCGACTTCACCGACCACGACCGTTACACGGCGGTGGCGCTGCGGGTCCGGGAACTCTACGGCCGGCCGGTGGCGCTGCCCCGACCCGAGGCCGCCGACCCCGGCAGCGTCTCCCGCGCCGACTCCGCGGAGCTGGCCCGCGGCGACGTGGACTGGGCCCGCGCGGGCGGGCTGGCCATCCCGACCTGGCTGTACGGGCACGAGCCGGCGAACCTCTTCGCCGGTCGGATCGCCAAGTACTTCTCCAACGCCATCCGCGAGGACACCATCCTGCGGCTGGCCCGGGGCGGGATCGTCTTCGCCCCGGGGCGGGCGGGCACGGTGCAGGAGGTGTTCCAGGCCGCCACGAAGACCTACTACGGCACCGACGGCGCCAGCGGCGCGTACGTCTTCCTGGACCGCGCGTACTGGACGCACGAGCTTCCGGTGGAGGCGCTGCTGCGGCCGCTGCTGGGCGCCTCGCCCTTCGGCGACCTGTCGTCCTCCGTGCACCTCACCGACGACGTCCACGAGGCCGTCCGGGTGCTCACCGCGACGCCCTGACGGCCCCGGACACGCCGACGGCCGGCTCCCGGGGCGGGGAGCCGGCCGTCGGTCGTACGCGTCAGCGCGTCACTTCGCCAGCGTGGTGCCCGTCGAGCGCAGGTGCTCGCAGGCCTCCGCGACCCGGGCGGCCATGCCGGCCTCGGCGGCCTTGCCCCAGACCCGCGGGTCGTACATCTTCTTGTTGCCGACCTCGCCGTCCACCTTGAGCACGCCGTCGTAGTTGCGGAACATGTGGTCCGCGACCGGCCGGGTGAAGGTGTACTGGGTGTCGGTGTCGATGTTCATCTTCACCACGCCGTAGTCCAGCGCCTCGCGGATCTCGGAGAGCAGCGAGCCGGAGCCGCCGTGGAAGACCAGGCTGAGCGGCTTCTCCTTGCCGTACTTGGCGCCCACCGCCTCCTGGATCTGGTTGAGGATCTCGGGACGGAGCTTGACGTTGCCCGGCTTGTAGACGCCGTGCACGTTGCCGAAGGTCAGCGCCGCCATGTAGCGGCCCTTCTCGCCCAGGCCGAGCGCCTCGACCATGGCCAGGCCGTCCTCGACGGTCGTGTAGAGCTTGTCGTTGATGGCGTTCTCGACGCCGTCCTCCTCGCCACCGACCACGCCGACCTCGATCTCAAGGACGATCTTGGCCTCGGCGGCCCGGTCGAGCAGCTCGGCCGCGATCTGGAGGTTCTCCGCCACCGGCACGGCCGAGCCGTCCCACATGTGCGACTGGAACAGCGGCTCCTGGCCGGCGGCCACCCGCTCCTTGGAGATCTGCATGAGCGGCCGGACGAACTTGTCCAGCTTCTCCTGCGGGCAGTGGTCGGTGTGCAGGGCGATGTTGACCGGGTACTTCTTGGCCACCTCGTGCGCGTACGCGGCGAACGCCACCGCGCCGGTGACCATGTCCTTCACGGAGGGGCCGGAGAGGTATTCCGCGCCACCGGTCGAGACCTGGATGATGCCGTCGCTCTCCGCGTCGGCGAAGCCCTTCAGCGCCGCGTTCAGGGTCTGCGAGGACGTCACGTTGATCGCGGGGTACGCGTACCGGCCGGCCTTGGCGCGGTCCAGCATCTCCGCGTAGGTCTCGGGGGAAGCGATGGGCATGTCGAACGCTCCTTACTTACCGCTGTCGGCCGTCACCGGCCGCTGTTGTCCCTGGGTGCGCCGGACCGCGCTGTCCACCGTCGGCAGTATCCCGTAGAAGACGGGGGCCGGCACAACCGACCCGGTACGCGCCCGGTCCCTGGCCGCCTCGTCACCGCCCCTCCCACCTGTCGGGCACGACGACGCTGATCAGCCAGGTCACCACGGCCATCACGATGGCACCCCAGAACGCGGCCCAGAAACCGTCCACGTGGAACGGCAGGTCAAGCGCCCGGGCGATCCAGTCGGTCAGCAGGAACAGCAGGGCGTTGACCACCAGCGCGAACAGGCCGAGGGTGAGCAGGTAGAAGACACAGCCGACCACCTTGATCAGCGGCTTGAGCACCGCGTTCACCACGCCGAAGATCAGGGCCACGACGACCAGCGTGAGGGCGGAGCTGGTGCCGGACCGGCCGCTCACCTCCACCCCGGGCACGACCAGCGTGGTCACCCACAGCGCGACGGCGGTGATCACCAGCCGGATCAGGAAGCCCACCGTCCCATCCTGGCACCGGGGGCACCGGCCGGTGGGCCGATTCGGTCGACTCGGCTTCCGAGCGGCGGGCGGGTGCAACCCGTACGGTGTGTGGGGAACTGTCCGCCGAGATCCCGGGAGGGACTGATATGGGTCAGCCCGAAGAGGACTTCGCACCCAGCGACCACCTCAGCCCCGAGGAGCGCGACATGGAGGCCGAGCCGGCCGACGCGGTCGAGCAGGCCGCCGTGATCGATCCGGGCGACGCCGACACCGAGCCCCACCGTGGCCTGGAGGTCGGCGACTGGGACGCGATGGAGCAGGCGCGGGTGGTCGCCGCCGACGAGGACGACTACCGCTGAGCCGTACGCGGGCCGGACGACGCCGGACGGTCCCGGTGGCGTCCGGCCCGCGCGTCAGCGGGTGCGGTTGACCCGGTCCGGATGCCGCGCCGCCCACTGCGCCAGCCGGTCCTCCCGCAACGCCGCGAGGAACGCCGGGGCTTGCTCCGGATCCGGTGACAGCCGCCAGCCGAGGCCCTCCGGCGGCCCGACCGGGAAACTGAGCCCGACCGGGTCGACGGACTTCAGATCCGGAAGCACCCTCAGCAGGTCCACGAGAGTCGTGCCGTCGCCGTCCGTCATCAGGTCCGCGGCGACGATGTCGGACAGGGTGAGAAGCCTGACCGGGTTGGTCAACACCCCCTGTTCACCGGCCTGCCGGATCAACCCGGCGGCGAAGAGCTGCGTGTGCCGGTCCCGGTCGAGCCCGCCCTCGGGCAGTCCCCGCCGCTGCCGCAGCAGGTCGACCGAGGCGGCGCCGTCGAGCCGCTGGCAGCCGCTCGGGAAGACCCGCTTCGTGTGGACGGAGCGCACCTCGCGCGGCAGGCAGACCTCCACGCCACGGACCTCGTCGGTGAGCCGGCGCAGCACCGGGTAGGTGAGCACCGCGCCGGCGTCCACGCGTACGCCGGTCAGGTCGGTGACCACCCGGCGGGTCAGCTCGTAGCCGCCCTTCGGGTCGGGCCGGCCCTCGCCGGCGCCGTGCAGGAAGGCGGCGTTGAGCTTGTCGGTCCCGTGCCCGGGAATCGACACCGCCAGGTCGCGGGGCAGGGAGATGAGGTACGGCCGGCTGCGGTCGGCCGGGATGTGCACCAGCAGGATCGAGTCCGCCATCCGGGCGGGCTCCTTCGCCGAGCCGTCCGCGCCGAGCAGCAGGAAGTTCAGCGCGTCCGTCGGTGCCGGTCCGGTGGGCTCGGCGAGCAGGGTGGCGTCGCCGGCGACCCGGTCCGGCGTGAGCTGGGGTACCCCGATCCCGAGTACGCCGAGCAGGGCCAGCGCGGCACCGCCGGCCCGTAGCCGCAGCCGACGACGGCGGCGGGCTGCCGCGAGCCGGTCGATGGTGGACCGCAGTGGGCCGACGGGCGGAGCCAGGGCTTCGTGCCGGGCGAAGGCGGCACGCAGGTCGTCCTCGATCACGATCGGGCCTCCACGAATTCGGCGCGCAGCGTGGCCAGGGCGCGGGAGATGGACGAACGCACGGTCCCGACAGCGCAGCCGAGGATGTCGGCGATCTCCGCGTCGGGCAGGTCCTCGTAGTAGCGCAGCACCAGCGTGGCCCGTTGCCGGCGGGGCAGCCGGGACAGCCAGGACCAGACCTGGTCCCGCTCCACTGCGTGCTGGGCGTGGTCGGCCGGCGCCGGCACCGCGTCGTCGGGATCGGCGCGCAGCAGCACCCGCCGCATCCAGGAGCCCCGTCGCCAGTCGACGTACTGGTTGGTCAGCATCCGGCGGACGTAACGCTCGGGCGAGTCGGCGCGGGCCACCCGACGCCAGTTGAGCTGGACCCGGACCATGGTGTCCTGCACCAGGTCCTGCGCCTGGTGCGGATCGCCGGTCAGCATGACCGCGTACCGCAGCAGCGCGGCCAGCCGCGAGTCGGCGAACTCCTCGTACGTCACTGCACCTCCCGGACTCCTGCTCCTGAAGACGGATGCGGGCGGCCGGAACGTTGCGGCGGTCCTGGTCAGCTGTTCGGTCGATGTTTGCCCCGGTGGGGCGGACCGGGCAGCGGCAGCTCTTAAGGAGTCCTTAAGATCCGCTGGCCACTCCTGGCATTCCCACGGGAGGAACCCCCCCCACATGCTCACGCACTCCACCCGGCGCTGGCTGGCCGGGCTGGGCGTCGCAGGCGCGCTCGTCGCCGCCTCCGCCAGCCCCGCCGCCGCCGCGCCGGACGACATCGAGCTCTACTTCCCGGACACCACCGTCGCGCTCGACGCGCCGGGGAAGGTCCGGACGCTTCAGCTCTACACCGAAGTGCCGACCATGCTCCACGACGTCAGCGTCCGGTACGACTACCGGTCACTGGCCGGCAAGGTCACGCTGGACCCGGTGTTCGACGGAAACGACTGCGAGACCCCCGAGGCCGGCGTGCTCGTCTGCCGCGAGCACCTTCCGGTCCAGGTGGACGAGTACTACGGCGCCTGGCTGAACGACCTGGAGATCGTCGCCACCGACAAGGCGAAGCTCGACGACGCCGGCAGCCTGAAGATCAGCTTCCAGGTCGGCGGCAAGGAGCGGGCGACCTACACGGCGAAGATCCGCGTCGGCGAGGGCGTCGATCTGGCAGGCGGCCCCGAGCAGCAGTTCAAGGCTGCGGTCGGCGGCTCGTTCGAGGCGGACCTGACCGTCGCCAACATCGGCCAGACGACCGCCAAGGGTGTGGTCGCGCTGTTCGACAACGACTACCCGGTCCGCGCCAAGGACAAGTTCAGCAACTGCCTCTACGCCGAGGACTTCGTCATCGCCTGCAAGTTCGATGAGGAGATCCCGGCCGGTGAGGGACGCACCACCACGCTGAACTACCGGATCGCCGAGGACGCCTACGCGCCGTCGAACGCGTACGGCAACACCCGGTTCATGACCCCCAGTGACTTCGAGGAACTCTTCGCGGTCCGCGAGGCCTCCGGGGCGAAGGCCACCCGAGGTGGCACCGGCGCGAAGCTGACCCTGGCCAAGGCCTCCGCCATGGCCGCCCGGGCCGCCCAGACGGACACCGATCCCAACAACGACTTCTCCCCGATGCTGATCGAGATCACCGGGAAGAACGGCGCCGACCTGGAGGCGATCGGCGACAAGCTGGACGGCGCGGCCGGCAAGGTGGTGACGGCCACCGTCGGTTTCCGGAACAACGGTCCGGCGACGCTGGAGAACTTCCGCACGGACTCAGACGTCACCTACGTGAACGTCACCGTGCCGGAGGGCACCACCGCCGTCGAGGTGCCCGGCGACTGTGCGCCCCGCGTGGGCGACAGGACGGACTACTCCGAGGCCGGCACGCCTGGTGCCCGCGAGTACCGCTGCTATCCGGGCCCGTTCGCGCCCGCCGGGGAGGCGCTGACCGTGGAGTTCCGGCTGCGCATCGACAAGGTGATCGACAACGCGACCGGCGCGGTCAAGGTCAACGTCCCGTGCGAGTGCGAGGGCGGCTTCTACGACGATCTCAAGCCCGCCAACGACGCCGCCAAGATCCTGGTGAACGCGACCGGCGGCAACGGCGGCGGTGACGGTGACGGTGACGGTGACGGCGGCACCCTGCCGATCACCGGTGGGTCCACCGGCCTGATCGCCGGCATCGGCGGGCTGCTGCTCGTCGCCGGCGTCGGCGGCTACGTGGTGACCAAGCGCCGCAAGACCCGCTTCGTCGCCTGATCCACCCGCACCACCGGTGCCCCGCCGACCCCAGGCCGGCGGGGCACCGCCACATCCACGCCCCCATCCACCCACCCCCGGAACCCACCCCGACAGCACGCGCCCCCACCCCAGCTGGCCGCAGCCACCGGACGAACCGGGTCCACGACGGGTTTCCGGGGGAGCCCCGCCCGCGCAGGGATCAAGCCTGACCGCCCGGAGCGGGCGGGGCTCCCCCGGAAACCCCACCCGTCGAGCACCCGAAAACGGGACGACGCAAGATCGACGAGGCTGAGACCATGGGCGCGTGCTGCTCACCCTGACCACCACGCACCGCCCGGCGACCGACCTCGGACACCTGCTGATCAAGCACCCCGACCGCGCGCACTCCTTCGACGTGCCCGTCGGCACCGCGCACGTGTTCTACCCGGAGGCCAGCGAGCAGCGCTGCACCGCTGCCCTGCTGCTCGACGTCGACCCGCTGCGGCTGGCCGGCGCGCGGGGCAAGGGCCGCGGCCGGCAGCAGGCCCCTACCCCCGACAGCTTCACCCTCGGGCGGTACGTCAACGACCGGCCGTACGCGGCGTCCAGCCTGCTCTCCTCCGCGCTGTCCAAGGTGTACCGCTCGGCCCTGCGCGGCGAGTCCCGCGAGCGCCCCGAGCTGGCCCGCACACCGATCCCGCTTCAGGTGCGGGTGCCCGTGCTGCGGTGCCGGGGCGGCGCGGACGTGGCCGTCCGGATGTTCGGCCCGCTCGGCTGGGCGGTGACCGCCGCCCCGATCCCGCTCGACGAGCGGCACCCGGAGTGGGGCGACAGCCGGTACGTCGACCTGACGCTGACCGGCACGGTGCGCGTCGCCGACGCGCTCAACCACCTCTACGTGCTGATGCCGGTGCTGGACGACGCCAAGCACTACTGGGTCGCTCCGGACGAGGTCGACAAGCTGCTCCGGGCCGGCGAGGGCTGGCTGGCCGCGCACCCGGAGCGTGACGTGATCACCCGCCGCTACCTGGCGCACCGGCGGGCCCTCGCCGGCCTGGCCATGGCCCGGCTCGCCGAGCGGCGGCCGACCGACGAGCCGGCCGCCGAGCCGACGGTGGAGGCGACCGGAAACGAGGCGACCGGCGACGCGACGAACGGCGACGAGGCGAGCGGCGGGGACGGGGGCGGGCAGGTCGCCGCCCGGCGGGCGTCGCTGGCCGCGCGACGGCGGGAGGCGGTGCTCGGCGCGCTGGCCGAGGCGGGTGCGAGCCGGGTGCTGGACCTCGGCTGCGGCGGCGGTGCCCTGCTCGCCGCGCTGGTCGGCGACCGCCGGTTCACCGAGATCGTCGGCACCGACGTGTCCACGCACGCGCTGACCCTGGCCGCCCGGCGGCTGCGGCTGGACCGGCTGCCCGAGCGGCAGCGGGACCGGATCCGGCTGTCGCAGTCGGCGCTGACCTACCGGGACGACCGGCTGCGCGGGTACGACGCGGCGGTGCTGATGGAGGTGATCGAGCACGTCGACCCGCCCCGGCTGCCGGCGTTGGAGGACGCCGTGCTCGGTCACGCCCGTCCGGCGACCGTCGTGGTGACCACGCCGAACGTCGAGTACAACGTCCGCTACGAGGGGCTGCCCGCCGGGCGGTTCCGGCACGCCGACCACCGCTTCGAGTGGACCCGCGCGGAGTTCACCGCCTGGGTCGACCGGGTGTGCGCCACGTACGGCTACACCGCCGCGATCGGCGGGGTCGGCGACGACGATCCCGAGGTCGGCGCCCCCACCCAGCTCGTCGTGCTGACCCGGAAGGAGAACCCGTGACCACCCTCGACATCCCCGAGCTGGCCCTGGTCGCACTCGTCGGCGTCTCCGGCTCCGGCAAGTCCACCTTCGCGCGCCGGCACTTCGCGCCCAGCCAGGTGCTCTCCTCGGACACGTTCCGGGCGATGGTGGCCGACGACGAGAACGACCAGTCCGCCTCCGCCGACGCCTTCGAGGCGCTGCACCACGTCGCCGCCACACGGCTGCGCCGGGGCCGGCTCACCGTCGTCGACGCGACCAACCTCCAGCCGCACGCCCGGGCCGCCCTGGTGCGGGTGGCCCGCGAGCACGACGTGCTGCCGGTCGCCGTCGTGTTGGACGTGCCGGAGGCGCTGGCCTGGGAACGCACCGAGGGCCGCGCCGACCGCACCTTCGGCCGGCAGGTGCTCACCCGGATGCAGCGCGACCTGCGCCGCTCGTACGGGCAGTTGGCCCGGGAGGGCTTCCGGAAGGTGCACGTGCTGCGCGGCGTCGAGGAGATCGACGCCGCCGAGATCCGCTACGAGAAGCTGTTCAACGACCGGCGCGAGCTGGCCGGCCCGTTCGACATCGTCGGCGACGTGCACGGCTGCCGCGCCGAACTGGAGGCGCTGCTCGTCCGGCTCGGCTGGGAGCTGCGCCGCGACGAGCGGGGCCGGCCGGTGGACGCGACGCACCCGTCGGGGCGTACCGCCGTCTTCGTCGGTGACCTGGTGGACCGCGGCCCGGACTCCCCCGGCGTGCTCCGCCTGGTGATGGGCATGGTCGCCGCCGGGCACGCGATCTGCGTGCCCGGCAACCACGAGCAGAAGCTGCTGCGCCGGCTGCGCGGCCGCGAGGTGCGGCTCACCCACGGGCTGGCCGAGACGATGGAGCAGTTGGCGGCGGAACCGGACGCCTTCGTGGCCGAGGTGGCGAGCTTCATCGACGGCCTGGTCAGCCACTTCGTGCTCGACGGCGGCCGGCTGGTGGTCGCGCACGCCGGGCTGAAGGAGGCCTACCAGGGCCGCGCGTCGGGCCGGGTGCGCTCGTTCGCGCTCTACGGCGAGACCACCGGCGAGACCGACGAGTACGGGCTGCCGGTGCGCTACCCGTGGGCGCGGGAGTACCGGGGCTCGGCGATGGTGGTCTACGGGCACACGCCGGCCGCCGTGCCGGAGTGGGTGAACAACACGATCTGCGTCGACACCGGCTGCGTCTTCGGCGGCCGGCTCACCGCGCTGCGCTACCCGGAGAAGGAACTGGTCTCGGTGCCGGCCGAGCGGGAGTGGTACGCCCCGGTCCGCCCGCTGTCCGCCGCACCGGCCCGGCCGGACCAGGTGCTGGAGCTGACCGACGTGACCGGCCGGCGGCACATCGAGCACGCGTACGGGTCGCTGACGGTGCCGGCGGAGAACGCCGCCGCCGCGCTGGAGGTGATGAGCCGCTTCGCGGTCGACCCGCGCTGGCTGGCGTGGCTGCCGCCGACGATGGCGCCCTGCTCGACGGCCACGGCGGGCGGCTTCCTGGAGCACCCGGCGCAGGCGTTCGCCGACTACCGCGCGGCGGGGGTGGACCGGGTGGTCTGCGAGGAGAAGCACATGGGCTCGCGGGCGGTGGTGCTCGTCTGCCGGGAGGCCGACGGCGGGCCGTTCGGGCCGGGCGGCGGAGTGGTGCACACCCGCACCGGCCGCCCGTTCTTCGGGGCGCCGCTCGACGCGGAACTGCTCGACCGGGTACGCACGGCGGTCGGCGGGGCGGGGCTCTGGGACGAGCTGGGCACCGACTGGCTGCTGCTCGACTGCGAGCTGCTGCCCTGGTCGGCGAAGGCGGGCGGCCTGATCCGCGAGCAGTACGCCGGGGTCGGCGCCGCCGGCCGGGCCGCGCTCCCGGCGGCGCTGGCCGCGCTGGAGGCGGCGGCCGGTCGGGGCCTGCCCGTGGACGGGCTGCGCGACCGGATGGCCCGCCGCCGCGACGAGATCCTGGCCTACTCCGAGACCTACCGGGCGTACGTGGGGCCGACCGACGGGCTGCGCGGGGTGACCCTGGCCCCGTTCGCGGTGCTGGCCGGCGCGAAGGCCAGCTACGCCGACCGGGACCACGGCTGGCACCTGGGGCTGGCCGACCGGCTCTGCGCCGCCGACCCGGAGTTCTTCACGCCGACGCGCCGCGAGGTCGTCGACCTGGCCGACCCGGCCGCCGAGGTGGCGGCCACCGAGTGGTGGCTGGCGCTGACGGCGGCCGGCGGCGAGGGCATGGTGGTGAAGCCGTACGCCGGGCCGGCGGCCCGCACCGAGCGGGGTTCGCTGCTCCAGCCGGGCATCAAGTGCCGGGGCCGGGAGTACCTGCGGATCATCTACGGGCCGGGCTACGACGAGCCGGAGCAGCTCGCCGCGCTGCGCCGCCGGTCGCTGGGGCGCAAGCGGGGGATGGCGCTGCGCGAGCACGGGCTGGGGCTCGCGGCGCTGGACGCGCTGGTCGCCGGTGCTCCGCTGTGGCGCCGCCACGAGCTGGTCTTCGCGATCCTGGCCTGCGAGTCCGAGCCGGTCGACCCCCGGCTGTGACGTCGAGCACCGGTGTGGGGGGCAGCCACCTAGACTACGGACGTTCCGTCACCGACCGGCATACTTCGGAGGTCGCCTCGTGCCGACGCCCACCACCACCCTGGCCCTGGGGCCGAGTTGGCTCGATCCAGAGGTGTTGATCTCGACGTTCGGGCTGATCGG
The DNA here is from genome assembly GCF_059359355.1 of Micromonospora sp. ZG13. Taxonomy (NCBI): domain Bacteria; kingdom Bacillati; phylum Actinomycetota; class Actinomycetes; order Micromonosporales; family Micromonosporaceae; genus Micromonospora; species Micromonospora sp. ZG13. The sequence continues at coordinate 419,207 of NZ_JCADBQ010000002.1, forward strand.
CATCCTGGTGATCGTCTTCGCCGAGTCCGGCCTGCTGATCGGGTTCTTCCTGCCGGGCGACTCGCTGCTGTTCACGGCGGGGCTGCTCACCGCGGACGGGAAGTACATCACCTACCCGCTGTGGCTGGTCTGCCTGCTCATCACCATCGCGGCGATCGCCGGCGACCAGGTCGGGTACGCGTTCGGCCGCAAGGTCGGCCCCGCGCTGTTCCGCCGGCCCAACTCGAAGCTGTTCAAGCAGGAGAACGTGCTCAAGGCGCACGACTTCTTCGAGAAGTACGGCGCGCGCTCCATCGTGCTGGCCCGCTTCGTGCCGATCGTGCGGACGTTCACGCCGATCGTGGCCGGGGTCAGCCGGATGAACTACCGCACGTTCGTGATCTACAACGTGATCGGCGGCGTGCTCTGGGGCACGGGTGTGACGGTGCTCGGCTACTTCCTGGGCCAGATCCCGTTCGTCAAGGCGAACATCGAGGCGATCCTGATCGCCATCGTGTTGATCTCGGTGGTCCCGATCGCCGTCGAACTGCTCCGGGCACGGATGGCCGCCAAGCGGGGCACCACCCCGCAGGAGATCGCCGCCGCCGAGGAGGCGATCCGGGAGACCCGCGAGCACTACGGCAAGCACTGACCGCCCGGCCGTCCGGTGCCGTTCCCGTTCGGGAATGGCACCGGACGATCGGTGAAGGTCAGCGCGCCTTCTTGGTGGCGCGCTTGCGCGGCGGCGTCAGCAGATCGGCGATCGTGGCGATCGCCGTCGGCACCAGCCGGTAGTAGGCCCAGACACCACGCTTCTCCCGCTCCAGCAAGCCGGCCTCGGTGAGGATGCGCAGGTGGTGACTGACCGTCGGCTGCGAGAGGCCGAGGGGTGCGGTCAGGTCGCACACGCACGCCTCGCCCTCGGGCGCCGACTGGATCAGGCTGAGCAGCCGCAGTCGAGCGGGGTCGGCGAGGGCCTTGAGGACCCCCGCGAGACGCTCGGCATCGGCACGTTCGATCGGCTCGCCGGCAAGCGGCGAGATCTGAGGCATAGTCATTTCAGCCAACGCAGTTCCCACGAATTCCATCCTTCCACCAGCAGCATCGATCCGCCTGCATATCGGCGGATCCGAATCGGCAGACTTTTACGCCACAAGGCCGAGGTCAGCCAACGTAAAGGCCGCCCGATACGGCAATCCGGCGGCTCGCACCGCGTCGCCGGCGCCTCGATCAACAATAACCGCCACACCCACGATCTCGGCCCCGACCTCGCGAAGGGCCTCGACCGCCGTCAACACGCTTCCCCCGGTGGTGGACGTGTCCTCCACCGCCAACACCCGCCGGCCGGCCACGTCCGGCCCTTCGATCCGACGCTGGAGCCCGTGCGTCTTTCCCGCCTTGCGAACCACGAACGCGTCCACCGGGCGATCGGTGTCGGACGCGGCGTGCACCATCGACAGCGCCACCGGGTCGGCGCCGAGGGTCAGCCCGCCCACCGCTTCGTATTCCCAGTCGGCCGTCAGGTCACGCATCACGCGCCCCACCAACGGAGCCGCCTGGTGATGGAGCGTCACGCGACGTAGATCGACGTACCAGTCGGCCTCGCGGCCCGAGGAGAGCACGACCCGGCCGTGGACCACAGCCAGGTCAGTGATGAATTTACGCAGGTCGTCGTGGTCCCCCATGCCGATAGAGGGTACTGCTCAAGTCTGTACGTCGTGTGTGGGGTCCACCCGGATCAACCCTGGGAACGACCTCGGGTGGCGAGGACCGGCTACGCTGAGCGACCGTTCAGCCGGACATAACGGGCGATCGACGGGGGCCGACGCGACGAGCCGTCGTCGAGCCGCCGCTCAGCCGACGTCGCGGCCGATCCGCCCCCGGGTGTCGCGGGACACCGCCTCCAGCAGTCGCCTGGGCGCGTGCCGCAGCCCCGCCACGGCGAGCTTGTACTTCCACGCCGGAACGCTGACCAGCTTGCCTTTCCGCAGGTCACGCAAGGCTTCGTCGACCACGTCGTCGGCCCGCAGCCACATCCACTCCGGCGTCTTCGACATGTTGATGCCGGCGCGCTCGTGGAACTCCGTACGCGTGTAGCCAGGGCAGAGCGCCATCACGCGTACGCCGTAGGGGCGGGCGGACTGGCCGACGGACTCGCTGAAGTTGGTGACCCACGCCTTGCTGGCGGAGTATGTCGAGCCCGGCATGACCGCGCCGAACCCCGCCACCGAAGAGACATTTATCACTGCCCCGGAGCGCCGCTCGGTCATCGGACGCAGGGCCGCGAGGGTCAGCCGCATCACGGCGTGCACGTTGAGCCGCAGCAGCCGCGCCTCGTCCTCGGCGGACGACCGCAGGAACGGGGTGTTCAGGCTGATCCCGGCGTTGTTCACCAGCAGCCCGATCGGCGTGCCCCCGGTCAGCCGCCGCTCCACCGTCGCGCAACCGTCGTCCGTGGACAGGTCGGCGGGGATCGTCTCGACCTCCCGGCCGTGGCGCCCGGTCAGCTCGTCGGCCGTCGCGGACAGCCGGGCCGCGTCGCGGGCCACCAGCACCAGGTGCCAGCCGTCGGCGGCCAACCGGCGGGCGAAGGCGGCACCGATGCCGGCGGTCGCTCCGGTGATCAGGGCCCGCCGCTCGCTGGTCGGCTCGTCGAGCGTCACGGGCGGTCCTCACCTCGGCGGGTACGGGGGCGCGGGCGGCGCCCCGGGCGGCTGCTGCGGGGGCTGGACGGGTGGCGGCGCGGGGTGCTGCGGGGCGGCCGGCACGGGCCGCCGGCGGAACCAGGCGCTCGCCGCCGGCAGTGCCAGCAGCACGGCTACCACAAGGTAACCGAGCACCTGGCCGACGGAAAGCCCCGCCCCCAACGGGATCCACCAGGACGGGTAGGCGTCGGCGAGGAGGCCGAAGAGTTCCGCCGTCGCCCGGTCGTCCTCCCCCGAGCCCAGCGGGGTGGCGCGCTGGCCGATCAGCAGCGCCAGCCCACAGCATCCGGAGACCAGCCCCAGCCCCGCCACCACCCAGGTCGCGGTGCGGGCGCCGTCGCGGCCGGCCCGCAGGCCCGCTGCGAGACCGGCGAGGAGCAGCCCCGCGAGCAGGCTCACCACCGCCGTCAGCACGGTGGAGACGCCGAGCAGGCCGACCACCCGGTCGACCTGGTCCGGGCCCGCCGAGGTCTCCGCGGCGTCGGCGCGGAACCGGTCGACGGTGCCGCCGCGCGTCGCCACGCCGGCGACGGCGTACGCGAGGGCGGCGACCGCCATCAGCGCCAGCACCGCCACGGCCGCCGTGACCACGGCCGGGCGACGGGCCGGTGCCCGATCGGGGTACGACACGACGAGTCCCTCCGGTAGGCGTTCGGGTTGCAACCTACTCGGAGGGACCGTCGGCGTCGCTGTTATCGACCGGTCAACTCACCGGCGGCGGGGTCGGGCCGGGACGGTCCGACCCGGGCTGCTCGCCACCCGGGTTCGACCCCGGCTGGTCCCCGCCGAACGGCGTGGACGGCGGCGGGTAGCCCGGCTGGTCGGAGCCCTGCGGCTGCCCCGGCGTCGGCGGGTAGCCCGGCGTGGCCGGGTAACCCGGCTGACCGGTCTGCGGGTAACCGGGCTGGCCGGCCTGCGGGTAGGCCGCACCCGGAACCGGCGGCTCCCAGCCCTGCTTCGGCTTGCGGAAGAACTCGTTGGCCTTCGGCAGGGCCAGCAGGATCAGCGCGGCGAGCAGCGCGAGCAGCCCGAGCACGCCGAGGAGGGTGGTGACCGGGGTGACCCAGCCGGGCAGCGCCTCGTCGAGACGACGCTGGATCTCCTCCGGGCTCGGCCCGTCGCCGGTCGTCTGACCGGTGCCGATGCCGCCGCCCAGCCCGCTGACCAGCCCACCGCCCGTGCAGCAGACCATGATGCCGCCGAGCACCCAGGTGGTGATCCGCGATCCGTTGCTGCCCCGGTTGTTGAACACCCCGAGCACGGCGAGCACGACCGCGAGCAGGAGCACGAAGACGGAACCACCGATGGCGAACATCGTGGTGATGTCCGCCAGGTTCTGCGTGCCGTTGGCGTCGGTGCCCCGGTACGCCTCGTCGAGCGTCTCCGAGATGGTGCCGATGGTGGACAGCGTGATGATGAGGCCGATCAGCTGGGTGAGCGCGAACAGCCACAGCAGATACGTCGAAATGGTCACCACACCCGGCCGGGTGCGGGCCGGCGTGTTGTGGGAATCGACCATGATTCTCCTTCCCTAGATCGCGGTCACACCGTATCCAGGTCGGGCCACTCCGGCACGTCAGACGGACATCGACCCGCCGTACGACGGGTGGCCGGAGGGCCGGAGAGCGACGCCTCAGTAGCCGCGCCACTCCGCGCGGGCGTACTCCAGCACCCGGGGCTGGAGCAGGGTGGAGGCCGGCACGTCCACCCGGCGGCGGTCGGCCGGGAAGTTGCCGGCGGCGGCCAGGGTCGCCGCGTCGAGGAAGCGAAGCCCGGAGGCGCCCGGCGGCAGGGCCAGGGCGGGCGCGGTCGGCCCGGGGGCCGCCAGCAGGAAGCCCCAGTCGCCGAAGGACGGCACGTCGACGTGGTACGGCGTGGTCGCGAAGCCCGCCTCGCGCAGCGACGCCTCGATCGACCAGTACGACCGGGGCGCGAAGTACGGCGAGCCGGACTGCACCACCAGCCGGCCGCCCTCGGCGAGCACCGTACGCACCAACGCGTAGAACTCGACGGTGTAGAGCTTGGCGGTGGCCGTCTCGTCGGGGTCGGGCAGGTCGGCCACCACCGCGTCGAACCGGTCGGCGGCGGTACGCAGCCAGGCGAACGCGTCGGCGTGCACCACCCGCACCCGGGGGTCGTCGAGCGCCCCGGCGTTGAGCCGGCGCAACTGCGGCTCGCTGCGGGCCAGCGCCACCACCGCCGGGTCCAGGTCCACCACGGTGATCCGCCGGACGTCGGGATAGCGCAGCAGCTCGCGTACGGCGAGGCCGTCCCCGGCACCCAGCACCAGCACCTCGCCGCGCGGGCCGTTCAGCACCGGATGCACCAGCGCCTCGTGGTAGCGGTACTCGTCGACGGAGCTGAACTGGAGGTCACCGTTGAGGAAGAGCCGCAGGTCGGTGCCGGCGCGGCCGGTCTCGGCGACCGAGCGGGTGAGCACGATCTCCTGGTACCGGCTGCGCTCGGCGTGCACCACCGGGTCCCGGTAGAGCTGCTGGCGGGCGGTCAGCTCGAAGTCGTGCGCGGTCACCCACGCGTACCCCAGGCTGAGGAAGACCACGACGCTGCCGGCGCCGAGCGCGACGCGCGCCCGGCGGCTCAGCTCCCGCCGGAACACCGTGCAGACCAGCGCGAGCCCGGCGACGGCGTTCACCGCGCCGACCACCAGCGCCCCCTTGAGCTGGCCGAAGACCGGCAGCAACAGGAACGGGAAGGCCAGCCCGCCGAGCAGCGCGCCGACGTAGTCGGCCGCGAACAGGTCGGCCACCGCGCTGCCGGCGGCCTGCTCCCGGATGCGTTGCAGCAGCACCATCAGCAGCGGGATCTCCGCGCCGATCAGCAGGCCGAGCACGAACGCGGTGCCGATCAGCGCGGGGCCGTAGAGGTCCAGCCACGCGAAGGCCGCGTAGAGGCCGAGCACGGAGAGGCCACCGAGCAGGGCCAGGGCCAGCTCGATCGCGGCGAACGCGGCGGCGGCCCGGGGCTGCAACGGCTTAGCGGCAAGCGCGCCGACGCCCATCGCGAACACCATCACGCCGAGCACGATCGACGCCTGCCCGACCGTGTCCCCGATCAGGTAGCTGCCGAGGGCCACCAGGGCCAGCTCGTAGACCAGGCCGCAGGCGGCGCAGACGAAGACGGCGACGAGCACCGCCGCGCGGGACAGCCGCCACCGCGCGGGCGGTGCCGGCGCCTCGACGGTCACCGCCCCTCCGGCGTACGCCCGCGAGCCGGGACGCCCCTCGCCCGCGCGGTCCCCTCGGCGCCCTTGCGGCGCTGGCGGCCGCGCTGCCAGAAGCCGGCGGCGAACAGCAGCGCGGTGAACAGCAGCAGGCCGATCGCGGCGAGCAGGTAGCCCCAGCGGTCGCGCCAGAGGTCGCTACCCGCGTCGGGCAGGGGCGCCGGCTCGGCGGTCGCCGCCGCCGGGGTCGGCGCCGGCTCCACCACCCCCGCCTCGGCGGCGAGCAACGGCAGCGAGACGGCCGCCCGGGTGACGGCCCAGCCGGGCTCGTCGACGAAGGCGTCCTCGGTCAGCCCGAGCCGTTCCAGCCCGTTCCGCATCCGTAGGCGGGCGGTCGCGGGGACGTCGTCGGACGTCTCCACCGTGACGCGGGCGAAGTCGTTGCTCTCGCTGCTCTCCGAGGTGTATGCGACCCGCGCGACCACCTGCACCCAGCGCGGGCAGGCCGCGTTCTCCTCGACCGCCACCCCCTCGCCGAGGTTCGACCCGACGCTGAGGTCGGTGTAGCGGTAGTAGTCCTGCAGCACCCAGCCGTAGCAGATGCCCTGGCTGTCGCTGGAGCGTTGCAGGATCGGCACGGTGTCGCCGCGTTCCTGAGCGGTCGGCGGCAGCACGTCGTCCCCGCCGTCGCGGCCGTTGACCACACCGATGCCCACGCAGCACAGGACGACCACCCCGATGACCACCCAGACGATCCAGGTGCCCTTGGTCGCGTTCGCGCCCGCCGCCTTCTGCCCGCCGGTGGTCTTCGCCCCGGTCATCAGCTGATCGCGGCGGCGATGATCGCGCCGGTGGCGAGGTGCACGACGGCGGAGACCCAGACCGCCGGGTGCGGCTGCTGGTCGACCAGGATCTCGCCGAGCTTGCCCGGCGTGGCCACGTCGAGCAGCACGAACGCCGCCGCCATGATGACCAGGCCCAGGACCCCGTACGCGGACGCGCCGACGATGCCGAGCACGAAGTCGTCGTCGCTGGCGGCGATCGCGGCGACCACGATGATGCCGACGCCGGCCAGGTTGGAGGCGAGCAGCAGCGCCGCGTTGCGGTTGCGCTCGGTCCAGATCAGCTGGTTGAGCCGGCCGGGGGTGGCGAGGTCCACCAGGACGTAGCCGATACCCATCAGCAGGACGCCGACCGCCCCGTAGGCGAGGGTGACCAGCAGATCGGTGACGAGGGTCTGCACAGGAGGCTCCAGGGTGAGGGGGGTCGGTGCGTCACTTGCCGCTGCCGGGGCCGCCGCCCCGGACGGTGCTGCCACGGCCCCAGCCCCAGTGGGAGCCGACCGTGGAGTGGTAGCGGGGATAGGCGGTGCTCATGCGCTCCAGCAGGATCACCGAGCCGGCGGCGATGGGCAGGATCACCACCGAGTCGTCGTCGTAGCGCAGGTACACGCCGCTGCCGTCGACGTACTGGTCGGCCGGCTGCCACGCGTCGGTGACCTCCTTCGCCACCTGACTCGGCGAGCGGGGCGAGGTGTAGGCGATGGCATTGCGGCCGATGTCCTGGCTCGCCGCCCGCTTGTACTTGTCCTCCACGAAGCCGCGCGGGGAGAAGCTGCCGTAGAAGATGGCGAAGGCGGCGACCAGGGCGCCGATGACGGCGAACGCCACCCCCACCACGAACCAGCGTCGGTACGTCATCGCAGTGCCACCACCGTCTCGGTCAGGACCAGCTCGTTGGTCTGGGGATACGCGTGCCAGGTGCGCCAGGCGAGGGTGCCGGCCGGCGGGTCGGGGCGGACCGCCAGCGCGGTCACCGCGTCGGCGTCGCCGGGAAACACGCCCACCAGGGCGTACGGGTCGTCGGCCAGGTCGGCGCGGAGGGCGGCCACCTGCTCGCTCAGCCCCGCGCCGGCGGGCCGCAGCACGGTCGCCGTGAAGTGGTAGCCGCTCGCCTCGTCCCGCACCGCACCGGGCAGCTCGGGCGGGCGGCCGGGCAGGCAGGCGACCGTCTCGGTCAGCGTGGCGTCGGGCGCGTGCAGGACCACCTGGTGCGAGGCGCCGAGCAGCCGCAGCCGCAGCCGGACGCCGTCGGGCAGGTCGAGGTCGAGCACGTGCAGCGCGGGCCGCTCGACGTCGTCGAGCGCGAGGCTGAGGTCGGCGGCGCTGGTGTCGACGTACGGGGCGTCGAGGGTGACGAGCATCAGCCCACCTCGGACTGCGGATAGATCATCACGTCGCCGCGGTGCAGCAGCTCACCGAGCGCCACCTCCCAGCCCGCCTCGCCGTACGCCTCGAAGGAGAGCCGGGCCCCGCCGGGCGCCTGGTAGTCGTGGTACCGCATGGTGCCGGTCGGGTCGAGGCCGGTGTTGCCGACGGCGGTGAAGCGCGCCTGGCCGGACTCGTTCCAGTTGTAGCGGCGGCCGGCGAAGTCGATCGTCGGGGCGCCCGGGGTGACGGTGGCGCCCTGCTCGGCCCCCCAGAGCACCAGCTCCAGCTCCGGGTCCTCCTCCACGGAGAGCCAGCGGCGCACGCCGGCGGCGTCGTCGAGCAGGTGTTCCGCCCAGCTCCAGCCGCCCTCGACGAGGCGGATCGAGCCGCGCACCGCGTACGAGGTGCCCCGGATCTCGACGATGTCGCCGGGCTTCAGGCGGCGCGGGTCGCCGCGCAGCGCGTCGGCGTCGCGGTCCCGCAGCGGGTCGCCCGGCCCCTTGGCCCGTTGTTGCGGGCGGGACCGCGTCCGGTTCCAGGCCACCACGGCCACCACCAGACCCGCGACCCCGACCAGACAGCCCACCGCCGCCAGCACGTATGCGATCGTCCCGCTCATCCCGACCACCTCCCCAGGTACGTCGGCGGAGACGGTAACAACCCCGCGCACCTGGGGAAACTGCTTGGCCAGGGAGTGAGAGCGCGGTTACGCCACGTGCCCGGGCGCCGGGGCCGGCTCAGCCCTCGGCCGGGCCTGTTCCCGGGGCTTCCGGCCGCTGCGGAGGCTGATGCGCCGCCGGGTCGGGGCAGCGGAGATGACCGGGCAGGGCGGCACCGTAGGCACCGGGCACGGTCGGCGAGGCGTAGGCGGGATACAGGGGGTACGCGCCAGGCGGCAGCGGTACGACGGGTGACTCTGTCCGGGGCACGAACCACCGGTGGGCGGGCGGCAGCGCCAGCAGCAGCACCACCGCGACGGTGAGCAGCAGCACGCTCAGTACCCCGAGCCCGGCCAGCGGGAACAGCACGGCCTCGAAGGGGTCGGGCCGGGCGTAGAGGGCCTCGATGAACTTCGACTCCGCCCAGATCTCGGCCTCCGCGCCGGCAGGACCCTCCGGCGGGTATTCGCCCTCCACGTACGGCCCGTCATCGAAGCCGAAGGCGAAGAGCAGCGGGAACACGAGCACCCCGACGAGGCTCTGGGCGCAGCAGAGGACCAGCTGGACGCCGCCGGCCACGAAGACCATGACCCGGGCGACGTTGCCGCCACGACGCACCGGCCGCGCGGTGGCGGCGAACCAGCCCGCGAGCAGCAGCGTGGGCAGACCGAGCACCACCGCCATGGTGACGTTGCTCCACCGCTCGCCGCGCACCTCGTCCGGGTCGGCGTCTGGGACCGCCCGCACCGCTCGGTCGATCTGGCCGTCCCACTGGATCGCCTGGGTGACCACCAGTGCCACCAGGCCGAGCAGGACCAGCACGATGACGAGCTGTGACCAGAAGGCGATGGTGACGGTGACGGGTCGAGGCGGGCGTACCGGGGCGTCGGCAGGCGGCGTCATCTCACGGAAGCTACGGAACTGAGGGTCGCCACCGGCACGCCCGAACGGGCAGCGCCGGACGGCGGACGGATCATGCGCCGCCGCGCCGCCGCGCCGCGTACTCGCGCAGGGTGGTGCGGTCCATGACGCAGCCGGTGAAGGTGCCGACCTCGGCGGGATCGTCGCCCAGCGCCACCCACGCGGCCCGCCCGGCCGACGGGTCGGCGCGCTCCAGCAGCGTGGCGGCGTAGACGCGGCCGGCCGGGGTCGCCTCGGCGAGCAGCCGGTCGAGTCGCGGGCGTACGCCCTCGGGGTCCTGGGCGAGCGCCGCCTCGACCCGCTGGTACGCCTCGGTCACCGGCAGCATCGTCCCGGCGATGCCCACGCCGCCGAACGCCACAGTCTCGGCCTGCCGCAGTTCGTCGAGGGCCGCCTCGATCTCGCGGTCCCGCTTCTTCCCGATCCCGAACATGTCCCTGTTCCTTCCCCGTCGCGCCCACGCCCACCCTGTCGATCAAGAGGTTCGCGTCCTCGGCGGCGCTCCCGCGACGCGAACCCCCCGATCGACGAGGGCGGTCCTCAGGCTGCCGAGACCACCAGGGCGTCCTTGGTGTCTGCCAGGTCGACCCTGACCGTGTCGCCGTCGCGGATCTGGCCCGACAGGAGCGCCTTGGCGAGCTGGTCGCCGATCGCCGTCTGGACCAGGCGACGCAACGGGCGGGCGCCGTAGATCGGGTCGTAGCCGTGCTCGGCGAGCCACACGCGGGCGGCGTCGCTGATCTCCAGTGCCAACCGACGGTCGGCGAGACGGGCTCGCATCCGGTCGAGCTGGATGTCGACGATGGCCCGCAGGTCGTCCCCGCGTAGCGCGGCGAAGACCACGATGTCGTCGAGGCGGTTGAGGAACTCCGGCTTGAAGTGCGAGCGGACCACCGCGAGGACGCCCTCCCGGCGCTGCTCCTCGGCCAGCGTCAGGTCGCCGATCACCGACGAGCCCAGGTTGGAGGTGAGGATCAGGATCGCGTTGCGGAAGTCCACCGTGCGGCCCTGCCCGTCGGTGAGCCGACCGTCGTCGAGCACCTGGAGCAGGATGTCGAAGACGTCCGGGTGGGCCTTCTCGACCTCGTCCAGCAGGATCACCGAGTACGGCCGGCGGCGCACCGCCTCGGTGAGCTGGCCGCCCTCCTCGTAGCCGACGTAGCCGGGCGGGGCGCCGACTAGCCGGGCGACGGAGTGCTTCTCGCCGTACTCGCTCATGTCGATGCGGACCATGGCCCGCTCGTCGTCGAAGAGGAACTCGGCGAGCGCCTTGGCCAGCTCGGTCTTGCCGACGCCGGTCGGGCCGAGGAAGAGGAAGCTGCCGGTCGGGCGATCGGGGTCGGCGACTCCGGCCCGGGCGCGGCGTACCGCGTCGGAGACGGAGCCGACCGCCTCGGCCTGACCGACCACCCGGGCGCCGAGCGACTCCTCCATCCGCAGCAGCTTGGCGGTCTCGCCCTCCAACAGCCGCCCGGCGGGGATGCCGGTCCAGGAGGCGACCACGGCGGCGATGTCGTCGGCGCCGACCTCCTCCTTGAGCATCGCGCCTTCGGCCTGGAGGCGGGCCAGCTCCTCCTCGGCCTGCTTCAGCTCGGCCTTGAGGGCGGGGATGCGGCCGTAGCGCAGCTCGGCGGCGCGCTCCAGCTCGCCGTCGCGCTCGGCCCGCTCGGCCTCGCCGCCGAGCCGCTCCAGCTCCTCCTTGGCGGTGGAGAGCTTGGTGATGTGGCTCTTCTCCAGCTGCCAGCGCTCCGACAGGGCGGTGAGCTGCTCGCGCTTGTCGGCCAGCTCCTTGCGCAGCCGCTCCAGCCGCTCGGCGGAGGCGGCGTCCGGCTCCTTGGCCAGCGCCATCTCCTCGATCTCGAGCCGGCGCACCGCCCGCTCGATCTCGTCCACCTCGACCGGCCGGGAGTCGATCTCCATCCGGAGCCGGGACGCGGACTCGTCGACCAGGTCGATCGCCTTGTCGGGCAGGAACCGGTCGGTGATGTAGCGGTCCGACAGGGAGGCGGCGGCGACCAGCGCGGCGTCGGTGATGCGTACGCCGTGGTGCACCTCGTAGCGCTCCTTCAGGCCGCGCAGGATGCCGATGGTGTCCTCGATGGTCGGCTCGCCGACCAGCACCGGCTGGAAGCGGCGCTCCAGGGCCGGGTCCTTCTCGATGTGCTCGCGGTACTCGTCCAGCGTGGTGGCGCCGACCATCCGCAGCTCGCCGCGGGCCAGCATCGGCTTGAGCATGTTGCCGGCGTCCATCGAGCCTTCGCCCTTGCCGGCGCCGACGACGGTGTGCAGCTCGTCGAGGAAGGTGATGACCTGCCCGTCGGAGTTCTTGATCTCCTCCAGGACGGACTTCAGCCGCTCCTCGAACTGGCCCCGGTACGACGCCCCGGCGACCATCGCGCCGAGGTCGAGGGAGACGAGCTTCTTGTCCCGCAGCGACTCGGGCACGTCGCCGGCGACGATCCGCTGGGCCAGGCCCTCCACGATGGCGGTCTTGCCGACGCCCGGCTCACCGATGAGCACCGGATTGTTCTTGGTGCGGCGGGACAACACCTGGATCACCCGGCGGATCTCCGAGTCCCGGCCGATGACCGGGTCGATCTTGCCGTCGCGGGCGCTCGCGGTCAGGTCCACGCCGTACTTGGCCAGGGCCTGGTAGGTCTGCTCGGGGTCGGCGCTGGTGACCCGGCGGTCCCCGCCGCGTACCGACGGGAACGCGGCGACCAGCGTCTCCTCGGTGACGCCGGCGGACTTGAGCGCGTTCGACACCGCCCCGCCCACGCGGGCCAGGCCGGCGAGCAGGTGCTCGGTGGAGGTGTACTCGTCGCCGAGCGGCCGGGCGATCTGCTCGGCGGCCCCGATGGCGTTGACGAACTCCCGGGCCAGGGTCGGCTCGGCGATGCTGGAGCCCCGGGCGGCGGGCAGGTTGTCGACCGAGCGCTGGGCGACCCGGCGCAGCTCGGCGGGGTCGGCCCCGACGGCGCGCAGCAGGCCGGCGGCGGTCGAGCCGTCGGTGTCCAGCAGTGACAGCAGCAGGTGCCAGGGCTCCACGGTGGCGTGCCCGCGCTGGTTCGCCAGCGCGACGGCACCGGTGATGGCTTCGCGGCTCTTGGTGGTGAGACGTTCCGTGTTCATGGGCTCCCCCGGATCGGCGTGTCCACTGAGAAGGACACAACCAGAGTTGAGCCTATTCCGCTCAACCCTGGCGGCGTGAGCCGGATCACACCTACCACCCCGGGCGTCCGCCGGGCGGTCGCGGCACACCCCGATGCCGTACGCCATCCTCGCGGCCGGGCACGGGCGTCCGTCCGTGGCAAACGGATACCGGCGGATCACTGAGCGGCAACCGGCCTCCTGACGATATTCGCAGGTGACAGCGGGGAGTAGCCTGACCGCCGTGCGCGTACGTGTCGAACAGACCGCCCTGCCCGGCATCGGGGTCCGTCACGATCTACTGACGGAATCCGGCCGCCGCCTCGGCGTCGTCTCCCACCGCAATGGCCGCCGTGACCTCGTCCTGTACGACCCGGACGATCCCGACTCATGTCAGCACGACATACCGCTGACCGACGACGAGGCGGAGGCGCTCGCCGACATCCTCGGCGCGTCCCTGATGCTCGGCCAGCTCTCCGGGCTGCGCGACCAGGCCGCCGGGCTGCTCACCGAGCAGATCGCCATTCCGGCCGGGTCGAAGTACGTCAACCGCAAGCTCGGTGACACGCAGGCACGCTCCCGCACGAGCGCCTCGATCGTCGCGGTGCTGCGCCACGGCGAGGTGATCGCCTCGCCGGATCCGTCCTTCCGCTTCGCCGCAGGCGACGTGGTGGTCGTCGTCGGGACCCGCAAGGGTCTCGACGGAGTGACAGCCATCCTCGCCGACAGCGACCCGGACGGCTGAGGCCCGGATGCACGAAACGACAACCCTGCTCGTCGAGGTCGGCGCGCTGCTGTTCCTGCTCGGTCTCCTCGGCCGGCTGAGCCGCCGGATCGGCCTTTCGCCCATCCCCCTGTACCTGCTCGCCGGCCTCGCCTTCGGGCACGGTGGCCTGCTCACCCTCAACGCCAGCGAGGAATTCTTCGCGGTCGGCGCGGAGATCGGCGTGATCCTGCTGCTGGTGATGCTCGGTCTCGAGTACTCGGCCAACGAGCTCGTCGGCAACCTGCGCGCCGCCGCCCCCGCCGGGCTGATCGACGGGGTGCTGAACGCCCTGCCGGGGGCGGCGTTCGCGCTGCTGCTCGGCTGGGACTGGGTCGCCGCCCTGGTGCTGGCCGGCATCACCTGGATCTCCTCCTCCGGGGTGATCGCCAAGGTCCTCTCCGACCTGGGCCGCCTCGGTAACCGGGAGACCCCCGTGATCCTCTCGATCCTGGTGATCGAGGACCTCGCCATGGCGTTCTACCTGCCCCTGCTGACGGCGGTGCTCGCCGGCAGCGGCCTGCTCGGGGGTGGCCTCACGCTCGTGGTCGCGGTCGGCACCGTGCTCCTGGTGCTGGTGGTCGCCATCCGGTACGGCAACCTGATCTCCACCGCCATGTCGGCGAAGGACCCGGAGGCGCTGCTGCTCGGCGTACTCGGGATGACCCTGCTGGTGGCCGGCATCGCGGCGAAGCTCCAGGTGTCGGCGGCGGTCGGGGCGTTCCTGGTCGGCATCGCGCTCTCCGGGCCGGTGGCGCACCACGCCACGGAGCTGCTCACGCCGCTGCGGGACCTCTTCGCCGCGGTCTTCTTCGTCTTCTTCGGGCTGGTCACCGACCCCCGGGACATCCCGCCGGTGCTGCTGCCCGCGCTCGCGCTGGCCATCGTCACCATGGGGACGAAGACGCTCACCGGCTACCTGGCCGCCCGCCGGGTCGGCATCGGCGAGCCCGGTCGATGGCGCGCCGGCCTGGCCCTCGTGCCACGGGGTGAGTTCTCCATCGTCATCGCGGGCCTCGCGGTGGCCGCAGGCAGCGTCGAGCCGAAACTGGCGGCGCTCGCGACGGCGTACGTGCTGCTCACCGTGGTGACCGGGCCGATGCTGGCACGCCTGCCCGACTTCGCGTGGTTCAAGCGCTGGCTGCGGCAGCGCGGCGCCGCCCAGCAGGCCAGGCCGGCAGCCGTACCGGACTGACCGTCATCGGCCGAGGGCCGAGGGCCGAGCCCGCAGCCGTGGGCCGTGGGCCGTGGGCCGTGGGCCGTGGGCCGTGGGCCGTGGGCCGTGGGCCGTGGGCCGTGGGCCGTGGGCCGAGTGCTCGGCCGGGGGGCCGGATCGACCGTACGGTCGGCCCGGCCCTCAGCCGACGGATGTCGAATTGCTCCCCGCGGGGTCTACCGCCGAACAGCGCTCCGGGTTACCGTTTCGCCCCAGCAGCCAGAGCTCGCGGGTGGCCGACGCCCCCTGCGGACGAGAGCGGAAGGTTGGCCGTGAGCGTGCAGGAGTCGACGTTCCACGGCTTCGCCAACCCCGTCGACCCGAGCCCCACCGAGCTGCGCGCCTGGGCCTACCAGCCCGACTCCGTACCGCTCACGTCGATGCCGCCCGACTGGGACCTGCTGGTCTCCGGCGACCGGCTGGTGGCGGTGCTCTTCGACCTGGCGATGGACCAGTCCTGCCCGGCGCGCCGCTTCGCGCTGCACTGCCTCTACATCTACGCCGCCGACGGCATCCGGACGAACTTCCGCGCCCACCCGAAGCGGCGCTTCCGCAAGCTGGTGGAGCAGGCCGAACGCAACGGCGACGACCTGATGCGCACCTGGGCGTACAACAGCCGGGCGTTGCTCGCCCGCCCGGAACTCTTCGTCTACCGGGACTGGTGCGAGGGCGGCCTGGTCCGGGAGAACCGCCGCATCGCCTGAACCCAGGATCGGGCGAACGGGCCGGGACCCCCGCAGGGAACCCCACGGCGTCCCGGCCCCGAAACGGCGAACAAGCCGCGACCCCCACAGGGAACCCCACGGCGTCCCGGCCCCGAAACGGCGAACGGGCCGGGACCCCCCGTGGGTCCCGGCCCGCACGTCGGCGGATCGTCAGTGTTCCGATCCGCCCTGCTCGCGGCGTCCCGCCCGGTCACGCTCCTGGTCGGTGCCGTGGTCGGCCCGGTCGGCGAACGCGCCGTTCTCGACCTTGTCGGTGAAGCGGCCCTCGGTGACCCGGTCGAACCTCTCCCGGGCGTTCTTCGCCACCTCCTGGAGCCGTTCCTCCGTCTGCTCGGCAACCTTCCGCGCGGCTTCCGTCATGGCTCCCCCTGCCATTGGAGTCCGGATTAAGCGGGTTGGACCTGATTCGCAGGTTAGCCGATCCGGCACCTTCCGCGCGGGCGAACCCGCAACCGCGCGCGAGTGGAACACCACGGCTGTCATCCGAGGGCGGTGACACCCGTGGTGTTCCACTCGACGACGCCCGACCGGCGCAAAGGCCTGGGGCAAAGGCCCGGGGCAAGGCGCGCCGAACCCTCATGGGACGGCGCAAGCCGTGCGGAGCCGCCCGGCCGGCACAAGCGCCCGCAGAACCCGCCGGGGCTGCGCAACCGCGCGGGACCGACGGGTCGGCCCGCAGACCGCGCGGGGCCGCCGGGCGGGCCGGGAAGACGGTCGCGCCCGGCCGCGAAAGGGCGGCCGGGCGCGATGCGGTGCGGTGTCGTCAGCGCTCGGGGCGGCGCGGACGCCAGACCACCAGCGCGGTGGAGGTGCGGTTGGTCGGCACCAGGTCGCTGCCGGGGAAGCGGGCCAGCGCCTCCAGTTCGGCGATCCGGCGGTACGCGGCGTCCAGTTCCGCCTCCAGCCGGGCCACCCGCTGCTGCGCCTCCTCCAGCAACCGCTCCAGCCCGATGATGCGCTTGACCCCGGCGAGGTTGATGCCGTCGTCCTGGCTGAGCCGCTGCACCTCGCGCAGCAGCACCACGTCGCGGACGCTGTAGCGCCGCCCGCCACCGGCTGCCCGTCCCGGCTGGACGAGGCCCAACCGGTCGTACTGGCGCAGGGTCTGCGGGTGCATCCCCGCCATCCGCGCCGCCACCGAGATCATCAGCACCTTGGCCTCGTAGGCAGGGTCACTCGAGCCGACGAACTCGTCCGACATCCCGCTCACCTCCGCGTGCGCTCCACCGAGCCGACTGAACACCGGGTCAACTGAATCGACGTACCCGCGCCTCGAGATGTTCCCGGGCGGCCGGCGGGGTCTGCGCGGCGAAGCTCTCCAACGCCGCACGCGCCTCGTCGGACACCTTCGCGGGCACCACCACGTCGAGCGTCACGAGCAGGTCGCCCGCCTGGCCGTCCCGGCGGACCACCCCCTTGCCCCGGGCCCGCAGGATCCGGCCGCTCGGCGTGCCCGGTGGCACCCGCAGGGTCACCGTGCCGTCGAGGGTGGGCACCCGCAGGTCCGTGCCGAGCACGGCCTCCGCGAAGGTGACCGGCACCGTCAGCGTGAGGTCGTCGCCGGTACGCCCGAAGAGCTCGTCCGGCCGCACCTTCACGTGTACGAAGAGGTCGCCCGCCGGGCCACCCCGCGCGCCGGGCTCGCCCCGCCCGGCCAGCCGGATCTTCTGGCCGTCCGCCACGCCGGCCGGGAAGCGGACGTTCAACGTGCGGGTCTTGGTCACCCCGCCGGTGCCCTGGCACTCGGGGCACTTCTCGTCCACGACCGTGCCCACGCCCTGGCAGTTGCGGCACGGTTCGGAGAAGCTGAACGACCCCTGGTTGCGGTTGGTCACCCCGGCCCCGTGGCACACCTGGCAGGTGCGCGGCGAGGTGCCGGGCTTGGCCCCGTTGCCGTGGCAGGTGTCGCACACCCCGGGGGCGCGCAGCGTCAGCGGGAACGTCACCCCGCGTACGGCGTCGCCGAAGTCGAGGGCCACCTCGGCCTCGATGTCCCGCCCCCGGGCCGGGCCACGGGCCGCCGCCCCACCGGCGGGACCGCCGGCACCGCCCGAGAAGATCGAACTGAACAGGTCCTGGAAGCCGGCCCCGCCGAAGCGGCGGTCACCGCCTCCGCCGGCGGCGCCCCCGAACAGGTCGGAGACGTCGAACGGCACGCCGCCGGGCTGGCCGGCGCCACGGGCGCCACGGCGGAAGGCGCCCGAGCCGAACAGCGACCGCAGCTCGTCGTACTCCCGCCGCTTGGCGTCGTCGCCGAGGACGGCGTACGCCTCGGAGGCGGCCTTGAAACGCTCCTCGGCCTTCGGGTCGCCGGGGTTGTGGTCCGGGTGCGAATCCCGGGCCACCTTCCGGTACGCCTTCTTGACGTCGTCGGCGGAGGCGGCCTTGTCCACGCCCAGCACGGCGTAGAAGTCCTTCTCGATCCAGTCCTTGGAACTCACCGGTCCACCCCCTTCCCTAGCTGGGGACCGACCGTCCCGCCTGCCCTCGACGGGCGGGCGGGACGGTCCGGTCGTCGTACGGCACTACTCCGGGTCGGCAACCGCGACCATCGCGGGCCGCAACAGCCGCTCACCGACCTGGTAGCCCCGACGCATCACCTGTACACAGGTGGGCTCGGTGACGTCGGCCGACGTCTGGTGGGCGACCGCCTCGTGCCGGGTCGGGTCGAACGGGTCGCCCTGCTCGCCGAACGGGGTCAGCCCGAACTTGCCGAGCGCCGTGACGAGCTGTTCGGCCACGGTGCCGAACGGGCCGACCAGGTCGCCGTGCTCGCGGGCCCGGTCCAGGTCGTCGAGGATCGGCAGCAGCGCGGCGAGCACCGCGCCGGTCGCCTGCTCGGTGACCAGGCCCTTGTCCCGGTCCACCCGCTTGCGGTAGTTGGCGTACTCCGCCGTCACCCGCTGGAGGTCCCGGGTCCGCTCGTCGAGATCCTTGCGCAGCGCCTCGAGTTCGGCGCCGAACGCGGTCGGACCACCGTCGACCGGCTGCGCCGGGGCGTCCACCACCGGCGGGCCGGTCACCTCGGCCGCCTCGACCTCGATCTCGTCGACGACGACCTCGGACTCCTCGACCAGGCCCTCGGCGGGGGCGTCCGAACCGGCGTCGGCGGCGGCCGGTTCGGACGTCTCGCTGATCTTGCGGTTGTTACGGATGACGACCCGCGGCCCGTCGCCGGCCTGCTCAGCGGGCGCGGAGCCACCCGGCGCCGACCCGGTCGCACCCGGGTCGGCAGCTCGTGGCTTCTCCGTCATGGGGCTACCTCATCCCTCTGCCGTGGTTTCGTGTCCGGGACGAACCGTCACTTCTTGTCCTTGTCCTCGTCCACGATCTCCGCGTCGACCACGTCGTCCGCGCCACCGGCGGAGCCGCCGGCCTGCGGGCCACCGGTCGCCCCGGCGCCGGCGGCACCCGCCGCACCCGGGCCGGCCTCGCCCGGCTGCTCGCCCTGCTGGTTGTAGAGCAGCGAGCCGGCCTGCTGGGAGACCTGCGCCAGCTTCTCGTGCGCCGACTTGATCTTCTCGATGTCCTGGCCGCCGAGCGCGCCACGCAGTTCGCCGAGCGCCTCGTTGATCTGATCACGGGACTCCGACGGCAGCTTGTCGCCGCTCTCGGCCAGGAACTTCTCGGTCTGCCACTGGAGCGCCTCGGCCAGGTTGCGGGTCTCGGCCTCCTCGCGGCGACGCTTGTCGTCCTCGGCGTGCTCCTCGGCGTCGCGGCGCATCCGCTCGATGTCGTCCTTCGGCAGCGAGGAGCCGCCGGTGATCGTCATCTTCTGTTCCTTGCCGGTGCCGAGGTCCTTGGCGTGGACGTTGACGATGCCGTTGGCGTCGATGTCGAAGGTGACCTCGATCTGCGGCACGCCGCGCGGCGCCGGCGGGAGGCCGGTCAGCTCGAAGGTGCCGAGCTTCTTGTTGTAGGCCGCGATCTCCCGCTCGCCCTGGAACACCTGGATCAGCACCGACGGCTGGTTGTCGTCCGCCGTGGTGAAGACCTCGGAGCGCTTGGTCGGGATGGTGGTGTTGCGCTCGATCAGCTTGGTGAAGATGCCGCCCTTGGTCTCGATGCCCAGGCTCAGCGGGGTCACGTCGAGCAGCAGGACGTCCTTGACCTCGCCCTTGAGCACACCGGCCTGGAGGGCGGCGCCGACGGCGACGACCTCGTCCGGGTTGACGCCCTTGTTGGGCTCCTTGCCGGTGAGCTGCTTGACCAGGTCGGTCACGGCCGGCATCCGGGTCGAGCCGCCGACCATGATGACGTGCTCGACGTCGGAGACCTTGATGCCGGCGTCCTTGACGGCCTGCTCGAACGGGCCCTTGCAGCGGTCCAGCAGGTCCTGCGTCATCCGCTGGAACTCGGCCCGGCTGAGCGTCACGTCGAGGTGCAGCGGGCCCGCCGCGCCGGCGGTGATGTACGGCAGGTTGATGTTGGTGGTGGTGGCGGCGGACAGCTCGATCTTGGCCTTCTCGGCCGCCTCGCGGAGCCGCTGGAGGGCCATCTTGTCCTGGCCCAGGTCGATGCCGTGCTCGCCGCGGAAGGTCTTCACCAGGTGGTCGATGATCCGCTGGTCCCAGTCGTCGCCACCGAGGTTGTTGTCACCGCTGGTCGACTTGACCTCGACGACGCCCTCGGCCAGCTCCAGCAGCGACACGTCGAAGGTGCCGCCGCCGAGGTCGAAGACCAGGACGGTCTGCTCCTTGGAGCCCTTGTCCAGCCCGTACGCCAGGGCCGCCGCGGTCGGCTCGTTCACGATCCGCAGCACGTTGAAGCCGGCGATCTCGCCGGCCTCCTTGGTGGCCTGGCGCTGGCCGTCGTTGAAGTAGGCCGGGACGGTGATCACCGCGTCGGTGATCTGCTCGCCCAGGTACGCCTCGGCGTCCCGCTTGAGCTTCATCAGCGTGCGGGCCGAGATCTCCTGCGGGGTGTACTTCTTGCCGTCGATGTCGACGGACCAGTTGGTGCCGATCTCCCGCTTGACCGAGCGGATCGTCCGGTCCGGGTTGGTCACCGCCTGGCGCTTGGCGACCTCACCGACGAGCACCTCGCCGTTGCGGGCGAACGCGACGATCGACGGGGTCGTCCGCGAGCCTTCAGCGTTGGCGATGACGGTGGGCTCACCGCCCTCCAGGACGCTGACGCAGGAGTTCGTCGTGCCGAGGTCGATACCGACCGCACGTGCCATCTTCGCTTCCTCGCTTCATCACGTTGTGGGCAGGTGACGGGCGACGCCCGTCGAGCTGCCCGGCGGGCGTCGCCCGCAGCGACCCCACCACAAGTTGAGTGAACTTGACTCAATAGTGCCACGCCCCGCGAAATCGTCAAGTCGAGGTTGAGCCGACCCGACGCAACCCCAGGTTCTTACCGATCGGTTGTCTTCCCTTGCGTCGGTCGGGCACGCTTTAGCGGTGACGACGCACGGCGATCCCGCCACCCCGGCCGGCACGCCCACCGTCGCAGCCCGCACCGGCCCCACGGACGCCGGGGAGGACCGGCCCGCCACCACCGGGGACGACAGCCTGCCCGCCGCGCTGGCCGGCCTGCGCGCCGCGATCGGGGCGGCCCGGTTCCCCCTCGCGCTGCCCTCCGCCGAGCCCGCCCGGCGCGCCGGCGGAAGCCTCACCGACCAGCTCGACGACTACCTGCTGCCCCGGCTGCGCCGGCTCGACGCGCCGCTGCTCGTGGTGGTCGGCGGGTCCACCGGCGCCGGCAAGTCCACCCTGGTCAACAGCCTGGTGCAGGCGCGGGTGAGCGCCGCCGGGGTGCTCCGCCCGACCACCCGATCCCCGGTGCTGGTCTGCAACCCCGCCGACTCGGGCTGGTTCCGCAAGGGCGAGCTGCTGCCGGGCCTGACCCGCACCACCGAGCCCAGCGAGGACCCGCGCACCCTGCAACTGGTCACCGCCCCGGCCCTGCCCGCCGGGCTGGCCTTCCTCGACGCCCCCGACATCGATTCGGTGGTCGACGCCAACCGGGCCCTGGCCGGTCAGCTCCTGGCCGCCGCCGACCTCTGGCTCTTCGTCACCACCGCCGCCCGCTACGCCGACGCCGTGCCCTGGGAGCTGCTGCGCAGCGCCCGCGCCCGGGGCGCGGTCATCGCCATGGTGCTGGACCGGGTGCCCCCGGAGGCGGCCGACGAGATCGCCGCCCACCTGTCGGAGATGCTCGCCGCGCAGGAACTGGGGGCGGCCCCGCTCTTCGTACTGCCGGAGACCTGGGTCGACGGGCAGGGCCTGCTGCCCGACCGGGTCACCGCGCCGCTCGCCGCCTGGTTCGCCCGGCTGGCCGCCGACGCCGACGCCCGCGCCGCCGTGGTCCGGCAGACCCTGGACGGCGCGCTCGGCGCGCTGCACCCCGCGGTCGAGGGGCTCGCCGACGCCGCCGAGGAGCAGGTCACCGCCGCCGACGCGCTCGACGAGCGGGTGCTGGCCGCGTACCGGGGGGCGCACCGGACCGTCGAGCAGGGGCTGAAGGACGGTCGGCTGCTCCGCGGCGAGGTGCTCGCCCGCTGGCAGGAGTTCGTCGGCACCGGCGAGTTCTTCCGCACCCTGGAGGCCCGCATCGGGCGGCTGCGCGACCGGGTGGTGGCGGCGGTCACCGGCCGGCCCGCGCCCGCGTCCGAGCTGCGGGACGCGATCGAGTCGCAGCTGGTGACCCTGCTGCGGGGCGTCGCCGCCGAGGCGGCCGAGAACGCGTACACCGGGTGGAAGGCGCATCCCGCCGGGGCGGCGCTGCTCGAACCGGAGCTGGCCCACCCCTCCGCCGACCTGCCGGAGCGGGCCGAGCGGCTGGTCCGGGAGTGGCAGCGGGGCGTGCTGGAGCTGGTCCGCGCCGAGGGTGGCGACCGCCGCTTCGTGGCCCGCACGGCCGCGTACGCGGTCAACGCCACCGGGCTCGCCGTGATGATCGCGGTGTTCGCCTCGACGGCGTTCATCCCCACCGGCCTGGAGGTGGCCACCGGGGCCGGCACGACCGTCGCCGCGCAGACCGTGCTCCAGGCGATCTTCGGCGACCAGGCCGTGCGTACGCTGGCCGCCAAGGCCCGGGCCGACCTGCTGGACCGGGTGCGGGCCCTGCTCGACGACGAGGCCGCCCGCTACCTGGACCGCACGGCGCAGGCCCGGCCCGCCGCGGACACCGCGGAGGCCCTGCGCGGCGCCGCCAACCAGGTGGAGATCGCGCGCAACCGCAGCGGCCTCGCCGGCGCGGCCGTCGCGGGCCTGCCCGGCACCGAGGGTGGAGGGTCATGACCAACATCGTCGGGCGGATGCGCGAGGCGTTCCGCGGAGACCAGCGGGTGGACGCCGAGGCGCTCATCGCTCGCCTCGACGCCATACGCCGGTTCCTCACGGTCGTCGACGGCCACCTGCCGGACGCGCAGCTCGTGCCGGCGCACACCCTGGTCGAGCGGGCCGGCACCCGGCTGGCGCTCTCCCGCGACCACACCGTGGTGGCCCTGGCGGGCGCGACCGGCAGCGGCAAGTCCAGCCTGTTCAACGCGCTCGCCCGGATGGAACTCTCGACGGTCGGGGTGCGCCGCCCCACCACCGGCGTCGCCCACGCCTGCGTCTGGGGGCCGCTCGACGGCGGCAACCGCCTGCTCGACTGGGTCGGCGTGCTGCCCCGGCACCGTTTCGTCCGGGAGAGCGTGCTCGACGGCGACGACGAGTCCGCCCTGCACGGGCTGATCCTGCTCGACCTGCCCGACTTCGACTCGGTGCAGCGGTCCCACCGGCTGGAGGTGGACCGGCTGCTCGGCCTGGTCGACCTCGTGGTCTGGGTGGTCGACCCGCAGAAGTACGCCGACCGTGTCATCCACACCAGCTACCTGCGCGAGTTCCACCGGCACCGCGACGTCACCCTGGTCGTGCTCAACCAGGCCGACCGGCTGCCCCCGGCCGAGCTGCCCCGGGTGCTGGCCGACCTGCGCCGGCTGCTCGACTCCGACGGCCTGGACGGCGTACCGCTGCTGGCGACGACCGCCGTCGACCCGGCGGGCATGGCCGGGCTGCGGGAGGCGCTGGAACGCACGGTCGCCGAGCGGCAGGCCGCGCTGCGGCGGCTCCAGGGCGACGTGGACGCGGTGGTGGCCGGGCTCGACGAACTGGTCGGGGATGCCTCGCCGGCCGACGGGCCGGACGACGCCGCCGTCACCGCGCTGCACCGGGCGCTGGCCGGCGCGGCCGGGGTGCCGGCGGTCGCCGAGGCGGTCGAGCGGGCGTACCGGCACCGGGGCGCCGCCACCACCGGCTGGCCCCTGGTCCGGGGCTGGCGGCGGCTGCGGCCCGACCCGCTGCGCCGGCTGCACCTGCCGGGCCCCGCCGCCGACCGCGACGCACCGGCGGAGAGCCTCGTCGCCGCGACCTCGGTACCCGACCCGACCGCCGCCCAGCGCTCGGCGCTCGGGCTGGCGATCCGTTCGGTGGCCGACCGGGCCGGGGCCGACCTGCCCGCCTCCTGGCCGACGGCGGTCACCGCCGCCGCCCGGTCCCGCCTCGGCGACCTGCCGGACGCGCTGGACCGCGCGGTGGCCGGCACGGACCTCGGCATGGACCGGCGACCGCTCTGGTGGCGGTTCGTCGGCGGCCTCCAGTGGCTGGTGACCCTGGCCGCGCTCGCCGGGCTGGGCTGGCTGGCGCTCGGCTACGCGCTGCGCGCGCTGGGCCTGCCGGCGCTCGAACACCCGATGGTCGGCGAGGTGCCGCTGCCCACCCTGCTGCTCCTGGGCGGCCTGCTCGCCGGGCTGCTGGTGGCCGCCCTGACCAGGCCGATCGTCCGCTGGGCGGCGCGCCGGGCCCGGCGCCGGGCCGAGCGGCGCCTCACGGCCGCGGTGGCGGCGGTCGGCGAGGAACACGTGCTGACCCCGGTGCGGGGAGTGCTCGCCTCCTACGCCGAGGCCCGTACGGCGCTGGAGGAGGCCGCCGGGCGCTGAGCCGGAAATCCGGTTCCGTCGGCAACCGCAGGTCGGCGGCGTGCCGCCGCGACGCGGGCCGGATGCTCGGGTCGCTCGTACCGTCCCGGGGCGGGTGGCGGCGTAGGGTCGGTGGATGGGAACGCCTCAGACCCCGTACGACGCGGTGCTGCACGCCGCCCGCGACGTGGCCAAGCTGGACAACGCCCTCGACGCGGAGATGCTCGGCGCGGCCCTGCTCGGCAGCGTCTACTCGGTCGCCGAGACCGAGCGTGACGCCGCCGTCCGGGACTTCGTGGCCGGCTTCCTGGCCGCCACCTCCCGCCGCCGCTCGGCCGCGGCGACCACCATCCGCTCCGTCTTCGCCGCGCTGGTGCCCGACGCCGAGGGCGCCGGCCGCGTCCGGCCGGGCGCCGCCACCCCCGCCTGGGCCGCCCAGCTCGGCCGCGTGCACCTGACCGGCTGCTGGTCCTACGGCGACGTGTACGGCGACCAGACCTCCTACCTGGCGACCTTCGCCTACGACGACCCGGCCGGCGGCTCGGCGCACGCCGTGGTGACGCTGCTCGACCACAACATCGGCATCACCAAGGACGTCTTCGTCGGCGGGCCGCCCGACCGGATCCTCGAGCAGGTCCGGCAGATGTGCTCGGGGGACGAGCTGACCTGGTTCCGCGACGAGGAGCCGGCCAGGATGCGCGTCGAGGTGACCCGCCACCTGGCGATCACCGACGGCCTGACCGAACTGCCCGGGGAGGGCTCGCTCGCCACCGACCGCGCCCTGCTCGGCGCCCGGCTGGCACTGCTGCCCCGGGCGGCCGGGGCGGCCCCCGCGCCCGCCGAGCCGCTCTCCGCCGCCGAGCGTACGGACCTGGTCCGCCGCTTCCTCGCCTCGCCCGAGGCGGCCCGCTTCGGCCTGGACGCCATCGACGGGGCGGAACTGGCCTCGCTGCACTTCTGCCTCAGCCTGCTGCTGGACCACGCGGCCAGCTTCCCGGACGCCGACCCGATGCGGTGGAGTCCCACCGTGGCCGGGCTGTTCCTGCTCGACTGGGTGCACCGGCGGGCCGTGCTGGACATGGACGACGCCGCGCTGCTGCCCCGGGTGCTGCGCGCCTGGGCCGGGTACGCGGCCCGTAAGCGCGGGCTGCCCGAGCAGGCGGCGACCCAGATCGACACGGCCATCGAGGAGATGGTGCCGGAGTTCGCGCGCCTCTACAGCACGGGCGAACGCCGCAGCCCCGCCACGGCCGCCGTGGCGCAGCTCATGGCCGACGGCGTCGACCCGGACGACCCGGCCGCCCTGAACGCCTGGATCGAGGCCAACCGCCACCGCCTCACGGACGACCCGGCCTGACCCGCGCCCGCACCTGTACGCGGTTCCGTCAGCGGAGGGGGGCGAAGGTCAGGGCGGCCACCAGGGCGCCCAGGGCCAGGCCCGCGAGCACCTGGGGCACCGTGTGGTCGCGCAGGCGGACCCGGGACCAGCCGACCAGCACGAGCAGCGGTGACGCCGCCAGCGACCCGGCACCGAACGTGACCACCAGTACGACCAGGGCGCCGGCGGCCACCGCCGAGTGGATCGACATCTTCCACCAGTGGCTGACCGTCACGGCGACCACCAGGCCGACGAGCCCGGCGGCGGCCAGGGCCAGCACCGGGCGCGGCGCGCCGAGCACCGCGAGCAGGGCCAGTCCGGCGGCGACCGAGCAGAGCCCGAACAGCAGCGGGACCCGACGCTGCTCCCGTACCCCCACGTGGTGGTCGGTCAGCCGGCCCCGACGCACCCCGCCGAGGATGTACGCGAACGGGATGCCACTGACGAAGAGCGTGGCCAGTAGTCCCCAGGCCAGGCCGTGCGCGCCCCGGGTGCTGTGCCAGCCGACCGCCAGCGTCAGCGCCGAGACCAGCACGGCGGGCGCGGTCATCTCGGTGACGAACCGGGCGAGCCGGAGGGTCGGGCCGGGCCGGGGCACGGCGGTCTGCCGGGTCTGGGGCCCCGCGTCCGAACCGCCCGATCCGCTCAGCGTCCCGCCTCTGCTCCGCCCCGGGCCGCCGCCCGGGACCGTCCCCGTCCGCATCCGGCGCGCCGGCGGGACCGGGCCCCGTCGTGGATCACGTGCCGTCGACGTCACGGTACCCGCGACGAACCGTCCCGGTGCCCGGTCCCGGCGGTACCGCCGGTCAGGCCGGGTCGACGACGCGGCTGGCACCGCCGGTCGAGCCGACCCCGCCGGTCGGGCCGAGGTCGACGCGCCGGCCGGGAGCGCCCGTCGAGCCGGAGCCGGCCTGCGGGCCGTCGGCGGCGGTCGGGCGGGGACCGGCGGTGGAGCCGGGAGCGGCGGTCGGGCCGGGGCCGACGGTCGCGCTGGCGGTCGGACCGTCCGGTGACGGGGGCGCGGGCGTCGCCGTGGGCCCGGGCGGCGGTAGCGAGAGGCTGCTCGTCGGCTCCACCGAGGTCGGCTCGGCGGTCGGCGTGGGCGCCGGACTCGGGCTCGGGCTCGGCGACGGCGACGGACTCGGCGACGGGGAGGGCTTCGGGGACGGGCTCGCCGGGGGCCGCGGGACCGGTCGCCCGCCGGGCCGGGACGGCGGCGGGGGCTTTGGGCGCTGCGCCGGGGGCGGGGCCGGCGCGGCGACGATCGGCGTACGCGGGAAGGGCACGACGGTCCGCCAGTCGCCCGGGGCGGGCACGGCGGGGGACGGGGTCGACGGGGCGGCCGGGGGCTGACCCGTCGCCGGCACCGGGATGACCACCGGGCCGATCGAGGGGGTCGGCAGGAACGGGGTGCTGGTGTCCGGCAGGGCGGTGCTGCCGACGGTGGCGGAGCCGGTGCTGATCGCCGCCAGGATCGGCATCGACGCCGTGCCGGCGAGCAGCGCCACCGTGAACAGGTAGCCCCGGGACGGTCCGCCCTGGCCGGGCGCCCGGTGCGCGCCGACCAGGCGGCGGTAGCCGCCGGCGGCACGGTGCCGGCCGAGGAAGGGAGTGGCGGGATCTCGACCTGGCTCGGACACCACGCACTCCTCCTCGTCGCTCCGGCGGCGGACGGGTCGTACGGGGACCGCCCCGACCGTCCGGGGCGCCGCCCCGACGCGCGGGAGCGGCAAACCGCCCGACGCGGACGATCCCGTGCCAAACAGCCTGGACCAGTGACGCTGGGTCAGCCAACCCTGCACAGCGTGTCGACACGCGTATATGGCCGAACGGTGACGAACCACCGCCGGATCGGCCGGGCGTCGATGCAACGGACACCGGGCACTTCGTGCGACGAAGCGGGCCGCCGCCCCTGCCGGGGGAAGCCGCACTGTGGGCGCGCTCACGTGTGATGCGAATATGGACCACGACGGCAACGCAGCCACGACCTCCGCGCACCCACGCGGCAGGCGCGGCTGGGCGCCGGCGCTCCCGAACCGGGTTCGGCCAGAATCCGGCTCACGCCGCGCGGCAACCCCCACCGGGGCTAGGCGCGGCCGCCAGGAACCCGTCCGGCACCAGCCGGGCAGGCGCACGAGTTGCGCGGCCGGGTGACCCCCCGGTGCCGACGCAGACAGACAGGGAGAGACGGATGGCAAAGGGCGACCCCGGGGTCTCCAGTCGCGGCCGACGGGCCGCACCCCGGTCCAGAAAGGGTGCGACCGGCGACCCGCAGCTGGTGCAGCTGCTCACCCCGGAGGGTGAGCGGATCGAGAGCGCGACCGGCCCGGACGGGACCGAGTACCGCGTCGACTTCACCGACGAGGAGTACCGCGGGCTCTACCGCGACCTCGTGCTGGTCCGCAAGCTCGACGCCGAGGCCACCGCGTTGCAGCGCCAGGGCGAGCTGGGCCTGTGGGCCAGCCTGCTGGGCCAGGAGGCCGCGCAGGTGGGCTCGGGACGCGCGCTGCGTACGCAGGACATGGCCTTCCCGACCTACCGGGAGCACGGCGTCCTCTACTGCCGGGGCATCGACCCGATCATGCCGCTCGGCCTGTTCCGGGGCGTCGACCAGGGCGGCTGGGACCCGAACGAGTTCAAGTTCAACATGTACACGATCGTGATCGGGGCGCAGACCCTGCACGCGACCGGGTACGCCATGGGCGTCCACATGGACGGCAAGACCGGCACCGAGGACGGCGAGGCGGTGATCGCCTACTTCGGCGACGGCGCCACCAGCCAGGGCGACGTCAACGAGGCGTTCGTCTGGGCCAGCGTCTTCAACGCCCCGCTGGTGTTCTTCTGCCAGAACAACCAGTACGCCATCTCCGAGCCGCTGGAGCGGCAGACCCGCGTGCCGCTCTACCAGCGGGCGGGCGGCTTCGGCTTCCCCGGTGTGCGGGTGGACGGCAACGACGTCCTCGCGTCGTACGCGGTGACCCGGCACGCGCTGGACAACGCCCGGCTCGGCCAGGGCCCCAGCCTGATCGAGGCCTACACCTACCGGATGGGCGCGCACACCACCTCCGACGATCCGACCCGCTACCGGATCGCCAGCGAGGTCGAGGCCTGGCAGGCGAAGGACCCGATCGCCCGGATGAAGGCGTTCCTGGAGAAGCAGCAGATCGCCGACGCGGACTTCTTCGCCGCCGTCGACGAGCAGGCCCGCACCGAGTCGGTGCACCTGCGCGAACGGGTGCTCGCCATGCCCAACCCCGATCCGGTGACGATGTTCGACCACGTCTACCCCAACGGGTCCCCCGAGCTCGACGAGCAGCGGGCGCAGTTCACGAAGTACATGGAGTCGTTCGAGGGGAGCGCCCACTGATGGCCACGGAGACGCTCACCCTCGGCAAGGCCCTCAACACCGGTCTGCGCAGGGCCCTGGAGAACGACCCGAAGGTCGTCATCATGGGCGAGGACGTCGGCAAGCTCGGCGGCGTCTTCCGGATCACCGACGGCCTCCAGAAGGACTTCGGCGACCAGCGCGTGATCGACACGCCGCTCGCCGAGTCCGGCATCATCGGCACCGCGGTCGGCCTGGCCATCCGCGGCTTCCGGCCGGTCTGCGAGATCCAGTTCGACGGCTTCGTCTACCCCGCGTACGACCAGATCGTGTCGCAGGTGGCGAAGATGCACTACCGCTCGCAGGGCAAGGTGCGGATCCCGATGGTCATCCGGATCCCGTTCGGCGGCGGCATCGGCGCGGTAGAGCACCACTCGGAGTCGCCGGAGGCGTACTTCGCCCACACCGCCGGCCTGAAGGTGGTGTCCTGCGCCAACCCGCAGGACGCGTACACGATGATCCAGCAGGCCATCGCGTCGGACGACCCGATCGTCTTCCTGGAGCCGAAGCGGCGCTACTGGGAGAAGGGCCCGGTCGAGCTGGACGCCCCGCTCTCGGGGGCGTACCCGCTGCACTCGTCCCGGGTCGTGCGGACCGGCACGGACGCCACGGTGCTGGCGTACGGGCCGATGGTGCGGACCTGCCTCGACGCGGCGACCGCCGCCGCCGAGGACGGCCGGGAGCTGGAGGTCATCGACCTGCGCTCGATCTCCCCGCTGGACCTGGCCGCCGCGTACGAGTCGGTGAAGCGCACCGGCCGCTGCGTGGTCGTGCACGAGGCCCCGGGCAACCTGGGCCTGGGCTCCGAAATCGCCGCCCGGATCACCGAGGAGTGCTTCTACTCCCTGGAGTCCCCGGTGCTGCGGGTGACCGGCTTCGACACCCCCTACCCGGCCGCCCGGGTGGAGGAGGAGTACCTGCCCGACCTCGACCGGGTGCTCGACGCCGTCGACCGCACCTTCGGCTGGTGAGCGGCATGTCACGGATCAAGGAGTTCAACCTGCCCGACCTGGGCGAGGGCCTGACCGAGGGCGAGATCCTCGCGTGGCTCGTCAAGGTCGGCGACGTGATCGAGCTGAACCAGCCGATCGTCGAGGTGGAGACGGCCAAGGCGGCCGTCGAGATCCCGGCGAAGTGGGCCGGCCAGGTGCAGGCGATCTTCCACCCGGAGGGGAGCACGGTCGAGGTCGGTACGCCGATCATCGCGATCGACACCGACCCGGGCGCCGGGCCGATCGAGGAGTCGACGACCGGTGCGCCGGCCTCCGCCCTGCCCACCCCGTCGGCGGCGTCGCTGGCCGCGGTCGAGGTGGCGCCGGCCGAGGGCGCGGTCGAGCCGGGCCTGATCGGCGGTCCCGCCCCGGGCGGCCGTACCGCCGTGCTGGTGGGCTACGGCCCGCGCACCGCGGCGGCCAAGCGCCGCCCCCGCAGGGGCGACACACCGGTGCCGGCCCAGGCTGCGGCGCCGGTCGCACCGACGCAGCCGGCCCCGGTGGTCACCGCGCCGTCGAACGGTCACGGACCGTCCGGTGGGCCCGTGCTGGCCAAGCCGCCGGTACGCAAGCTCGCCAAGGATCTCGGCGTCGACCTGTCCACGCTGACCGGGTCGGGGCCGCTGGGCTCGATCACCCGGGAGGACGTACAGCGGGCGGCGAGCGCGGCCACGACGGCGGCCGAGCCGCTCGCGGTGTCGGCGCCGGCCACGGCGGCCGCGAGCTTCGGCGCGGACCGCGAGCAGCGCATCCCTGTCAAGGGGGTACGCAAGCTCACCGCCGAGAACATGTCCCGCTCGGCGTTCACCGCTCCGCACGTCACGGAGTTCCTCACCGTCGACGTGACCCGGGCGATGAAGGCCCTGGACCGGCTCCGCAACCGGCGGGAGTGGCGCGACGTACGGGTCTCGCCGCTGCTGCTGGTGGCCAAGGCGGTGCTGCTGGCGGTCAAGCGTCACCCGATGGTCAACTCGACCTGGGCCGGCGACGAGATCGTCGTCAAGGACTACGTCAACCTGGGCATCGCGGCGGCCACCGAGCGCGGGCTGATCGTGCCGAACATCAAGGACGCCGGCCGGCTCTCGCTGCGTGAACTGGCGGACGCGATGACCGACCTGGTGCAGACAGCCAAGACCGGGAAGACCTCGCCGGCCGACATGTCCGGCGGCACGCTGACGATCACCAACGTCGGCGTGTTCGGAGTGGACACCGGTACGCCGATCCTGCCTCCGGGCGAATCGGCGATCCTGGCCTTCGGCGCGGTCCGCGAGATGCCCTGGGTGCACAAGGGCAAGGTGAAGCCGCGCCAGGTCACCACGCTGGGCCTCTCCTTCGACCACCGCATCATCGACGGTGAGCTGGGCTCGAAGTTCCTGCGCGACATCGGGGAGTTCCTGGCCGATCCGGAGGCGGCGCTGCTCGCCTGGACCTGAGGGTCCTGACGCCAGCCGAACGGCCGGTGTGCGACGGGTTGACGCCCGGCACACCGGCCGTGTCCGTTTGGGGGCGTGCTCACGCCGGGCATCGGACCGACTCCAGGGACAGAGGAATGCGTCGGTCACAGCCCCTCCACACCTTCGATTATTCGGCCCGTGTCCCAGCTCACCTAACAATCGATGGAAGTTGGCGCCATCTTGGGGTTCAATGGAGACATCAAGGGCTGACAACCGAATAGCCAGGAGGAGAGACCCGTGAGCATGATCGAGCGAATCCGTAACCGCCGCGACGCCAACCGCCGCGCCCGTGCCATCGAGCACGCGCTGCGCTCCGCGAACTCGCCCGCGGTCCGCGAAGAGATCCTCGCCATCGCCCAGCGTCACATGAGCTGACGCCCGGAACCCTCCTCACCTCCTCCAGATCGATGACCCGCCCGGTCCCCCCGGGCGGGTCATCGGCGTTTCGCAGCGGTTGGCACCGGGATTCCACCTCGCCCCAGCGCCCGGTACGGTGGGCTTCGGTCGTCGCCCGCCGACCCGGAGCAGTCGAGTCGATAGAAGCCGCTCGACACCGTCCGGCCACGGGGAGTGACGGCCGTGCTCCCCGGACGCCCTCGGGTGGTCACCCGATACGGTGCGGGGAGCCGGCACGGCCGGTACACCGGCGACGCCGGCCACCCTGCCGAGAAGACCGATCGGCAGCGGCGGCCGACAGGTGATGGAGGAGGCGCACGCATGACGTCCGAGGGCACGCACCACCCCGGCCAGCAGCCGGACGAGGTGTCGCCGGGCGCCGGCGGACCGGCGCCGTACGGCGACCGCCCGGCACAGCAGGACAACGGCTACGGCGCCGGCGCCCCCGACCTGGGCTGGGCGCCCCCGCCCCCGGCGGGCCGACCGAACCCGCCGGCCTGGGGCGCGCAGGGTGAGCAGCAGGCCCCCGCGTGGGCCGCCCAGGCACCACAGCAGACCGACCCGGCCCAGCCCGGCCAGTGGGGGCCGCCCAGCGGATCGCCGCAGCCGGCGTGGCCCGGCGCGCAGGAGCAGTCCGGCCCGGCGTGGGCCGCCGCCGCTCCGCCCCCGCCGCCACAGCCGCCGCACGCCGGCCCGGAGCAGCCCGCGTGGGCGCCGGCCGAGCAGGCGTCCCCCGCCTGGGCCCAGCCCGAGCCCGCCGCCCGCGGCGCCGCCCGGGTCCCCCAGGCCACACCCGCCCCCCAGCCCTGGCCCGCCCAGGACGACCCCTCCCGCTCCGGTGGCTGGAACGCCGCCGAGCAGCAGCAGGGCGAGCAGGCGCGTCCCGGCGCCTGGGCCGACGGTGCCACGCCGGACGACCGGCCCCCGCAGGCCGACTGGGCCGCACAGCAGGACGACCCCAACCGCTCCGGCGGCTGGAACGCAGCCGGCCAGCAGCAGGACGACCCCAACCGCTCCGGCGGCTGGAACGCAGCCGGCCAGCAGCAGGACGACCCCAACCGCTCCGGCGGCTGGAACGCAGCCGGCCAGCAGCAGGACGACCCCAACCGCTCCGGCGGCTGGAACGCAGCCGGCCAGCAGCAGGACGACCCCAACCGCTCCGGCGGCTGGGCCGGCGGCGGCCAGCAGCAGGACGACCCCAACCGCTCCGGCGGCTGGGCCGGCGGCGGCCAGCAGCAGGACGAGCAGGCGTCGCCCGCCTGGGCCGCCCAGCCCGAGCCCGCCGCCCGTGGCGCCGCCCGGGTCCCCCAGGCCACACCCGCCCCCCAGCCCTGGCCCGCCCAGGACGACCCCTCCCGCTCCGGCGGCCGGAACGCCGAGTCCCCTCAGGACCCGGCCGGCAGTTGGCCCCCCGCAGCGCAGCAGGACGACCCCAACCGCTCCGGCGGCTGGAACGGCGCCGAGCAGCAGCAGGGCGAGCAGCCCGGCTGGGATGCCGGTGCGGAGCAGCGTCCGGACGGGAACTGGACCGCGCCCCGCGACGACCAGCCCCAGGGCGACGAGTGGTCGGCCC
Source organism: Micromonospora sp. ZG13 (assembly GCF_059359355.1). Taxonomy (NCBI): domain Bacteria; kingdom Bacillati; phylum Actinomycetota; class Actinomycetes; order Micromonosporales; family Micromonosporaceae; genus Micromonospora; species Micromonospora sp. ZG13. The sequence continues at coordinate 452,802 of NZ_JCADBQ010000002.1, forward strand.
GGGACGAGCGCTCCGCACGGGGTGCCGCCTCCGTCCCCCCGCCGCAGCCCGACGACCGGGACGCCAACGGCTGGGGCGCCGCGCAGCCCGCCTCCACCCCGCCCGGCCGCGCCTCCGTCCCGATGCCCGGCGACGGCGGGCAGCAGCCGTGGGGTTCCGCCCCCGAGAGCCTGCCGCAGCGGGGTGCCAGCGGCGAGCGCCCGGCCGTACCGGACGTCGAGCCCTGGTCGGCGGACGAGGCGTGGGGTCGCGCGGAGACGGGCGAGCCCGCACCGGCCCAGGCCGGCAACGGCTGGGAGCCGGAGCGGGCCGAGGAGCCGCCGATCTACCAGCCCGCACCGGGGCCCGGCATCTCGCCGGCCAACGCCGTGCCGCTGCCACCGCAGGAGCAGCGGGTGCCCGGCGCGAGCCTGGCCGCCGCGCCGCCCGCCGACTACGCCCCGCCGGCCCAGTTCGCCCCCGAGCAGCCGGGCCGCGACGGCACCCCGCAGGCGTACGAGCACGAGCAGCCGGGCTGGGCCCAGGCCGGCTCCCGGCACGACGAGCCGCAGTCGCCCGCCGGCCCGGTGGTCCCCGCACCCCGTACCTCGCCGGAGGCGGGCGGGCGGGCCTCCGTACCGTCGCCGGAGGCTGCCGACCCGGCGGCCGGCAGCGTGTCGGCGAGCGCCTCGGTGCCGCTGGCCAGCCGGGTCATGCCACCCACCGACCAGGCCCTGCGGCCGGTCGGCACGCCGGCGCCGCAACCCCGGGTGTACGGCAGGCCGGCCCGCCCCGAGCCGGCGGACGAGCCGGAGCAGGACGCCCCGGGCGGGCACCGGCCCGACCACCCGCCGGCGCCCAGCTTCAACCAGGGACCGGAGCCACGCTTCGGGCAGGGGCCCGACCCCCAGTTCGACCAGGACCCGCGCTTCGGCCAGGGGCCGGATCCCCGCTTCGACGAGCCGCGCTTCGGCCAGGGCCAGGACAACCGGTTCGGCCAGGGACCGGACGAGCAGTTCGGCCAGGGCCAGGACAACCGGTTCGACCAGGGTCCGGAGGCTCGCTTCGACGACCGCGACCGGGCGCCGAGCGGGACCGCCGTCTTCGGCGCGGTCGCACCGATGGCGCCCGCCTCGCCCCCGGCCTTCCCGCCGGGCGTGCCGTCCTTCGTCGACCCGCCGGCCAGTGACCGGCCGGTGAACGGGGTCCGGCCGCACGACAGCGCGGACCGGCCCGCCGACCCCTTCGGTACGCCGTCCGCCGGCGGCGCGGCACCCGGCTACGGGCCCGCCCCGACCGCCGCGCCCACGTCGGGCGGCGCGTTCCCGCCGCCCCCGCAGCAGCCCGGCCCCTGGGACCAGGGCGGCCCGGAGCAGGAGCAGAACCGCTTCGACTCGTTCAAGCCGATCGCGGAGCCGAAGGCCGAGCCGGCCCCCACGCCCAAGGTCCGCAACGGCCGGGTGCTCGCGGCGGTGCTCGTCGCGGCGGTGCTCATCCTGGCGGTACCCCTGGGCCTGCTCATGCTGCTCGGCAAGGTCGGCGGCGACGACCCGGCCCCGGCGTTCGACCCGGCGGTCGGCAGCTGCGTGAAGAAGTCGGGCGAGAGTGCGGCGGCGGCGCAGTGCGGCGAGGCGGGCGCCTTCACCGTGGTCTCCAAGGTGGACGCGAAGGACAAGTGCGCCGACCCGACCCAGCCGTACGTGGAGCTCCAGGGCGGCGGGACCAACCGGGTGCTCTGCCTCAAGCCGGCAGGCCAGTAGCTTCAACGACGACGGCGGGGCCCCGGGAAGCCGTGGCCCCGCCGTCGTCGTTCCGAACGGCGGCGCGTGCGGACGCGAACACCGCCAGCGCCAGCGCCGCGTGTTGTCACACGAAACGGAAGCGCCCGCCCCCGCGTGGGGGACGGGCGCTCTCGCGCGTCTGATCGATCAGGACCGTTCGGAGACCTGGGCGACGAAGGCCCGCCAGGCGGTCGGGGCGAAGACGAGGGCAGGGCCGGTCGGGTCCTTCGAGTCGCGGACCCCTACCAAGCCGGGAAGGTTGTCGGCGACCTCGACGCAGTCGCCGCCGTTGCCGCCGCTCTTCGTGCTCTTGCGCCACTGCGCGCCGGTCAGGTCCATGATGCTGCCGCTTCTCTGAGAAGTTCCAAGGAGCGCCCTCGGGGAAGAGCCTCACCCCGTATGCGTTCCCACCGGTGCTCCAGCGTAGCAATGTCGGATGTTTGGTCGACTATTTGTGCTCGTGCCTGGCTATCGACGTGCGCCACCCGCGTCCCGTCGGGAAGCTCGGCGAGCGTGAAAGGTCCGTCGAGGCCCGGATACGTGGCCGTCTCACGGGGCACGACGTGGAGTTGGACGCTCGGCAGCTCGGCGCAATTCACCAGGTGGGCGAGCTGCTCGGCCATGATTTTCCGGTCTCCGGCGGCGGGACGTCGGATGATCCCCTCGTCCAGTACCGCGACGAACAGGGGCCCGCGATCGCGAGCCAGGATCGCCTGGCGGGCGACACGCGCCGAGACCAATTCGCTTACCGCGTCCTTTCCCAGCGGCTGGCCTGTGAACGTGGCCCGCGCGTAAGCCTCGGTCTGAAGGAGGCCCGGCACCCAGGAGAGTTGGAACGCACGTAGGGCCACCGCCTCACGCTCGATGTCGACCCACGGTCGGAACCACACGGGCTCGCGGCGGTTAAGCGTGTCCGGCCAAAGTTCCGACACGTTCTTGCCGAGAATCTTCGCGACTTCGGCACGATGCCGGCTCTGCGGAATGCGCCCCGGGTTTGCCCACCGAGCAACGGTCTTCGGATGAATTCCGAGGCGACCTCCCAAGCTCTCGGCTGTCTCGCACGCCTCGGCGAGCGCCGCCACGAATGCATGGTTCATGCCGCGTCCCTTCTGGAGCGATCAGAACGTTCCCGAGAAATCATCTAACGCTGTGTGATTGTCCGACAACCCTCGGCAGGGTGCTTCGTAGACGGCGTGAGCCGGTGGAGGCGATGGGAGCCCGCCGGTCGCGCCGACGGGGCCGCCCCCCTGGGCGCGCAACCGGGCGGCCCCTCCCACGACCGCCGCACGAGGGGGAAGCGATGCCCGAGGAGAGGCCGAGATCGACACCCACGCCGAAGATCGACGCGCCGCCGGCCCGCCCGGTCGTCCCGGCGCCGATCGGTCCCCTCATCCCGCCGTACCGGGGGCCCGGGCGCGTGAGCGACGTCGTTCCCGCGTCGCGCTGGTCGGCCCGGCGGAACGGGAGCCGCTGGTGACCGCGCGGACGCCGCCACCCGTACGGATGCTGCGGGCCGGCGAGGTCCTCAGCCTGACCCGGGCCGCGTCCCCTCAGTTCGTGGTCCCGATGCGCGTCCGCGTCATCCGTGAGCTTTCCGACCGCTTCCCGCCGTACGGCTGGCTCTGGTTCGAGGGTTACCAGCTCGACGCCAAGGGCCGTGCGGTGGCGAAGCGCGAGCTGTTCGTCCTGCGCGAGGGCCTTGAGTGGGTCGTCACCGCGCCGGCGCCTGCCCGGCCCGCCCTCTCCCGCCGGCCACCGTCTCGCTCTCGCCTGGCGGTGGGCTGATGGCCCACGTCCGCGCCCACGTCCCCAGCCGGCCCACTTGGCGCTGTGCCGCCTGCGGGGTGGCGTGGCCCTGCTCGACGGCGAAGCTTCTCCTCCTCGCGAAGTACCGCGAGAACCGCGACGCGCTGATGGTCCACCTTGCGGGGCTGCGCGAGGAGGCCGCCGGGCAACTCGCCGAGTTGGACCACGGCAATCCGCCGGCGGACCTGACGGAGCGCTTCACCGGCTGGGCACGCGCCCGCTAAGGGACCTCTCGTAACTCGGGTGCCGACGGGTCCATCGGGCGACCACCGAGCAGCCTCGTTCAGGCATCTAGGCGCTACACCTTGACCCACGTGGTCCCAGTACTCTGATTCGATGGTTGTTTCGCCGCCTGGCTCGCGTCCGGAACCCTTTGCGGGGCTGAGCTCGGTTGGCTGGGCGAGGTTTCGACCGCGCAATCCCAGAGACGCCGAACGCGACGCGTGTGAGATCCCAGACCTGATCCGCGGCTTGGCGACGGCGGAAGGCCAGGCGGCACGCGAGTGGGGCGAGGCGCTGAGGGGCGCCCTGATCCACGGCCATTCCGGCCTGTACTACCGCACCGCCGAACCGGCCGCTCCGTTCCTGATCGAACTGTGTCGCGGTGAAAGGCCCGAGGTGGCCGCCGAGGCGCTCGCCCTCCTGCTGAGCTGTGTCGGCGATGACGGCCCATTCCACCCCGAGCCCCTGCGCCCTGGTGACACGCACCTGTCCGAGTTCGTCACCCGGACCCGGGCCGTCATCCACAGCGGTCGGGCGGCCTACTACCCCTGGCTGTGTTCATCACATGTCGGAGCCAGGATCGGCGCGTTGGAACTCCTGGGCGTCCTCGAGCCCAGGGCACCAGAGTTCCAGCGAGAGCTCGCACGGTTGGAAGCATCTGACGGGAACCTCCGGATTCGGCAGGCGATCCGGGAGATCCGGCTCGACCTCTAACGGTGCCGCCATGGGAGGTCCCGCACCCAGTGCCTGTTCGACAGGGGCAATCGCCCGATCGGGTGTTGCTGGTGGCCGCGTTGCCGGGCAACGCCTTCACCGAGTTTCGAGACATCCTTCAGTTCAGGCTCGCCGCTGTCGTCCGGGTCACGGAGCCCGGCTCGGCCCAGCGCGACATGGCAGGCTGACAACCATGGGAACGACACCGCGCGTACGTGCTCCCGAGCTGCGGGGCCGGCAGTGGCTCAACACGGGTGGACGAGAGCTCAAGCTGTCCGATCTGCGGGGCAAGATCGTAATCGCTGACTTCTGGACCTTCTGCTGTATCAACTGCCTGCACGTGCTCGACGAGCTGCGCCCGCTGGAGGAGAAGTACGGCGACGTGCTCGTCGTGATCGGCGTGCACTCGCCGAAGTTCGAACACGAGAAGGACCCGGACGCGCTGGCCGCCGCCGTGGAGCGGTACGGCGTGCACCACCCCGTGCTCGACGACCCCGAGCTGGAGATGTGGCAGCAGTACGCGGCCCGCGCCTGGCCCACCCTGTCGGTGATCGACCCCGAGGGCTACGTGGTGGCGACCATGGCCGGCGAGGGTCACGCCGAAGGGCTCGCCCGCCTCGTCGACGACCTGATCGCCACCCACGAGGCGAAGGGCACCCTGCACCGGGGCGACGGCCCGTACGTCCCGCCGGCCGAGCCGGATACCACGCTGCGCTTCCCGGGCAAGGCGGTGCTGCTGGAGAGCGGCAACCTGCTGGTGTCCGACTCCGCCCGGCACTCGCTGGCTGAGCTGGCGCCCGACGGCGAGACGCTGGTCCGGCGGATCGGCGCGGGCACCCGGGGCCGGGCCGACGGTCCCGCCGGGGCCGCCACCTTCTCCGAGCCGCAGGGGCTGTGCCTGCTGCCGGCGCACACCGCCGAGGTGGCCGGGTACGACCTCGTGGTCGCCGACACCGTCAACCACCTGCTGCGCGGCGTACGGCTGGCGGACGGTGAGGTGGTGACCGTCGCCGGCACCGGCCGGCAGTGGCGTTCCACGGTCGACGACCACTCGCACGACGCGCTCTCGGTCGACCTCTCCTCCCCCTGGGACCTGGCCTGGTACGACGACAAGGTCGTCGTCGCGATGGCCGGCATCCACCAGCTGTGGTGGTTCGACCCGGTGAAGCGCACCGCCGGCATGTACGCGGGCACCACCGTCGAGGCCCTGCGCGACGGCCCGCGGGCGGAGGCGTGGATGGCGCAGCCGTCCGGCCTCTCCGTCTCCGCCGACGGCGCCCGGCTCTGGGTGGCCGACAGCGAGACCAGCGCGATCCGGTACGTCGAGAACGACGTCATGGGCACCGCCGTCGGGCAGGGCCTCTTCGACTTCGGGCACGTCGACGGGCCGGCGTCGGAGGCGCTGCTCCAGCATCCGCTGGGGGTGTGCGCGCTGCCGGACGGCTCGGTGCTGATCGCCGACACGTACAACGGGGCGGTCCGCCGCTTCGACCCGGAGAGCGACCGGGTCTCGACGGTCGCCGACGGGCTCGCCGAGCCGAGCGACCTGCTGCTCACCCCGGACGGCGAGGTGCTGGTGGTGGAGTCCGCCGCGCACCGGCTGACCCGGCTGGCACCGGGCGCGCTCTCGGCGGCCGGCGCCAGCACCGTCGACGGCCCCCGGCACCGCACGGAACGCAAGCCCACCGACGTGGCGGCCGGCGAGGTGACCCTGGACGTGATCTTCACTCCCGCGCCGGGGCAGAAGCTCGACGAGACGTACGGCCCGTCGACGCGGCTGGTGGTGTCGGCGTCGCCACCGGAGCTGCTGGTGGAGGGGGCGGGCACCGGCACCGACCTGTCCCGCCGGCTGGTGGTCGACGGCACGGTGGCGGGAGGCGTGCTCCAGGTGACCGCCCAGGCGGCGACCTGCGACGCGGACGTCGAGCACGCGGCCTGCCACCTGACCCGTCAGGACTGGGGCGTGCCGGTCCGGGTCGTCGAGGGCGCCGCCGCACGGCTCCCGCTGGTGCTCCGCGGCCTGGACGACGCCTGACGCCCGGCCACGGCCCGACGCCGGGCGGGTCCCGTCCTTCGCGGGACGGGGCCCCGCTCAGGCGAACGGAGTGAGCGTCACCCCCGCGTCGATCAGGGCGGCGCGCACCAGTTCGGCGCAGCGCACCGCGCCGGGCGTGTCGCCGTGCAGGCAGATCGACTCGACCGGGCACGGGACGACGGTGCCGTCGACCGCGACCACGGTCCGCTCGACGGCCATCCGTACGGCCCGGGCGGCCACCTCCTCCGGGTCGGTCACCAGCGCCCCGGGTGCGGTGCGCGGCACCAGCGAGCCGTTGGGCAGGTAGCCCCGGTCGGCGAAGCCCTCGGCGACCACCCGCAGCCCGGCGCCGGCGGCGAGCTGGGCGAGGACCGAGCCGGGCGGGCAGAGCAGCGGAAGCTGGTCGTCGTAGTCGCCGGCCGCCGCGACCAGCGCCGCCGCCTGGGCCTCGTCGCAGGCGGCGGCGTGGTAGAGCGCCCCGTGCGGCTTCAGGTAGCGGACCCGGGTGCGGAACAGCCGGCAGAACGCGTCGAGGGCCCCGAGCTGGTAGGTGACCTCGTCGCGCAGCTCCGCGAAGGCGTACGCGATGTGCCGCCGGCCGAAGCCGGCGAGGTCCCGGTAGCCGACCTGCGCGCCGACGGCCACCCCGCGCGCGGCGGCGCCCTCACAGACCCGGCGCATGGTGGACGCGTCGCCGGCGTGGAAGCCGCAGGCCACGTTGGCGGAGGTGATCAGGTCCAGCAGCGCGGCGTCGTCGCCGAGTTGCCAGATGCCGAATCCCTCGCCGAGGTCAGCGTTGAGGTCCATGGAACCTGACCGTAGTCCCTGGCCGGGCCTGCGCGAGCGGGGTCACGTCGTCCACCACCCCGACGACGGGGTACCCGCCGGTGGTCGGATGGTCGGCGAGGAAGACCAGCGGTTGACCGTCCGCCGGCACCTGCACCGCGCCGAGCACGATGCCCTCGCTGGGCAGTTCCCCGGCCACCGCGCGGGGCAGCGCCGCGCCGGTGAGTCGCGCGCCGACCCGGTTACCCACCGGGCTCACCGTGTACGCGCTGCCGAACAGCCGCTCCAGCGCGGTGGCGGTGAACCAGTCGTCGCGTGGGCCGAGGCGCAGGGCCAGCCGCAGCTCGGTCGGGACGGGCGCGGTGACGGTGGCGTCCACGCCGGCGGGCGGTCCGGTCGGCGTACCGAGGGGCAGCCGGTCGCCGTCGCGCAGCGGGAGCGGGCCGAGCCCGGAGAGGGTGTCGGTGGCGCGGCTGCCGAGCACCGGCTCGACGGCGATCCCGCCGCCGACGGCCAGCCAGTTGCGCAGGCCCTCGCGGGGCGGGCCGATCCGCAGCACGGCACCCGCCGGCACCGCCAGCGGCCGGCCCACGTCGCCGGGGCGGTCGTCGATCCGTACGGCGGCGTCGGCACCGGTCACGGCGACCGCCGTCGCGCGGAGGAACCGCAGGTCGCAGCCGGTCATCGTGATCTCCAGGCCGGCGGCGGACTCCGGGTTGCCGACGAGCCGGTTGGCCAGCCGCAGCGCGGTCGGGTCGAGCGCGCCCGACCGGGGTACGCCCAGGTGTGCCCAGCCGGCCCGCCCCAGGTCCTGCACGGTGGTCAGCGCCCCGGCGCGCAGCACCTCGACGGCGCGGGTCACGTGGCCACCAGGCGTACCCGGGTGCCCGGGGTGAGCCGGGCCGGCGGGTCGGCGTGCACGTCGAAGAGTTCCATCCCGGTGCGCCCGACCAGCAGCCAGCCGCCGGGCGAGGCCGCCGGATAGATCCCGGCGTACGGGCCGGCCAGGGCGACCGCGCCGGCCGGCACCCGGGGGCGCGGGGTGGGCAGTCGGGGCACCGCGAGTTCGGCGGGAAGCCCGGTCAGGTACGCGAAGCCGGGGGCGAAGCCGCAGAAGGCCACCCGGAAGGGGGTACACCGCAGCCGGTCGACCACCCCCGGCACGTCCACGCCCCAGTGGCCGGCGACGAGGGGCAGATCCTCCCCGTCGTACGTCACCGGGACCTCGACCGGCCCGTCGCCGGCTGCGGCGGTCGCCGGGCCGGGTGCCTCGGGCGGGCCCGGGCGGGGCTGCCAGTCGGCGATCCGCGCGGCCGTCGTGGCCGGATCGGGTACGCCGTCGAGCAGGACGGTGGTGGCCGCCGGCACGATCTCGACGGCGCTCAGCTCGCCGCGTTCGCGCCGCCGCCACAGCTCGGCCCGCCACGCCTCCACCTGGTCGGCGCCGGCACAGTCGATCAGCAGGGCGTGCGCCCCGACGGGTCGGATCCGCATCCCGCCATACTCCCCGACGGACGCGGGGCGCCAGGGACGGTCGACCGCCGTCCCACGTGACCGAACGCTCTACTTGAAAGTAACCTACGGTGCCGTAACCTAGTTGCGTGACCACCTCCGCACCGCTTCGACTGAAGCCGGTCGACATCGGTAAACCCCGGATGCGCGGCTGGCTGCACACGTACGCGTTCTTCGTCGCCGTCGTCTGCGGCATCGTGCTCAGCGCGGTCGCCGCCACCCGGCCCGGCTGGGCCCCGCTAGTCAGCTGCCTCATCTACAGCCTTACGGTGTGCGGGCTCTTCGGCACGAGCGCGCTCTACCACCGGCGGGTGTGGTCCGAGCGCGGCTACCAGATCATGCGCCGGATGGACCATTCGATGATCTTCGTGTTCATCGCCGGCACCTACACGCCGTTCTGCGTACTGCTGCTGGAACCCCGGCCGGCCGCGATCATGCTGGCGCTGGTCTGGGGCGGTGCACTCGCCGGCGTGGCGCTCAAGCTGGTCTGGCCGCACGCCCCGCGCTGGGTCTCCGCGCCGCTCTACCTGGCGCTCGGCTGGGTCTCGGTCGCGATGCTGCCCGACATCCTGCAGCAGGGTGGCGTCACCGCCCTGGTGCTGCTCGTCGTGGGTGGCGCCATCTACAGCGTGGGCGCGGTCTTCTACGCGCTCCGCCGACCCAACCCGTGGCCCACTGTCTTCGGCCACCACGAGTTCTTCCACGCCTGCACGCTGCTGGCGGCGCTCTGCCACCACATCGCCATCTACTTCGCACTCTTCGCCTGACGACACGCACCGGGGGCCCCGCCCTGCGGCGGAGCCCCCGGAAGAAGATGTCGCGGATCTCAGACGGTGCGGCGCGGTCGACGCACCTCGCGGTACTCCTCCACCACGCGGTCGTCCTGCACCGGCACGACCTGCTCGGCGACGACCCGCTCACCGCGCACCGGGGCGACCACCGCCCGACGGCGCGAGTTCCAGAAGTGGAGGGTCAGCAGCAGGCCGGCCACGCCGGCGAGCATCAGCACCCAGCCGACCACGGCCAGGTTGAGCCAGCCGAGATCCGCCTCCACGGCGAACGCGAAGATCGCACCCAACGCGATCAGGAAGATACTGCCACCAAAGCCCATCTCGTCGCCTCCTCGGCTGTCCCCTGGCGTTTCCTTCCGCCGCGGCCATCGATGAGGTTGCGGCATCCATCGACTTACCCAGGCGCTCTGATCGCCAATCGGGCAAGCTGAGAGCATGACGGACGCTTCCGCCCAGGGGCGCACGCTGGTGCTGCTCCGGCATGCCAAGGCCGAGCCACCCGGGGAAGGGCCGGACGCGCGGCGTCCCCTGGCCGCGCGGGGCCAGGCCGACGCGGCCGCCGCCGGGGTGTGGCTGGCCAAGCACGACCTGCTGCCGGACGTGGTCGTCTGCTCGACCGCCCGGCGCACCCGGGAGACCTGGCACGGCGTGGCGATGGGAATGACCGGATCTCCGCCGGAGGGCGGTTCGGCCGGTCCCGCCCCCGTCGTGCGCTACACGGCCGAGGCGTACGAGGCACACCCGGAGGATCTGCTCACGCTGCTCCGGGCCGTGGACCCGACCGTCCGTACGGTGCTGCTGATCGCACACAACCCGGGCATCTCGCTGCTCTCGGTGCTGCTCGACCCCGAGCGGGCGGACCAGGACGGCATGCGCACCAGCGACGTGGTGGTGCACCGGCCCGACGTCGACTGGCCGGAACTCGCCCCGAACCGGGCGCCGATCACTGACCGGCACACCGCACGCGGCTGAGCCACCCGCCGACGCGTGACGGGTGGCTCAGCTCGCCGCTCGCGGTCCGCTGGCTCGCGGCCCGGCCGGCTCGCGGGCCCGGCTGGACCGGCTGGACCGGCTGGACCGGCTGGACCGGCTGGACCGGCTGGACCGGCTGGACCGGCTGGACCGCGGACCCGGCTGGACCGGCCCGGCCGGCTCGCGGGCCGTAGACGGTGGGGCAGGACCGACGGCGAAGTCGACGCCGGTCAGGAACGGCCGCGCAGTCGACCGTGGGTCAGGACGGCGGGTGCCCTCTGCGGTGGGTCAGGACGGCGGCGCCGTCGGCGGCGGCGGGTCGGGCGGCGGTGGCATCATCGCGGTCGGGTGCGAGAGCCGGTTCTCCTCGACGATGAGGGTCCGCGCCCGCTTGCGGCGGTCCTGCCAGAACCAGAGCGTGGTGAGCAGGACGCCCAGCCCGGCCAGGATGAACACCCAGCCGACCGCGCGCAGGTCGACCCACCAGACGTTGGCTCTGATGGCGAAGGTCAGGATGGCGCCGATGGCGATCAGGAAGATTCCGCTACCAATGCCCATGTGCGCTGCACTCCCCCGTGCGGTGGCTCTGGGCGTTCTCTGACGTGGCCTCGCGACGGTTACCCGCCACACCGCCCGGCTACCCGGATGAGGTCTGCGAATAGCACCCGCAGGGCCCGCCCGCTGCGGTACCGCATCCGCCGTCCTCGCCTCGGCCGCCCCCGCGTTTCCCTTACGCACGGTGACCACACCCGGAGGGGGCGGCACAACTACCGACGGTCACACAGTTCTGATGCATCGAATCGGACTATCAGCCTTAATGCTGCATTAGCGGCCACCCACAGCCCGATTCACGTTTCACCGCCCACACCCATACGGCCGCTTTGCTCTGCAGCCACGGACGCACCGGTAACTCCGGGTGCCCGGTGCGTCCGTGGCTGCAGAGCAAAGCGTGGGAAGGGATGGGGTCGAGGGATTGCTTGACGTGACTTTCCGTGAGCGATCTTCGCCACTTGCACCGGTGAGTTGGGGGAGGTCGACGTCCGGCACCGCCTCGGCTCGCCAGGCCGGCATACCGCCAAGCCTGCTAGGCGGGCAGGCGGGCAGGCGGCGAGCCTGCACCGGCGCTGCGGCTGAGCTGCGTCCGGTTCAGGGACGGACGACGACGGCCGGCGGGCTGTCGCCCACCGGCCGTCGTGCCGATCATCGTCGAGTCACCGCCGGGTCGCCCCGGCTGGCTCCGTCGCCGCGCCGAGGCGCGCTACGGCGTACCTCAGAAGGCCTCCTCCGGGAGGTCCATGATGTCCAGGTCGGTGCCCTCGATGATCCGCCGGTCGGCACCGATGCGGGGCAGCACCTCGCGGGCGAAGAACCGGGCGGCGGCCACCTTGCCGGTGTAGAACGCCTTGTCGGCGGCCGAGACCTCGCCGGCCAGCGCCTTCAGGGCCACGTCGGCCTGCTTCTGGAGCAGCCAGCCGACGACCAGGTCGCCGATCGCCAGCAGGAAGCGGCGGCTGCTCAGGCCGACCTTGTAGAGCGCCCGGGTGTCGCCGCCCTGCGCCTCGCCCAGCCAGCCGGTCATCACGCCGACCATGTTCTGGATCTCGGCGAGCGCCTTGCCCAGCGCCTGCCGCTCCTCCTTGAGCTGGCCGTTGCCGGCCTCGGTGGCGATGAACTCCTGGATCTCACCGGCGACCGCCATCAGGGCCTTGCCGTTGTCCCGGACGATCTTCCGGAAGATGAGGTCGAGGCTCTGGATCGCCGTGGTGCCCTCGTAGAGGGTGTCGATCTTCGCGTCCCGGACGTACTGCTCCAGGGGGTAGTCCTGGAGGAAGCCGGAGCCGCCGAAGGTCTGCAACGACTCGTGGCCGAGCAGCTCGTACGCGCGCTCCGAACCGACGCCCTTGACCAGCGGGAGGAGGAGGTCGTTGACCCGCTTGGCGAGCTTGGTCGCCTTCTCGTCGCCCGCCGCCTCGGCGATGGCGACCTTGTCCTGCCAGGTGGCGGTGTAGCAGACCAGGGCGCGCAGGCCCTCGGCGTACGACTTCTGCAGCATCAGCGAACGGCGCACGTCCGGGTGGTGGGTGATCGTGACGCGCGGCGCGGTCTTGTCCGCCATCTGGGTGAGGTCGGCGCCCTGCACCCGGCTCTTGGCGTACTCGAGGGCGTTCAGGTAGCCGGTCGAGAGAGTGGCGATGGCCTTGGTGCCGACCATCATCCGGGCGCTCTCGATGATCATGAACATCTGCCGGATGCCCTCGTGCTTCTCGCCCAGCAGCCAGCCCTTGGCCGGTACGCCGTGCTCGCCGAAGGTCACCTCGCAGGTGTTGGAGACCTTCAGGCCCATCTTGTGCTCGACGTTGGTGGCGAAGACGCCGTTGCGCTCGCCCAGCTCGCCGGTGTTCTCGTCGAAGTGGTACTTCGGCACCACGAAGAGGGACAGGCCCTTGGTGCCCGGGCCGCCGACACCCTCGACGCCGACCGGACGGGCCAGCACGTAGTGGATGATGTTGTCGCTCAGGTCGTGCTCGGCGGACGTGATGAAGCGCTTCACGCCCTCGATGTGCCAGGAGCCGTCGGGCTGCTGGATGGCGCGGGCCCGACCGGCGCCCACGTCCGAGCCGGCGTCCGGCTCGGTGAGCACCATCGTGGAGCCCCACTGCTTGTCGACGAAGAGCTTCGCCCACTTCTTCTGCTGCTCCGTGCCCTCGACCTGCAACACGTGCGCGAAGGACGGGCCGGAGGCGTACATCCACACGGCGGCGTTGGAGCCGACGATCAGCTCGGCGAGGGACCACACCAGCGCCCGGGGCGCGTTGCTGCCGTCCAGCTCGGTCGGGAGCTCCAACCGCCAGAACTCGGAGTTCATGTACGCGCGGTAGGACTTCTTGAACGACTCCGGCAGCGGTGCGGTGTGCGTGGCCGGGTCGAAGACCGGCGGGTTGCGGTCGCTGTCCGTGTAGCTGGCAGCCAGATCCTCACGGGCGAGGCGGTCGACCTCGGCGAGGATGTCGCGCGCGGTGTCGACGTCCAGGTCCGTGTACGGCTCCTGGCTGAACGCCTGGTCCGCCCCGAAGACCTCGAAGAGGTTGAACTCGAGGTCCCGAAGGTTGCTCTTGTAGTGGGTCATGCTCGCTGGCCCCGCTTCCGGACAGGTGTTACCGATCAGTAACCCCGACTGTATTACCGATGGGTAGGCAGCGACAAGCCGATCTCGGAAGTGACGGCGATTACACACTTCCCGTTCAGGTTGCGAACGGGCGTGCGTACCCACACCCGGCGGGCCCGCATGACGCAGCCGAGCGGGGTCCGCACGACGCCCACCGCGCCGGTCGGCTCAGCTCTCGGCCGCGCCGACCTCCCAGCTCGGCACGGCCACCGTCGCGGCGCTACGCGAGCCCGTGTACTCCATCAGGACCAGGGCGATGTCGTCGTCGAGCCGGCCGTGCACCCACTCGACCAGGGCGGTCTCCAGTGAGGCGAGCCCGTCGCCGACGGTACCGTGGCCGAGCAGCCGCCAGGCCCGGTCGGCGGTCGGGAAGAACTCCCCGTCCCGGCGCGCCTCGCCGAGGCCGTCGGTGAAGAGCAGCAGCCGGTCGCCGGGCTCCAGCCGCTCGACCCGGGGGCGCACCACCGGCATGAAGCCCAGCGGCGGGGCGGGGGCCGGCGGTTCGAGCGGGATCACGGCGCCCCGGCGCAGCAGCAGCGGCGGCGGGTGGCCGCAGTTGACGATGGTGAGCGTGCCGCCCCGCTCCTCGACCAGCGCGGCGGTGACGAAGTCCTCGTCGCCCACGCTGCGGGCCACCGCCCGGTCCAGGTCGGTCACGACGGCCCGCAGGTCCGCCCGCTCGTACGCCACGTGCCGGTACGAGCCCAGCACGATGCTGGCGAGCCGCACCGCGTCGAGGCCCTTGCCCCGCACGTCGCCGATGATCATCCGCACCCCGTACGGCGTGTCGACCGCCTCGTACAGGTCGCCGCCGATCTCGGCCGTGGCGGTGGACGAGATGTAGCGGGCGGCCACCGAGAGCGAGCCGACCTGTGGGCCGAGCGGGCGCAGCACGGCCTGCTGGGCGACCGAGGCGAGTCGGGACAGCTCGGCGATCCGCTCGGCCTGCCGCTGTCGTACGGCTGCCGTGGCGACCGCGATCGCGGTGCCCAGCGCGATGCCCGCGACGGCGACCGTGGTGGGCAGCGCCACGGTCTCCTCCCAGAGGGCGAAGCCGGCCCCCAGGGCCGTGGCGGCCAGGCCCACGCCGAGCGTGATCCGCCACGACGCCAGCGCCGCGGTCAGGAAGGGCGCGGCCACCATGAGCGCGATGTAGTTGGCCGGACGGCCGTCGGCCAGCTCCACGGCCGAGACGATCGCGAGCAGGACGAAGGCCGCGCCGAGGCCGGCGCGGGATCCGGGGCTCAGTGGGCCGGGGCCCGACTGGAAGGGTCGCGTGCGTACGAGGGACAGCATGCCTGATTGACGTGAGCGGGTGAATGAACCTGGCCCGTCGTCCGAGAATCTTCTGGCCGGCCGGATCGTGTCCGCGGGCCGATCGCCACCCGGCGCGTGCCGATCGCCACCCGGCGCCTGCTCAGCCGAGCACCTCGTAGCGGACCTCGACGTGGCCGGCGTCGAGCGAGGCGATGTCGGCGAAGGCGGCCCGGGACAGGTCCAGGCAGCGCCCCTCGATGAACGGGCCACGGTCGTTGATGCGTACGGTCACGGACTTGCCGTTCGCCGGGTTGGTCACCCGGACCCTCGTGTCGAACGGCAGCGTCTTGTGGGCGGCGGTCAGCGCCGACGGGTTGAAGTTCTCACCGTTGGCGGTGAGCTGCCCCTCGGAGTAGAAGGACGCGCCGCACGAGCCGCTGTCGACGACCGGGCGGGCGGTGCTGCTCTTCTTCGTCGCGGTGGGCTTCGGCGCGGCGGTACGCGGCTTGCTCCGGGACGGTGCCTGGGTGGACCGGCTGGCCTTGGGGCTCGCGGTCGCGCTCGGCGACACGCTGGCGCTCGGTGAGGCGCTCGCGCTCGGCACGACCGCCGGCGAACTGGGAGCGCCGGTGGGCAGGCCGGTGGGCGCGAGGTCGACGGCGGCCGGCCGGGCGCTCTGCGCGCCCGAGGTCAGCTGTACGGCGCCGACGGTGCCACCGACGGCGAGGGCGACTCCGACCGCCGCGGTGGCCGCGATGCCGGCCGGCGAGGAGAACATGCGGGTACGGGAGTGCCTGCCAGTCACCGGTGCGGTCCTTTCGTCTTCCGAGCAAATCGGGTCGGACCGTAACGAGAGAAGCACTTCCGAAGTCAACGTGATCATGATGGTATGGCCGGAATTGCAATGATACGTGTAGCCGATCATCCGACCCGTGGTGGCCCGGGCGGCCCGGGTATGGCTGCGGCTCGGCGCCCTGGAGCCGGATGCGGGGTGAGGGCCGGGGCGCCCGGGTCGCTCCCGTGGCGGAGGATGGGTGCATGCCATCCGAGCTGAGCGGACGCCTCGCCGCGCTGGTCAGGTGGATCGACCCCGGCCCCGGCGCCAGCCACCTGGTCAGCGACGTCTCCGGCTGGTGGCGGGACGCGGAGGTCCTCGCCCGGCTGGGACCGGCCCTCGTGGCGCCGTTCCGGGCCGCCCGGCCCACGGTGGTCGTCTCGCCGGCGGTCACCGGCTACCTGCTCGGCCCACTCGCGGCGACGGCGCTCGGGGTCGGCTTCGTACCGGCGCACAAGCCGGGCGACGGGCGGCTGCCCGCCGGGCCGCTCACCTGGGCACAGAGCCCGCCGGACTTCCGGGGCCGGCGGGTCGACCTGGCCGTACGCGACCACGGGCTCGGCCGGGGCGACCGGGTGCTGGTGGTGGACGACTGGGTGGCCACCGGGGCGCAGGTCCGCGCGCTCTACGAGATCTGCGCCGCGCGCGGGGCGGAGCCCGTCGGCACCGCCACCGTCGTGCTCGACTGCCCCCCGGCGGTCGCCACCGAGCTGCGCGTCCGGGGACTGGTGGACGGCGCGGACCTGACGGCTTGACCTGAACCTCGGCTCGACTCCGAGGATCGCCCCATGGGTGAGATCCTGCCGCCGTGGCGGCGCTGCGGCCGGCGCGCGTGGCCGCCACCGGACATGCCGGTCAGCTGATCTGAACGAAGTCCTCGACGGCCGTGCAGACCCGGCCGAGCGCCTCCGCCGAGCGGGCCAGCGGGCCCGGCACCATCAGCGCGTGGTCGGCCTGCTCGATCTCCACGACGTGCGGGGTGAGCCGGCGGGCGAGCGAGCCGTCCCAGGATGGATCCGCCGTGCCGCCCACCAGCAGGAACGGCGCGGTGGCGCGGCGCAGGCCGTCGACCACGGCGGGCACGTGCAGCAGCGGGGTCAGCCAGACGGCCGGCAGCCGGCGGTCGGCCGCGAGCGGCGTGGCCATCGAGCCGAGCGACTTGCCGACCAGCAGGTCCGTGGGCTCGGCGAGGGTCGGGGCAACCTGGTCAATCACCCATTCGACGGCCCGCCCCGGCCCCTCCCGGTCGGGCGCCAACCGCTCCGGCACCTCCCACGTGACGGCATGCAGGGCGTAGCCGGCGCGGCGCAGCGCCTCGCCGGCGTAGACGAAGAGCGGGAACCGGGTGTCGTAGCCCCGACCGGGGATGAGCACCACGCGCCTGTCCGCCATGCCGCCTCCCGATCGTCGCCCCACCCACCGTAACGCCCGCCGCACCCACGGTGGGGGCGGAAATGCCACGGCGGGTGGCGGGCGGCGCCGGTACCGTCGGCAGGATGTGGCCTCGGATCGGTGGACTGCGCACCCTCGCCCTCGGCACCCCAGGTGAGCTGCGGACGCGGCTCAACACCCTGGTCCTCGCCGGGGTGAAGACGGCGACCGCCGGGCTGACCACCGAGTACGCCGAGGAGGGCGAGGAGCTGGAACACGTCGGCGAGCGGCTGACCCTCGTCGACGACGAGGACGTGCTGGTCGGCGTCGTGGAGGTCACCGGCGTCGAGGTGGTCCGCTTCGCGGACGTGCCGTGGGACTTCGCCCGCTCCGAAGGGGAGGGTGACCGTTCCATCGAGGAGTGGCGGGCGGGTCACGCCGCCTACTGGGCGCGCGTGGGCACCCCCGTGACCGACGACAGCGAGGTCGTCTGCATCCGGTTCCGGCTGGTCTCGGGCGGCGACGGCGGCATCGCCACGGGGGACCTCGGCACCTGAGCGCGCCCGGCCACGGCCGACCACGACCGGGCAGTGCGCGTGGGCGGCCGCGATCCGCCGCACCGGCCGGGACACCCCGTCCCGCCGCTGCCCGACGCGACCGTCGGCGTGCTCAGGCGCGACGCAGCTCGGGCAGCAGGCGGGTGGCCACGTCCACCAGGACGGCCTCGTCGCCCGCGTACCAGCTGCTGTCGCGGGGCCAGTGCGTGACCACGTCGGTGAAGCCGAGGGCGGCGGCCCGGCCGACCTGGTCGGCGAAGAACTCGGCACTGCTCAGGGAGAAGACCGGCGCGGAGTCGAGCGAGAGGTAGCGGTCCAGGGTGCCCGGGTCGCGGCCGGCCGTGGCGAGCGTCGCGTCCATCCGGGCGGCGGCCTCGGCCACCTCGTCCCACCAGCTCTCCAGGTCTTCCACGGCGGGGCCGGTGGTGACCCAGCCCTGGCCGAAGCGTGCTACCAGCCGCATCGACCGGGGCCCGTTGGCGGCCACCACGAACGGCACCCGGGGCGTCTGCACGCAGCCCGGGTTGCTCCGGGCGTCCACGGCGGAGAACCACTCCCCACGCCAGGTCGTGCCGTCCTCGCGCAGGATCAGGTCGAGCAGCTCGGTGAACTCGGCGAACCGGTCCACCCGCTGGCGGGGCGGCAGCGTCTCTCCACCCAGCACGGCCGAGTCGAAGCCGATGCCGCCCGCGCCGAGGCCGAGCAGCAGCCGTCCACCGGAGACGTCGTCGAGCGCGGTGACCTGCCGCGCGAACGCCGCCGGGTGCCGGAAGTTCGGCGAGGCGACCAGCGTGCCGAGCCGGATCCGGGAGGTCACCGTCGCGGCGGCGGTCAGCGTGGTCACGGAGTCGAACCAGGGCCCGTCGACCAGGTCCCGCCAGCCCAGGTGGTCGTACGTCCAGGCGTGGTCGAAGCCCCACTCGTCCGCCTGCCGCCAACGGCGCCGGGAGTCGGACCAGCGCTGGTCGGGAAGGATCACGATGCCAATCCGCATGACCGCCAGCCTAGGACCGCCGTCGCCCGGCCGCCTGTACGGGCCTTGACCATATATCGATGATCTGACTATCGTGTCGCCCGTGACCGCGATGCGTGAGCCGACCTTCCTGATCCTCACCGCGCTGGCCGGGGGTCCACGGCACGGCTACGGCATCATCCGGGAGGTCACCGCCCTGTCCGCGCAGCGCGTCACCCTGCTGCCGGGCACCCTCTACACGGCGCTGGACCGGTTGCACGCGCAGGGGCTCGTCGCACCCGACCGCGAGGAGACCGTCGACGGCCGGCTCCGCCGCTACTACCGCCTCACCCCGGACGGGATCCGCGCCCTGGACGCCGAGACCGTCCGGCTGCGCCAGCTCACCACCGCCGCCGAGACCCGGCTGCGCGCGCTGCGCCCCGGCACCGCCTGACCGCCCGCACCAGCGGGAGCCCGTGCGCCGCACCGCCTGCCACCTCCCGCACCGGCGCGCCGGTGCGTACCGATCGGAAGGACAGCCATGCCGACGACCGGCGACCCGCTCGCCCGCCGCTACCGGCGGCTGCTGTTCTGCCATCCCCGCGCCTACCGGCGGGCCCGGGCCGACGAGATCGTCGGGGTCCTGCTCGACGCGGCGCCGGCGGGCCGCACCCGCCCCACGCCGCGCGAGGCCGCCGACCTGATCCGGCACGGCCTGCGCTGCCGGCTGGGCCGACCGGCCAGCCGCACGGTCGGCGTCTGGGCCACCCTCACCGCCGTCATCTGCGGCCTGTTCACCGCCGCCCTCGCCACCCGCGCCGCCTGGGAGACCTCCGCCCCGCAGCCCGACCGGGCCGAGACCGCCGCCGTCTTCGCCGCCGTGCTGCCCGGTCACGAACTCGGCGACGTCGACCTGGCGCCGGCGCTCTTCACCTTCTACAGCCAGCCGCTCACCGTGCGGGCACTCGACAACCTGCTGCTCGGCGACGGCGGCGAATACCAGCAGAGCGCCGTCGTGGCCGGCCCCGCCGGACCGCCCCGGATGTCCGCCGACGAGACGCTCGCGCTGGCGCAGCGGCGCCTGCGCGAGACCGGCTGGCAGGTGTACGAGCCGATGGTCCGCAGCAACCCGGGCTGTGTCGACAAGACGTGCGTCCCGGTCGTCACGTTCACCGACACCACCCTGCTCGCCCGGCGTGGCGACACGGTCCTCCAGCTCCAGGTGGCCGCCCCGCCCTCGCCCGACGGCAACCACCTGTCGCTGGCCCTGAGCCGCACGGCCCCGCCGGCCGTGCTGCCGGCCGGTGTCGCCGGCGGACTGCTCGGGGCGGCCCTCGGCTGGCTGGTCTTCGGTTGGGCCAGCCGGCGCACCGAGGCGGCACACCCCGCCCGGGGAGCGGTCGGCGTCCTGCTCGCGATCACCCTGTTCCTCTGGTGGACGCCCGTCCTGCTGACCGTTCCCGGCCTGCTGCGACACCACCGCGCCGAGCCGCACCCGACCTGGCACCCGCTGTGGGAGTGGCTGGGTCAGCCGGCGGCCTCCCTGCTGTTCGTGGTGGGTACGGCGAGCGCGCTGCTGACGCTGGCGCTGGCCGCCGTACCCCGACGCAGCCCGCTGCCCACGGCCGCCGTCGGCTGACGCCGCCCGACGTGGTCCGAGATCAGTCCCACCAGAACGACCAGGAGTGCACGCCGAGGAGTTCCTCGGCGTAGGCGGCCAGCGATCCGGCGCCCTGCCAGACGTTGTCCGGGCAGAAGGCGAAGTGCTCGGCCGCGACCGCCAGGGCGTGCCCGGTGGTGGTCGGTGGCGCGGCCACGCTGACGTACAGGGTCGCGAACCCGACACCGACCACGCGCACGCCGAACCGGTCCTCCCAACTCCGCAGCACCGCCGAGATCTCCCCGGCGTCGCCGGTGTGGTTGGTCGGGCCGGACCAACCCGCCACGGCGAGGGTGTCCGCGCCGCGGACAGCCGGCACGAGCCCCAGACGCGTCCGCCCGTCCACGAGAAACTCCGCGCACTCGTCGGCGAGCTGGGCGGGCGGCTCCGCCTGGTCGCCGGGCATGGCGAGGCCGGGCCAGTCCTGGCCGAACGGGGCCGTGACGACCGACCCACCGTCCTCGTCGGTCGTCGCACAGTCGGCCCACCACCGGGCCAGCAGCTCCGCCACGTCGTGCAGCTCCGGCGACGACATGTCGGCCGGAGACACCTCGCCGACGACCCACGGGCGCCTCTCGTCGCTCGACAACCCGGTCAGCAGCAGCGGCCAGAGCCCGGACTCCGGGTGCCGCGACCGCAACCGCGCCCACAGCCCCGGATCAGGTGGAGCGTCGCTCAGCCAGTACGGCGGAGGCCCGCCGTCCTCCGGCTCGACCGTGCGGCCGGACGGCAGCGTCGTAGGCGGTAGCGAACTCAGCAACTGGGAGAGGTCCGGGATCACGGCGAGAGCGTAGGCGGCCCGTACGACCTAACCGGCCCTCCTGCGACGCCCCGGGCCCATGCGGCTCGTCCTGTCGGCGGAGCCCGCCCGGTCGGCCCCGGTGGACCCGGCGGCCTCGCCGCTGGCCGACCGACGTAGGTCGGCACCTGGCCGGGCGTGCCGGACGCCCGGGCGGTCCAGGGCGGCATCACACGCACGCGGCGGCCTCGCCGCCGCCGGACCGGCCGTGGGTCTCGGCGGTGTCGACGGCGCGCAGCGGTACGGGTGTCAGGCCGGCGTCAGGATCAGCCAACCGAAGCCGACGACGTCGCGGTAGCCGTCGAGGTATTCGGCACGCCGCTCGTCGGCGAACGCACGCGCCTCCGGCGTGCCGAGGCGTTCGATGCCCGCACGCCAGTCGGACTCGAAGTCGTCCCACTCGGCGATCGTGGACACGGCGATGTGCAGCGGCCGGAATCCCGCGTCCACCGCGAGCTGGGCCAGGGTCGCCAGGTCGGGCAGGTCGCCGAAGGTCTCACGGACCTGCTCGCCGGGTCTGGTCTGGTAGAAGCCGTCGGCGAACAGCAGTTTCCCCCCGGGGTTGGTGAGCCGGCGCAGCGCGGTGAGGGCTGTCGCCGAGTCGCCCCAGATGTGGCCGGCGCCGACGTTGACGACGAGGTCGGCGGGCCGGTCCCAGGTGGCCGCGTCCGCGCTGTGGAACGTGACCCGCTCGGCGGCTCCCCGTTCCGTCGCGCGTCGCCGGGCCCGTTCACCGTCGTCGGCGTGGCGTTCCACGCCGTCGCCGGCGATGCCGTGAGCCTCGCACAGCCGCAGGAGCAGCTCGCCGTTGCCGCAGCCCAGGTCCAGGGCTCGCCAGCCCGCCCCGGTGGGGGCCAGTCGCCGGACCAGGTCCGCCACCCGATCCTCGCCGAGCGGCGCGTTGTAGGTCAGGTTGGCCGCGGCGGCGGCCAGGTACGTACTGCGGTCCTGGTTCTTCACCGGGCCACGGTACGACAGTGTGCGGTTGCCCGAGGGACCTCGAAGGCGGTGGCCGGGACTCCCCGGTTACACGCAGGGCCCGGAACCGGGGTGGTGCCGGGCCCTCGCGCGCTGGTGAGGTTCAGCCGGCCGTGATAGTGAACGAGGTGGTGTCGTCCGCCGGGTCCACGTCGGTCAGGCTCACCACGTAGTCCGAAGTGGGCGTGTATGAGCCCGTGCCCAGTTCACCCGCCGGAGTGCCGGCCGGCGCGGTGAGGATGACGTCGAAGGTGCGCACCTCACCGGGCACGAACCGGCCGCCCGGCACGGTGAACCAGTCCCCGGAACTCGGCATGTCCTGCGGCTCGATGTGGTCCACCACGACGCCGGCCGGCAGGTCGGCGATGACGTTGAGCCCGAAGGAGGGCGCGTCGTTGCCGTACCGGACGGTCAGCGGCATGCGGCCCTGGAGGCTCCCGTCCGGGAGCCGGTCGAGCCTGACCTGGTTCGCGCTCAACGAGACGTCGGTCTGGGTCGCCTGCACGTAAGGCCGGGGCTTGGTGATCTTGCCCTTCGTGGAACGGAAGAGGGTCGTGAACGGGGCGCTCTGGACCGGCTCCTGATCGCCGTTCGGCACCACGCCGATCCAGCTGCCGTCGACGACCATCGGGTAGTCCCGAGGGGTCGTCCGGACGTGGAACCGGACGCTGTGCGCCCGGCTGGCACCGGACGCCAGCTCGCCGCTCCCGCTGCCGCAGTTCACCAGGGTCCGGACGCCGACCGCGCCCTGCCAGACGCAGGCGTCCTCGGGGAATACGTGGCCCTCCGCGGCGCCGGCCGGTTCGAGGAAGCTCAGGCTGTAGTAGCTGGCGGTCGGGCCGTTGTTCGTGACCGTGGCGTTGAGCGTGCCGACGTAGCCCTGGTCGGTCGGCTCCAGGATCAGCCGCTGCGCCGTGATGGACAGCGTGCCGGTGCTGGACGGGTGCGGCGCGGCGACGGCCGGGGCCGCGCTGGCGACCGCGGCGGCTGCAACGACCGCCAGGCCGAGCGCGGCAGCCGAGACGCGACGCCCTGTGGACAGAGTGATGGACATGCTGGACGCACCTTCCCCCGTGGTTCATCACGCGCCGTAGCGGACGCATGCTGCCCGAGCAACATAACCAGGCTCGTCCCGTCCACGCTGTCCCCGGGGACGAAACGGACCAGCCGCCTCGATCTGCCCTGCCGGCGCTGGCTCTGCCGCCGGTCCACTCGGGACGAACGCAGCGGCACGTAGCCGGAAGGGACGCGGGGGCGGCCATCTTCTGGCTCCCCACTGACATGCTCGTCGCATGCACCCTCACCAGCCCCGCTACGAACCGATCATGGTTCCGCCCGTCCGCCCGGGCCGATGGCGGGTGTGGCTGGGGGTCGCCGCCGGGGCACTCACGCTGTCCTACGCCCTGTTCACCATCGGTCAGGTGCGCTACCTCGACGCGAACGGCGTCACCACTCGGGCCGAGGTCGTGGACAGGCAGCTCGGTGGCCGCTCGGACTTCGTGCGCGTACGCGTCAGTTCCGGGGAGGAGACGAACCTCTGGGCGTGGGAGGGCGCTCCCGAGGTCGGCGAGACCATGACGGTGGTTCACCTTCGGGAGTCGAACTGGGCCAAGGACACCCGCGCGTTCGCGCCGGAGGGAACTGTCTGGCAGAACCTGTGGCTGGGCGCCCTGTTCCTCGGCGGAGCGCTGTGGCAGCACCGCCGCACCCGGCGCGCGTCCGAACCGGGCGGGTACTGACGCGGAGAGTGATTCCGTCGCGCTTGATCGACTGCTGTTGCTGGTTGGCCGGTACCGGGGCAGACCGGGGTTCGATGCCTGGCCAGGGCGGCAGGCCAAGGGGTATTCGACCGACGGACGGCGGTCAGGAGCTCTTGGGGAGTTCCTGGGGCCACCGCTGGCGGTCGACGCTGTCCCGCCAGTCGGCCACCGGGCCCGATCGCCCAGCAAGGGCCGCTTCCCGGTCGACGACCGGGAAGTCCGCCCCGCCAACCAGCTGGTGCGTCCCACTCCCCTGCTCCGTCTTCGCCGCCAGCACATAGGTCGTGCCGGGCCGCAGCAAGGGCTCGCCCTCCACCCGCCAGGTGTCCTTGCCGAGGGTCCCACCCAACTGGACCACCCGCAGCGTCTTGACCGGCTCGCCCTTGAGGGTCATGTCCACTGTCACGTCGAAGACGGTGTAGGGCGCGCCGTCGCGCTCCTGCACCTCGGCGACACGGTCCACCGTTGCAACGACGACGTAGTCGGCGAACCCGGCCACCTTCGTCTCATCCTTCACATCGAACGCGTAGGACGAGTGCACCGAGTGCATCTCACCCGCGCGCAGCGAGTCGTAGGCCAACCACCCACCAGAGGCCACCGCGACAGCGACGGCGCCTACGACCAGCGGTCGAACAAGGCGGCGGTTCATGCTCAGGACCCCCATACGCTGTGATACGAGTTGATGTCCCACGACTGCAGGTTGTTGCTCATGTTCGGGTTGTAACAGGCCGGGCACGAGTCCATCACCGCGATCTCCGGCCCGTGACCGGCTGACGCCGCCGATGCGATCATGACCAGCTGGCACGGGGCACCACCGCCGTCTCGACGGGCCCTAGCATCTCCGGCATGGCAACGCGGCTCGTACAGATCAACATGAAGGCTCGGGACGACTCGGCCCTCGGCGACTTCTGGGCGGAGGTGCTCGGCTGGGGAGTCTCCAGCGAGGGACCCGGCGTGACCAACCTCGAACCCGAGGGCTTCGTCTACCCCGACCCCGTCGCCGTCTGCCTCGACCTCGTCGTCTCCCCGGAACCGAAGACGGTGAAGAACCGCGTGCACGTCGACCTCGCCACCACCTCTGCGGCCCATCAGGCGGAGATGGTCACGCGCCTGAAGGAACTCGGCGCGACACCCGCCGACGTAGGCCAGGGCGACGCCCCGTGGACGGTCATGGCCGACCCGGAGGGCAACGAGTTCTGCGTCCTGGACCCCCGTCCGCTCCACCGCGACACCGGGCCGATCGCCGCGGTGGTGGTCGACTGCGCAGATCCGCGAGCCATGGCCCGCTTCTGGGGCGAGGCCACGGACTGGACCCTGCACGAGGTGACCGACCACCACGCAATGCTGCGCTCCGCCAAGGGCGTCGGCCCATACCTGCGGTTCCTCCGCACACCCGACGTGAAGACCGTGTGGAACCGCGTCCATCTCGACATCCGCCCGTACCCGGGTGACGACCTGGCGGCCGAGGCGGCCAAACTGCGAACCCTCGGCGCCACCGTCATCGACCTCGGCCAGGACGATGTCCCGTGGACCGTCCTCGCAGACCCGGAGGGCAACGAGTTCTGCCTCCTCACCCCCGGCTGACCCGACCCTCGCCAGCCGCTTGCAGAGGGGCGCGGCGACAGGTGGAGCTAGGCGATCGGCTGCTCCGTCCAGGGAACGGACCGCGGAGCGATCGGCCGATAGGCGCTGGCCGTGGAACTACGAAGGCCCCGACCGGATTCAAGTCCTGGTCGGGGCCTTCGCGCTGGAGCGGGTGACGGGAATCGAACCCGCACTGTCAGCTTGGGAAGCTGATGTTCTGCCATTGAACTACACCCGCAGGCGGCACCACTGTACCTGAGTCGTCACGCCGGTGCACCCAGGTACCCCTCCGCCGCTCCCCGGTGTCCCAACCTTGGCAGCGAACGGCCCCACAGGGGCGTGAACCCACCAAGATCTCGCGGCGGCCTCGTCGGGCCGCCGGCCGCCCACCAGCAGACGTCAGCCGCGCCGCCGCCAGGAAGAAGTTTCAGCGCGGCAACATATGGGCGTTCTCAAATCCTTCGATCGGTTGTAACGTCTGCCCAACGTTCTCAGCCACGGCGTGACATACCCCCTGTCGCGCCGCCAGAAAGAGGTGGGCCCATGGGACTCCGTCCCAACCTGCTGACCCGGCGTACGGCCGGCGTCGCGTCGACGACCCTCGCGCTGCTGCTCAGCACCGCCGCCGTCGGCGTCGTGCCGGCCGCTTCGGCCTTCTCCGCCGCCCCGGGCGAGGTCTGCGTCGAGCCGGCCGACGTCCACTCGGACGCCCGCATCAAGCCGGGCGGCGGGGCCAAGCACGAGCCGAACGAGCTGACCCTCGCGGAGACCCGCGAGCGCGAGGCCGACCTCGCCGCCGCCCTGCGCGAGCGGGCCCGGTTCCGGGCCGGTGCCGGCGCCACCACGATGGCGGCCACCGTCACCATCCCCGTGGTCGTGCACGTGATCCAGGAGAACAGCACCCGGGCCGGCGGCAACATCCCCGACTCGATGATCAACTCGCAGATCAGCGTGCTGAACCAGTCGTTCAGCGGGGCGACCGGCGGCGCGTCCACCGCGTTCAGCTTCCAACTCCAGAAGATCAACCGGGTGACGAACCCGTCCTGGTACCCGATCGTGCAGGGCTCGTCGGCGGAGCGGTCGATGAAGACCTCACTGCGCACGGGCGGCAAGAACACCCTCAACATCTACCTGGGCGAGCTGAGCGACAGCCTGCTCGGCTGGGCGACCTTCCCGACCCGGAAACTCAACAGCATGGACGGCGTCGTCGTGCTGAGCGAGTCGCTGCCGGGCGGCACCGCCACCAACTACAACCAGGGCGACACGGGCACCCACGAGGTCGGCCACTGGCTGAACCTCTACCACACCTTCCAGGGCGGCTGCTCCGGCTCGGGCGACAGCGTCAGCGACACCGCTGCCGAGGCGTCTCCGGCCTCCGGCTGCCCGACCGGCCGGGACACCTGCACCGCCCCCGGCGTCGACCCGATCACCAACTTCATGGACTACAGCTACGACTCCTGCATGTACCAGTTCACCGCCGGGCAGGCCAGCCGCATGCTGACCGCCTGGAACGCGTACCGCGCGGCGTAGTTCCGCCGTACGACCGCACCGGTGCCGGCCTCGCTCGACGGGGCCGGCACCGGCGTCTGCGCGGCCGGCTGGGCGCGCGGGAGCGGGCCGGTGGTCACGGTGTGGCGCCCCGGGCGGGGGATGGCCCGGGGCGCCACACCGCGTCTCAGGCGGCCGGGCGGGCGGCGTGGCCGCCGGCGCTCCCCGACCGCGTCTCGGGCAGCACGGCGGTGCCGGCGGCGGCCGCGCCGGGGTCGAGCCACACCTGGACGGCGGGCCGGCCGTGCGACTCGGCGGCACCGCCTGCCACGCCGGACTCGCGGCGGGCCAGCATCGCCACGTCGACGGTGAACTCGAAGACCCGCCAGTCGACCTGCGGCGCGGCCCGGTGGCTGCGGGCCAGCCGGGCGACCCGGGCCGGATCGGTCACCGGCCGGGCGTGGCCGGCGACGTAGGCCTCGTCGTCGCTCTCCTCGGGCGGGAAGGAGTGCAGCGCGTAGCGGCCGTCGCGTTCGAGGTCGCGCCGCTTGGGCGAGTCGACGACGAAGCAGAAGAGCCCCTCGTCGGTGATCACGGGGGAGACCGGGTGCACCCGGGGACCGCCGTCGGCGCGGACGGTGGCCAGGTAGCCGAAGCCCGGCCCGTACTGCTGCATGAGGAGGCGGATCCCGTCGGCGAGGCGGGGCTCGTCGGCGGCGAATTCGGACCAGGAAGCCATGCCGGCATTCTATCGAACAAACGTACGAAGACGCACTCCGACACGCAGGTCACGCGTGTCGCTCGCTAAGGTGTGCGGATGCTGCTCTCCGACCGCGACCTGGCCTCCGAGATCGAGGCGGGGACGCTCGCGCTGGAGCCGTTCGAGCCCGCGCTGGTGCAACCGTCCAGCATCGACGTACGCCTGGACAAGCTCTTCCGGGTCTTCAACAACCACCTCTACACCCACATCGACCCCGCGCAGCAGCAGGACGACCTCACGTCGATGGTCGAGGTGCCCGAGGGCGAGCCGTACGTGCTGCATCCGGGCGAGTTCGTGCTCGCCTCGACGCTGGAGGTGATCTCGCTCGGCGACCAGCTCGCCGGCCGCCTGGAGGGCAAGTCGAGCCTGGGCCGGCTGGGCCTGCTCACCCACTCCACGGCGGGCTTCATCGACCCGGGCTTCTCCGGCCACGTGACCCTGGAGCTGTCCAACGTAGCGAACCTGCCCATCACCCTCTGGCCAGGCATGAAGATCGGCCAGCTCTGCATCTTCCGGCTCTCGTCGCCGGCGCAGCACCCGTACGGCTCGGCCGTCTACGGCTCCCGCTACCAGGGGCAGCGCGGGCCGACCCCGAGCCGCTCCTGGCAGCACTGGCGCACCTGGCCGACGCGCTGACCCGACCCTCGGCCGCGCGGAGGGCCCCCGCCGGGCAGGGACCCCCCGGGCACGTCAGCCGGGTCGGCCGTAGCTGTGGATCGGGCCGTCGTCGACCTTCTTCATCCTGACCGGCACCCCGGCGCGGGAGGCGTGCACCACCCAGCCCCCGCCGACGTACATGCCGACGTGGTGCAGGTCGCTGTAGTAGAAGACCAGGTCACCCGGGCGCAGTTCGCCCCGGCTGACGGACGCGGTGGCCCGGCGCTGCTGCGCGGCGTTGTGCGGCAGCGAGACCCCGGCCTTCGCCCAGGCGGCGAGCATCAGGCCGGAGCAGTCGTACGAGTTCGGCCCCTCGGCGCCCCAGACGTAGGGCTTGCCGATCTGGGCACAGGCGAACTTCACGGCGGTGCCGGCCGGACCGCCGGGATAGCCGGCCGGGCACGGGGCGGGACGCAGCGGCCCGCCGCCGCCGTTGCCGTAGACGCGCAGCCGCAGCTTCTGCAACCGGTCGATCTCGGCGTTGATCTGCTTCTTCTTCGCCGCGAGCTGGGCCTCGGTGCGGCTGAGCTGGGCGACCATCTCGTCCAGCGGCGCCTTCTTCGCGGCCAGCCGGTCGCGCAGCTCGGCGACCTGCCGTACGTCCTGCTGCTGATGCTGGGCGAACCGGTCGAGCAGTTCGAGCTGCCCGACCGTCTCGCCGGGCGACCGGCTGCCCAGCAGGGCGTTGACGACGGAGACGTTCTCGCCCTTGTAGGCGCGGGCGGCCAGCGCGCCCACCTTCTCCATCGCCTGGTCGACCTGCTTCTCCAGCGGCCCGATCTGCGCGGCGAGCGCGTCGGCCTGCTTGCGCCTGGCGGCCAGGTCCTGCCGGGTGGCGTTGTGCCGTTCGATGACCGGTTCGAGCTTGTTCCAGTCCTCGTCGATCTGCCGCTCGATCTCGGCGACCGTCGGTTCGGCGTGGGCCGCCGTAGCGCCGCCGGTCAGGACGACGGCGAACGCGGCCAGGGCGGCGAGGGCGGTGGTGCAGCGGTACCAGCGTGGGCGCGGCGCAGCCGTCGTCGGATCGGCCGGGGCCGACCGGACCGACGGTGGCCGCGGGGCATGGTGTGCCACCGGGTTCCGTACTCCTTCTTCCGGACCGCCTACCGGGTTAGCTGACGGGTTCGGGCGGGAAGGGGCGCCCTACCGCAGGGACTGCGGATTCACCCCGGGTACCTGGGTCCCCGGCTCGCTCGTGAGCGACTCGGCGGTGTCGGACCGTCACCGCCCTGGGTGGACGGATTGTCACCGGCCGACGAATGACCAGAGTAGAGACGACCGTTATCGATCCGCAACCCTCCGGGCGGTGACACTCCGTACTCACCAGGACCCGGCGGATCCGCAACCCGGAGGACGAAGATTTTCTTCCTTCTGAAGTGTCTGACGGAAAGGTATTGACCGGAGGCGGTGGACGGGGCGAAGGTGGCCCCACCTTTGCCCGCCCGAACTGGGGGTCTGATGCACCTGTCAGCGACATCGAGGAGCAGACGCGTCCTGCTGGCCGCCGCCGTGGCCGCCGCCCTGGCGGCGACGCCGCTCACCGCCGCCGGATCCGCCGCCGCGGCGCCGACGACCGACCGGCAGCAGCAGTACGCCGCCGCGGCGGCCGAGTACGGCGTGCCGGAGAGCGTCCTGCTCGGGGTCTCCTACCTGCAGTCCCGCTGGGACACCAACGCCGGCACGCCGAGCACCAGCGGCGGGTACGGACCGATGCACCTCACCGACGCCGAGCACGTCGCCGCCTCCGGCGGCACCCACCACGACGAGGGAACCGAGGACCCGCGCGGGGACGACTCCCGCCGGTCCCTGGCCGAGGCCCACGAGCCGCCGGCCGCCGCCCCGCCCGCCGAGGCGGCACTCCGTACGGTCGACGCCGCCGCGGAGCTGACCGGCGCCAGCGAGGAGGCGCTGCGCACGGACGTCACGACGAACATCCGGGGCGGCGCGGCGCTGCTGGCCGCGTACCAGAAGGAGATCGGCGCCCCGGTCGGCGCCGGCACCGACCCCGCGGCCTGGTACGGCGCGGTGGCCCGATACTCCGGCGCGGACAGCGCCGACGCCGCGGCGGCCTTCGCCGACGAGGTGTACGCCACCATCGCCACGGGCGACAGCCGGCTGACCGACGACGGGCAGCGGGTCACGCTCGCCGGCAGCGCGGTCCGGCCGGAGCGCTCCTGGCTGGACCGGCTGCGCCTGCGCAAGCTCGCCCGGCCCGACGGCCTGGAGTGCCCGAGCGACATCTCCTGCGAGTGGATTCCGGCCCCCTACCAGCAGTACGGCCCCACGCTCGGCGACTACGGCAACCACGACCTGGGGAACCGGCCCGTCGAGCAGAAGATCGAGTACATCGTCATCCACGACACCGAGGGCTACTTCGGTCCCAGCGTCAACCTGGTCAAGGACCCGAAGCGGGTGGGCTGGCACTACACCCTGCGCTCGGTGGACGGCCACATCGCCCAGCACATCAAGACCAAGGACGTCGGCTGGCACGCCGGCAACTGGTACGTGAACTCGAAGTCCATCGGTCTCGAGCACGAGGGCTTCGCGGGGCACGGCACCTGGTACACCGAGGCGATGTACCGCACCTCCGCCAAGCTGGTCCGCCACCTGGCGCGGGCGTACAACATCCCGCTCGACCGCAACCACATCATCGGGCACGACAACGTCCCCGGCACCGTCGCCTCGACCGTGCGCGGCATGCACTGGGACCCGGGTCCGTACTGGAACTGGTCGCACTACTTCGACCTGCTCAAGGCGCCGTTCAAGTCGACCGGCACGCACCGCACCGGGCTGGTCACCATCGACCCGGACTTCGCCACCAACCAGCCGCAGTTCACCGGCTGCAACCGGCAGCCGCCGGGCGTGCCGAACCCGCCCCCGGCGACCGCCCCCTGCCCGCTGCGCGGCTCCTCGGCGCTGTTCCTGCACAACGCGCCGAGCCACGACGCGCCGCTGCTCAACGACATCGCGCTGCGGCCCGACGGCACCCCGAACACCATGTACGTCTCCGACCACGGCGCCCGCGTCTCGGCCGGACAGACGTACGCGCTGGCCGAGGTGCGGGGCGACTGGACCGCCATCTGGTACCTCGGCCAGAAGGGGTGGTTCCACAACCCCGCCGCCAAGCCGACGGCGAAGTGGTCCGTCGGGCTCGTGGTGACCCCGAAGGCCGGCAAGGCCACCATCCCGGTGTACGGCCGCGCCTATCCGGAGCAGGCCGCGTACCCGGAGGGCGTGCCGTACCAGGCGATCTCGCCGCTGCAGTACACCCTCTCGGCCGGTGAGCGGTACGCCGTCGGCAACCTGCTCCCCGGCGAGTACTACCGGGCCGTGACCTTTGACGGCTCCGCCCCGGGTGACCGGACGGTCGTCCGCGGCGACAACCGGTACGTGCAGATCCAGTTCGGTCACCGGATCATGTACGTCAACCTGGACGACGTGAACCTGGTGCCCTCCCCGCTGGGCGCGCCCCGCTGATCCACCCGCACGAGAAGAGCCCCCGGTCGATCCGACCGGGGGCTCTTTCGTCGCGTACGCGGGATCAGTGGGCGCGTCAGGGCCTGCGGAACCCGGCGACCGGCATCGTGTTGATGCTGGAGACGTTGACCGGCTTGCCGGCCCGGGGCGCGTGCACCATCTTGTCGTTGCCGAGGTAGAGGCCGACGTGGTGCAGGTCGCTGAAGAAGAAGACCAGGTCACCCGGGCGCGCCTCGGAACGCGGGATGGCCTTGCCCTCGTTCCACTGCGCACCCGTGAAGTGCGTCAGGTGGATCCCCGCCGCCTTGTAGGCGTACTGGGTGAGACCGGAGCAGTCGAACGAGTTCGGGCCGGTGGCACCCCAGACGTACGGGTCGCCGACCTGCGCGCAGGCGGTACGGATCGCGGTGCGGGCCGCGTCGCTGACCACGCCGTTGATGGTCGGGCACTTCTCCGTCTTGACGGTCGTGACCGGCAGCGACGCCTCGAGCTTCTTGATGTCGGCGTCGATCTGCTTCTTCTTGGCAGCCAGGTCGTTCTGCTGCTTCGTCTGCGAGACGATCAGCGTGTCGAGCTTCTGCTTCTCCGCGTCGAACTTCTGACGGACCTTGGTCACGCCCTCGAGCTGCTTACGCTCCTGAGCGGCCAGCCGGTCCAGCAGCGTCAGCTGCTCGGTCAGCGTGTGGGGCTTGGCGCTGACCAGCAGCGCGCCGATCTCCTGCGACGGGCCGGAGATGTAGTAGCGGGAGGCGAGGTCGCCGACCCGGTCCATCGCCAGCTCGCTCTCCAGCGCCAACGGCTGGATCTTCTTCTGGAGATCCTCCGACTTCTTGCGGTTGACCTTCAGCTGCGCCCGCACCTTGTTGTACTGCTCGATGGTGGGCTCGAGCTGCCGCCACTTCTGGTCGATCGCGGCCTCGATCTCGTCGACCGAGGGCTCGGCGTGGGCGGGCGCGGCGAGCATGCCGGCGCCGACGACCGCCGCGGCGACCAGGGTGAGCAGACGGTGGGCGGCCCTGCGTAGGCCACCCGGACGAGCAGACCGTCGAGGTGCGTGACGATGAGGGGGCATGGTTGCCACCGGCACCGACTCCTTTTGCAACCCGGCCGCTTGGCGCCTCGCGCGAGGGAAAGAGGGGCGAGACAGACGACCCACAGCGGCCGGTGCCCAACATTAGGGAAGGCCGGCAGCGGAATCAAGGCGACCGAGGTCCACTTCACGCCTGCGCAACCGCTTGCACACCAAGGGTATCGGCCCGCTGCTCAACGAGGGCAGTCGATGCAGCGGGGGACGTGACGACGCCCGGGAGGGTGATGGCGACCCCGGGCGCGGCGCGAAGGCCGCCCGCTTCACCGGGCCCGGCTACCGTCGGGACATGGCACCGCTCACGCTCGCCCACGAACTCGCCCTGCTCGGCTACGACGACGCGGGCGTCAACCGGCTCGGCCGGCCCACGCTCGACTACGGCCTGGCCGGTGCCCTGCTGCTGGAACTGGCGCTCGCCGGCCGGGTCGAGATCGCCGACGGCCGGCTGGTGGTGACCGATCCGACCCCCGTCGGGCAGCGGCAGCTCGACGACGCGCTGACCCGGATCGCCGCCGACGAGAAGCGGCGCAAGCCGACGGACTGGATCAGCCGGCTCGCCAAGGACCTGCCCGAGCAGGTGCTGGACGGGCTGGTCACCGCGGGCGTGCTCCGCCGCGACTCGGACAAGGTGCTGTGGGTCTTCCCGCGTACCCGTTATCCCTCGTCCACCGGCGCGGAGCCGGCGGTGGAGACGCAGGCCCGGCAGCGGATGGTCGCCGCCGTGGCCGGGGACGGCCCGGTGGACGGGCGTACGGCCGCCCTCATCGGCCTCGCGCGGGCCGTCGGCCTGGATCGCAAGCTCTTCGCGGAACTGTCGAAGGAGCACGTCAAGCGCCGGCTGACCGAGATCGCCGCCGGCGACTGGGCGTCCGCCGCCACGCGGAAGGCCATCGAGGAGACCCAGGCCGCCGTGCTGATCGCCACCACCACGGCGACCACGGCCGTCATCATCACCACCACGAGCTCCTGAACGCCGACGGCGGCGGCACCGGGAGGGTGCCGCCGCCGTCGGGCGTCGCAGGGGGTACGCGTCAGCCGGCGACCGGCAGCCGCTCGGTGTCGGTGCCGCCCGGCGCATCGGGCTTGACCGACCGGAGCAGCACGCTGGCCACGTCGACGACCTCGACCTCTTCCCCGGCGCCCTTGCCGTTCACGCCGTCGTTGAGCATCGTCGAGCAGAACGGGCAGCCGACGGCGACCGTCTTCGCCCCGGTGGACATGGCCTCCTCGACCCGGTCCACGTTGATCCGCTTGCCGATCTTCTCCTCCATCCACATCCGGGCGCCGCCGGCGCCGCAGCAGAAGGAGCGCTCGCTGTTGCGGGGCATCTCGGTCAGCTCACCGGAGATGGCCGTGCCCAGCACCTCGCGCGGCGGGGCGAAGACCCGGTTGTGCCGACCCAGGTAGCAGGGGTCGTGGTAGGTGACGCCGCCGTCGACCGGCTGCACCGGGGTGAGCTTGCCGGTGGCGACCAGGTGCGCCAGGAGCTGCGTGTGGTGGACCACCTCGAACTCGCCGCCGAGCTGGCCGTACTCGTTGCCGAGGGTGTTGAAGCAGTGCGGGCAGGTCGCGACGATCTTCCGCTTGCTCTTCTCCCGGCCCTCGAACGCCTCGTTGAGGGTCTCCACGTTCTGCTGCGCGAGCATCTGGAAGACGAACTCGTTGCCGATGCGACGGGCCGGGTCGCCGGAGCAGGTCTCGCCCTCGCCGAGGATCGCGAACTTCACGCCCGCCTCGTTGAGCAGCGTGGCGACCGCCCGCGTGGTCTTCTTGGCCCGGTCCTCGAACGCGCCGGCACAGCCGACCCAGAAGAGGTACTCGAAGTCGTCGACCTCGCCGACCCGCGGCACCTCGAAGTCCAGGCCCTTGGTCCAGTCCTCGCGGGTGTTCTGCGGGGCGCCCCACGGGTTGCCCTTGTTCTCCAGGTTGCGCAGCATCACGCCGGCCTCGGACGGGAAGCTCGACTCGATGAGCACCTGGTAGCGGCGCATGTCGACGATGTGGTCGACGTGCTCGATGTCGACCGGGCACTGCTCGACGCAGGCGCCGCAGGTGGTGCAGGACCAGAGCACGTCCGGGTCGATGACGCCGCCCTCCTCGGCGGTGCCGATCAGCGGCCTCTCGGCCTCGGCGAGCGCGAGGACGTCCATGTGGGCGAGCTGGGCGGCGGTCGCCTTCTCCTCGCCGGTCAGGTCCTTGCCGCCGCCGGCCAGCAGGTACGGCGCCTTGGCGTACGCGTGGTCGCGCAGGCTCAGCACCAGCAGCTTCGGCGACAGCGGCTTGGCGGTGTTCCAGGCGGGGCACTGCGACTGGCAGCGGCCGCACTCGGTGCAGGTGCTGAAGTCCAGCAGGCCCTTCCAGGTGAACTGCTCGACCTGGGCGACACCGAACTGGTCCTTCTCGGGGTCGGCCTCCTCGAAGTCCAGCGGCTTGCCCTGGCTCGTCATGGGCCGCAGGGCGCCGAGGCCGGAGACGTTGGCGCCGGGGTCACGCTTGAAGAAGATGTTGAAGAAGGCCAGGAAGCGGTGCCAGGCGACGCCCATGGTGACGTTGAGCGCGATCACGATGAGCCAGGTCATCGAGATGGCGATCTTGATGAGCGCGGCGATGCTGACGCCGGCCTCCCAGTTCGGCAGCACGCCGCCGACGGCGTGGCTGAGCGGGGTGGCCCAGACCGGGTACTCGAAGTGGTCGGTGGCGACCTTGAAGCCCCGGATGACGAAGCCCATGATCAGTACGGCGAGGATGATGCCCTCGACGAAGTAGCCCTGCCACATGGTGGAGCCGGTGAACCGGGAACGCCCACCCGGCCGGGTCGGCCGGTTACGGAGCCGGATCGCGATCAGCACCAGGATGCTGACGAGGCCCAGGATCGCGAGCCACTCGGTGACCAGCCCGTAGATCGCCCAGTTGCCGACCAGGGGCAGCCCGCCGGTCGGGGAGACGACCTCGAAGTACGCCTCCAGCACCAGCAGTGACAGCACGATGAAGCCGACCATCACGAACCAGTGGGCCGCACCCACGACGCTCCAGCGGAGCATGCGGGTGTGGCCGGCGGTCTCGGCCAGCATGGTCTTGGTGCGGGTGCCCTTGTCACCGAAGCGGGTCGGATCCGGCTGACCCAGCCGGATGACGGCCACCATCTTCATGACCGCGCGTACCGCAAGCCACACCGCCACGGCGGTGATGGCGAACGCGAGGATCGTGGTGACGATCTGGACGCTGCCCATCGAGTTGGCCTCCCCGGTCTGCTGCCTGTCGAGCGGCTCGGCGACCGGGGCCGGGTCAGGGCGCGATCGGCGAGCCGCAACTGCCGCACCCTCGACCGGACCGGTCGATGACCTCGCTCCGCTCGGTCATGCAGTGCAGCCTACGCGCAAGGTTACCCAGGAGTAACGTGAGTCATCTCGCATCCAGGCCGCGCCGCCCTGCGCACACCATAGGGCGCGGGCACCGTCACCGCCGGGTAGGGGCTCCACGGGGTGACATGCATTGCCGGCAACGGCCGGGCCGCGCCACCGTCGACGGCAGGGGCGGTCGCGCTCGGCGGCCCCGCCGCCGGGCCGGCGGCGGGGCCGCGACGCTCAGCGCCAGCGGGAGAGCAGGATCAGGGAGGCGACCATGGCGCCGAAGCCCACCGCGAGGTTCCAGTAACCCCACGCCATGACCGGGTACTCCTGCTCGGAGAGGTAGTAGACCACCAGCCAGCCGATGCCGAAGACGATCAGGGCGACCGCCGAGACCGGCAGCCAGACCGGGCTAGGCTTGCGCGTCGCCGCCGTCGCCGTCGGACGGACGTCCGTCGGCGGGGTGTACACCTTCTTCTTGCGGACCTGAGACTTGGGCACGACGCTCTCCAGAGGGGTTACGACCTCGTCCGGCCTGACAACCGGGCGCGGGGGCGACGGTCCATGGCCAATAATGTTCGACAGCTAGCGTAGTCCCGAAGGCCCGTCCAATCCACGAATGGGGCGAGGCCGATGCAGCCAGTGACCGAAAAAGGCGGGACTGTTCGGGTCGCCGCAGCGGTCCGCGGCTCCGCGGGCTGAACCAGACGACGGGGAAGGAACGCTCGGTGGAGTACACATCCGGCGCGGCCTCCTGGCAGAAGGTGCTCCGGCGGGCCGTCGCCGGGCTGCTGCCTCGGCGCCCACGGCAGCGACGACCGGGCTGGTCGATCGGGGTGCCGCTGATCGCCGCCGCGGCCGGGCTGCTCTTCACCACCACGGCCACCACCGCCGGCGGCACCGCACTGCGGGAGGACCGCCGGCCCCAGCTCAACCAGTTGATCGAGGACCGGCGCGCGGAGGTGGCGGCCAGCGAACAGCGGGCGGCCAACCTACGCGCCGAGGTCGAGGGCCGCACCAACGCCCTGGCCAGCTCCGACGGGCCGATCAGGGAACAGCAGAA
This sequence comes from Micromonospora sp. ZG13, assembly GCF_059359355.1. Lineage (NCBI taxonomy): Bacteria > Bacillati > Actinomycetota > Actinomycetes > Micromonosporales > Micromonosporaceae > Micromonospora > Micromonospora sp. ZG13. The sequence continues at coordinate 490,198 of NZ_JCADBQ010000002.1, forward strand.
CCGGGCCGCCGCCAGCCGGGACGACGCCGGCTTCACGGCGCTCGCGGGCCCCGGGGTGACGGTGGAACTCGACGACGCGCCCCGCCGCAACGACGGCGCGCTGCCCGCCGGGGCCACCAACGACGACCTGGTCGTCCACCAGGGGGACGTGCAGGCGGTGGTGAACGCGCTCTGGGCGGGTGGCGCCGAGGCCATGTCCATCATGAACGTCCGCGTGCTGTCGACCAGCGCGGTACGCTGCGTGGGTAACACCCTGCTGCTGCACGGCCGGGTGTACTCCCCACCATTCAAGATCGTAGCAATCGGCGATCCCGCTGCCCTCCAGCAGGCCCTCGCCGACTCTCAGGGAGTCCGGTTGTTCAGGGACCTGGTCGACGACTACAAGCTCGGTTACAAGGAGACGGTCTCCACGGTGACCGTGCCGGCGTTCGAGGATTCGACCACGCTGCGCTCGGCGACGGTGCCACGGTGAGTCGCCCCCTGGACGACTGGTCCGAGGACCGCGACGGCCACCACCGCGACCAGGGTGACGGGCCGACCGCCTTCCTGCCCAAGATCGACCGGCCCGGCCCCGCCCCCGCCCGTCCCGCCCCGGCCGGCGCCTGGCCGGAGCCCACGCTCCCGCCCCAGTCCCCGGCCCTCCGCCCGCCCCACGTGCCCGGCCCGGCTGCTACCGAAGCCCGCCCGGGCACCGAGTGGTCGCGCGACGCGCCGGGGCCGGGCCGCCCGACGTCGGAGCCGGGTCGTCGCGCCAACCCCGGCCGGTTCCCGAGCGCCGACCAGCCCCGTCATGCCGGCAACCCCGCCCGGCCCACCGAACCCGGCCGTCCCGGTCACCCGGACTTCGACCGGCCGAGCCCTGCCGGCTTCGGCCGCCCCGGCCCGGACCAGCAAGGGTCGGGCTTCGACCGGCGCGGAGCCGACTTCGACCAGCGCGGGTCGGACTTCGACCAGCGTGGGTCGGACTTCGACCAGCGTGGGTCGGACTTCGGCCGGCGCGGGTCGGACTTCGGGTCCGCTGACCTTGGCCGACCAGCGTCCGCCGACTTCACCCGGTCCGCCGGCGGCGACCGCCCCGGGCCCGCCGGCTTCGGCCGGTCGGGTGCGGACGACCCCCGCCGTCCCGGCCCCACGGGCGTCGACCGCCCGGACTCCGCCGACTTCCGCCGGTCCCGCCCGGCCGGTTCGGGCCCGTCTGCGGGACCCGATGCCGGCCCGCCGCCGCCGCCGTGGTCCGGTGCCGGCCCGGTCCGACCGGCCGCTCCGGCCCATCCCGCTCCGCCGTCCGACGACCGCCGACGCCCGGGCGCCGCCGAGGCCGGTGGCGGGCAGCAGCACCCGCCCCGCCCGCCGGTCGATCGCGCCGCCGCCCGGGAAGGCCTGCCGACCGGCGACGCGCCGACCGCCTTCATCCCCAAGGTGGGCGCGTCGGCCAACGGCCCGTCGGCCCCGATCTCCCCGGCCGCCCCGCGCGACGTCGATCCCGGGGCCACCGCCCTGATCCCGGCCGTGCCCGGGCGTACGCAGGCCGCCCCGGCCGCGCTCGTCGAGTCGACCGCGCTGATGGGCGCGGTGCCGCGTCCCCCGAAGACGGACGAGCCGGAAAGCGCCCCTGCCGGCGAGCAGCCTCGGCCGCGCCGGGGCGAGCGGGTGGTCCAGCTCCGCCCGGAGCAGACCGGGGAGGGTTACAAGAGCGTCTACTCGGAGCTCACCCGGCCGTCGCTGGGCTCCCGGCTGCGTACCGGCATCCGGATCAGCGGCGAGCTACTGATCACCTTCGGTCTGGTGGTGCTGCTCTTCGCCGGCTACGAGGTGTGGGGCAAGTCCGCGATCGTCGACGCCCACCAGACCGACCTCAGCCAGCAGTTGGCGCAGGCCTGGGGCCCCGAAGGCGATCCGACGGTGGCACCGTCGGCGAGTGCGTCCGCCAAGCCGAAGCCCCCCGTGCAGGGCAAACCCATCGCCGGGCTCTACATCCCCAAGCTCGACAAGAACTGGGTCGTCGTCGAGGGCGTCACGCAGAAGGACATCCGGTACGCGCCGGGCCACTACCCGTCCAGCGCCCTGCCGGGCCAGGTCGGCAACTTCTCCGTCGCCGGGCACCGCAACCGCGCCACCTTCTGGCGGCTCGACGAGCTGCACGACGGTGACGCCATCGTGGTGGAGGGCAAGAACGACTGGCACATCTACAAGGTGACCGACAACCACATCGTCAAGCCCACCCAGGTCGAGGTGGTGGCGCCGGTGCCCGGCAAGCCCGGGAAGAAGCCGACCAAGGCGATGCTCACCCTGACGACCTGCAACCCCAAGTTCGACAACTACCAGCGCCTGATCATTCATGCCGAGCTGGCCCGCAGCCAGCCGAAGTCGGCGGGACGCCCGGCCGAGTTGGGGGCCTGACGGTGTACGGCTGGATCTGGCGCAAGCTCCCCTTCGGGCTGCCCGGCAAGCTCGTCGGCAGCCTGCTGATCGCCAGCGCGATGGTGGCCCTGCTCTGGTACGTGGTCTTCCCGTGGGCCGAGCCCCTGCTGCCCTTCGACGACGTGCAGGTCACCCAGGATTCCGGCGACCCCGGCAGTGACGCGGTGCCGGGCAGCGGGGAGGGCGACGGCGCCCCCACCGGCGACGAGCACGACCTGCCGTACGACACCGAGCAGAACAACACCCCTCCCGCCTCCCCGGACGAGTGAGCCCCTGATGCGTGTCCTGGTGATCGACAACTACGACTCGTTCGTCTTCAACCTGGTGCAGTATCTGGGCCAGCTCGGCGTCGACTGCGACGTCCGGCGCAACGACGAGATCGAGGTCGCCGAGGTGGGCAGGGTCGGCGCGGCCGGCGTCCTGCTCTCGCCCGGCCCCGGCAGCCCCGACCGCGCCGGCATCTGCCTCGATGTCATCCGCACGTACGCGGGCGAGCTGCCGATCTTCGGCGTCTGCCTGGGTCACCAGGCGATCGGCGAGGCCTTCGGCGCCACCGTGACCCGCGCCCCCGAGCTGCTGCACGGCAAGACCTCCGAGGTACGCCACCGCGACGTCGGGGTGCTCGCCGGCCTGCCCGACCCGTTCACCGCCACCCGCTACCACTCGCTCGCCGTACTGCCCGAGACGCTGCCCGAGGAGCTGGAGGTCACCGGCTGGACGGGTTCCGGGGTGGTCATGGCGGTGCGGCACCGTACGCTGCCGATCGAGGGCGTCCAGTTCCACCCGGAGTCGGTGCTGACCGAGGGCGGTCACCTGATGCTGGCCAACTGGCTGGCCGCCTGCGGCCACCCGGAGGCGCTGGAGCGGGCTCCTGCGCTGGCCGCCGAGGTGGACGCGCGCCGCCGCGCCGCCTTCGCCACGGCCTGACGCGAGGGTCTGGCTCCACCGGCCGGTGTCCGCGCGGTTCCGTCTGTCCGGGCCACAGCCGCCCGGGTCAGCCCTTGAGCGCGTCCTGGAGCGCCGGGTCGGCGGGCGAGCGGACCGCGGGCGGCCGGCCCCGCACCGCGTCCCAGGCCGCCTTGCCGCTTGCGAAGTAGTCGCGGACGCCCTTGCCGACGAGCAGGACGGGTCCGCAGCCGGTACAGCGGGCGGTCACCCCGTCGACGTCGAGGCCGAGGTGCCGGCAGAGCGTCACCGCACGGGACAGGTGGTAGGACTGGGTCACGATCAGGGCGCGTTCGATGCCGTACACGTCCCGCGCCCGGGCGCAGGTGTCGTAGGTGTCCAGGCCGTACGGGTCCGCCACCACACGGCGCGCGTCGACCCCGAGCCGCTCGGTCAGGTGGGCCGTCATCGCCGCCGTCTCGTCGCCGGACGCGCCACCCCCGTCGCCGGACACGAGGACGACCCGGGCCCGCCCGCTGGTCACCAGCGCGGCAGCGGTCTCCAGGCGGCCGGTGAGCCGGTCACCCGGCTGGCGGCGGTCCGCCGCCACCGCCGTGCCCAGGACGATCACGACGTCGGCGGCCGGCGCGTCGGCCTCGCCGTAGACATGACCACGGGCGGCCGTCGTCGTCCAGAGCCAGGGAAGGCTGGCCAGGAGCAATGCCACCAGGCCCAGAGCCGCCGTACGGGTCAGGCGTCGCCGCCACCGGCTCGCCGCGCCGGTCGCCGGCCGTCCGTCGTCGTCGGCAGCCGGAGGACGCCGCCCGGCGGCGCCGGCAGGACGCTGCCCGCCGGCGTCGACAGGGCCCTGACCGGCGGGATCCGCTGGGCGCTGCCCGGCCGGGTCCTCCGCACTCACGAGCGCGTCAGCGCTCGGGGAGCCGGATCGGCGGGGTGGTCGGCAGCGGGAAGCCTCCGCCGCCACCGCCGTCCCCGGGGGTGGTCGGCGTGACGCTGGGCGTCGGGCTCGGCGTTTCGGTGGGCGTCGGCTCGGCCTGCGGCACGGTGACCACGATCGTCACGGTCTTGCCCCGGGCGAGGTTGCTGCCGGCGGGCGGGTCCTGCTTAGTGACCCGGCCGGCCTCCTCCGGCGGCACCTCCCGGCCCTGCTTGACGTCGAACTTGTAGCCGGCCTCGTCCAGCTCCTCCTTGGCGTCGTCCTCACTGTCGCCGACCACGTTGGGCACCTTGCCGACGTTGCCCCTGGAGACGGTGACGACGACCTGGCTGTTCTCGGGCACCCTCGTGCCCGAGGCCGGAGACACCTCCAGGACGATGCCCTCCTGCTGTGGGCTGTCCTTCGACTCCTTCTTGACCTTGAAGCCCTCGTTCTTGAGCCGCTCCTCCACGTTCTCGAAGGTCGAGCCCACGAGGCCGGTCGGGATGACCTTGGTGGCCGGGCCGGCGCAGACCTGGACGATGACCTCGCGGTTCGGCTCCAAGGCGGAGTTCGCGGGCGGGGTCTGGTTGACCACCTGCCCCTCCTTGCAGCTGTCGTTCGTGACCGGGTCGCCCACCCTGGGCACCAGGTTGGCCTGCGAGATCCGGGCGAACGCCTCCTGCTGGGTCAGGCCGGTCACCGTGGGCACCGTGACCCGGTCGTCGCCGTCGCGCTGGCTCAGCAGGGCGGCGGCCAGGGCGATCACCGCGAGGACGCCCACCGCGGCGAACGTCGCGATCAGCCAGGAGGACGCCTTGCGTCGGCGTGGATCGCCGACCCGGGCCGGCATCTGCCGGGTCTGCGGGGCGCCGGGGGCGCCCGCGTAGCCGGCGCCGGCCGGGGCGAGCTGCGTCGTCTCCTCCTGCGGCAGCACCGGGGTCGCCATCACCGGGCGGCCGGCGGCCGCGCGGAGCAGGTCGGCGCGCATCTCGCCGGCGCTCTGGTAGCGGTTCAGGGGGTTCTTCGACAGCGCCTTGAGCACGATCGCGTCGACAGCCGGGTTGACGTCCGGGTTGATGTCGCTCGGGGTCGGGGGCGTCTCGCGTACGTGCTGGTAGGCCACGCTGACCGGGCTGTCCCCGACGAACGGCGGGTGCCCGCAGACCAGCTCGAAGAGCACGCAGCCGGCGGCGTAGACGTCGGAGCGGGCGTCGACCGCCTCGCCGCGCGCCTGCTCCGGCGAGAGGTACTGCGCCGTACCGATGACCGCGCTGGTCTGGGTCATGGTGGTGGCACCGCTGGCCAGCGCCCGCGCGATGCCGAAGTCCATCACCTTGACCTGGCCGGTCTGGGTGAGCATCACGTTGCCGGGCTTGATGTCGCGGTGGATGATGCCGTGCCGGTGGCTGAACTCCAGAGCCGCGCACATGTCGGCGCAGATCTCCAGTGCCCGGCGCGGCTGGAGCCGCCCCTCGACCCCCAGCACCTCCTTGAGGGTCCGCCCGTTGACGAACTCCATGACGATGAACGGCAGGGTCTCGCCGGTGGGCGCGGTCTCCTCGCCGGTGTCGTAGACGGCGACGATCGCCGGGTGGTTGAGGGACGCGGCGTTCTGCGCCTCCCGGCGGAACCGCATCTGGAAGGTGGCGTCCCGGGCGAGGTCGGTGCGGAGCATCTTGATCGCGACGTCCCGACCGAGCCGGAGATCGCGACCGCGGTGCACCTCGGCCATACCGCCATAGCCGAGCAGCTCGCCGACCTGGTACCTGCCACCGAGCAGGCGGGCCTGCGCTGTCATCGCGTCTGTCGTCCTTCGCTCGTCGTCTCGTCGCTGCCCGACCGGGGCAGTTCCTGTCGACGGTACGACGTCCCGGCCGGATCGTCGCGTCCGTCGGGCCACAGCGCGCCGGACGTCACCGTCGGCGGAGTGACCGCGCTCGACTTCGTGCTCTCCCGCACGCTGTAGGAAATCACGCCGGAGCAGACGAGGACCAGTACGGCCACGATGATGGCGAGGAACACCATCCCGGGCCGGGACCGCTGTCCACCCGGCTGGTGCGCCGGCGGGACGGCGTGTCCCGCGTACGACATCGGCCGGGCCTGCTGCACGGGCGCCGCGCCGCGCGGGTAGCCGGTCGGTGCCATCTGCGGGTGCTGGGCCGGCGCGGCGGGCGCGACCGAGGTGGGGCGGTGCGGCGCGGCGGCCGGCCGGGGGTTCGCCACCGGCGGCCGATGCGCCGCCATGGGCGGACGCGGCGGCTGCGCGGCGACGTTCGGCTGCCGGTGGGGCGGCGACACCGGCGGACGCGGCGGCGGCACCTGGGCCCGGCCGGGCGGGCCGGCCGGCGACGCCGGGGCGGCGGAGATGGGCTGGCCTGCCGCCCGAGCCTGCTGGGAGAGCTGGGCCTTCAGCTGGCGGGCGACCCCGGCCAGCGTGGCGGCGCTCGGCCAGCGTGCCGCCGGGTCCTTCGCCAGTGCCCGCTCGACCACCGCCCGGACCTGCGGCGGAATGTCGGCCGGCAGCGGCCGGGGCGTCTCCCGCACGTGCCGCATCGCGATGTCGAGGGGATTGTCGCCCTCGAAGGGGCGGCGGCCGGCGAGGCACTGGTAGGCCACCACGCCGAGCGCGTAGACGTCGGACGCGGGCGTGGCGACGCCGCCGGTGGCCTGCTCCGGAGAGATGTACGAGGCCGTGCCGAGCACCGAGCCGGCCGCCGTGAGCTGGGCGACCAACTCCGAGCGGGCGATGCCGAAGTCGGTCAGCACGAGGGTGCCGTTGGGCCGGACCAGCAGGTTGCCGGGCTTCACGTCCCGGTGCACGATGCCCTTCACGTGCGCGGCGTGCAGCGCATCGGCGGCCTGGGCGACGAGCGCCATGGTGCGGGCCGGGGTGAGCCGGCCGACCCGGGCCAGGGTGGCCGACAGCGCGTCGCCCTCGACGTACTCCATGACCAGGAAGGCGATCTGCTGGTCGTTGCCGAAGTCGTAGACGTCGACCACACCGGGGTGGTTGATCGTGGCCATGGTGCGGGCCTCGCCCCGGAAGCGCTCGGCGAAGTCGGGGTCGTCGAGCAGCGCGGGGAGCAGGCTCTTGACGGCGACCGTCCGGCCGAGCACCTGGTCGGTGCCGCGCCAGACGTCGCCCATGCCGCCGCTGGCGATCCGCTCGTCCAGGCGGTAGCGGTTGCCGAGCTGCACCCCGGGGCTCAACATGTCAGCGGCCCCCCGGGTCGGTGATGGCGGCGCGCATGACCTGCCCGGCGATCCGGGCCGCCTCGGCGCTGCCACCGGGGCCGGCCTGCTCCAGCACCACGCAGACGGCGGAGACCGGCGTGCCGTTCTTGTCCAGGGCGAAGCCGATGAACCAGCCGTGGTCCGGCCGGTCCGGCGCGGACTGGGCGGTGCCCGTCTTGCCGCCGACCGTGTAGCCGTTGATCCGCGCGTTCTCGCCCGTGCCGTTCTTGACGACGCTGACCATCATGTCCCGCAGGTCGCCGGCGACCTGGCCGCTGATCGGCTGCCGCAGTTCCTTGGGCTTGGCCGTGTAGTAGCTGGTGGTGCGGTCCGGGGCGAGCAGCTGACGGACCAGGTACGGCCGCATCTGGCTGCCGTCGTTGGCCACCGCCGCAGCGATCATGGCGCCCTGGAGCGGGGTCATCCGCACGTTGTTCTGGCCGATCGAGGACTGCGCCAGCGCGGCCGGGTCGGTGCTGCCGTCCGGGTTCTGCATGTCCCCGGTCCGGCTCGCCGCCACCGGGTGACCGGCCTCGTTGAGGTGGCCGACGGTGAGGTCCTCCTGCTCGAAGCCGAACTGCCGGGCCTTCTCCTTGACCTTGTCCGCGCCGAGCCGTACGCCGAGCTGCGCGAAGCCGGTGTTGCACGACTCGGTCACCGCGTTCATCAGGGTGACCTCGTCCTCCGGGCAGATGGACGGCGCCGCGTTGCGGATCTGGGAGCCCGAGGTGGGCGGCGTGTAGCTGGCACCGGCCGGGATCCGGGTCTCCTGACCGACGCCGTTCTCCAGCGCCGCGGCGGCCACCACGATCTTGAAGGTGGAGCCCGGGGGCAGCACCTCGCCGAGGGCCCGGTTCTTCAGCGGACCCGCCGGGTCCTGCTCCAGCTTGTTGTACGCGGCCGTGGCCTCGCTGGTGCTGTGGCTGACCAGCGGGTTCGGGTCGAAGCTGGGCATGGAGACCAGCGCCTGCACCGCCCCGGTACGTGGGTCGACGGCGATCGCCGCGCCCTTGGCGGCGTTGACCCGGTTGTTGCGCAGCTGCTCGAACGCCGTGTTCTGGGCGCCCTTGGAGATCGTGAGCAGTACGTTGCCGCCGCCGGTCTGGTCGCCGGTGAACATGTCCTTGACCCGGTTGGCGATGAGCTGGTCGCTGGTGCCGGCCAGGAAGTCGTTCTCGAACTTCTCGATGCCGGTCTCGGCGAGGTTGACCGGCTTGTAGCCGAGCACGTGCGCGTACCTCGCCCCGCCCGGGTAGGCGCGCTGGAACTTCAGCTCGCCGCCGGTCTCCTTACTCAGCGCGAAGGCGGTGCCGCCGGCCTCGATGTTGCCGCGCTTGCGCTCGTACTCGGCGACCTGGACCCGACCGTTGTAGTCGCTGGTGCGGTATTCGTCGGCCTTGTAGGCCTGGATCCAGTTCAGGTTCGCGAAGAGCAGGCCGAAGAGAACCATGACGACGACGCCGACGCGGCGCAGGGGTGCGTTCACGGCCTGATCACCTCCGTGGGGGCACCGTGCAGTTGCTCCGGCGGGCCGCCGGACGGGCGGGCCGCCTTGCCGCCACCGCCGGCGACGGGGCGACGGGCCCCGTCGGAGATCCGGAGCAGGGCCGCGATGAGCAGCCAGTTCGCCATCAGCGAGGAACCGCCGGCGGAGAGGAACGGGGTGGTCTGCCCGGTCAGCGGGATGAGCTTGCTGATCCCGCCCACGATCACGAAGACCTGGAGGCCGAGGGTGAAGGCCAGGCCGCCGGCCAGCAGCTTGCCGAACGAGTCCCGGACCGCCAGTGCCGCCCGCAGCCCCCGCTCGACGATCAGCAGGTAGACCACGAGCAGGGCGGAGAGGCCGAAGAGGCCGATCTCCTCGCCGATGCCCGCGAAGATGAAGTCGTTCTGCACCTCGGGCAGCAGGCTGGGCTGGCCACCGCCCGGGCCGGCGCCGAAGAGGCCACCCGTGCCGAGCGCGAGCAGCCCCTGCACGAGCTGGTAGCCGTCGTTGTAGGGGTCGGCGAACGGGTCCAGCCAGATCTGGGCCCGCAGGTAGAAGTTGGCGAACGGCCCGCCGACCACGTCGCCGAGCACGTACGCCAGGTAGACGCCGCCGAAGAAGAGCACCAGACCGATGAGCAGCCAACTGACCCGCTCGGTGGCGATGTAGAGCGTCACCACGAACATGCCGAAGTAGAGCAGCGAGGTGCCCAGGTCCTTCTCGAAGACGAGGACCAGGACGCTGACCAGCCAGACCGCGACCACCGGGCCGAGGTCTCGCCCGCGCGGGAAGTCGATGCCGAGGAACCGGCGGCTCGCCAACGACAGCACCTCGCGCTTGCGCACCAGGTAGTAGGCGAAGAAGACCAGCAGGGCCAGCTTCGCGAACTCGCCCGGCTGGATGGAGAAGCTGTCGCCGAACTTGATCCACAGCTTCGCGCCGTTGATCTCGGAGAACCGGCTGGGCAGCACCGCCGGGATCATCACCAGCACGATGCCGGCCAGCCCCAGCGTGTACGCGTAGCGCGACACCGAGCGGTGGTCCCGCATGATGGCGAGCAGCCCGGCGGCGAGGATGACCGAGACGAGCGTCCAGGCGAGCTGCCGGCCGCCCGTGCCGGCGAAGATGGCCAGGTCCTCCCGCTCGGCCGGTGCCGCCTTGCCCAGGTCGATCCGGCGCAGGAAGCCCACCCCGAGCCCGTTGAGCAGGGCGACCGCCGGCAGCAGGGCCGGGTCGGCGAAGGGCGCCAGGAACCGGATCACCAGGTGCAGGCCGAGGAACACGGCGGTCAGCGCGGCGGCCGGCATCCAGAAGTCGGCCGTGACCGTGTCGAGCACCTTCGCCTCGACCATCGCCCCGTACGCGGCCACCAGCACCATGGCGACCAGCAGCAGCGACAACTCGGCGTTGCGCCGGGACCGGGCCAGGCGTACGCCGGGCTGCTCGCCCGTGGTGGCGGGCGAGGGTGCCGGAAGGGCCGCTGCGGTCACGGAACGTCCTCGGATCGAGCCGCGCCTACTCCGGCGACCGGCACGCGGCGGGGTCGAGCGCCGGCGAGTCGGTGTCGGAGGGCGGGGCGTCGGGCGTGGTGGTCGGCGCGGCCGGCGTGCTCGGTCGACCGCTGACCGGGGCGCTCGCGCTGGCGGTCGGGGCGGGCGACACCGGGCCGGTGGTCGGCGTCGGGGCGGTGGTGACCGCCACGGCGCTCGGGCTGGGGCTCGGCGGGCAGATGGGCTTGAGGTTCGGGTTCATCGGGTTGTCGCTGGTCAGCTCGGCCAGCCGACGCTCGGCGTCGGGCTCGCTCTTGGCCGGGATGCCCTGCTTGACCTGCTCCTGGGCGGCCAGCGTCAGGTCTTCGAGATCGGCCGGGCTGGTGGAGTGCACGGTCGACAGGTCCATGCCGGCGATCTCGCCCTGGATGCCCCGGAACACGGCGACCTGGCCGTTCTCGGTCGCGCCCACGTAGTACTGGCGCTGGGTGTAGCTCCAGCCGCCGAAGACCGCCCCACCCACGAGGACCAGCAGCGCCACCGAGATCGCGGCGGCCCGCACCGGGCGACGCCTCGGGCGCTCCGGCTCGTCGTCGGCGGCGGCCGACGGCTCCTCGGGAGCGGGCGGGCGGGGCGCGGAGAGGGCGGACGCGCGGGCGGCCGGAGTGGAGACGTCGGCGGAGGTCGCCATGCCCCGGTCCCGGGCGGCCGCACCGCCGACGATCGGGCTCGCCTCGACGATGTCCTGGTCGGTGGCGTCCGCGATGATCACGGTGATGTTGTCCGGGCCGCCGCCGCGCAGGGCGAGCTGCACCAGCCGCTCGACGCACTGCTGCGGGTCGGCGTACTCGCGCATCGTCTCGCCGATGGTGTCGGCGCTGACCACACCCGAGAGGCCGTCGCTGCAGATCAGGTAGCGGTCGCCGGGGAGCACCTGACGGACGCTGTATTCCGGGTCGATGTCGCGGCCGTCGAGCGCGCGGGTGAGCAGCGACCGCTGCGGGTGGCTGCTCGCCTCCTCGGCGCTGATCCGGCCCTCGTCGACGAGCATCTGGACGTACGTGTCGTCCTTGGTGATCTGCGCGAACTCGCCGTTGCGCAGGAGATAGGCCCGCGAGTCACCGATGTGGACCATGCCCAGCTTGCTGCCGGAGAAGAGGGTCGCGGTGAGCGTGGTGCCCATCCCCTCCAGCTGGGGGTTGGCGTCCACGGTGTCGCGGAGCTGCTGGTTGGCGGTGCCCACGGCCGAACGCAACGCGTCGACGAGGGCGTCACCTGGGACGTCCTCGTCGAGCGGCGCCATGGCACCGATGACGATGTTGCTGGCGACGTCACCGGCGGCCATGCCGCCCATGCCGTCGGCGACGGCGAGTAGCCGCGGCCCGGCGTAGACGGAATCCTGGTTACCGTCTCGGATCAGACCGCGGTCGCTGTGGGCCGCATAGCGCAGGGTCAGAGTCATGGCCGTAATTCGAGAGAAGTGCGGCCGATCCGGATCGGCACGCCGAGGGGGACGGGGGTTGGTCCGGTGACCTTAGCGCGATCCAGGTAGGTGCCGTTAGTCGAGCCGAGGTCCTCGACGAACCACTGGCCGTCGCGGGGCACCAGACGGGCGTGCCGCGCCGAGGCGTAGTCGTCGGTGATGACGAGGGTCGAATCCTCGGCCCGGCCGATGGTGATCTGGGCTTCGCCGAGGGTGATCCGGGTCCCGGCCAGTTGACCGGCGGTCACCACGAGCTGGTGCGCCGCCCTGCCCCGCTTCGCCTTCGCCGGCTTCGACGCCTGCCCGAGCGTGGCGCCGACCGCCCGGGGGGCGGCCACGAGCCGGCCCGACCGGGCACCCGCGAAGAGGTCCCGGCGGATCACGCCGACCACTGTGAACACGAAGATCCACAGCAGGATGAGGAACCCGAACCGGGCGACGGTGATGACGAGTTCCGGCAACGCGGGTCAGCCGTCCACGCGGAAGGTCAGCGTCGTGGTGCCGAGCTGGATCATGTCGCCGGGGTTGAGCGCGACGGCGGAGACCCGCTGGCCGTTGACCATGGTGCCGTTGGTCGACCCGAGGTCGGTCAGCACGACCTGACCACCGTCGAAGTCCAGCCGGGCGTGTCGCCGCGAGATCCCGACGTCGGGCAGGCGCAGGTTGGCCTGGTCGCCGCGGCCGATCACGGTCGAGCCCATCTGGAGGGGGTAGGTGCGGCCGTCGCCGGAGACCAGCCGCACGTTGCGGCCGCCGCCATGACCGGGCGGGGGACCGTAGCCACCCCCCTGGTCGTACGCGGGGTAGGCGGGCTGGCCCGAGTCGTAGCCGGGCGCCGAGACCGGGGCGACCTCGCCGCCGGTGTAGACCTCGGCGGTGACCCGGAACATGCCGGTGTCCAGCCCCTCGCCGCGCTCGATCTCGACGATCACGTCGCCGTAGACCGTCCAGGCCTGCTCGCCGATGAACTCCGCCTGCGACTGGGCCAGTTCCTGGGCCAGCGCGGCGGCGTACGGCGCCAGACGACTGTGGTCGTAGGGCGAGAGATCGATCACGTAGCGGTTGGGCACCAACGTGCGCCCACCGGCCAGGATCGCCTTGTGCGCCTCGGCCTCCCGCTGCATGGCGTTGAGGATCTCCACGGGGTGGACCACCCCTTTGAAGACCTTGGCGAAGGCCCCCTCGACCAGGCCTTCCAGACGCTTCTCGAAGCGTTGCAGCACGCTCACCGGCTCCTCCTCGGGTCCCGAGGACATGATGGTATCCGGCCGGCGCGCGCGCAGCTCACACGCCGCTCGGCCGTCTGACGGCGGCCCGTTCGGACGGGCCGATACTGCCGTGCTACTCTTTCGTCCGCCACGAACGGTAACCGCTCCTCGGACGGTAACCAATCGTCGCAACGATCACGGACCGGTAAGATGTCCGGGCCCGCTGGAGACAGCAGGACCGGCACAGACTACAGTGTTCGAGGTCAAGCCACGGGGAAGTGGCGGAATGGCAGACGCGCACGGTTCAGGTCCGTGTGCCCGAAAGGGCGTGGGGGTTCAACTCCCCCCTTCCCCACCAATACGCGAGGGCTCCGCAGCGATGCGGGGCCCTCGCGCCGTATCGGGGCGTGCCGTACGTCACGCTATGCTCCGATGGTTTCTGCCTCCGACGGACCAGGAGTGTCGTGTGAGTGTCGCGTTCGTGACCGGGTCGGGCGGTCTGATCGGCTCCGAGGCGGTCCGGCACTTCGCCGGCCTCGGTCTCGAGGTCGTCGGCATCGACAACGACATGCGGCAGGAATTCTTCGGCGAGGAGGCGTCCACCGCCTGGAACGTCCGCCGGCTGACCGACGAGCTGGGGTCCGCGTACTCGCACCACAGCATCGACATCCGGGACCGGGCCGCGCTGGCCAAGCTGTTCAAGCGGTACGGCACCGACGTCGCCGTGGTGATCCACACCGCCGCCCAGCCGTCGCACGACTGGGCGGTGCGCGACCCGTTCACCGACTTCGACGTGAACGCCGCCGGCACGCTGAACGTCCTGCAGAACGTGCGCGAGCACTGCGTCGAGGCGCCGGTAATCCACTGCTCGACGAACAAGGTCTACGGCGACCGGCCGAACAGCCTGCCGCTGGTGGAGCTGGAGTCGCGCTGGGAGATCGAGCCGGGGCACCCGTACGAGCAGGGCATCCGTGAGGACATGTCCATCGACGCCTGCCTGCACTCGATCTTCGGTGCGTCGAAGGTGGCGGCCGACGTCATGGTGCAGGAGTACGGCCGCTACTTCGACATGCGTACGGCCTGCTTCCGGGGCGGGACGCTGACCGGCCCGGCGCACTCCGCGACGGAGCTGCACGGCTTCCTCGGCTACGTGATGCGCGCCAACATGGAACGCCGGACGTACAAGATCTTCGGCTACCAGGGCAAGCAGGTCCGCGACGCGATCCACAGCTCGGACGTGGTCTCCGCGTTCGAGGCGTTCTTCCGCAACCCGCGCTCGGCGGCGGTCTACAACCTCGGCGGCGGGCGGCACTCGAACACCTCCAACCGCGAGGCGTTCGCGCTCGCCGAGCAGATCACCGGCCAGGAGATGATCACCGAGTACGTCGAGGCCAACCGGATCGGCGACCACAAGTGGTGGATCGGCTCGAACGAGGCCTTCCACGCCGACTACCCCGAGTGGAAGCAGGTCTACGACGTGCCCATGATCATGCGGGAGATCTACGAGGCCAACGTGGACAAGTGGGTGCCGGGGGCATGACCGGCAAGGGCAAGCGGAACGTCCTCGGGGTCCTGGTCGACGCCACCGACTACGCCGCGGCGACCGAGCAGGTGGTGGCCGCCGCGCAGGAGCGCCGCCCGCTGGCGCTGACGGCGCTGGCCGTGCACGGCGTGATGACCGGGGTGCTCGACCCGGCGCACAACGCCCGGCTGAACTCCTTCGACGTGGTCACCCCCGACGGCCAGCCGGTGCGCTGGGCGCTCAACCTGCTGCACGGCGCGGGGCTCACCGACCGCGTCTACGGCCCCACCCTGACCCTGCACGTGCTCTCCCGGTTCGCCGACGAGGGCCTGCCGGTCTACCTCTACGGGTCGACCGAGGAGACCCTGGCCAGGCTGATCCCGGCGCTGGAGCGGATGTTCCCGGCTCTGAAGATCGCCGGCGTCGAGCCATCCAAGTTCCGGGCGGTGCAGCCGGGCGAGGACGTGGAGATCGCCGACCGGATCAGGTCCAGCGGGGCCCGGCTCGTGCTGGTCGGCCTGGGCTGCCCGCGTCAGGAGGTCTTCACGTACGCCATGCGGCCGCTGCTGGACATGCCGCTGATGGCGGTCGGGGCGGCCTTCGACTACCACGCCGGGCTGCTGCGCCAGCCCCCGCCGTGGATGCAGCGGGCCGGCCTGGAGTGGTTCTGGCGCCTCGGCCTGGAGCCCAAGCGGCTCTGGCGACGCTACGTGATCCTCAACCCGGCCTACCTGACCCGGCTCGCCGGGCAGAAGACGGGGCTGTGGAAGGCGCGGCCGCCGGCCCCCGCCACGGAGCGGCCGGCGACCTTCGCCGTCTGACTACCGACAGACACCGAGAGGGGCCCCTTCCCACGCACGAGGTGGTGGGAAGGGGCCCCTCTCGTCACTCCGTCAGAGGGTGAGGGTCCAGGTGTTCAGGTACCCGGTGTCGCCCGAGTAGACGTCGCGCACCCGCAGCTGCCAGGTGCCGTTCGCCGCCTCGCTCGACAGGTTCGCCGTGTAGGTGGTGTTGATGTTGTCGGCGCCGTCCCAGAAGCTGCTGTTCTTCAGCCGGTAGGACGAGCCGTCCGGGGCGACCAGGTCGATGACCAGGTCACCGCGGTAGGTGTGCACGATGTTCACCGCGACGGTGGAGGCCGACGAGGCGTTGCGGGCGCAGCCGGAGATCACGATCGAGCTGCTGGCCGTGGCACCCGTGTCCGGGATCGCGACGTCGGTGCCGTTGGTGCCGGAGCAGCCGCCGCCACCGGTGCCGGTGACCGTCAGCGAGTAGGTCGCGGTCCTGCTGCCGGAGGCCGCGGTGCCCGTCACGGTCACGGAGTAGGTGCCGGGCGGGGTGCTCGCCGAGGTGCTGATGGTCAGCGTCGAGGAACCGCCCGAGGTGACGGTGGCCGGGCTGAACGAGGCGGTGGCCCCGGACGGCAGGCCGCTGGCCGACAGGCTCACCGACTGGGCGGAGCCGTTGGTGGTGGCGGTGGCGACAGTGGCGGTCACCGAGCCGCCCGGCGCGGTCGAGCCCGAGGTCGGCGAGACCGAGACGGAGAAGTCGTTGGTCGGCGGGGTGTCGCCGTTGACGACGTAGAGCAGCTTGTTGGGCGAGCCGGTGCCCGGGTTGGTCACCACGTTGCTGGTGGCGTTGTTGACCAGGTAGTCGCGGACCTGCTGCGGCGTCCAGGCCGGGTTGGCGCTGGCCACCAGGGCCGCCGCGCCCACCACGTGCGGGGTCGCCATCGAGGTGCCGCTGATCGTGTTGGTGGAGGTGTCGCTCGTGTGCCACGCCGAGGTGATCGACGAGCCCGGCGCGAAGATGTCCAGGCAGGTGCCGATGTTGGAGAACGACGACCGGGCGTCCGTGTTGGTCGTCGACCCGACGGTGATGCCCTCGGCGGTGCGGGCGGGCGAGGTGTTGCAGGCGTTGCCGCCGGAGTCGTTGCCGGCCGCCAGGCCGTAGCTCACGCCGGAGTTGATGGAGTTGCGTACGGCGGTGTCGAGCGTGGTGTTCGCGCCGCCGCCGAGGCTCATGTTGGCCACGGCCGGCTTGACCGCGTTGGCGGTCACCCAGTCGACACCGGCGATGACGCCGGCGTTCGTGCCGCTGCCCTGGCAGTTCAGCACCCGCACGCCGACCAGCTGGACGCCCTTGGCGACGCCGTACGCCGAACCGCCGACGGTGCCGGCGACGTGCGTGCCGTGCCCGTTGCAGTCGTCGGCCGAGCCGCCGTCGACGGCGTCGTAGCCGGAGACCGCCCGGCCGCCGAAGTCGCTGTGGCTGAACCGGATGCCGGTGTCGATGATGTAGGCGTGCACGTTGCTCGCCGTGTTCGGGTACGTGTAGGAGCTGTTCAGCGGCAGCGCGCGCTGGTCGATCCGGTCGAGGCCCCAGGAGGGCGGGTTGGTCTGGGTGCCGCTGATGGAGACCGTGTGGTTCTGCTCGACGTACGCCACGGCGGGGTCCGCGGCGATGCGGGCTGCGGCCTTCGCGCCGACCCGGACCTCGAAGCCGCGCAACGCGGCGCCGTAGGTGCGGGCGACGGAGCCGCCGTGCCGGCCGACCAGCCGCTGCGCGGAGTCATCGACCCCACCGCGGGCGACCGAGCTGTCCTTGAAGACGACGATGTAGCTGTCGGCCACGGCGGTGGCACCGCCCGCGGCGCGGATCGTGCCCACCGGTTCGGCGGCCATGGCCGGCGTGGCGGTGGCCACCATGGCCAGCGCGGCCACCCCGACGAGTACGGACCTGCGTGGAAGACCCATCTTCTACTCCCTCCGACCGGCACCGACCGTCCAACTGTTCGTGACGAGTGAATCGATGAATGCCGATCAAGCTGAGGGTAGGTGGGGATAAACGGGAATTCAAACATGTCGACTTCCCCATACCATCGGGAAGATGGCCCCTAGGGGAGGCGGCTGCGGGACGAACCGGGGACCTGCCCGGATTCACGATCGTCGAAAGCGGGCAAGGCTGTGGGTCATGGAGAGTCACCTCGCCGTGCTGCTGTCGCTGACCGCCGTCTGGCTCGCCGCCGGATGGCTCGCGGACGGGCTGCCCCGGCTGGACCACGCCCGCGCCCTGCGACGGCGCACCGGCTGGGTGCTCGCCCTGACGCTGACCGGCCTGGGGCTGACGGCCGTCGTGCTGGTCGCGGGGCTCTCCAGCGCCGGCGCGACCGCCGCCGACCGGGCGGCCGCCGGGCTCACCCTCGCCGCGCTCCCCGCCCTCGTGGTCGCCGCCTGCACGGTGCGTCGGGTACGCCGGCTCCGGGCGGGCGCGGGCGCGCTCTCCTCGGCGCCGGAGACCCCGGCGCCACACGGCCTGCGGGCCTCCGCCGCCCACCCGCTGATCGGGCTACCGGTGCAGGTCACCGGCCTGGCGATCCTGCCCGCGGTGATCGCGGCGAGCACCCCGGACCTGCTGTTCGGGCCCGGCGTGACCGGGCCGGCGATCACCGTGGGCGTGCTGGGCGTCGCCGCCATCGGCGTACGCCACGCGCTGCGCCACAACCGGCTCGCCGAGCGGGCCGTGCCCGCCCGGCCCGCGTCAGCGCGAGCGGCCGGGCCCCTGCACGTATAGCAGCTCCAGGATCGCCCGGGTGGCCTCGAACCACCGGTCGAGCCAGCCGGGCGGCGGGACGCTGCCCTTCGGCGGCAGCTCCATCAGCAGCCCGCGCAGGAGCGGGTGGTCGACCAGCGACTCGGCCGGCTCCACCGACCAGCCACCGGGCGGGAACGACGGCTCCGTCAGCGGGTTGGGATCCAACGAGGGCAGGGAGAGCGGCGGGCCGGCCTGCTCCGGCGGGGCGGCCGGGGCCTCCCGGGCGCCGATCTCGGCGTCGGTCGACACCACCTCCGTGAGGACGGTGTCCCGGCGTGCCCCCCGGTACTTGCCCCCGAACCGTTCCGGCTTGCCCGGCCCGTTGGTGAGGTTGTCTGACCCGATCGTCGTCATCGTCTCGCCTGCCTCGCTCGGTTGCCGTCCGTGCGGCGGGTCGTCGACCAGCGCCGTACCGAGGGGTACAACGACACGGGACCCGATGTGGCGACGCCGACGGCGGGACGTCTTCGTCGGCCCGGGCGGACGCGGGCACGACGAAGCCCCCGCCCGGCTCCCAGCCGGACGGGGGCACCCCGTCAGATCACGGTCAGCCCTTGTCGAACACACCGCCCCTGGTGCCGGCGACGAAGGCGTGCCAGTCACCGGGAGCGAAGACCAGGGCCGGGCCCGTCTTGTCCTTCGAGTCCCGCACGCCGACCGCCCCCGTCACGTATGCCACCTCCACGCAGTTGTCGCAGTTCGGCCCGCTCTTCGAGCTCTTGAACCACGTCGCCTGCGTCAGGTCCACGGGGAACCCATTGGTCGCCATTTCCACAACGGCTCCTCTGCCAGTTTCGCGATGTGTGCGATGGACTCCTCCGGACGAATGGCCGCCGCTCGGACGTGATCGAAGATGAAGCTGTACTTCTGCAGTTCGTCACTCTTCTCGAGGAAGAGCCCACCCGTGGCATTCTCCGCGTACACGACATCCGGATCACCGGGCTCAGGGAAGCTGAGGATCGTGAAGGTGCCGTCCATGCCGGCGTGCGCCCCCACCGCGAACGGCAGGATCTGGAGCGTCACGTTCGGCAGTTCCGCCACCTCGACCAGGCGTTTGAGCTGGTCACGCATTACCTCGTCCCCGCCCACCGGACGGCTTACCACCGCCTCATCGAGCACCACCCACAGATCGACCGGATCATCCTGCGTCAACAACGACTGACGGCCCAGACGGACACGCACCCGTTGCTGCACCTGCTCCGGCGTGAAGTCGGGCCGGGCGGCCCGGATCATCGCACCCGCGTACTCCTCGGTCTCCAGCAGCCCGGGCACCACCTGCTGCTCGTACGCCCGGATCGAGCTGGCCGCGGCCTCCAGCCCGACGTACGCGCCGACCAGCACCGTGCTGTAGGGGTGCCACCAGCCCTTCTGCCGCGCCTCCCGGGCGATCTGCACCAGCTCGTCACTCTCGGCACCGACCACGCCGTAGATCCGCAGCATGTCCCGCACGTCGCGCGGGGTGGCCGTGGTGTGGCCGGTCTCGATCCGCGAGACCTTCGACGCCGAGCACTCCAACTGCTCGGCGACCGCCTCGATGGTGATTCCCGCCGTCTCCCGCTGCCGACGCAGTTCGGCGCCGAGGCGACGACGTCGGATGGTGGGGCTGCGCCGCTCGCTCACGGGGCCACCTCGGTCCGTGACCGCGGGTCGGGCCCACTTGTCGCGGTCACGGGATCACCGGCCCCGCTGGTCGGGACCACCGGCTGTCAGGCCTCACCGGTCCACCTCCGCCTCGCCGTGCGCCACTGTCGTCACCCGCCAGGGGCGCGACCGTCGTACGGCGGGCGTCGTTCGCGGCGTGGGGTGGTGCCGGTCATCGGCCGGCCGCGACGGGCGAAACCGGACCCCAGTGTGCCGGGCGGACGTGAACCCCTTCAAGCGCTGCTTCGCGCGAGCCGCTCATGTATCGGCAAAAGTCGACGTGCAACTTGCATGAAGCACGTCGCTGATGCACTCTGTCCGTATGGCACGGGTTACTCACCGTCTCCGTCCGCTTCCCCGCCGTGGTGACCCCACGGGGCGCGGGGCGCGCGGCGGTGGGGCCGCCCGTCAGTCGACAACCAGACCTGCCCCGGGTTGATGACCTCGCCGCTGCACGCCAGTTGGCTGCGGCGGCGGGAGCGGTACCCGGAGCAGCCGGGTGTTGGTCGGGTGGCGGTTCGCCACCAGCGGGTACGGCCCGACCACCACCGCCCGCGACACCGGTCCACGAGGCACGACCCCGCCACCGGGCCACCGACGTCCCCCGACCCGCACCGCCGGCCCGTGCGCCGGCCGACCCTTCCCAGGAGCCCATGTGCTTCCCCGCTCCGGTGACGTACTGCACGTGACTCGCGCGGCGAGTGTCCAGTTCCTCAGTCCCATCATGTTCCGGGTCATCCGGGTCCTCGACTGGCCGACCTACGACGGCTGGATCTGGCTCGAAGGCTACGAGCTGAACGCATCGGGGGACGCGGTCAGCCGGCGCTCGATCTTCGTCCAGCGGGAGGGGCTGCGCCACCTGCGGTCGGCCCCCGAGCCGCGCCCGCACACCGTGCGCGCGCCGCGGCGGCCCGTCGCCCGCACCCCGGTCCGGGTGGGCTGACCTGCGCGATCGGCAGCCGGGGGGCGTGCCGTCGCCATAGAATGAGGTACGCCCACCCCGGCACGTTCCACCCCGCGCGTCCAGGACCCCGAACCTGGGATGGCCATGGTCCTTCAGCCCGCCGCGCGGCGGCACCACCGCTCCCGTATCGCCTACGCCTTCGGACTTCTGGCGCTGATCGGCGCCGCCACCCTGCTGGTGGTAGTGGTCCGTGATCCCGCCCTCTCGTCCACGACGCGGCTGACCACCCCGGTCCCCGCACCGGAGATCACCGTGGTGGACGAGGATCCCGACGACGACGAGCCGGACGCCCTCGACGCCCCGTACGCCTGGGGCGGGCCGGAGGAGCCGGACGCGCTCGGCGCCGCCGACGAGCCCGAGCCGGCCGTCGCCGGGACCGACGTACCCACCGACGCCCAGGCCGGCGCGGCGCAGGCCGCCCGTCCCGCACCGGACGACGTCCGCCGTTCCCTCTTCTGGTCCGGCATCTTCGGCCTGGCCATCTCGCTGGCCGGGCTCGGCATGGTCGGCACGAGGCGACGTATGTGGTGACGCGGCGGCCAGCGGGGCCCACCGGTCAACGGCTCACCGGGTGGCGGTCGGTTCGACCGACGGCGTGACCCCGTCGGTCGGCGAGGCGGCCTCGCGGGCCACCACCAGCGTGACCTCCTCGTCCCGCGGCACCAGCTCTCCCGCCTCCGGCTCGCTGCGGATCACCGTGCCGGCGGGACGGTCGGACGTCTCGTACTCCACCCGGTGGCCCAGCCCGACGTCGTCCAGGATGGCCTGCGCCGTCGCCAGCGGCAGGTTCGCCACCGGCGGCATCGGCAGTTCCGCCGGCACCGAGGGCGACGGGGACGCCGAGGGCGACGCGCTGGTGGGGGCGGCCGAGGTCGGTGCGGGGGTGGTCGGCGACGCGCGGGTCACCGACGGCGAGGGCGACGGCTCGGGCCCGCTCGGATCGTCGTCGCCCGGCTGGAGGGCCAGCCACAGCCCGACGCCGAGCAGGCCGACCAGCAGCAGCACGATCACGCCCCACAGGATCGGCAGCCACCAACGCCGCGCGCCCTGGTCCTCGGCGTACCACTCGGCCTCCGGCTGGTCGGCCGGACCGGCGGGGCGCACCTCCGCCCGGCCCGACCACGCCGCCGGCCCGGACCGCTCCGGCGGCATGGCGGCCGTACGGTCCAGCGGGGCGGTGCCGTCGACGGGCACCTGCCGGCTGGCGTCTCCGGCATCCGCGGCACGCCGGTCGGGGCGGGGCAGTGGCTGCGTACGGTCGGGTTCCGCCCCGGTCGGGGCGTCGCCCGACGGAGGCAGCGGGCGGGTCCGGTCGTCGTGTTCCCCGGCGGGCGGTTCCCGGCGATCGTCGCTCATGCCGGCACTCCGCTCCGCGTGCCGACCCGAGACACCACCGCACTGTGCCGATGACTCGCTCGCTGACGCTCGCTCATCGCACGTCCTCTCCCGGCCCGGGCGGGCGCGCGGGCCCCTGACCGCCAACCTAGCGGTTCCCGGGGCCATCGGCCGGGATCAGCGTGCCGGAGCCGTCACGGTGTCGGGGAGGCCGATCCGTCGTCCTCCGGCACGTCGCCGCACCAGATCGACACCTGGTCGTTCCACCGGCCCGTGCCGTCGCCGGCCGGATCCTGACGGCTGACTTTGCCCGTCTTGCCCGTGCGGTACTGCGGGTAGAAGCCCTCGTCGACGAGTTCGTCCGCCGCCTCGTCGCAGTCGTCGCCCACCACGTCCGGCACGGTGGCGGCCGGCGCCGGACCGCTCACGTAGAGCGTCACGGTGCGCCCGGGCTGCACCTCCGTACCCACCTCCGGCGAGGTGCGCTCCACGGTCGTCCCAGTGCCCCGGCCGAAGACGAGCCGCCAGCCCAGCCGCTTCTCGCGCAGCTCGTCGCGGGCGTCCGTGAAGTCCTCGCCGACGACCGCCGGCACCGTCAGCCCGGCGGAGCGGCTCGGCCCGGTCGTGCGGGGAGCCGCTGGTGCGGACCGGCCCGGGGTCGACCGGGCGGCACCGGGGGTGCCGGTGGCGGAGGGCAGGCGTTCCGCCGCCGCCGGCGGTGTCGCCGGTGGCTCGTCCTCGCCGGCCAGCAGCCAGCCGCCGGTCGCGCCGACGGCGGCCAGCAGCACGACCGCCAGACCGCCCCTGAGCAGCACCGCCGACCGGTCCGCTGCGGCGTCGTTCCGCTCGCCCGTGTCGCCGTCCGTCATCCGCCCACCCCGCCTCGATCACCGGCGACCGTACCCGTCCGCGCCGGCGTCGGCGTCATCGCGGTCCATCCTGTTGGACCGTCACGACTCGCCGCGCCGACCTCGGGACGTTACGCTCCCCCGCATGGCCAGACGGGGCTGGGGAGGATCGATCGCGACCGCGGTCGGCGTCGCTGCCGGCGCGGGCGCGGCCCAACTGGGCTTCGGCTACGGGCTGGGCATCATCAACTGGGCGCCGGCGGACGCGAACGCCGGCGCGACCGCCTGGGTGGCGGGCCTGATCTGGGCCACCTGGATCGCGGCCACCTCGACGGTGTTCGGCGCGGTCTGCGCGCAGCGGCTGCGAGACCGCGCCCCGGCACCGGACGCCGATCCGGCTCCGGCCGGACCGGGCGGCGGCGCCCTCGGCTCCGCCGCGCTCGCCGTGGCCGCCGGGGTGGGCGCGCTGATCACCGTGCTGCTGGTGGCCGTACCGGCCCGCGAGGCGGTGGCGGTGGCCGACACCGGCTCGCCCCGCAACGTCGCGGCGGCGTACGCGGCCGTCGGCGTGCTGGTCGGCGTGCTGACGGCGGTCTGGGCGCTGCGCTCGCGGGCCGCCGCGACCAACGTCATCGCCACGGTCGGCTGGCTCTGGCTGCTCGCCGTGATCGCCGTCGTGGACGGTGTACTGGCCGGGCGCGGCCTCACCAGTGCCCAGCTCGGGATCTGGCAGCTCGGTCCCGACGACGGGCGCTACTGGATCCGCGACTACTTCTACTGGCCCGGCGCGCTGCTGTCCCTCGGCTCCGCGCTGGTGATCGGTGCCCTCGCCGCCCGCCGGGACGCCCGCGACCCCGACCGTCGGGTCGGGGCGGCCGCCTCGGGTGCGGCCGGGCCGCTGCTCGTCGCGACCGCGTACTTCCTGGCGGTGCCGAGGCTGACCGCGATCAGCCCGGAGCAGGTGTCGGCCCACCTGATCGCGCCGTACGCGGTGATCATCGGGGTCGGCGGTGCCGTCCTGGTCACCGGCCTCGCTCAGCGGGCCGCCCGACGGGCCGCGGCCCGGGGACCGGTGCGGGTGCCCCGCCAACGCGCCGGCGAACCCGCCGACCAGCAGAGTGACCCGGCCCGTCCGGACGGTCCTGGTGCCGGCGACCCGTCGTCGGGGCGGCACACCCCACCGACCGTAGACACCGCCGCCACGCCGGGCGGCACCGACACCGTCGCGGCAGCGCCCGGCTCCGGCTCTGTCGCGGCGCCGGGCGGGTCCGGCTCTGTCGCGGCGGCGGGCGGCTCCGGCTCTGTCGCGGCGGCGGGCGGCACCGCGCCGAGCCGGGACGCCGTCGCGGCGGGCGGGGGGACGCCCACGGGCCTCCCCGCCGACCGGGGACCGGTGCCGGCTCCCGCCGCCAGCTTCGCGGCCACGTCCGGCACCTCGACCGGAGAGCCGGCCACCCCGTCCGCCGGCACGCCGGCGTCGGCGCCCGCCGGAGAGCCGGCCGAGCCGGGGGCCGACGAGCCGACGGAACCGCAGGCCACCAGCCGTCGCCCTCGTTCCGGTCGCCGCACGCGCTGAGCGCCGGCCCGGCTCAGGCGCCGGCCACCGACGGCCCGGGTGAGCGCATGCCCGGCCCGGGTGAGCGCCGCCCGGCACAACGGTCCCGGGTGGGAGCCGAGCGCCGGACCGGCCCGGGTCAGTCGACGGGCCAGGTGTGCACGGGTTCGTTGCCACGTTGCAGTTCGGCGTAGCGCTGCACCATGTGGTGCAGGGCGGCGTCCCGGTCCATGCCCCGGTGCCGCTCGGCCGCCCACACCGCCTCGGTCTGCCAGACCGCGCCGTTGCGGCCCGTACGGCAACGCTGCTCGATGATGCCGAGCAGCCGGTCGCGTTCGGCCGGGGCCACCCCGAACCGGTCGAGCCCGGCGGCGGCCGTGGGCAGCAGGACGTCCAGGACCAGCTTGGTCACCGGCACCTCGCCGAGGCGGGGCCAGTGCAGGACGGCGTCCATGCCGCGCCGGGCGGCGGCGTGGAAGTTCTCCTCGGCGGAGCTGAAGGTGAGCTGGCTCCAGATGGGTCGTTCCGCCTCCGCCAGCCCCCGCGCCAACCCGAAGTAGAAGGCCGCGTTGGCCAGCATGTCGACCACGGTCGGGCCGGCCGGCAGGACCCGGTTCTCCACGCGCAGGTGCGGGCGGCCGTTCATGATGTCGTAGACCGGCCGGTTCCACCGGTAGACGGTGCCGTTGTGCAGGCGCAGCTCGCCCAGGACCGGTACGCCGCCGCCGTGCAGGACCTCGACCGGGTCCTCGTCCTCGCAGATCGGCAGCAGCGGCGGGAAGTAGCGGACGTTCTCCTCGAAGAGGTCGAAGATCGAGGTGATCCAGCGTTCGCCGAACCAGACCCGGGGGCGTACGCCCTGCGCCTTCAGCTCGTCCGGCCGGGTGTCGGTGGCCTGCTCGAACAGGGCGATGCGGGTCTCCGCCCAGAGTTGCCGCCCGTAGAGGAACGGCGAGTTGGCCCCGACGGCCACCTGCACGCCCGCGATGGCCTGGGAGGCGTTCCAGTAGTCGGCGAAGCTGTCCGGGGCGACTTGGAGGTGGAACTGGAGACTGGTGCAGGCCGCCTCGGGGGCGATCGAGTCGGTATGGGTCTGGAGGCGTTCGACGCCCCGGATGTCGAGTTCGATGTCCTCGCCCCGGGCGCCGACGATCTGGTCGTTGAGCACCCGGTACCGCTCGTTGGTGGAGAGGTTGTCCTCGACCAGGTGGCGCTCGGTGAGAGTGGGCAGGATGCCGACCAGGACGATCTTCGCGTCCGACTTGGCGGCCCGCTCGTCGGCGCGCGAGAGGCTGCCGCGCAGGTCCTGCTCGTAGTCGGCGAACCCGTTCCCCTCGATCAGCCGGGGCGGCGCGTTCAGCTCGAGGTTGAACTGGCCCAACTCGGTCTGGAAGAGCGGATCGGCGATGTCGGCGAGGATCTGGTCGTTGCGCATCGCGGGCTCAGCCGCCGAGTCGACCAGGTTCAGCTCGATCTCCAGCCCGGTCATCGGGCGGTCGGCGTCGAAGCCGAAGTCGTCCAGCATCAGGGCGAAGACGTCCAGGCAACGCCGGACCTTCTGTCGGTAGCGGACCCGGTCCTCCCGGGAGAAGGCGCCCTGCTCGACGTCCCTGCCCATGTTTCCTCCCGGCGCGAGGCGCAGTCGGGCCGTGCCGGCCCGGTCAGCGCGTGGTGAACCCTCCACGTTAGGAGTGTCGGCATCGTCGGGACCAGAGGAGGTCCCGGCGATCCCACGGCCGGGACGACCCTGTTCCGGTCGGCGGACGCGCTCCCGGCCGCATCTCTACCCAGCCGGTGCCGCCGGCACCGGGCCGGACCGCGAATGAGTCGTGACAAATTACACCCGCCCGGCGCTCCGCACCCCGCATCGGCCCGCGCTTCGCGGTGCCGCTGCCGGGCTCGCACCCCGCGTACACGCGTCACGCCCGCGCTTCGCGTCAACGCCCAGGCCCGCACCCCGCGTACACGCGTCGGGCCCGCGCTTCGCGTCAACGCCCAGGCCCGCACCCCGCGTACACGCGTCGGGCCCGCGCCGTGGTGCGGCGCGGGCCCGGAAGCGGTACGACGGATCAGGCCTGGCGGACGGCCTCGCCCTCGATCTCGATCTTGATCTTCTTGCCGACCAGCACGCCCCCGGTCTCCAGGGCGACGTTCCAGGTCAGGCCGAAGTCCTCGCGGTCGATCTCGGTGGTGGCGGAGAAGCCGAAGATGTCCTGCCCGAACGGGCTGCGGCCGACGCCCTCGAACTCGACTTCGAGGTCGACCGGGCGGGTGACGCCCTTGATGGTCAGCTCGCCGGAGAGGACGAACTCGTTGCCGTCGCGGGACTTCACGCCCGTGCTGCGGAACTCCAGGGTCGGGAAGCTCTCGACGTCGAGGAACTCGGGGCTGCGCAGGTGCGTGTCGCGGTCGGCCTGGTTGGTGTTGATGGTGGCCGCCTGGATGGTGGCGCTCACCGCCGACTGCATCGGGTCCTCGGCGACGGTGATGGTGGCGCTCGCATCGGCGAACTCACCGCGCACCTTGCTGACCATCATGTGCCGGGCGACGAAGCCCACGCGCTTGTGTGCCGCGTCCAGCAGGTAGGTGCCGGCGGTCGGGATCGTGAGGCCGTCCCAGTCGCGGGTGACCGGTGCGGTGCTGCTGGTCATGGAAACTGCCCTCCGTGGGGAAATTGGTTTAGTAGCCCAACGACTGCCACAGCAACTATAGGCATAACAACATTCCCGGTGTCAAGTACTGCTACGATGGACGGGTGGACCAGAACGTGTTCGACGACCCCCGGATCACCGCCGTCGGCCTGCTCGTCGAGGCGCACGCCGGGCTCTCGGCCCGGTTCGCCGCCCAGTTCGAGGAGCACGGCCTCTCACCGGTCGAGTTCGAGGTACTGACCAGACTCGCCCGCTCACCCGGCAACCAGTTGCGGATGACCGACCTGGCCGCGCAGACCTCGCTGTCGACCAGCGGCGTCACCCGCGTGGTGGACCGGATGGAACGCGACGGGCTGCTCACCCGCCGCGCGTGCCCCTCCGACCGGCGCAGCTCGTTCGCCGTGGTCACGGGCTCCGGCCTGCAACGACTCGACGAGACCCTGCCCGGGCATCTGCGGATCATCGAGCAGTGGTTCACCGGCCAACTCGACCCGGCGGCGCTGGGCGCCCTGCTCGACGGGCTGCGCCGGGTCCGCGACGCGGTGCACCCCGGCGCCACCGCCGGAAGCACCGGATTCGTCGCCGATCAGGACGAAAACGGCACCCCGTCCTGACCCGTCCCCGAGGCCCACTCGGCACCGGCAGAAAGAGCGGCAGAACTGCCGCACCCACGCGCCGATAGACGATCAAACCGGACGAGGCCGCGTGCGGGCGGTGGCTAGTCTTCGGGCAGTGGGGACGCACCGGGGGGTGACGGCGCGGACGACGAGCGAGGGGTAGCAAGAGGGGCTCCGTCGTCCGCGCCACCCCCGGTCCGGTCCGCTGACCAGCCCCTTCGCCGACCCGGCCGCCACCGCCGCGGCCCGCCTTCTCCGCGCTATCCGTTCCGGCTAGCGGTCGACGCGCGCAGCAGCTCCTCCTCGTGCGGCAGCAGCCGTACGCCGCTCTGCCGGCAGGCCCGCTCCAGGTGGTCCATGACCGCGGGATCGCCCGAGCTGGCGGCCAGGCCCACCAGCGCCTCCACCACGTCCCGCCGGTCCTGACCGCCAGCGCCCGCCGCCGCGGCGGCCGCGAACCACTCCGCCGCCAGCTCACGATCGCCCCGGTGCAGGGCCAGGTTCCCCTCGATCAACGCGCAGATCCCGTCCTCGGGTCGCACCCCCGGCGTCACGCCCGGAAGGCGCCCCGACGGCCAGGCCTCCCCGAGGCGCGGCGCGGGCGGCCCCGGGGGCGGGCGCAGCTCGGCCAGCACCGCGACGGCCTCGGCGGAACGGCCGGCACGGGCCAGTGCCAGCCCCACCGTGCCGAGCACCCGACGGCGGTGGCCGGGATCGCCGAGGTCCGCCAGCGCCGCCACCACCCGCCGCCCCTGGTCGACGGCGTCGGCGTACCGGCCCTCCAGGCGGGACACCTCGGCCAGGTTGGCCCGGGCGAGGACGCGCAACCGCTGTTCACCGCTCTGCGCCGCGAGCCGGTCGACCGTGGCCAGCCGGCGCCGGGCAGCCGCCAGGTCGGCGACCCGGATGTCGTGCCAGGCCAGGTTGTTCTGCGCCACCGCCATGTCCCGGACCCGCCCGTGCCGGACGGCCAGCGTGAGCACCGTCTCGGCCTGCGTGCGCGCCTCCCCGTACTCGCCGAGGGCGATCAGGAGGGCGCAGAGCACCGTACGCGCCTCCAGCTCGCCCGAGACGTCGCCGGCTTCCCGGAACGCGGCCAGCGCCTCCCGCGCCGCCGGCAGCTCCTCGGCCCCGGCGCCGTGCTCGGCCGCGAGCCGGGCCACCCCGAGCGACGCCCACGCCCGCAGCACCGGGTCGACATCGGCCGTACGCGGATCCGCCAGCAGGCGCCGCAGCCACTGCCGGCCCGGCACGTCGCGCCCCCGGAACCGCCACCAGCGCGACAGCGCCGCCGCCAGCCGCAACGCGGTCAGCGGGTCGTCGACGGCGGCGTGCGCCAGGGCGGAACTGATGTCGCCGCTCACCTCGTCCAGGCGGTGCACCGCCGCCGGCAGGTCGGCGCCGACCAGCTCCGGTGCGGTCCGCGCCACCAGCCGGGCGACGACCTGCGCGTGCCGGCGCCGGATCGCGGTCAACTCGCCGGCGCCGGTCGCCTGCTCCGCGGCGAAGTCGCGTACGGCGTCGAGCAGGCGGAACCGGAACGGCCCGCTGCCCCGGACGCTCAGCAGGCCGAGTTCGACGAGCCGGTCGAGCAGCGGCACCGGGTCCACGACCACCGTCCCGTCGGTGTCGGCGGGGTCGGCGAGCATCTCCTCGGCCAGCGCGACCGACCAGCGGTTGCCGAACGCGGCGAGCCGGCGCAACGCGGCCCGCTCGTCCGGGGCGAGGAGGCGGTAGCTGACGGCCACCGCGTCCCGCAGCGTCTCCGCCACCGCCGCCCGGGGGCTCTCCGGGCGGCCCGGATCCCTCGTGTCCCAGCCCGGCCGCTCGGCCGCCCCGGACGAGGTGGCCAGGTCGAGGACGCGGTCGCCGTACCGGTCGAGCAGCTCGTTGAGGTCGAGGATCCGGCCCCGGGCCGCCATCAGCTCGATGGCGAGCGGGAGCCCGCCGAGTCGGCGTACGAGGGCGGCGAGGGCGGGCAGCTCCGCGGGACCGGGCGGCTCGCGGCGCACCTGGGTGAGGCGGGCGATGAAGAGGGCCACGGCGGGGTAGTCGCCCAGCGCCAACGGCCCTTTCCGCTCGCTGCCCGGCGGCGGTACGTCGAGGGGGGCGACCGGCCACACCCGCTCCCCGGGCAGGCCGACCGGGTGCCGGCCGGTGACCAGCACCCGCAGCGACGGCACCGCCCCGGTGAGGCGGTGCACCGTCTCGGCGACCGCGTCGGGGGCCCGCTCGGCCGCGTCGACGAGCAGCAGCGCCGCTCGGCCGTCGAGGCGGGCGGTCAGCTCGCACAGCCGGGCGACGCCGAAGACGGCGACCGAGGCGGAGAGGACGTCGGCGGCGTCCGAGCCCTCGCCGATGAGCACCCCGGCCGCGCCGCCGGGATGGTCGCCGGCGACCGCGTGGGCCACCGACAGGGCCAGCGCGGTCTTGCCCACGCCGGCCAGCCCGACCAGGCTGACCAGCCGGGGCCCGTGCCCGTCGGTGAACAGCCCGGCCAGCTCGGCCAGGTCCCGGTCGCGGCCGACCAGCGCGACCGGGGGCGGGAGCGTGGCTGGCGTACCGGCGTGGTGGTCGAGGTCGACGCGGGCCGGCGGGGCGCCTCCGGGGGTGACCGGCCCGGCGGCCGGCACCGGCCCCCGGGCGGCGGCCAGGAACGCCGACCGGGCGGCTCCGGCCAGCTCCAGCGCGTTGGCGAGCAGTTCGACGGTGGTGCGCTGTGGCCGGGACGAGTGGCCCCGTTCGAGGTCGCGGACGGTCCGGACGCCGACGCCGGCCCGGCTCGCCAGCTCGGCCTGGGTCAGGCCGGCGGCGAGCCGGTGCCCGCGCAGCAGTGCAGACAGCCCGGTCCGACCGCCCGGTTGCGGCGAACGATCATGATCCGGAGTCATGACCAGGAAGGGTACGGACGGGGTACGACCGGCGGCAGACGATCGTCGCCCTGCCGACGCACCGGTGCGGAAATCCGACAGGGGCCCGGAGGGACGACGACACGCGACGGGCCCGGTGGCGCGGAGGGGGCCGCCCCACGCCACCGGGCCCGAGCCGGGTCACATGCCCAGGTCGCGGGCGATGATCATGCGCTGCACCTCGGACGTGCCCTCGCCGATCTCCAGGATCTTGGAGTCGCGCCAGAAGCGCGCCACCGGGTACTCGTTCATGAAGCCGTAGCCGCCGTGGATCTGGGTCGCCTCGCGGGCGTTGTCCACGGCGATGGTGCTGGCGTGCAGCTTGGCGATGGCGGCCTGCCGCTTGAACGGCTCACCGGCGAGCATCCGCGCCGCCGCGTCGTAGTAGGCCAGGCGGGCGGTGTGCGCCTTCATCTCCATGTCGGCGATCTTGAACTGGATCGCCTGGTAGTTGCCGATCGGCTGGCCGAACGCCTGGCGCTCCTTCGCGTACCTGACCGACTCGTCGACGCAGCCCTGGGCGAGGCCGACGGCCAGGGCGGCGATGGCGATCCGCCCCTCGTCGAGGATGCGCAGGAACTGGGCGAAGCCCCGGCCGCGCTGGCCGAGCAGGTTCGCCGCCGGCACCCGGCAGTCGTCGAAGGTCAGCTCGTGGGTGTCCGAGGCGTTCCAGCCGACCTTGGAGTAGCCCGGCGCGACGGTGAAGCCCGGGGTGCCGGAGGGCACGATGATGGTGGAGAGCTCCTTGGAGCCGTCCGGGCGGGTGCCGGTGACCGCGGTGACGGTGACCAGCGCGGTGATGTCGGTGCCCGAGTTGGTGATGAACGCCTTGGATCCGTTGATCACCCACTCGCCGGTCGACTCGTCGAGCACCGCGCGGGTCTGGGTGCCCCCGGCGTCCGAGCCGGTGCCCGGCTCGGTCAGCCCGAAGCCGGCCAGCGCCTCCCCGCTGAGCAGCTTCGGCAGCCACGTCGCCTTCTGCTCCTCGGTGCCGAAGCGGTAGATCGGCATCGCGCCCAGCGAGACCGCCGCCTCCAGGGTGATCGCCACGCTGGAGTCGACCCGGGCCAGCTCCTCCAGCGCGAGGCAGAGCGCGAAGTAGTCGCCGCCCATGCCGCCGTGCTCCTCGGCGAAGGGCAGGCCGAACAGGCCCATCTTGCCCATCTGCCGGATCACCTCGTACGGGAAGGTGTGCTTCTCGTAGTGCTCGGCGATGACCGGGGCGACCACCTCGCGCGCGAATTCCCGCACGCTCTCCCGCAGCGCCTCTTGCTCCTCGGTGAGCCGGAAGTCCATGGAATCCTCCTGTGTGGATGGGCCGCCGGGCGCTCGTGACGCCGGGAACGGACGGGTCGCTGGTGCGCGGTGCGGATCCGGGCCGGCCGGGTGGGCCGGCGACGGATCAGACCGGGGTGACGCCGTGCCGGCGCCGGGAGAAGTGCCGCTCCTTGGTGCGGGCGGCGGCGAACCGGCGGACCAGCTCGACACGCAGCTCGTGCGGCTCGACGATCGCGTCGACGACCAGCTCGCTGGCGAGCCGCACCACGTCGATGTCGCGCTCGTACTCCTCGCGCTTCGCGGCGACGAACGCGGCCCGCTCGGACTCGTCCCCGATCGCCGCGATCTTGTTCGCGTAGACCGCGTTGACCGCCGCCTCCGCGCCCATCACCGCGATCTTGGCGGTGGGCAGCGCGATCGTGGCGTCCGGCTCGAAGCCGGGACCGGCCATCGCGTAGAGGCCGGCGCCGTACGCCTTGCGGACCACCACGCAGATCTTGGGTACGGTCGCCTCCGAGATCGCGGTGATCATCTTGGCGCCATGGCGGATGATGCCCTGCTTCTCCACCGCGCTGCCGACCATGAACCCGGGCACGTCGGAGAGGAACAGCAGCGGCACGTTGAACGCGTCGCAGAGCTGCACGAAGCGGGTCGCCTTGTCGGCCGAGTCGACGAAGAGCACGCCGCCCTTGAACATCGAGTTGTTGCCGACCACGCCGACGACCTCGCCGTTCAGCCGGCCGAAGCCGATCGTGAGCTCCTTGGCCCAGAGCGCCTGGATCTCGAAGAAGGAGCCGTCGTCGAGCAGGCCCTTGACGTACCGCCGCATGTCGAACGCCTGCCGCTCGCTCGCCGGCACCAGCGCGGCCAGGTCGGCCGTCTCGGGCGCCTCGACGGCGGGCGCGGCCGGCGGCTGCTGCGTCCAGTTGGTCGGGAGGTAGGACAGGTAGCGCCGCACCACGTCGAGGGCGTCGGCCTCGGTCTTGCAGAGGAAGTGCCCGACGCCGGACTCGGCGCAGTGCACCTTGGCCCCGCCCATGGCCTCCAGCGTGGTCTTCTCGCCGGTGACCATCTCGACCATCCGGTCGGAGCCGAGGTACATGCTGGCGTTGCCGTCGACCATGGCGACCACGTCGCAGAACGCCGGGATGTACGCCCCGCCGGCCGCGCTCGGCCCGAACAGCGCGCAGACCTGCGGGATGGAGCCGGAGGCGCGGACCTGGTTCCAGAAGATCTTGCCGGCGCCGCGACGGCCGGGGAAGAGGTCGACCTGGTCGGTGATCCGGGCGCCGGCCGAGTCGACCAGGTAGACCATCGGCACGCTGGTCGAGTAGGCCCGCTCGATGATCCGGATGATCTTCTCGACGGTGCGGGCGCCCCAGCTGCCCGCCTTGACCGTGGAGTCGTTCGCCATCAGGCAGACCGGGCGGCCGTCGATGGTGGCGGTGCCGGTGACGACGCCGTCGGCCGGGAGCCCTTCGGCCATCGCGTTGGCGTAGAGACCGTCCTCGACGAAGGAGCCCTCGTCCACCAGGAGCGCGACCCGCTCCCGGGCGAAGAGCTTGCCCTTGGCGGCGTTCGCCGCGTGGTACTTGTCCGCACCGCCGGCCCGGGCCCGCTTGCGCAGCTGCTCCAGTGCCTCACCGTCGAGCGTCACGCCGACTCCCTCGCCACCTGAGCCGGTCACCTCGCGGCGGACCGACTGACCTGAACGATCGTTAGGCTAGCGCATCCGCACGGTGCTCGGCGAGCCGCGGGCGCGGAGGAGTCGGCACCGGGTCGCAACCGTCCGCAAGACATTGAAAATCATGGATTTGTGGGGCTACGCTCCGGACACCCCTCCTCCCGGATCGGAGTCAGCGATGACCTCACGACTCAACCGGCTCGCGGCCGCGTTCGCCGCGACGGCGCTCGCCACCCTCGGCGTCACGGTCGCCAACCCGACGCCCGCCTCGGCTGCCATGACCATCTGCTACAACACCAGCCAGGCGGGCAGCTTCGCCGGCACGGCCAACCAGGCCGCCTCGATCTGGAACAACGCCACGTCGAACCTGACGCTCACGGCGAACTGCGGTTCCAACCTGCGGATCTACCAGATCACCGGCGGTGGCTCGTACGCCGTCCGGACCAGCCTCGGCAACGGGCGGGTCTACATCGACACCCAGCAGGCCCAGCAGTACAGCCCGCTGCGGATCATGACGCACGAGATCGGGCACATCCTCGGCCTGCCCGACAACTACAACGGCAACTGCGCGCTGCTGATGTCCGGTGGCAGCGCCGGCACCAGCTGCACCAACCCGTACCCGAGCACCACCGAGGCCAACCGGGTGTCCAGCCTCTTCGCCGGCACTCTCAGCACGAACCGCGTCGGGTCGCAGATCTTCCGCGACAGCTGGCCGGCCACGCCCGCCACGGTGGGCTGACCGACCGGGCACGTCGGAGGGGCCGGCATCGTGCCGGCCCCTCCCCGCGTGCGGTCACCCCGGCAGCGGCGTCTACGTGTGGTCAGCCCGGCAGCGGCGTCAGCCGGGTACGCGGGCCCGCGCGGAGCACCCCGGACGGAAGCTGCCTGCCGACCAGTTCCTCGGCCAGCTCGGCCACCTCGATCAGGGCGTCCAGGTCGATGCCGGTGTCGACGCCCATGTCGTGCAGCATGTGCACCGCCTCCTCGGTGGCCAGGTTCCCGCTGGCTCCGGGCGCGTACGGGCAGCCGCCGAGACCGCCGACGCTGGCGTCGAACTCGGTCACCCCCAGCTCCAGGGCGGTCAGCATGTTGGCCAGCGCGGTGCCCCGGGTGTTGTGGAAGTGCAGCAGCACGGGAATGTGCGCGTTGCGGTCGCGTACCGCCGTCAGCAGCTCGCGCACCCGCCGGGGCGTACCCATGCCGGTGGTGTCGCCGAAGGCCACCCGGTCGGCGCCGTCGCGGACCACCCGGTCCACGATGGTGGCCACCCGGGCCGGATCGGTGTCCCCCTCGTACGGGCAGCCGAAGCTGGTCGCGACGATCACCTCGGCCTGCGCGCCGGCGCCGTGCAGCAGGTCGATCAGCTCGGCGATGTCGTCCAGCGACTCCTCGGTGGAGCGGTTGACGTTGCGCCGGTTGTGCGTGTCGCTGGCCGAGACCACGACCTCGATCTCGGTGAACCCGGCGGCCAGCGCCCGCTGCGCTCCCCGGGTGTTCGGCACCAGCGCCGAGTAGCGCACGCCGTCGGCCTTCGCGGCCCGCTGCCACACCTCGTCGGCGTCGGCCATCTGCGGGATCGCCTTCGGGTGCACGAAGGAGACGGCCTCGATCCGCTTCACCCCCGTGCCGGAGAGGGCGTCGAGCAGCCGCACCTTGGCCTCGGTCGGGATCGGCTCCTCGTTCTGGAGCCCGTCGCGCGGCCCGACCTCCCGGATCGACACGGAGTTCGGCATTTCCGCCATAAGGGGTCACCTCACTGTGACGCAGTGCTTGTGCTGGGTCCCTCCAGCCTCCCACCCACCCCGCCCGTTCCGCACCCAGCCGCGTCGATCATGAGGTTGACCGCGACAACAGCGACGAATCGCACGGCCAACCTCATGATCGACGCGGCGAAACCGGGGCCGGGGTGGGTCAGCGCATGCGGGAGACGATGCCCGTGTCGTAGTCGCCGGAGAGGAACTCCTCGTTCTCCAGCAGCTCGGCGAAGAAGGGGAGGTTGTTCTTGGGGCCGGCCAGGTCGAAGGCGGCCACCGCCGCCCGCGCCCGCTCGATCGCCTCGGCCCGGGTCGCGCCGTCGACGATCAGCTTGGCCATCAGGCTGTCGTAGAACGGGGTGACCGTGTTGCCCTCGACGTAGCCCGAGTCCACCCGTACGCCCTCGCCGGTCGGCTCCACCCAGGTCTTGATCACGCCGGGGCCGGGCAGGAAGCGCTTCGGGTCCTCGGCGTTGATCCGCAGCTCGATGGCGTGCCCGCGCGGGGCGAGCGCGTCCGGGTCGAAGGTCGGCGCCAGGCCGGCGGCCACCCGCAGCTGCTCCTCGACCAGATCGACGCCGTAGACCAGTTCGGTGACGGGGTGCTCCACCTGGAGACGCGTGTTCATCTCCAGGAAGAAGAACTCCTGCGTCGCGGGATCGAGCAGGCACTCGACCGTGCCCGCGTTGCGGTATTCCACCGCCTCGCCGGCGCGCACGGCGGCGGCCAGGATGCGCTCGCGCAGCTCCGGGGAGACCGCCGGCGACGGCGACTCCTCGACCAGCTTCTGGTTGCGCCGCTGCACCGAGCACTCCCGCTCGCCGAGGGCCACCACCCGGCCGTCGGCCAGGCCCAGGATCTGCACCTCGACGTGGCGCACCCGGGGGAAGTACCGCTCGATCAGCACCGAGCCGTCGCCGAACATGCGCTCGGCGAAGGAGCGCACCTTGTCGTACTCGGTGCGCAACGCGGCCTCGTCGGTCGCCACGCCCATGCCCATGCCGCCGCCACCGGCCGCGGCCTTGACCATCACCGGGTAGCCGATCTCCGCCGCCGCCGCGACCGCCGCGTCGAGGTCGGCCGCCGGGTCGGTGGTGCCGGGCGCGACCGGCACGCCGGCCGCCGCCATCAGGTTCCGGGCGTTGATCTTGTCGCCCATCGCGGTGATCGCGTCCGCGCCGGGCCCGATCCAGACGAGACCGCTCGCCTCGACGGTACGGGCGAAGTCCGCGTTCTCCGACAGGAAGCCGTAGCCGGGGTGGATGGCCTGCGCACCGGTCGACTTGGCGGCGGCGAGGATGGCCTCGACGTTGCGGTAGCTCTGGGCCGGGTTGGCCGGTCCCACGCACACCGCCTCGTCGGCCTCCGTCACGAACGGCAGGTCGGCGTCGGCCTCCGAGTGCACCGCGATCGCGCGGATGCCGAGCCGCCTGGCGGTCCGGATGATCCGGCGGGCGATCTCGCCCCGGTTGGCGACCAGCAGCGACTCGATCATGTTTCCTCCCAGCGTCCAGGGGTCGGGACGGTGCTAGGGAACCATGGCCGGAAGGTTACTGACGAGTTGGCCCGGGGTCAGGAGCCGGGATGGGCCAGGAGGGCGGCCAGGGTGGCGGCGCGGAGCAGCTCGGCACGGCGGCGCCGGTCCACCTCGCCGCCCAGGAACGGCGTCGAGTTCATCAGGCCGAACGCGGCGTGGGCCAGCACCCGTGCCTCGCCGTCGGGCATGCCCGGGTGCAGCGCGGTCAGCACCGTCACCCACTGCTCGACGTAGAGCCGCTGGAGCCGGCGGATCCGGCGGCGCGGCTCGTCGGGGAGGCGGTCCAGCTCGTGCAGGTGCAGGGCGATCACCGCCGGGTTGGCCAGCGCGAAGTCGACATGGAAGTCGATCAGCGACTCCAGCGCGCCGCGCGGGTCGTCGGGGTGGCCGGCGGACCGCTGCTGGCCCCCGGCCAGCAGCTCCTCGCTGACCGGGATCAGCGCGGCGACCAGCATGGCTTCCTTG
The DNA here is from genome assembly GCF_059359355.1 of Micromonospora sp. ZG13. NCBI lineage: Bacteria > Bacillati > Actinomycetota > Actinomycetes > Micromonosporales > Micromonosporaceae > Micromonospora > Micromonospora sp. ZG13. The sequence goes on from NZ_JCADBQ010000002.1 coordinate 527,699, forward strand.
CCGGCGAAGTGGTGGTAGAGCGCCGGGCCGGTGACGCCGGCGGCCGCGCCGATGTCGTCCATCGAGACGCCGTGGTAGCCCCGGGAGGCGAAGAGGCCGACCGCGATCTCCAGGATCTCGTCCCTGCGGGACCGGCGCCGGCCGGACCCCGCGGCACCGTTCGCCCTGCCCCGTGCCTGCTGCTCCACCGTCACCGGGCAAGCGTAGACCTCGACCGGCCCGGCGTGGAGCCTCCGTTACCCGTCGGTTGGCTCACGTCCGCCGCCCGTGATGCCAGGTCCGGGGCCCCAGGGCGGGCATGCGGTCCTGCGCGCGCAGGAGGAGCGGCGGGGCGGCCGGGGCCTCGCCCCTACGGCGCCGTGGCCCTTGACCCTCGACCGGGTCGAGCCCCGAGGGTCGCCGCATGACCGCACCCCCGCTCGGCCGCGACTACCGACTGCTCTGGTCCGCCGCCGTGTCCTCGCGCCTGGGCGACGCCCTGCGTACGCCGGCACTGGCGCTGCTGGCCGCGACGCTGACCCGCGATCCCCGGGTGATCGCGGCGGTGACCGTGGCCGGGCAACTCCCGCCGCTGCTGTTCGGCCTGCTCGGCGGCGTGTACGCGGACCGCTGGGACCGCCGTCGGACGATGGCGGTGGTGGACGGCCTGCGCGCGGCGGTGGTCGGCGGACTCGCCGTCGCGGTCGCCCTCGACGGGGCGGGCGGCGCCGCGCTGGTGACGGTGGCGTTCCTGCTCGCCGCGCTCGGCACCCTCTTCGACTCCGCCTCGTTCGCGCTGCTGCCGTCGGTGGTGCCGCCGGCCGCGCTGCCCCGCGCCAACGGCCGCCTCCAGGCCGGGTCGGCGGTGGCGGGTGGCTTCCTCGGCGCCCCGGCCGCCGGCGTGCTGTTCGCCCTCGCCGCGCCGCTGCCGTTCGCCGTCGACGCGCTCACGTTCCTCTGCGCCGCCCTGCTGACCCTCGCCCTGCGCCCGACCCCGCCGCGCCCCCGCCGCCCGGAGACGCGACCCCGTCGCCCCGAGACGCAGCCCCTTCGCCCCGATTCGCGATCTCGTCGCCCGCAGAGGGGCCCGGAGAGGGGCCCGGAGCGAGGGCGGGCGGTGTGGCGGGAGGCCGTCGAGGGGATGCGGTGGGTACGCGGCGACGCGATGCTGTGGCGGCTGACCGTGGCGACAGCCGGATGCAACCTGGCGATCAGCGGACTGATGGCGGTGCTGGTGCTCTACGCGCTCGACGTGCTGCGGGTGCCGCCGGCCGGGTACGGCCTCTTCGCCGCCGGGGCCGTCCTCGGTGGGCTCGCCGGGGGACTCGGGGCTGGCCGGCTGGCCGCCCACCTCGGCACGGTGCCCGCGCTGCGCCTCGTACTCGCCGGCCAGGCCGTCGCGCTGACCGGGCTGGCGCTGGCCCGGCACCCCGTGCCCGGCGGGCTGGCGCTGGCCGTGTTCGCGGCCGGCACGACGGTGTGGAACAGCCTCTGGGCCTCGTACGGGCAGCGCCACGTGCCGGCCGCCCTGCTCGGTCGGGTGGGCGCCGCCCAGCGGCTGGTCGGCCTGCTCACCGCGCCGGTCGGGGCGACGCTCGCCGGGCTGGGCGGCGCGGCGTACGGGGTGGGGCCGGTGGCGGCGGCGCTGGCCGGGGTCTTCGTGCTGGTCACACTCGCGGTGTGGCGGTTGCTGCGGCCGGTCCCGCCGGCACCGGCCGCCGCGCCCACCAGCGCCGGGACAGCAGCCCGGCCAGGGCGGCGCCCGTCGCGTTGAGCAGCACGTCGTCGGCCGAGGACACCCGGCCGAGGTCGAGCGCGTACTGGAGCGCCTCGACCAGCACGGAACCGGCCGCCCCGAGCAGGAAAAGCCGGCCGACGCCGGCCAGGGCGGCCACGCGTACCGGGGCGAAGAAGCCCAGCGCGGCGAAGACCAGCAGGTTGCCGACGACCTGGACCACGGCGGTCGTCGGCGGCCCGGTCGGCAGGTCCGCCAGGTCGCGCAGCGGCACCGGGTCGACCTGCCGGGGCGCGGGCCGGGGAGTGAGGATCATCCACACCCACGGCACGGTGCCGGCCACCGCACCGGCAGCCTAGCCGCGCGCCCCGTCGCGGTGGTGCAGGCCGGAGAGGCGCATCGCGACCCGGTGCCGGGCCGGCGGCACGGCGCCGAGCAGCCGGAACAGCAGGTTCCGGGCCGGCCGGGCGGCCGGCGGCAGGGTGGCGAGCCGGGTCAGCCGGGCGGCGAGGGCCACCACCTCCTCGGCCATCGGGCGGCGCCGGGCCGCGTACGCGTCGAGCAGCGTGTCCGAAGCGCCGGCCAGCACGTCGGCGAGCGTGGCGCCGAGGTCGACCGCGTCCACGATGCCGAGGTTCATCCCCTGGCCGCCAGCGGGGCTGTGCACGTGCCCGGCGTCGCCGGCGAGCAGCACCGGCCCCCGGCGGAAGGTGTCGGCGATCCGGTGGTGGATCCGGAACCGGGAGCCCCAGAGCACCTCCGTCACCCGGTCCGGCCGGCGGCTCGGCCCGCGCTCATCGAGCAGCGCCTGGAGGTGTGCCCGGTCGGGGACGGCGGGGGCCTCGGCAACCGCCGCGACCAGCCGCACCACCCCGTCGGGCAGCGGCGCCCAGACCAGCGGGCCGGAGCGGGCCAGGAAGAGGGACACCCGGTCGCGGGGCAGCGCGCTCTCCAGCCGGACGTCGGCGAGGACGAACGACTCCTCGCCGCCGGCCGCACCGGAGAAGCCGATCCCGGCCCGCTCCCGCACCGTGCTGTGCATCCCGTCGGCGCCGACCAGGTAGCGGGCCCGGACCGTCGCGCCGCCTGCGAACGTGGCGACCACGCCGGCCGCGTCGGGGGCCAGCCCGGTCAACGCGTACGGACGCAGCACCGGGACGCCGAGCGCGGCGAGCTGCCCGGCGAGCACCTCCTCGGTGACCGACTGGGACACCATCAGCGCGTAGGCGTGCCGGGAGGGCAGCGTGTCGAACGGCACGGTGAGCAGCGCCCGGTCGCGGTCGCGGACGGTGAAACCCGGCGACCGCAGCCCGCGCGCCACCAGCGGGGCGCCGGCACCGATCCGGTCCAGCGTCTCCAGGGTGTACGCGTGCACCACCGCCGCCCGGGAGGTCTGCGGCGGCCGGTCCAGCCGGTCGACCACGGTCACGTCGACCCCGCCCCGGGCGAGGGTCAGCGCGGCGGTGAGCCCCGTCGGGCCGGCACCCACCACCAGGACGTCCGTGTTCGTGGGCAGCATCGTCGGCCTCCGTCCGTCCATGCCAACGCCTGTTGGCAAACGCTTGTTGGCAACGTTAGGCCGGCCGCCGATGGATTGTCAACAGGTGTTGGCATACGGTCGTGGGCATGACCGACGCCGCGCCGACCCGTACCCGCCGCTCCGACGCCACCCGGGCGGCGATCCTCCGCGCCGCCCGCGAACGCTTCGCCGCCGACGGCTACGACCGGGCGACCATCCGGGCCATCGCGGCGGACGCGCGGATCGACCCGTCGATGGTGATGCGCTACTACGGCAGCAAGGAGGGGCTCTTCGCGGCGGCGGCCGAGTTCGACCTGCGGCTGCCCGAGCTGGCCGACGCGCCACCCGAACGGCTCGGCGAGCTGCTGGTCCGGCACTTCGTCGACCGGTGGGAGACCGACGGGACGATGGCCGCGCTGCTGCGTACGGCCGCCACCAACCCGGCGGCGGCCGAGCGGATGCGGGGCATCTTCGCCGACCAGCTCACCACGGCGGTGGTCCGGGTCGTGCCGGAACCGGCGCAGGCCCCCCGGCGGGCGGGGCTGGTCGCCAGCCAGATGCTCGGCCTGGCGCTGACCCGGTACGTGCTCCGGCTGCCCCCGGTGGTCGACGCCGACCCGGCTGAGCTGGTGGCCTGGATCGCGCCGACCGTCCAGCGCTACCTGCGCGACGCACCCGACGCCTGACCGGCCCCCGCCCATCAGGGTGAGATCCGTCCACCCGGCGCGTGGTCGTCGGTCGCGCCGACGCCGTCCGGCACTCGGGCGAACGGCCGCCCAACCTTTCGCGGGCCCGGTGCGTCTCACTTGTGACACACGACGGCCGGCCGGAGGGAGGGCGGATGGGACCGCCGACGACCGACGACGGGCGCGACGGCTACGTCACCTTCGTCGAGTGCCACCAGCACCGGCTGCTGCGCGCGGCCTACCTGGTCTGCGGCAACCGGCACCAGGCCGAGGACCTGCTCCAGGAGGCCCTGCTCAAGCTGGCCCTGTGCTGGCCCGTCGTGCGGCAGGGCGACCCGGCCGCGTACGTGCGGACCATCCTCTACCGCGACGCCGTCTCCTGGTGGCGACGGCGCCGCCGGGAGTGGCTGAGCGCGTACCCGCCGGAGCGGGCGACGGCCGAGGGCGACGGGACGCTGCGGCTCGCGCTGCGCGACGCGCTCGGTCACCTGCCGCCCCGGCAGCGGGCCGTGCTCGTGCTGCGCTACTTCGAGGACCTCACCGAGGCCGCCACCGCCGAGGCGCTCGGCGTCACCGTCGGCACCGTCAAGAGCCAGTGCCACGCCGCGCTGCGCCGGCTCCGCGAGGTGGCACCCGAGTTGGCGCGCGACGAGGGTCGCTCCGGCGACCTGGTCACCGGCATGGAGGTGAACCCGTGAGGGAAGAGGATCTGCACCGGCTGCTCACCGTCGCCGCCGAGGACGTCCGGCCGGCGCATCCGGCGGCTACCGGCTGGGAACGGGCCCGCCGGGTGCGTCGCGCCCGCCGCGCCGCCGGCGCCACCGCGCTCGCGGTCGCCCTGCTCACCGGCGGTACGGCACTCGCCCTGCGCCCCGCCGACCGGCCACCACCGGCCACCACCGCGACACCGCACCGGAACCCGACCCCGCACCCCGTACCCGTGCAGACGCCCCCGGCCGACCTGGCCTATCCCGGGCACCCGCTGGGCCGCCTCGGCGACCCGGTCGGCGCGACGCTCTCGGCCCGCCCGGTACGCAAGGCGCTGGCGCTGCACCAGCCGGTCGACCCCGAGACCGGCGCCGCCGGCCGGATCCGGGTGCTCGGCGACGACGGCGTCGTACGCGACCTCGACGTGGTCACCCCCGCCCCGACCCGCGACGCCGGGGGCAACGAGGCGGTACCGCTGAAGAGCGGGAGCCTCTCCCCGGACGGGCGGACCGCCGCCTTCGCCCAGACCGACGAGGTGATCGTGGTCGACCTGACCACCGCCGCCGTGCGCCGCCACCCGCTCAAGGGCTACCTGGAGCACGTCCTCTGGTCCGGCGACCGGCTGCTCGTCGGCGACGACGACACCACGTACGAGCTGGACCGGGCCACCGGAACCGCCCGGAAAGTGCCGGTGTCGCCCTGGAACGTCGTCGCGCCCGACCCGACGGCCCCGCCGAACGTCCTGCTCGAACTGGGTGGCACGCCGCCTGACCTGACGGCGGTCCGGTGGAGCGACGACGAGACGCACCGCAGCTACGGCGCGGTCGACTTCCGCGCGCTGCCACCCGGTCACCGGGTCGACGAGTTCTACGGGCGTGGCTGGCAGCGCGGAGACCGGGTGGCTCGCGCCGGCTGGATCACCACGGACACGATGGGCGGGCTGGAGGGCGTCGCGCTGCTGAACGCCCGGACGCGCGTGGTGACTCACCTGCTCGACCTGGGCCGGGACCGCTGGAAGGGCTGCTGCGAGGTGCTCGGCTGGGACTCCGACGGCGCGGTACTGCTGCGCCACAACCCGGGCGGGCTGCTGCGCTGGCGGCCGGAGACCCGCGAGATCACGGGCGTGACACGGAACCTGTTCGGGGCGGTGTCGCTCGCCGCCGGTTGAGCGGGCGGCCGGCAAGCGCCGGGCCGGGAGGTCGACGACGGTCCTGCCGTCGTACGACAGCGGGGTCGGTCCCCGCGCGACCGCGACGGGCGCGCGGGGACCGGCCGACGCGTCAGCCCGCCAGGCCGCCGGGCTGGTCGCCCTTCACGACGGGGGCCCGGACCAGGTTGCCCCACTCGGTCCACGAGCCGTCGTAGTTGCGCACCTGCGGGTAGCCCAGCAGGTGCCGCAGCACGAACCAGGTGTGGCTCGACCGCTCGCCGATGCGGCAGTAGGCCACGATGTCGTCGTCCGGGCTCAGCCCGAGCTGGTCGGCGTAGATCGCGCGCAGCTCGTCCGCCGACTTGAACGTGCCGTCGTCGTTGGCGGCGGACTTCCACGGCTTGCTGACCGCCCCCGGGATGTGCCCGCCGCGCAGCGCGCCCTCCTGCGGGTAGTCCGGCATGTGCAGCATCTCGCCGGTGTACTCGCCCGGCGACCGGACGTCGACCAGCGGGCGGCCCGCCGCCACGTGCGCCATGACCTGCTCGCGGTACGCCCGCACCGGCGCGTCGTTGCGCTGCGGCACCGGATAGTCGGCGTGCGGCCGGGCCGGCTTGTCGCGGGTCAGCTCGCGCCCCTCGGCGACCCACTTCTGCCGCCCGCCGTCGAGCAGCCGCACGTCCGGGTGGCCGAAGAGGGTGAACACCCACAGGGCGTACGCGGCCCACCAGTTGAAGTTGTCGCCGTAGAAGACGACCGTGTCGCCCCGGCCGATGCCCTTGGCGGCGCACAGCTCGGCGAAGCTCTTCGCGTCGAGGTAGTCGCGGGTGACCTGGTCGTTCAGCTCGGTGTGCCAGTCCACCTTCACGGCACCCGGGATGTGGCCGGTGTCGTAGAGCAGCACGTCCTCGTCGCACTCGACCACGACGAGGCCCTCGTCGCCCAAATGCTCGGCCAACCATTCGGTGGTGACCAACCGCTGCGGGTCCGCGTACGACTGGAGTCGGGGATCGGGATCGCTCGGCACAGACATGATCCCCAAGGTACGCCGCATCGCGGGCCGGCGGCCGGTCATCGGCAAGCGGCGTCGCCCGACGGTCAGGCGCGGCGGTGGGCGATCCGGCCGGCGACCACGGTCACCAGGCAGGCGCCGTCGGCGTCGACGACCGCCAGGTCGGCGCGCCCGCCGGGTGCCAGCGTCGGCGGTGCGGGGGCCGGCAGCACCAGGAGGTCGCTGCGCTCCACGGCGGCCCGCAGCGCCGGATCGGTCAGGTGACCGGCCAACACGGCGGTCACCCCGACGCGCAGCAGCGCGTGCACCCGCTCGCGGGGAGTGTCGGCGACCGGCAGCGGCCCGTCGTGCAGCAGCCCCGGCCCGAGCGTGCCGGGCCAGCGGCGGATCCGGGCTTCGGCGTACGCCTCGGTCAGCTCGGCCAGCGGGCCGACCGCGACGATCCGGTCGGCCCGGACCGCGACGGCGGCCCCGGCGACGGGTGCGGCGTCGGGCGCGGTCCGCAGCAGCGGCGCGGCGTGCAGGGTGAGCACGACTCAGTCGGCGATCGGGTCGAGCGACGGGCGCTTGGCGGTGACCGTGTCGCCGGAGGAGCGGCCGGTGAGGCGGCGCTTGATCCACGGCGCCAGGTGCCGCCCCGCCCAGCGCAGGTCGGCGGCGCGGGCGGCCAGCCAGGGCGTGGGCGCCGGATGCGGCGGCACCATCAGCCAATCCTCGTCGCAGCCGACGCCCAGCGCGGTGAGCACCTGCGCGGCGACCCGACGGTGCCCGACCTCCGACAGGTGCAGCCGGTCGGTGCTCCAGAGCATCGGGTTCAGGTACGCGTCGTCGGCGTACAGGTCGACCAGGATCGCGCCGTGGCGCTCGGCGGTCTCGCCGACGGCCCGGTTGAGCAGCTGCACCCGGGGCGCGACGAGCCGCTGACCGGGCAGCCGGGCCATCACGTCGGCGAACCGGAAGAGGACCACGTCGGCGCCGCCGGAGCGCAGCCTGCGCACCACGTCGTCGAAGCGGGTCACCAGGGCGTCCGGGTCGAACGTGCGGCGCAGCACGTCGTTGCCGCCGGCGGCGAAGCTGATCAGGTCGGGCTTCATGGCGAGCGCCGCCGGCACCTGCTCGGCCACCACGCCGGGGAAGAGCCGGCCCCGGATGGCCAGGTTCGCGTAGCGGAAGTCGGGGCCGGTCTCGGCGGCCAGCCGGGTGGCCACCAGGTCCGCCCAGCCCCGGTAGCTGCCGTCCGGGTACGCGTCGTCCATGCCCTCGGTGAAGCTGTCCCCGACCGCCACGTAACTGCGCCAGCGCACCTGATCATCCCTCCGACGTGCGGCGGGGAAGGGCGCCTCGTCATCACTTCCGGTGGAGGAAGGGGCCCTTCCCGACGCGGGACAGTCTTCACCAGGAGGGCCGGTGCCGGGGGGCACCGACGGACAAACGTGGCGGAGGTCATCGTGGAGGGCGGGGCCTGATCTTCGCTCCGCTCGGGATCATGGAGTTCGATGGCGCTGTCGGCCATCCGTCGGAGCGTTCCATTTGCGGGAACTGCCGGCCGGCCGGCACCGTCCGGTCAGGTGGATGGGGGCGCCAGCAGGTGCGCCGCGGTCCCCGGTGTGCGAGCCTCGTCCAAGCCCTTTTTACGAGGTCACACCACTTGTCACCGCCGGATCACCCTCTGCACCGCAGACGGCGACGCCGCCCGTACGTCCTGGGAGAAACACCGTGCCGAACCTCGACCTGGCACTGAAGACCGCGATGAGCATCGACGGCGCGATCGGCGCCGCACTCGTCGACTACAACAGCGGGATGACCCTCGGCGTGGCAGGCGGAACCGGGGAGATCGACCTGACCGTCGCCGCCGCCGGCAACACCGATGTCGTCCGCGCCAAGCTGCGCACCATCGAGATGCTCAACCTGAACGACGAGATCGAGGACATCCTCATCACCCTCGGCACCCAGTACCACCTGATCCGCCCGGTGACCAGCCGCACCGGCAAGGGGCTCTTCCTCTACCTGATGGTGAGCAAGAGCCGCGCCAACCTGGCGATGGCACGCCACCAGCTGCGCAGCATCGAGGAGAGCCTGGAGCTGTGAGCGGGATCGACGACACCGAGACTCCCCTGCCGCGCCGTACCGCACGCGGCACGGGAACCCTCCCGCCGCCTCGACCGTTGCCCCCGTCGCTCGCCGGGAGCGCGTCGCTGCCGTACCCGGCGATCGGGCACGAGCTGTCGGAGCTGCGACTACAGATCCCGGGGGTGCACGGCTGCGTCCTCGGCGGCGTGGACGGTCTGCTCATCACCCACAACCTGCAGACCGACGTCGACCCGAGCGACCTGGCGGCGCTCGCCGCCACCACGTACGGGCTGGGCCGACAGGTCGGGCTCCGGCTGGGGCAGGGCGACTTCCAGCAGTCCACCGTCCGCAACGCCAGCGGCTACCTGAGCGTCTACGCGGTCAGCTCGCAGGCGCTGCTCGCCGTGGTCGGTGAGGACACCATCAACGTGGCCCGGCTGCACCTGCACGCCCCGGCGGTGGCCAGGCGGCTCGCCGCCCTGCTGGATCAGGTCACGTCCCCCGCTGGCGACAGGTCTTGACGGTCAGCGGTTGTTCCCGATCGCGGTGGCATTCCGCCGCCGGAGACGGGCAACCGCTGAGCCGGCTGGACGGAACGTAGTCACCACGGCCCAAGTGCCCGGGATCAGGGGAGGGGTCGGCATGATCTGTGCGAGTACCGCCGCGCCGATCATATTCACCGACGCCGCTTACGGCATGGCCACCTTTACCGCACCGCTTCGGCCGGACCGACGCCAGCACCGGTGGCCGTCAACGCCCGGGCCGGGCCGCGAGACATCCATTAGGATGTCGACGGCCCACGGACACGGAACCGTCCATGGCGTCGGCGCTGTCGATTCCGCCTGGAGGGCGCGATGCGGTACTCACCCCCGGCTCTAGCTCCACAACTCCGTGACGATGTCCGGGCACAGGCCGCCTATCTCCTGGCGGACGGATTCACCGAGCTTCCCGAGGGTGGATTGGAGAGCAAGCTCGCCAGGGGCGTGCCCCTGCGGGTGAAGTTCGGCGTCGACCCGACCGCCGTCTCGGTCACCTGGGGCTGGTCGGTCCCGCTGCGCCGGCTACGCCGGTTCCAGGAATTGGGCCACACGGCGGTCTTGGTGATCGGGGATTTCACCGCCCAGGTGGGCGACCCGTCCGGCAAGTCGGCCACCCGTCGCCGGCTCTCCGCCGACGAGGTGGAGACCTACGTCGCCGCCTGCACGGACGCGTTGCTCCGAATCCTCGACCCGGAACGGCTGGAGATCCGGCGCAATTCGGAGTGGTTGGGCGCCATGCAGATGCCGGACGTGCTCGAACTCGCCGCCAGCGTCACCGTCGCGCAACTGCTGGAACGGGCCGATTTCCACAAGCGGTTCGTGGAACACCGCCCGATCTCGTTGATCGAATTCCTCTACCCGCTGTTGCAGGGCCACGACTCGGTCGCGGTCGAGGCGGATGTCGAGCTGGGCGGGATCGACCAGCAGTTCAACTTCGTCCTGGCCCGGTCCCTGCAACAACGCGCCGGTCAGGACCCGCAGTCCTGCGTGTGCGCTCCACTGCTGGTCGGCACCGACGGCGCGCGCAAGATGAGCCAGAGCTACGGCAACTACATCGGCGTCTCCGAACCGCCCCAGGAGATCTTCGGCAAGGCGATGTCGATCCCGGACAGTGCGATGCCGGACTACGTACGGCTGGCCCTCGATCTGCCGACGGCCGAGAAGAACCGGCTGCTGGAGGAGTTCGGCGGAGTCAAGCTCAAGCGGACCCTGGCCCGCTCCATGGTCGAGATGTTCCACGGCCCGGAAGCCGCCCAGCAGGCCGAGCAGGAGTTCGACCGCCGATTCGTACACCGCCAGGCGCCCGAGGACATCCCGGAGTCGAGCACCACGGAGGCGTACCTGCCGAAGATCCTCGTCGAACTGGGTTGGGCCACGTCGCAGAATGACGCGCGTCGCTCAATCAAGGGCAACGGGGTCCGGATCGACGGTACGACCGTGACCGACGAACAGCAGACTCTGCAACCGGGCACCTTCGTCCTGCAACTGGGCAAGCGCCGCTTCCATCGGATCACCGTCAAGTAGTCGCACCGCCCCGCGAGCCGGGGGCGGCGGAAGTCGTTTCGACGGCCCGCGGAGGCTCCGGACATTTGTCCTCATCAGGGTGCCGCCCGAACTGTTCGGTCAAGGACAGGTGGCATGACGGACTATCGGGACTCGGGTAGCGTGCTTGCGACGCGCACCGGCGTAGCGGGACGCAACATCTCACACGGGGGTGGATCATGCACGTCACACACGTCATGGTTGGCTTCAGCGGCCAGCTTCTCACCGATCTCGATCGACTGCTTCCCGCCAATTCGGTAATGGTCATCGAGGAACCGGAAATCAGCGCCATCCGCGATGTTCCCGCGCTCCTGGCGGGTCACCCGTGCGTGGCCTCGTTCGTCACCGCGCCCACCCAGGCGGAGGGCACCCCCGAACGGCTGGTCGAGGCGATCGAGCGACCGGCTCAGGTGTCCGCGGTGCTCCCGAGCACCGAGTACGGCGTCGTCGGGGCGAGCGCGTTGGCGCAGGCATGGGGTCTGCCCGGTGCCGGGCTCGCCGCCGCCACGGTGTTGCGGGACAAGGCCCGGCTGCGGACGGTGGCCGCCGGGGCGGGAATTCCTCAACCCGACTGGATCCTGGCGGACGGCCCGGAGGATCTGTCGGCGTTCCGTCAACGGCACGGTGGTCGGTGCGTGTTGAAGCCCACCACTCTCCAGGCGAGCATCGGCGTGCAGCGGCTTGCGGAGTCCGCCGACTCCGCGCAAGCCTGGGCGATCTCCGCCGGCGCGGACGAGGTGGAACGCCGCGCCCGGTACGCGGCCGGCGGACGGATCCTCGTCGAACGGTGGCTGACCGGCTCCGAGGTCAGCGTCGAGTGCCTGGTCCACGAGGGTCAGATCGGTTTCTTCAACGTCACCGCCAAGACCGTGCAGGACGGCCGGTTCCCCGTGGAGATGGCCCACGTCGCGCCCGCACCACTGCCGGCCGAACTCATCGATCGGCTACGGCTGAGCGTCGAGGAGCTGATCGGCGCGACGCAGTTCCGTACCGGGGTGTTGCATTCCGAGTGGATCATCGAAGCCGGGGTGCCGCATCTGGTCGAGTGCGCTGGCCGGCTTCCCGGTGACTACATCGATCAGCTGTTGGACTTCGCCTACGGTGGCAGCCTCGTCGCCCGGCTGCTGGAGGTGCTCGCCGGCGGCAAGACGGAGGCTCCCGCGGCGGAGCAGGGCGCGGCGGTCCGTTTCCTCGGCGCCTCGCCGGGTCGGGTCAGCGCCATCACCGGGGTCGACCAGGCCCGCGAGCGGCCGGGCGTGCTCCGCGTCGCGATGACGGTCGACGTCGGCGATGTCATCGCTCCCATCACCGACTCCAACAAGCGTTGCGGCTATGTGATCGCCCGCGGCGCCGACGGCGCGGCGGCCGCCGCCCTCGCCGACGAGGTGGCCCGGGGCATCCAGATCCAGGTAGAGGGCACATGAGCTTGGGGACCCGGCTACGTGCCAGTCTGCCGACCCAGCCTGCGGTCAGGCTCTTCACCCTGGCCTCGCTCCTGGACGCCGTCGGCACCGGCCTCTACATGGCGACCGCGGTCATCCTCTTCCTCCGCGTGCTCGAGCTGAGCCCGCAGCAGATCGGCCTCAGCTTCACCATCGCCGGGATCGTCCGCTTCGCCAGTGTCCCGCTCGGCGCGCTCGGCGACCGGTTGAGTGTCCGGACCGCCCTGATCGGGCTCTACACGTGGCGCGCCGGCTGTTTCGTCACGCTGGCCTTCGTCGACGGTTGGCTCGCCCTCACCCTGGTGCTGGCCGCCGCAGCCTTCGCGGAGGGCCCGTCCGGCCCGCTCACGCAGGCTGCGGTCGCCGGGCTCAGCAGCCCCGAGCAGCGGGTACAGGCGATGGCGGTGGTCCGCACGGTCCGCAACCTCGGCTTCGCGGTCGGCGGCGGGATCGGTGCGGCGCTGCTGATCGATCCGGGCCGGTTCGCGCTGGTGGCCGCGGTCCTCGGCAACGCGCTCACCTTCGTCGTGGCCGCCCTGTTGTTGCTTCGGATCGGTGCCTTCGGCGCCACCGCGCCGAAGTCGACCTCGGTCACCGCCGGCATCCGCCGGGCGGCGCGGAACGTCCGCTACATGGGACTGGCAGGGATCTGTGGTTTCCTCAGCATCCACATGACCCTGCTGGCGGTCGGCATACCCGTCTGGCTCGCGACCTCAGCGGCGGTGCCCACGTGGACCCTGCCGCTGCTGATCGTGCTGAACACCGTGCTGGCCATCCTGCTGCAGGTGCCGCTGACCAACATGACCGCCGGCCGGGGAGTCCTCTCGGTACGGCTCGCCGGAGCCGCACTGGCCGCCTGCTGTGTGCTGCTGGCCGTGGTGACGAAGGTGCCGACCCCGGTGGCGGTCGCCTTGGCGGTGGCCGGCATCGTGCTGCTGACCCTCGGCGAGATCTGGCACGCGACCGGCGAGTGGGAGTTGGCCTACGACGGCGCGCCGGAGGAACACCGCAGTTCCCACCTGGCCCTCTTCTCGCTCGGTACGGCCACTCAGGAGATGGTCGGCCCGATCATCCTGACCGGGATCGTGCTGACCGCCGGTGTCCCGGGCTGGCTCGGACTGGCCGCCCTGCTGCTGCTCGCCGGTCTGGCGTCCGGCTGGTTCCGGCTCACGCCGGGGTCGGGCCCGGCCGGTCGAACAGCCGAGACTCGCACTCCAGATAACGGCGAGCCAGTTCCCGGTGCCCCGCTGCGGACAGATGCAGACCATCCGGAAACAGTGCCGGGTCGTCCAGCAGGTCAGTTGTAGCCACCTGGTGCAGCGCCGCGTCACCTCGGCGGCGGCGCAGTTCGACGACCTGTGCCAACTGGGCACGGATCTCGGCCAGGGCCAGTCCGTGTTCCGGTTGGGTCGCCTCGTGGGCCGGGCTCAGGAGCGGGGGTACGACAACGACCGGAGCCGCCGGCTGGTGCAGCCGGATGCGGTCGAGGAAGCCGTGCACCGCCGGCGCGAACGTCCGGCCGGTGAACGAGCCGGCCAGGTGCACGTTGATGCCGATCTCCAGGGTTATCACCTCGACCGGGAGTTCCCCGATCGCGGCGGCCACCTGTGGGTCGAGATGCGCGCCGCCGTCGTAGCCGAGACAGTACGACCGTCGCCCGGCGGCTCTGGCGGCCAGCGCCGTCCATGTCCGGGCCGGGCTCAGCCCGACTCCGTGCGTGAGACTGCTGCCGTAGACGGCCCAGCCCGGCTGTCGGTCCGGCGGGAGTGGATCGACCCGCGCCCCCCGGTCCACCTCCACCGAGATGATCCGTAGGGCCGGGGCGGTCGGCAGCCACACCTCGAGGCCCGCCGTGGTCCCGTCGAGGCCGCCGAACTCGATCTCGCCGCTCGGCGGCATGGCGCGGGTCGTCCGAAGCTCGCCGTCGACGGCCAGGTCGCAGAGTGGAACCACTCGGGGATGCGGGCCGGGAACCGACTCGCTGGCGGCGAGCCGGAGCCGGAGCCGGGTGGTGTCGCAGCGCAGCCGCAGCCGCACTCCGGCGGGGCAGGCCCCGGGCCCGAGCAGGGACGGGTGGTAGAGGTCGAGGTCGCGGTGCTGGAGCCGCCATGGTTGCAGGCCCCCCGGACCGTGCCGGGTACTGACCGCGCCGACAATCTCCAGCCGGTCGTCGGTCAGAGCCAGCCGGCGCCACCCGCTGCCGGCCGATGGCGGCGGCTCCAGCCGCACCGCGCCGCCGGTCACGCGTCCGTCAGTGCCGGCAGCACCTCGGCAGCGAACAGGGTCAGGTTCTCCCTGGCCTCGTCGACCGGCATGCCGCCGTAGCTGAACTCACCGATGAACTGGCCGATGTCGAACCGCTCACCCAGGCGGGCGAGTTTGTCGACACACTCCTGCGGCGTGCCGACCACATGCTTGGCCATGAACTGCGAGACGGCGTCGGTCGTCTCCTCCGGATCCGGGTCGGCCGGGGACAGGATCTGGTGGGGGCGGGCCCGGTAGTGGCGGGCGAGTGACTCGACCATTGGCGTCATGTACCGGCGGGCCCGATCGAAGGCCCGCCGCCGATCCGTGTCCACGCAGACGTAGAGATGGGCGCTTGACGGTCCGGGCTGGTGCCCGTTGGTCGCCGCGGCATCCCGGTACGCCCGCAGCAACCCGTCGGTGAATTCCTCGTCGGTCTCCGGCGAGAAGATCAGACGGAGTCCGGCGGCACCGACCAGGGTCGCCGACGCGGAGCTGTGCGCGGCACCGTGGAAGCCGCGCTCGGGCTGGTGCAGCGGCCGGGGCCGGATGGACAGCCCGGCGCAGTGGTAGAACTTCCCGGCATAGTGCAACGGGTCCTCGGTGAGGGCGCGTCGCAGGAAGTCGATGCCCTCGGCCAGCCGGGCATGTCCTTCCTGTGGATCCACCCCGAACCCCGCGTACTCGATCTCACTGCGGCCACGACCGAATCCGATGGTCGTCCGGCCGCCGGAGAGGATGTCCAGGACGCTGATCTCCTCCGCCACCCGCAGCGGGTCGTGCCAGGGTAGGACGAGGATCGCCGTACCGAGTTCGATCCGGGTGGTGCGGGCGGCGACGTACGCCAGCAACTGCAGCGGGTTCGGCACCGGTGAGTGGCCGGTGAAGTGGTGTTCCACGGTCCAGATCGAGTGGAAGCCCAGTGGCTCGGCCAGATCTGCCAGGGCCAGCGAGTCCCGGTAGACCTCGTGATCGGGGCGGTTGCCGGGGTTCATCAACGCCAGACCCATGCCCAGCCTCATAACTGGCCTCCCAGTGTCGCGATAGGTGGAGATGGAGAGTAGGTGGTCACCCGGCCGACTGACCGGCCGGCCGGGAGCCGGCGGCGGCGACCTCGGCGAGCAGGCGGGATCGGATGTGCAGGATCAGGCGCTGGAGCGCGGAGCAGTAGACGCTCGGATTGTCGAGCCCCTGACTCTCGGAGTACCGGTGCGAGACGTGCCCGCCCCGACAGACCTTGACCAGGGCGCAGGCACGGCAGGTGGGACCGAGTCGGGCGATCTCGGCCCGTAGCGGCAACAGCCGCTGGTCGGCCGCCACCACGTCGAGGTCGTCCCGGGCGATGTCGTAACCCAGTTTGGACGCGCCGTCGAAGGCCGTCTTGAGCGTGTCGTCCAACTCCAGCGTGCCGTCGGTCTCCATGACCAGGTACTGGCGGTCGGAGTCGCCGGCGCCGTGCCCCAGCAGTGCCAGCATGATGTCGTCGAAGATGCGTACCCGCATCGGCTCGGCCAGCGACATGACGTGGTCGTAGCAGGCACGTAGCCAGTCGGCGTACTCGTCGACACCACGCACGGGCGGGTTGTCGTGGTTGTTCAGCGGTAGCAGGAAGTCGACCATCGGCGGGCGGAAGGTGGCCAGGTAGTCCACCACCGCACGCGGGTCGGAGGTCGGGTCCACGACGCAGAGGATGCCGGCGAAGATCCGGTCGTACGGCGGCGCCGAGATCTCCTTGAGCTTCTCCGCGACCCGCGCGCCGGTCGGCTGCCCGCGCAGGTCGAGGCGGTACCGATCGTTGATCTCGGGAGGCCCGTCGAGGCTGACGTACAGGGCGATGCCGCGCTCGATCAGCAGGTCGCCGATCGCCGGCTCGAACAGCAACGCGTTCGTCTGCGCCGCTGTGCTGACCGCGACTCCGCTGCCGGCGAAGCTCTCGGTGATGGCCGAGTGGATCAGCTCCAGGTGTCGGCGGCCACCGAGGAACGGCTCGCCGCCGTGGAAGTTGATGTCCACGCGATCCAAGCCGTGCTGTACGGCGTGGTCGCGGATCCGCACCGCCGCGGTCCGGGCGACCTCCTCGCTCATCAGCCGAGGCTGTTGCCGCCAGGACTCGTCGCCGAGGTTGTAGACGTAGCAGTAGGTGCAATTGAGATTGCACCTACTGGCGATCTTCCAGACGTAGGTGTCAAAAGGCATGGTTCTCCTCCCGGCTTCCGCAGGACGAGGGTGATTGCGGACAGGGATTCGTCTATCGCCCGTGCTACCTCGGGGATGCGATCACCCGCACAGGCCACCAACGCGGCCCGGCCGCCGACCTGCGCGGACGGCAACAACCATTGCCCGGACTCGGCCAACGGGTCGAGGCGCATCACCTCGCGGGGCAACCGTTCCTCGTCGACCACCAGGGCTTCGAATTCGCCCGGCTGGTCCGGATAGACGAACCGGACGGCGGCCGCGCCAAGGCTCCGCGAGGTCAGGTCGGGCCGCCGGCCGAGTGCCACCTCGGCCACGATCACCGCCGGTCGCAGGCCGGTGGCGAGCCCACCCAACTGGGGAATCAGGTCACCACCCAGCCGCGAGTTGATCTCTACCAGTTCTGGGCCGTTCCGGGTCAGCCGCCACTCGGTGTGGGTCCACCCCTGATCGAAGCCCACCCCGGCGTGCACGTCGCGCAGCCGGCTCAAGAGTTGTTCGTCGCGAAGCAGGGCGTCCCCCGCCTCCACCCAGTGCCCGGTCTCCTCGAAGAAGGGCGGAGGCCCCAGCTCCTTGTGGGCGACGAACAACGGATGTACGACACCGTCGAAGCACACGCTGTCCACGCTGATCTCGGGACCGTCCAGGTAGGTCTCCAGGACCAACGGCTCGGCCAGGTCGACCCGGACTCCAGGCAACCGCGCGCCGAGCACGTCCGGAAAGACGCGGACCAACTCGTCGGGAGAGCGGACCAGCATCGGACCGACGCTGCCGGCCAGTGCCCGCGGTTTGAGCACCGCCGGATACCCGGTCTGCGACGCTGCCGCCAGCGCCTGGTCGATGCCGGACACCGGCACCGACGCCGGCATCGGCATGCCGTACTCGGACAGCGCCCGCCGGGTCAGATACTTGTCACGGCACACTCTCACCGCCTCCGGGCTGGGACCCGGCAGGCCGAGCGCCCGGGCGGCCCGGGCGGTGGGGTACGCGCTCAGCTCGTCCCAGCTGATCAACGCGTCGACCCCGGCCGCGCCGGCGGCCCGGATCAGCTGCTCCTCGTCGTACGGATCGATGGTCGACTGACCGACCACGTAGCGATCCACCCAGTTCCGCCGCTGGTCGTCGAACGCCCAGACGTCGAACTCCCCCGCCAACGACCTGAGCAGGTACTCCCGCTGAGCCTGCCCCATCGGGCTCACCACCCCGACCAGTGGGCGCGCGTTCATCCTCGATCAACCCCCGCGGTCAACGCCGACGGCGCGCTGCCGTCCTCGACCCGGCGCAGCCAATCGGTCAATTCGTCCAGTCCATCCGTCCAGCACTGTAGCGAATGGACACCCACACCGAGCTTGCGTAAAAGTTCGGGCACCGGAGCCGAACCGCCGGCCCGCAGCGCGTCGATCAGATCACCGGCGTGCCCCGCCGCCGAGAGGTGCCGGGCGGCCGAGAACGCGAGCAACTGCCCTCCGACGTAGCTGTACAGATAGCCGGGCGCATCGACGAAGTGCGGGATCAGCGCCCATCCGTGCCGGTACGTCCCGGGCAGGTCGACCGCGTCTCCGTACAGCTCGGAAAGGCATCCCGACCACATCCGATCGAGGCGGTCCGCGTCGAGTCGACCGTTCGCCCGCACCACCTCGTGCACCTGCTGCTCGAACCGCCAGAGCGCCCGTAGCCGGAAGATCGTCGAGACCGCCCGGTCGAGCAGCCAGTTGGTGATCGCCCCCGACTGGCCCGGTGCCGCACCGCTGCGCACCGCGTACTGGACGACGACGGTTTCCGCCAACAGGGCGATCGTCTCGGCGAAGAGTTCCGGCACCTGGTAGTGATGGATTCCGGCCGCTCGGGCGAGCATGCCGTGCACCCCGTGACCGAGTTCGTGCGCCAGGGTGACCAGATCCTCGACACCGCCGTGCCAGCTCAGCATCACGTACGGGTGCACGGACGGCACGGTGAAGGCGCAGTGGCCGCCGGACCGCCGGCCGTCCTCGGCGCCCACGTCGATCCAGCCCTGCTCGAAGAAGTCGGCGGCGGTACGCCCCAGGAGGGGATCGAGGTCCCCGAAGGCGGCGAGCACCAGGTCCCGGCCGCTGGCCCAGCTCAGCGGTTCCCCGGCGGACGGACCGACCGGCGCCGACCGGTCGTACTCGGTGAGCCGGTCGACGCCGATCAGCCGCGCCCTGTGCCGGTACCAGCGCCGAGCCACGTCGTAGCGCGCGTCGACCGCCCGGCCCAGGGCGTCGACGGCGCTGTCCGGCAGGTCGTTGGCGCTGTTCCGGGCGCTCAACCAGTGTCCGCGCCGGCGCAACCGGTCACTGGCCGCCGCGTGCCGTACCACCGCCGTGAGCACCGTGGCCCGCACCTCGGCGGTGTCGGACAGGGCAGCGGAGATTGCCGTGCCGGCGGCGTGACGCCGGGACCTCAGGCCGGACGCGAGCTCGTTCTGCGCCGCGTCGATCGGTAGCTCCACTTCGCCGACCTCGACGCGCAGCGTGGACACGAGCTGGTGGTGCAGCTGGCGCATGGCGTCGATCCCGGACGAGGCCATTTCGGCCAGGACCCGCTCGGCCTCCTCCCCGAGCCGGGCACCCGCCTCGACCCGCAGCCTCCGCAGCAGTTCCCGGCAGCCGGCCAGCTCCGGCTCCGCCAACAACGACTCGGCCCGGTCCGCCGGCAGCCCGCACCACTCATGGTCGAAGAACGCCAACCGGGACTCGATCTCGCGCGCCCGGTCCTGGACGGCGGCGCATCGGGCCCGCGAACCGGCATCCGCCGGGGCCACCATCAGCGGTAGCTCGACCAGAGCGCGAGCCCGCCCGATCAGATCGTCCACCGTCGCCCGGTGGGCCATGAACCGGGCTATCCGCGTCGCGTCAGCCGTCCAGTCCTGGTCCGGTCTGGCAACCAACTCCGCCGCGTGCCCGCTGGCCCGGTCCAGCAGGTCGTCCGGTCCCATCCGGTGCTCGCCCACCAGGGTCAGGTCCGTCAGATCCCAGTGGAGCGGGCCGTCGGCCGCGTCGTCCACCTCGCTCATCGGCAAGCCTCGGGCAACGGCGAGCCGACCAGCTGGAACGACACGCCGGCAGCCCGGGCCGCCTCGGCGTCGCACGCGGAGTCGCCGACGAACAACGCGGCGGGGACCGGGGTGTCCAGCAGCCGGCAGGCCAGCAGCAACCCTTCGGGGTGCGGCTTGGGTTGCTGGACGTCATCGACGGTGACCACGACGTCGGGCGTCAGCGCGCACCGCCGCAGTGCGAGATCGGTGAACGCCCGCGAGGAGTTGGTCACCACCGCGACCCGACCCCCCTGGCGTTGGATGGAGCGGGCCCGGTCGACCGTCTCCGCACGCGGGGCGATTGATCCGGCGTACGCCGTCATCCGCGCGTCGTAGTGCCGGGTCACCTGCTCAACGGTCCAGTCGGGAAAGAACTCCGCCTGGTCCTCGCGCCCGCTCTGCCCCCAACTGCGGGCCAGGGCGTCGGCGTCGATCTCCCGATGGCCGGACGCCCTGGCGCAGTCGTTCATCAGCACCAGCCAGAACGCGAAGCTGTCCACCAGGACACCGTCGAGGTCGAAGATGACAGCCGTCACGAGAGCCACGCGGCATGGTCGTAACGGCTGTTCGACAACTCGTCGTTGAAGCAGCGGGTCCGCAACAGCAGCCGGCGGTCGTCCGTGAAATCGGTCCGCGCGTGCAGCATCTTCCGGTTCATCAGCACGAGCGCTTCCCCGGCCTCCAGCCGGTAGCGGTACGGGGTGGTGCCGGAGACCGCGTCGAACAGTGCTCCGATCGCCGCGCGCTGTTCCTTCGTCGGCGGCCTGCCGGAGACCTCGCCGGCATCCTGCAGCGAGCCGAGCCGGAACCGGATTCCGTCGCCCGGGAAGAGGATCGGCGCCCGGAGCACCCTCGGCGGATTGCGCAGTTTGCCGCCGAAGAGGAACTGGTCGCGGCCGAGTTCCTCGATCAGGGCGGCACCGCCGGCGGTGGCCCCGATCGTCCGCCGCAGCTCGTCCGCCGGCCAGAACAGGCTCTCCCCACCCTCCTCGGCCGGACGCACACACCACAACAGGACGACGTCCTCGGGCCTCGGCTTCGAGCTCTCGTCGGAGTGGGCCTCACACTCGCCGAGCGAGAAGGTCGGATCCGCGCTGCCCGGTTCGGTGGGCGCGACCATGTCGACGAACACGTTGCTGGTCTCGCTGAACCGGTTGCTGTCCGAGATCCGGCCGAACAGTCCGGTGAGCCGGCGGATGTAGGCACCCCGTTGCGGATCGTCGAGGGTTTCGAAGCCGGTGCCCCGCAGCACGAAGCCGAACGGCGTCCGGTCCAGGGCCGCCAGCCCCTCGCGCTCGGCCCGCCGGTAGTTCGCGGGCACCGTCCCACCGGCCTGGAAGATCTCGATGTCGTGGCGGTCGGCGGCCACGTCGACGATCGGTACCTCGCGGTTCTCCGGCATCACTGCCGCCGGAGGGTGGCCGCGACGTCGTCGATCGCCGTGGCGATCTGATCGACGTCGGACTTGGTGTAACGCTCGTTCCAGGGCAGCACCACCACGCTGGCCCGACCGGCCAGGGTGCCCGGGTACCGCTCCGGCGAGTAGTCCAGAGCCTCCGGTCGGGCCAGGGTGAACGGGTACCGGCTGGTGCCGAACGTCCGCTGATGGGCGATCACGCTCCAGGTCCAGGCTGGCCGCTGGTAGCCGGGTGCCGATCCGACACCCCGCTCGGCGAGTCCCGCGCCGAACGCCGCGCCGCCTCCGTCGAGCACCGCTGGGTCCACCTGGAGCGGGATCTTCCAGTACGAGTGCTGCGCCCCGGGCAGCGGGCCGGGCACCGAGACACCGGCGACCCCGTCCAGGGCCGCGACCAGGCGAGCGGCGTTCTCCCGACGTGCCCGGACCACCTCGGGCAGCTTCTCGAGCTGCGCGACCCCGACGGCACCCTGCAGCTCCGTCATCCGGTAGTTCATCGCCAGGAAGTGGTGCTCGGGCTCCGGATCGGAGTAGATGCGCGCCTTGTTCACGAACTGGTGGGCTCGGGCGACGAGCTGCGCGTCGGCACCGCACACCAGACCACCCTCGCCGGTGGTGATGTGCTTGGTCTGCTGCAGGCTGAAGCAGGCGAGGTCGCCGAGGGTGCCCACCGGCTGGCCCGCCGTCTCGGCGCCGAAGGCCTGGGCGCAGTCCTCCAGCACGTACAGGTTGTGCTGCCGGGCCACCGCGAGGATGCCGGAGACATCGGCCGGATTCCCGAAGAGGTGGGTCACGATCACCGCTCTGGTCTGCGGGGTGATCCGCGCCGCCACCGAGTCGGCGGTGATGTTGAGGGTGTACGGGTCGACGTCGGCGAAGACCGGGATGCATCCCTGCCACAGCACCGGCGCCACCCCGCCGACATCCGTCAACGGCGAGACGATGACCTCGTCTCCCGGTTCGAGATCGAGGGCCGCCACCGCCGTGTGTACCGCGGCGCTTCCCGAGTTGCAGGCGATCGCGCTGCGGCCATGGCCGAGCAGCTCGCCGAAGGCCTTCTCGAAACGGGCGGTCTGGGTGCCGCGCGTGGAGTTGAGCACGCCACTCGCGATGACCTCACCAAGCAGCGCCAGTTCCTCGGCGCCGAGCGTCCGACCGCTGGTGTCCTGGTCGGAGGGGAGCGAAGTCACCGTGCCTCCTCGGAACTGACCGCCGGACCGGTCGCCTCCGCCGGCGCCCCGGACGCGGCGGCCTGGACCACGTAGGTCTCGTGGTACGCCCGCATGGTCTCCTGCAGCGTCGTACGCAGGCTCTTGCGCGGGGTCCAGCCGAGCAGCGCCTTGGCCTTCTCGATGCTGGGCATACGACGGTCGCAGTCCTCGTAGCCCGCCCCGTAGAAGTCGGCCGCGGAGACGTCGTGGATGGGATGTTCGAGATACGTCTTGTCGTCGGTGATCTCGGCGTACACCGTCCGCATGAGTTCCGCCAGCTCGCGAACCGTCACCTCGTTGTCCGGATTGCCCACGTTGAAGAACTGGTTCTGGGAGCGTTCCGGCTGCTGCAGGACGGCCATGACAGCGTCCATGGCGTCGTCAATGGAGACGATCGTGCGACGCGCCCAGCCGCCGTCGACGAGTTGCAGCGGCTTGCGGTCGATCAGGGCCGCCATGAAGGAGGCCAACACCCGCGGCACGCCGTCACCGTCGTGGCCGGGGAGGTAGTCCATCCTGGGCCCGAAGAAGTTGAGCGGGCGGATGACGGTGAACGGCATCCCGCGCTCCCGGTGATACGCGTAGACCAGCCGCTCCACCACCTGCTTGGCGGCCGCGTACGTCCACCGTTGATTCCGGATCGGCCCCATGATGAGGGGAGTCTCGTCCTCCTTCAGGACGTACAGATCCGGATCGTCGAAGGACTCGTCGGGCAGGTAGCTCGAGATCGTCCGCCCATAGATCTCGCTGGTCGAGAAGTGGATCAGCCACTTCCGCTGCTCGGCGCACATCCGCAGGACCGGCTGGAGGTCGAAGAGGTTGGCGTCGAGGACGCGAAGCGGCTCGGTGTTGTATTCGGCGGGGTTGCAGATCGCTGCGAGATTGATCACCACGTCAGCGGACGCGACCTGTTCCTCGAGTCGCTGACGGGCGTACGTCGAGCCGATGTTCGACTCTTCGAAATTCAGCGCCGGATTACCCAGGTGATGCTCGATCTTCCGATGTTCGAGATCCCACCCGAAGATCTTGTTGCCCGGTTCTCTCAGAAGTCGATCCAGCAGATGACTACCTATATATCCGCCACATCCGAGAATCACGATGTTACCAATTGGCATGAGCGGACACCCCCTAGCCGAAAATGGTTCAGCAAAAGAAGATCTCAGGGTGGATGGGGTCGTAAACGAATCCATCCACCCTGAGATACGACGACCGAGCCGACGTTACGAGGACATCGTGTGCTCGGCGATCGAGCCCTTCGGCGGCGAGGTGTAGGTGCCACCGAGGTGGCTGGCCAGCCGATTGGTCACCGCGTGGTTGATGAGGTCCTTCAGGGAGTTGTTCTCCAGGCTGCTGATGTCGCTGATGCTGATTTCTTCGATGTCAGCAACAGTCAGCGCCTGAACTGCGTTGTACCACTCGTCGGGAGCCACTTTGGCTTCGATGTCTCGGACCACCTGAGGAAGCATGCCAGTCCCTTCGGGAGATCGGTTGGTTTCGACACGTTAACACCGGCCAAGGAAACGCGTCAATGCCACGTCTGCGAATCCCCACAGCTCAGATTCGCACGCTTTTGGTCCGTTATGCGAGCGACCGCCGACGATGATGTATAATCACTGAGCGGAACGGAGAGAGGCAGACCAGTTGCGTGGTTGCCCGACGATCCTCGTCAATATCGGACACCGTGACCGACTCCGGCTCGGCCGGCCGCACCTGGGCGCGTGGACGGTGGACGCGCCGGCGACGACCGGCCACGAGATGCCGTGGTCGCGGGCCACCTGCGCGATCGTGGGGGCCGGCGGGCGGCAGGCTGATTCGGTCGTCGGGAACAAATCGGATCGCTGGTTGCCGGCCCCCGCCGTACGCTGCGCCAATGCTGCTACGCATGTCGACCCTGCTGCTCCGGACCCTGCGCGAGGACCCGGCGGACGCGGAGGTGCCGAGCCACCGGCTCCTGCTGCGCGCCGGCTACGTCCGTCGCGCCGCCCCGGGCGGCTACACCTGGCTGCCGCTGGGCAAGCTGGTGCTGGACCGGGTCACCGAGGTGGTCCGACAGGAGATGGCGGCGATCGGCGACCAGGAGGTGCACTTCCCGGCGCTGCTGCCGGCCGAGCCCTACCGGACCAGCGGCCGGTGGACGGAGTACGGCGACGACATCTTCACCCTCGCCGACCGGCGCGGCGCGGAGCACCTGCTCGCGCCCACCCACGAGGAACTGGCCGCGCTGCTGGTCAAGGACCTGTTCAGCTCCTACCGGGACTTCCCGGTGACGCTCTTCCAGATCCAGACGAAGTTCCGCGACGAGGCCCGGCCCCGGGCCGGCCTGCTGCGCGGGCGCGAGTTCCTGATGAAGGACGCCTACTCGTTCGACCTCGACGAGGCGGGCCTACAGGCCGCGTACGAGCGGCACCGGGGCGCGTACCGGCGGATCTTCGACCGGCTCGGGCTGGAGCACACGATCGTGCGCGCGACGTCCGGGGCGATGGGCGGCTCGGCGTCGGAGGAGTTCCTGGCGGCCACGCCCGTCGGCGAGGACACCTTCGTCGGCTGCACCGCCTGCGACTACGCGGCCAACACCGAGGCGGTGACCACGCCCGCCCCGCCGGCCGGCGACCCGGACGCGCAGCCGGCGGCCGAGGTGCACGACACCCCCGAGACCCCGACCATCGCCAGCCTGGTCGCCTTGGCCAACGCCCGAAGCCTGCGCGACCGGGCCGACTGGACCGCCGCCGACACCCTGAAGAACGTGGTGCTCGCCCTGCGCCGCCCCGGCGCGGAGACCACCGAGCTGCTGGTGGTCGGGCTACCCGGCGACCGCGAGGTCGACCTGAAGCGGCTCGGCGCGGCCGTCGCCCCGGCCACGGTGGACGTCTTCGACGGCTGGGACGACCACCCCGAGTTGGTCCGGGGCTACCTCGGCCCGCAGGTCATGGCGAAGCTCGGCATCCGCTACCTGGTCGACCCCCGGGTGGTGCCGGGCAGTGCGTGGCTGACCGGCGCGAACGAGCCGGGCCGGCACGCGACGGGGGTGGTCTGCGGCCGGGACTTCGTCCCGGACGGCACGATCGAGGCGGCCGAGGTGCGCCCCGGCGACCCCTGCCCGGCGTGCGGCACCGGCGAGCTGACCATACGGCGCGGCATCGAGATCGGACACATCTTCCAGCTCGGTCGCCGCTACACCGACGCGTTCGCCGTCGACGTGCTCGGCCCCGCCGGCAAGCCGGTCCGGCCGACCATGGGCTGCTACGGGATCGGGGTGTCCCGCGCGGTCGCCGCGATCGCCGAACAACACCACGACGAGCGGGGGCTGGTCTGGCCGGAGGCGGTCGCGCCGTGCGACGTACACCTGGTGGCCGCCGGGAAGGGGCCGCAGCTGGAGGCGGCGCTGGAGCTCGGCCGGCGGCTCGCCGCAGCCGGCCTGCGGGTGCTCGTCGACGACCGGACGCACGTCTCCGCCGGGGTGAAGTTCACCGACGCCGAGCTGATCGGCATCCCGCGCGCCGTCGTGGTCGGCCGCCGTCTCGCCGAGGGGTACGTGGAGCTGCGCGACCGGGCGTCCGGCGAGCGCGACGAACTGCCGGTCGACGAGGTGGCTGACCGACTCGTCGAACGGGTACACCGGGAGCGCGGGAGCGTGGTGTAGCGAACGTGTCACGGGGTACCGCAGTCCGATCGGCGCAAGTGTTCTGGAGGCTCTCATGACCGGTTACCGGGTCAGCGACGTGATGACGAAGCAGGTCATCTACCTGCCCGCCGAGACCAACCTGGACGAGGCGGCCCGGGTGATGAAGGAGGCGGACATCGGCGACGTGGTGGTGACCGACGGCGCCACCCTCGCCGGCATGCTCACCGACCGGGACATCGTCGTACGGGCGGTGGCCGAGCGCAGCGACCCGGCCACCACCACGATCGGCTCGATCATCACCCGTGAGGTGGTGATGATCGAGCAGCACTCGACCGCGGCCGAGGCGGCGGCCCTGATGCGGGAGCGGGGCATCCGGCGGGTGCTGGTCTGCGACAGCGAGCGCAAGCTGGTCGGCATCGTCTCCCTCGGCGACCTCGCGATGCAGCTCGACCCCCAGTCGGCGCTGAGCGAGATAAGCGAGCAGGCGCCCACCGTCTGAGGTGTACGGAAGGGCCCTTCCCCAGGTTCCCGGTAGCGGAGGGGTCCCTTCCCGACGGCGGTAGCCTCGGGGCATGTCATCCATGCCGGCCAGGCTTTCCGAGATCGTCGACGAGTTCGCCGCCGCGCCCCGCGACGTGGTGCTGGAGATGCTGCTGGAGTACGCCGACGTCGTCCCGCCGCTGCCCGCCGGCTCCGCCGACCGGGAGGGCATGGAGCAGGTGCCGGAATGTCAGACGGCGTTCTTCCTGCGCGCCCGGGTGACTCCGGAGAAGACGGTGGAGACCCTCTTCGACTGCCCGCCGGAGGCGCCGACCACGCGCGCGTTCGCCGGCATCCTCGCCGAGGGGCTGGCCGGGGCGAGCGCGGACGAGGTGCTCGCCGTGCCCGACGACCTCTACCAGCGGATGGGGTTGGCCCAGGCGATCAGCCCGCTGCGGGTGCGCGGCGGCACGGCCATCCTGGCCCGGCTCAAGCGCCAGGTCCGGGAACAGACCAGCTAGACGGAGGGTTGTCACCCGACATGGAGATCGAGATCTACGCCGACGTCGTGTGCCCCTGGTGCTACATCGGCAAGCGGCGGCTGGAGCAGGCCCTGGAGTCGTACGACGGTGAGGTGACCGTCCGCTACCGGCCGTTCCAGCTCGATCCGTCGCCGATGGCGCAGCCGCGTCCCCTGGTGGAGGCGATGGCCGCGAAGTTCGGCGGGCCGGACCGGGTCCGGCAGATGTTCGGTCAGGTGACGGAGGTGGCGGCCCAGGTCGGCCTGAAGCTCGACTTCGACCGCGCGGTCGCCGCGAACACCTTCGACGCGCACCGCCTGGT
This sequence comes from Micromonospora sp. ZG13, assembly GCF_059359355.1. NCBI lineage: Bacteria > Bacillati > Actinomycetota > Actinomycetes > Micromonosporales > Micromonosporaceae > Micromonospora > Micromonospora sp. ZG13. The sequence continues at coordinate 555,146 of NZ_JCADBQ010000002.1, forward strand.
CGCCTGGGCCACCGACCGGAGGCGCGCCGCCGAGATGGTCGACGCGCTCTACCGTGCCCACTTCACCGACGGCGTCGACGTGGGCTCCCGGGACGCGCTCGCCGGGCTCGCCGCCGAGGTGGGCCTGGACGCCACCGAGGCCCGCCGCTTCCTCGACTCCGACGAGCGGGTGGCGGAACTCTCCGACGAGCTGGCCACCGCCCGGCAGATCGGGGTGACCAGCGTGCCCACCTTCGTGCTGGCCGGCCGGTACGCGGTCACCGGCGCCCAGGAGCCGGAGACGCTCCTCGCCGCCCTGGCCGAGGTGGGCCGCCGCGAGGCCGCAGCCGGCTGAGCCGGCCCGCAGGCGACGACGGCGGGGTCGACCACCGGCCACTTACATCGACGCGCGCGATGTTTCACGTGCAACGGTATCGACGTCGGTGAACGGTCAGGCCGGCCTGGCCAGCCCCTCCACCACGCGCGCGCCGGGCAGGGCGCCGAGCGCCGGCCCGGGCAGCGCGATCTTGCTGTGCCGTACGCCCGACCCGATGATCACGTGCGGGGCGGCGATGACGCGCGCGTCGACGAGGATCGGCCACTGCTCGGGCAGCCCGATCGGGGTGATGCCGCCGTACTCCATTCCGGTCAGCTCCACCGCCTCGGCCATCGGCGCGAAGCTCGCCTTCCGCACGTCGAGCGCGCGCCGGGCCACGCCGTTGACGTCGACGCGGGTGGTGGCGAGCACGACGCAGGCCGCGTAGCGCACGACCCCCTCACGCTTGCCGGCCACCACGACGCAGTTGGCCGACTCATCCAGCCCCACCTCGTACGCGGCGCAGAAGGCGGCGGTGTCGGCCAGCTCGGCGTCGATCGGCGCCACCAGCACGTCGTCCACGTCCACCGGCGCCTCGGCGGGCCACTGCCCGACGGCGGCGGCGACCGGCGGCGCCAGCAGGTCGAGCCGGCTGCGGGCAGGTTCGGTCTTCAGCGTCCCCATCACGCCTGCGATCCTCGCACCCGGCCACACCCGGGCCGCCGGCACACCGTCGACGGCCGGAAACGTCGGCGGCAGGGGGTCACCCCTATCGATCCGGAGACGGGTGCCGGCGGCGTGTGGGGGCCGGCGATGCCGGGTACCGGCGCCGACATGAGTGATCTTCCGCTGCACATCCTGACCGACGCCGGCTTCACCACCGACGAGGCGAACTCCATCGTCGACCACCTCCTGAAGGGTGTGGACACCCACGACGGCAGGGGCGAGACCGACCGGATCGACGTCGAGGCGCTCCCCCCGGAGAAGAAGGCCGCCATCGACAAGTTCAACCTCGCCGTGGCCGCCGACTTCTAGCCACCCGGCGCACCGGCCCCGTCCCGGACCACCGGGACGGGGCCGGCCGGGCCAGCCGCCGCCCAGTTGGAACGGGCCAGCCGCGGCCAGACCGGGCCAGCCGCAGAGCGGGCCGGGCGCCGGCTCGGCCAGCCGCAGAGCGGGCCGGGCCGAGGGCCACCGCAGGGTGGCGCCGGTCAGTTGCCCGTGAGGAAGCCGTTGTCGCGCAGCAGGGCGCGGTCCCGTACGGCGGCCAGTTCCTCGGCCCGCTCGGCCTGGACCCGGCGCACCTCCATCTCCTCTAGGGCGTGGCGGATGGCGAGCCGGATCACGCCGTAGAGGAAGACGAAACCGGCGACGTACAGGATGACGGTGGCGACCATGGCGAACATGGCGTCACGGTAGGCCGGACGTGAACGCGGGAGCCGTTCATCTTGCGTCGGTTCCCCCGTACGTGTCGGCGAGGTGGTCGGCCCACGTCCGGGTGCCCGTCGGGGTCGCCCCGGTGACCAGGCCGCCCGAGCGCAGGGCGCGGCCCAGCCGGCCGGGTATCCGCACCGGCAGCAGCGGGCGACGGGACCGCCGGGCGGCCGTCCACGCGCGGGCCGCCTCGTCGAAGCGGAGGACCTCCGGGCCGCCGTACTCCTCGATGCCGCGTAGCGGGCCGGCGGTGAGCCGGCGCACGAGGTGGTCCGCGACCTCGCCGGGATCGACCGGCTGGGCGAGCACGGCCGGGTCGCCGACGACCGGGCCGAGGCGGCTCGCCCCGCGCAGCATCCCGTCGAGGAACTCCGGGAACTGGGTCGCCCGCAGTACGGTCCACGGCACCGGCCCGGCCGCCACGACCTGCTCGGCGGCGAGCTTGTGCCGGTAGTAGGGAATCGGCACCCGGTCCACCCCCACGATCGAGACGTAGACCAGGTGCCGTACGCCCTCCTGCCCGGCGGCGACGACCAGCCGGCGGGTGCCGAGCACGTCGACCCGGTGGGTCTGCCGCCCCCGGTTGGGCGACGATGCCAGGTGCAGGACGGCGTCCACGCCGGACACCGCCTCGACCAGCCCTTCCCCGGTGGCCAGGTCGACCACCACCCACCGCGCCGACCGGTCGGTACGCGCCCGCCGGCTCGTCGCCCGGACCTCCCAGCCCTCGGCACGCAGCCGGGGCAGCACCACCCGCCCGAGCCGACCGCCCGCCCCGGTGACCAGCACCCGCATGGTTCCCTCCCTCTCCGGCCGCCGCACGCCCGCCGCGCGACAGTGGGCAGACGGCACCCGACCCGCGCGTGTGACCGACTGTGCGGCGCCTCACGGCGGCCCATCACCACGGCCATCGGGAGGATGGTCAGGAGCCCATCGTCCCGGGCCGGCGGCCGTCACCGGCCCGAATCGGCGCACCCGCCCACCCGCGGCGGTGGGGCGGTCAGCCGGCGCGGATCCCGGGCACGCCGGGCACCACCCGACCGGCGAGTACGACGCCCAGCACGGCCAGGCCGGAGGTCACCGCGAGCGTGCCGGCGTAGCTGGCCGGCCCCGGGGCCGCGCCGGCGGCGAGCACAGCGCCGGTGAGCGCCAGCACGGTCGCCGCGAAGAGCGAGTCGCCCAGTTGCAGCGAGGAACTGTTGCGCCCCTGCTCGCCGGGCGCGGACAGCTCCAACGTCAGCACCGACAGCGACGGGTAGAGCAATCCCATGCCGAGGCCGGCGCCGGCCCAGCCGAGCACGCCCACCCAGACCGGCACGGCCGGCGCGACGGCGAGTGTGACCACTGCCGTACCGGCCGCGATGCACGTCAGTCCCGCCCTCGGCAGGGTGGCCCGGGAGCGCGGGGCGGGCATCCGACCCTGCAACCAGGAACCGGCCGACCAGGCGAGCGCGCCGGTGGTCAGGACCAGGCCGGCGGCGGTCGGCGACAGCCCGCGCTCCCGGGAGAGCATCAGCGGGATCACCACCTCGGCGCCGACGAACGCCGCCGAGGCGAGGCCGCGCAGCCCGACCACCGTCGGCAGGCCCCGGCCGGCGCGCAGGAACCCGGCCGGCAGCAGCCGGGGCGCGCAGACCAGCAGCCCCGCCAGCGCCAGGGCCACCAACCCGACGGCGGTGGCGCCGCGCTGCTGCCCCCCGATGTGCAACAGTGCGGCGCTCACCCCCGCCCCACAGGCCCAGCCGATCCGGGCCGCCGCGCCGGACGGCAGCCCGGTCGCCGTGGTCGCGCCGACCGCCCGCAGGCCGGGGTGGATCAGCAGCACCGCCGGCACCGCCACCGCCGGCACCGCCAGGAAGACCCAGCGCCAGCCGAGGTGCTCCACGATCAGGCCGGCCAGCGCCGGCCCGACCAGGGACGGTACGACCCACGCGGCGGCGAACGCCGCGAAGATCCGACGGTGCAGCACCTCCGGGTACGCCTGCCCGACGATCACGTACAGCGCCACGGAGAGCAGCCCGGAGCCGAAGCCCTGCACGATCCGGCCGGCCACCAGGACGCCCATGCTGGTGGCGCTGCCGGCGAGCACCAGCCCCAGCACGAACCAGACGAGCCCGTGCCACATCGGGGCCCGGGGGCCCCGGGAGTCGCACCAGATGCCGGAGGCGACCATGGCGAGCACCCCGGCGGCGAACGGTCCCCCGAAGGCGATCCCGTAGAGGGCCAGCCCGTCGAGGCTGCGGGCGACGGACGGCATGGCGGTGCCCACCGCCAGCGCCTCGAATGCGAGCAGCGAGATCAGCGCCACGCTGCCCACCGTCATCGCCCGCAGCCGGGGTGCGAAGAGCCCCGCCTCCCCGACGTCCGGGGCGACGGGCGCCGCCGTGTCGGTCACCTCCGGCCCGCCGGGCGCGGCAGGCACAGCGGTCGGTGGCCAGGGCGGGCCCGCGGGTACGGCGTACCCGCCTCGGCGCGGAGCAGTTCGATCAGCATGAGGTCAGCCTGGGACCTCAATCCGGGTTGAGGTCAAGGGTGACCCGCCTCTCTCCGGCCCTCCTATCTCCGGCCCTCCGAAGCCGACGGACACCCTCGGACACGACGGCCGCACGGGAGAAACCTCCGCCGCCCGGGGGCATAACCGACTACCCACCGGGAAGCCAGGCCGCCGGAGCGCAGGCGTGGGAGGCGTGATGGCGTACGGCGGGAGCAGCGGTGGCGAGGGGCCTGACCGGCGCCTGTCCGGTCGTACGCCTCGATGATCTCCCTGGGCCGCGCGGCCGGCCGGCTCCTTCCGGCGGTCCCGGTGCCGCCGGTCGTCGGTGAGGCGTCCCGGAACGTCGGCGCCGTCGCCGCCCGGCTCGCGCGGGTCGCGGGACTGAGCCGACGCCGGGTCTGGTCCCGCCCCGGCCGGCACCACATCGAGGTGCTCGGGGTCTGCCAGGACGGCGGCGACGTCCTCGCGCGGCAGGTCGAGGCGGCGCTGGAGCGGATGCCCGGCGTCGAGTGGGCCCGGGTCAACGCCCCGTCCGGCCGGGTGGTCGTCGCCGTCGGTACGCCAGAGCCCGCCCTGCGCGACCTCATCGCGACCGTCGCCCGCACCGAACGCACCTGCCCCCACGAGCCGGACCCGGAGATCCCGCCGCCACACCCACCCGAGGAGGGACCCCGCACACCGCGCACCCTCGGCGGGCTGGCCTCCGACGCCCTGGGCCTGACCCTCTCCGCCGCCACCCGGATCCTGCCGTTCACGCCGGTGCCCGGGGAGGTGGCCGGGCTGCTCGGCGCGGTCGACCTGCATCCGAAGCTGCACGCGCTGGCGGACCGTGGGCTGCGCGCCGACCCGCGAGCCGACCTGCTGTTCCCGCTCGCCGAGGCGGTGGTGCAGGGCCTCACGGGCAGCTGGACCGGGCTCGTGCTCGACGGCGCGCACCGGGTGGTGCAGTGGGGCGAGGCGCGCGCCCAGCTCCGCGCGTGGGCACAGGCCGAACCTCGGCTGACCGGGCATCCGGAGCGGGCCGCCGCCCCCGCGCCGAAGATCGAGCGCCCCCGGCCGAAGCCGGACGGCCCCGTCGAGAAGTACGTGTCCCGGACGCTCGACGCGGGCGCCGTCGCGGCGGCCGCCGCGACGCCGGTCGTGGGTGGAAAGCGGGCCGCCGCGCTGGGCCTCTCCACGCTGCCGAAGGCGCCGGGCAGCGGCCGCGAGGGTTACGCCGCGCAGCTCGGCCTGATCCTCGCCCGGCGCGGGGTCATCGCGATGGACCGCAGCGTGCTGCGCGAACTGGACCGGATCGACACCGTCCTGCTGGACGCCGCCGTGCTCGGCTCCGACCGGGGAGCGCTGGCGGACCTGGCGCCGCTCGCGGGGGCGGACACCGGGCGGGTGGCGGCGCGCGCGTTCGCCCTCTTCGACCCCGCCGCGCCCCGGGAGCCACGGCACGCCGACGGCTGGCGGCTCGGGCCGCTGGACGCGCTGGACGTCGAGGACCCGGGCGACACCACCGACAGCCGGCGGCTGCGCGACGCGGGCGGACTGCTGCTCGGCCTGGCCGACGGCGGCACCCTCGCCGCCGTGCTGCGGGTCGAACCGGAGCCGGCGCCGGGCGTCGACGCCCTGCCGGCCGCCGCCCGCCAGGCCGGCCTGCGGCTGGTCGTGGCCGGCGACGACGAGCAGCGGTACGGCTTCGCCGACGCCCACCTGCCGGGCCGCGACCGGCTGGCCGAGTCGGTGCGTGACCTGCAACGCGACGGGGCGATGGTGATGGTGGTCTCCGCCGACCGCGCCGCGCTCGGCGCCGCCGACTGCGGACTGGGGCTCAGCGGCCCCGAGGAGCTGCCGCCCTGGGGGGCGCACCTGCTGGTCGGCGCCGACCTGCGGGTCGCGGCACTGCTCATCGAGGCGGCGGGGGTGGCCCGCCGGATGGCCCGGCAGAACATCGGCCTGGCCATGGCCGGCACCGGCCTCGGCGCGCTGAACGCGCTCACCGCCCCCCGCGCACGGCTGCCCGGACGCGCCGTCGTGGCCGTGAACGGGGCGGCCGCGCTGGCCTTCGCCCACGGCGTACTGCGGGCGCACCGGCTGCCCGACCGGACGGACGGCCCGACCCCGGCCGTCACCGCCTGGCACCTGATGCCGTCCCCGACCGTGCTCGACCACCTCGACACCGGCCCCGACGGGCTGACCACCGCCGAGGCCGAGCGCCGCCGGGGCGACCGGAGCGTAAGGCCCGACGGACCCACGGGGCTGCTGCGCGCCTTCGTCGACGAGCTGGCCAACCCGCTCACCCCCGTACTGGCCGCCGGGGCGGTGCTCTCGGCCACCTTCGGCTCGCCCGTCGACGCCGCCCTGGTCGGCGGCGTGGTCGGCGGGTCGGCGCTGCTCGGGGCGGTGCACCAGCACAGCACCGAACGGTCGCTGGCCGAGCTGCTGTCCCGCTCGGCGGTCACCGCCCGCGTACGCCGCGACGGCACGGAACGGACGCTGCCGGCCGAGGAGCTGGTGCCCGGGGACGTCGTCCTGCTCGAATCGGGCGACGCCGTACCGGCCGACTGCCGGGTGCTGGAGTCGGCCGGGCTGGAGATGGACGAGTCCTCGCTCACCGGCGAGTCGCTGCCGGTCACCAAGACCGACCAGCCGGTGGTCGCCGCCGCCGTCGCCGACCGGCGCTCGATGCTCTACGAGGGCACCAGCGTCGCCGCCGGAACCGGGACGGCGGTGGTGGTCGCGACCGGCGCGGACACCGAGGCGGGACGGAGCCTGGCGATGGCCCGGCAGGCCCCGCCGTCGAGCGGCGTGGAGGCGCGGCTGGGCCGGTTGACCCGCGCGGCGATCCCGCTGGCCGCCGGCTCGGCGGTGGCGGTGGCCGGCGCGGGGCTGCTGCGGGGCGTACCGCTGGCCCAGACCGCCGCGACCGCCGCGAACCTGGCCGTCGCGTCCGTGCCGGAGGGGCTGCCGTTCCTGGTCAGCGCCGCGCAGCTGGCTGCCGCACGGCGGCTGGCGGAGCACGGCGCGCTGGTCCGCAACCCACGCACCATCGAGGCGCTCGGGCGGGTGGACGTGCTCTGCTTCGACAAGACCGGCACCCTCACCGAGGGCCGGCTGCTGCTCGCCGGGGTCGGCGACGACGGCCGGTACGCACCCGTCGACCGGCTCGACGACGTCCTGCGGGACACCCTCGCGGCGGCGCTGCGCGCCACCCCCGGCGCCGACGAACCCCACGACCTGGCCCAGCAGACCGACCGCGCGGTCCGCTCCGGCGCCCAGGCGGCGGGCGTGACCGAGCAGACCGGCGCCGGGGGATGGGAGCCGGTCGGCGGGCTGCCGTTCGAGCCGTCCCGGGGCTACCACGCCACCGTCGGCCGGGCCGGGGACCGGCTGCTGCTCAGCGTGAAGGGGGCCCCCGAGTCGGTGCTGCCCCGGTGCTCCGGCCGGCGTACGCCCGGCGGCGAGGACGAGCCGCTCGACGACGAGGGGCGCGCCGGGCTGCACGCCATGCTCGCCGACCGGGCGGGGGCGGGGCACCGGATCCTCGCCGTGGCCGAGTGCCCGGCCTCCTCGCCCGACGTCACGGACGGGCAGGTGCGCGACCTGACCTTCGTCGGCTTCCTGGCTCTCGCCGACGGGGTACGCGAGAGCGCCGCGCCCGCCGTGCGCCGCATCCGCCAGGCCGGCGTGCACACCATCATGATCACCGGTGACCATCCGGCGACCGCCGAGGCGATCGCGGCCACCATCAGCGACCACGAGGACCAGCGGGTCGTCACCGCGACGGAACTCGACCAGCTCGACGACGAGGCCCTCGGCGCGCGGCTCGCCGCCACGGACGTGGTGGCCCGGTGCACCCCGGCGCACAAGGTCCGGATCATCCAGGCGTTGCGCGCGTGCGGGCGTACGGTCGCGATGACCGGCGACGGCGCCAACGACGCCGCAGCGATCCGGCTGGCCGACGTCGGCATCGCCCTCGGTCAGCGGGGCACCCCGGCGGCCCGGGCGGCAGCCGACCTGGTGGTCACCGACGACCGGCTGGAGACCATCATCGCCACCCTGGTCGAGGGCCGGGCGATGTGGTCCTCCGTACGCCACGCGCTCAGCATCCTGGTCGGCGGGAACCTCGGCGAGATCGCGTTCAGCGTGCTGACCGCCGCCGCCACGGGCCGCTCGGCCCTCACCGGCCGGCAACTGCTCCTGGTCAACCTGCTCACCGACCTGGCACCGGCGCTGGCGATCGCGATCCGCCCACCCGCGGCGGACCACGCCGACGGCCTGCTCCGGGAGGGCCCCGACACCTCGCTGGGCGAGCCGATGACCCGGGAGATCGGGCTGCGCGCCGCCGCCACGACGCTGGGCGCCACCGCCGGCTGGACGCTGGCCCGCTACACGGGGCGACGCCGGCGGGCGGGCACCGTCGCGCTGGTCTCGCTGGTCGGCACCCAGCTCGGGCAGACGGTGCTGGCCGGCGGCACCAGCCCGGCCGTACTGGCCTCCACCGCCGCGTCGCTCGGGGTGCTGACGGTGGTGGTCCAGACGCCCGGGGTCAGCCACTTCTTCGGCTGCACGCCCCTCGGCCCGGTCGGCTGGACCATCGCGACGGGCTCCGCGCTCGGCGCCACCTTCGCGAACGGCGCGCTCACCCGCCTCGTAGGGCGCCTGCCCGGCTCCGGGTCCGGCGCGGACGGCGAACCGGCGTGACCGCGCCCGGCGTACGCGGGCGACCAGCACGCCGTGGCCCCGGCCGGAATGGGCCCGCCGATCACGGGTAGGGCTACCGGTGGAGGTGCACATGTCGACGACGCAGCCCGAGGTCACGTTCATCGGCACCGCCACCACGGTGCTGCGGATCGGCGGGTTCACCCTGCTCACCGACCCGAACTTCCTGCACCGGGGCCAGCGCGCGTACCTGGGCAAGGGGCTCTGGTCGCGCCGGCGCACCGACCCGGCGCTGCGGATCGCCCAGCTGCCGTCGCTGGACGCGGTCGTCCTCTCCCACCTGCACGGCGACCACTTCGACCGCGTGGCCCGCCGGGAACTCGACCGGGAGCTGCCGATCGTCACCACCCCCGCCGCCGAGCGCAAGCTGCGCCGTTGGGGCTTCCGGGCCGCCGAAGGGCTGCCCACCTGGAACTCCCGGGAGCTGCGCCGCGACGGCGAGACGCTACGCCTGACCTCGATGCCGGGCAGGCACGGGCCCGGCGCGCTGGACCTGCTGCTGCCCGACGTGATGGGCACGATGATCGACCTGGAGCGCGACGGCAGCCGCCGGTTCCGCCTCTACGTCACCGGCGACACGCTCAACCGGCCGATGCTGGCCGAGATCCCCGAGCGGTACCCGGACATCGACGCCATGCTGATCCACCTCGGCGGCACCCGGATCGCCGGGCTCCTGCTCACCATGGACGCGCGCCAGGGCACCGACCTGGTCGAGCTGGTCCGGCCGAAGCTCACCGTGCCGATCCACTACGACGACTATCCGGTGTTCCGCTCGCCGCTGGGTCACTTCGTGGCGGAGGTACGGCGGCGCGGCCTGGCCGGGAGCGTCCGCACCATCGCCCGCGGCGAGACCGTCCCGCTGACCCCGCCCGACTGAGCCGCCGACCCGCCGGGTCGACGGACCCGCGTACGCCGATCGCCGCCTCCCGGCCCGGGGCCGGAGGGCGGCGATCGGTCGTGACGCGCGGTCAGACGCGCTCGGAGATGGCCTCGATGAGGTCACCCACCGGGCGCTCGGGCAGGGAGCGGGCCACGTCGGCGACGGCCACGATGCCGACGAGCTCGTGCCCGTCGATCACCGGCAGCCGGCGTACCTTGTGCTCGCTCATGGTCCGCAGGATCTCCGCCGCGTCGTCGTCGGCGCCGATCGTCACCGCCTCGCCCTGGGCGAGCTCACCGGCGGTGACGCGACCCGGGTCGCGGCCCTCGGCGAGGACCTTCACCACGATGTCGCGGTCGGTCAACATGCCTTTGAGCCGGTTGTCGTCCCCGCAGATCGGCAGCGAGCCGACACCCAACTGGGCCATCTGCTTCGCGGCCGTCCTGAGGTCGTCCTGCTCACGGATGCAGGTCACGTCGTTCGTCATGATCTCGCGTGCGGTCGGCATTGGCTGACACCTCACTTCCAGGGGGTCGTTGCCGTTTCTCCTACCCCCGGCCTCCCCGCCCATGCACACGGAAGGAACCGCCGGCACCGACAGCCGACGTTGGACGCCGTCGCAGCCCGCGGGAGCCGCCGCCGCCTGACGCCGGGTGCCCGCCTCACGCCGCCGGGTGCCAGGTGGCGGCGGCGCGGCGCAGCCGATCGTTGACCGCGCGGCCGACGCCCACCTCGGGGACCGGCTCGACCAGGATCTCGCCGACCCCGGCGCCGTCCAGCTCGTGCAGCGCGTCGAACAGCCGCGCGGCGGCCTCGGTCAGGTCACCGGCGCCCGAGAGCACCTCCACCGCCGCCCAGTCGCCCGCCGGCCGGTCCCGGAAGGCCAGGAAGCCGCGCCGGACCCCGTCGGCCGCCGGCGGCTCGCCGCCCGACGCCAGCCGCAGCGGCGTACGCGGGGCGTAGTGCGCCGCCAGCGCGCCGGGCGCGACGGGCTGCCCCGAGCTGCCCGGGCGTACGGTCACCGGGCCCACGGCCTCCTCCAGCGCCTCCACGGGCAACGCGCCGAGGCGCAGCACCACCGGCCGCCCGTCCCGGGCGTCCACGATCGTCGACTCGATGCCGCACCGCGTCGGCCCCCCGTCGAGCACCACGTCGACGGCGGCGCCCAGCCCTCGCACCACATGCTCCGCCCGCGTCGGGCTGAGCTGGCCGAACCGGTTCGCGCTCGGCGCCGCCACCGGCACCCCGGCCTCGGCGATCAGCGCCCGCGCGTACGCGTTGTCGGGCACGCGGACCGCCATCGTCGGCAGCCCGGACGTGACGATCGGCGGGATCGCCGCCGGCCGGTCCACGATCAACGTGAGCGGCCCGGGCCAGAAGCGCTCGGCCAACGCCGCGACCGCCGCCGGCACGGCCCCCACCAGCTTCTCCAGCTCGGCGGCGTCGGCGAGGTGGGTGATCAGCGGGTCGAAACTGGGGCGCGCCTTCGCCTCGAAGATCCGGGCGGCGGCACGGGCGTCCAGCGCGTTCGCGCCCAGCCCGTAGACGGTCTCGGTGGGGAAGGCCACCAGCCCGCCGGTACGCAGGACGGAGGCCGCTTCGGCGATGCCGCTGTCGGCCGGGAGCACGCGTGGGGATCCGGTGGTCACGCCTCCGACGCTAACCTGCCGGGGCGGGCGGCTCGTGGGCGGCCGTGCGGGTCCGTACGCGTCGGCGGTGCCCCGCGTCGGGCGTGACCGGACCAGGAAGGATCGTGCCGTGTCCAACGACCGTCTGCTGCGCATCCACAGCGCCGAGTTCCAGGCCATGGCCGAGCGGGTCCTGCGGGTCACCGAACTCACGTCCCGCCTGAACGTCCTGCCCTTCGAGGACGAGGCGGGCAAGGCCGCGCTCTTCGAACGGATCCTCGGCAGGCCGCTGCCGAGGAGAGTCACGATCTATCCACCCTTCTACACCGACCACGGCCTCCGCCTGGACCTCGCGGAGCGCGTCTTCATCAACCAGAACTGCACGTTCCTGGACTACGCGGGCATCCGGCTCGGTGCGGGAGTGATGGTCGGACCGAAGGCCACCTTCATCACCGTCGGCCACCCGGTCGATCCGGCGCAGCGGCGGGGCTGGCTCAGCGGCGCCCCCATCGACGTGGCCGAGAACGTGTGGATCGGCGCCGGTGCCACGATCCTCCCCGGCGTCAGCATCGGCCGCGACGCCGTGGTCGCCGCCGGCTCGGTCGTGGCCGAGGACGTACCGCCGGCCAGCCTGGTGACGGGCCGCAAGGCGACGGTGCATCGACAGTGGTGACACCCGTCCCGGTACGCGAGGATGGCGCCATGCTTCGTACCCCTCGGGCTCTCCTGCTGGACTTCGGCGGCGTCCTGGCCGACGCGCCACCCCAACCGCCGGCCCCGCCGGGGCTCGTGCGGCGCCTCGCCGATCTCGTCGACGGCGCGGTGCCCGACGAGCAGATCGCCCGGGACCTGGGCGAGGGCGCGCGGGCATACACCCTGTGGCGCGACGACGTCGGCAGGGCCGGTGATCCCGTCGAGCTGCCGCACACCCAGGTGTGGGCCGACTTCGTGACCCGGTCCTGGCCGCGGGAGGCCCGCGACGCCGTCGAGCGGGAGGCGACCCCACTGGCGTACGCCTGGACCTGGCGGGAGGCGTGGGCGGTGCGTCCCGGCATTGGCGAGGCCCTGCGCCACGCCGCCGACGCCGGCCTGCCGATGGCGGTCGTCAGCAACACGCTCTGCGGCGCCGCCCACCGGGACTTCCTCGCCGCCGCGGGGCTCTCCGGGCTGTTCAGGGCCGAGTTCTACAGCGACGAGGCCGGCCCCCGGAAGCCGAACCCGGAACTGGCGCTGCTGGCGTCCCGCGCCGTCGCGGTGCCGATCGGCGACTGCTGGTTCGTCGGCGACAGCGTGCACCGCGACATCGTGTGCGCCCGTCGCGCCGGTACGGGCGCCGCGATCCTCATGCGCTCGCCCCGCACCGACCGGGAGCCGGCGCTTGCGGGCGTCGAACCGGACGCGCGGATCGAGGACGGCCACGGACTCCTCGCACTGCTGCGTGAGTACGCCGGCGCCTGACCGTCTGTTCCTGTGATTCGGTGGCTTCGAATCATCGGCGGCGACGGAGACTCGAAGCCCGGATCTGTCGTTCTCGGTGCCGTGCTTCGACGGCACCGGGTCCGACGGAACGTAACGGTGGCGTCATCCACGGCACTGGGGACGGCACGATGGCCAACCCTTACGGAAACCAGTTCTCGATCTTCTCCGACAATCAGATCGATGCCAACGGCAACAGCCCGCTGCAACTGGTGAACGCGTTCCGGGCGGACGGCGTCGACACCGGCGTCACGATCACGACGCTGCAGGCCGCCGACATCAACGCCGATGGCACCCCGGACCTCTGGGCCGTGCTACCGACCTACCGGGCGTACCTGATCTCCGGCCTGTCCAGCGGCGGCACCGCGACGGTCACCGCCACCCGCGCCCGACCGCTGGCCTGATCTCTGAGGACCCATCGCCGGGCCAAAAAGATCCCCACCTGCGGAAACGCAGGTGGGGATCTTTCGTACGCACGTTTGGCGCTTCTCGACGTTCTACACGGGTTTTCGGGCTCAGTTGTGCCGGATCTGTGCCCGTTGATCCTGCACAGTCCCCGCCAGGTAGCCCTGTTCTGCTGCCATCCCGCCCGCCGCCTGCCTCGCACTTCAAGCGGAAGCCAGGCGTTGCGGGCGGGTTGGCCTGCGTCTCGTCGTCGCGCCGTCAGCAGCAGTTTGCGCTACCCGTCACGGCTGGCTCCTTCGCGGCGTCCGGGGTGCAGCAGGCATCTGCGGCGACTTTTTCCAGGTGGTCGGAGTCAGCCTTGACGGTGCAGACCTCCCAGGGCTCGTTGCCGGGGCCGCGTACCCACACCTTGTCCTGGAGGGCGTAGCAGCATTCGGTGCTGTTCTCTTCGAGAGTGATCAGGCCGGAGTCGGTGAGGCGCTTGGTGGCGGCGTCGACCTCGTCGGTGCTGAACACCTCGACGCCCAGGTGGTCCATCACGGTGGGCTGGTCGGCCTCGCCCTTGAGAAGCACGAGCTTCAGCGGCGGGTTCTCGATGGCGAAGTTGGCATAGCCGGGGCGAAGCTTGGCCGGCTCGGTGTTGAACAACTTCGAGTAGAAGGCGATGGAGCCTTCGAGGTCGGATACACGCAGGGCGAGCTGGACGCGGGACATGGTTCCCCTCCTGACGGATTTAGCGGATGTGGTAGGTGGTGAGAGCGGCGGTGCGGGTGCGCTCGTAGCGGGCGTCGGCGTGGCAATCCGGAGTGCACACCTGCCCGCACGACTCGCAGAGGGTCACGTCTCGGACGTGGGTGTTGCGACGACGGGAGGACAGCTTGAGCATCACTTCACCCTTGCCTAGATGTTTTTCGAAGCAGGACCTACGTTGCACCCTGTTTCGAGATCTGTCAACCTAGAGTTATGTCGAAACAAGCGCTGCCGGTGGTGGACCTCCAAGCCGTGGCCTGCTGCTCACCGATCGCCGTCCGCCCCCTGGAGGCCGATCAAGCGGCGGTGGTCGCGCCGATGTTCAAGGCACTGGGCGACCCGATCCGGCTGCGGCTGATGTCGATGATCGCCTCCGTGCCGGAGATCTGCGTCTGCGACCTGACCCCGGCGTTCGACCTCTCCGGGCCAACCATCTCCCACCACCTCAAGGTGCTACGCGAGGCCGGCCTGGTCGACGCCGACCGACGCGGCACCTGGGTGTGGTACCGGGTGAAGCCGGAGGCATTCCGGCAGCTCGGCGCGTTGCTGGACATGTCCACCGCCCCCGCCGCCGACACCACGGCGTGAGCCTCCAACCACCTGCGTGTACTGCACGCACTACGGCACTTCTTCGCCACGACGCTGATCACCAACCACGTCGAGCCGCAGGAGGTACAGCGTCTGCTTCGACACAGGACGTTGCGCATCACGTTGGAGACGTACGTGCACTGGCTGCCGAAGCGAGACCGGCCCAGCGGCGTCATTGGCTCGGTCCTGAGCTCAGCGGCGGAACGTGCCAACAAGGCGACCATCCGGCCGCAAGATCATGACTGACCTGTGCCCGGCTCGTGTCCGTTGATCTTGCGATGAGGAGTCGCCTGATCAGAGGCGGTATTGGTGGAGCCCAGGGGACTCGAACCCCTAACCCCTGCCTTGCAAAGGCAGTGCTCTGCCAGTTGAGCTAGGGCCCCGGGAGGCGGACGACGCCGCCGATGCCGACAGTGCCGGCGGGGAATCAGCGCAGGTCGGGCGCGGTGGTCGCCTCGTGCCACAGGGCGCGCTCGTCGTTGGAAGCCTTGACCTTCCTGGCCACCACGGCTGCCACACCGACGACACCGGCCAGGATCAGAAGCTTCTTGAACATGGGCCCTACCCTCGCGCTCGACTGCCGTCGGACGATGTGCGGTGGGGCTAGCTGGAATCGAACCAGCGACCTCAGAGTTATCAGCTCTGCGCTCTAACCGACTGAGCTATAGCCCCGCGTGGCGACGAGCAAGGTTAACCCATCCGTCCGTCCGGCCCCAAATCGGGGGCCGCCGCGACGTCCGGGTGTTGCCGTCGCCTCTGAACCTACCGGAGGCCTGCCGCCCGGCCAGCCGATTACGTCGTCCCTGCGGCCCGGCGAGGCGCCCAGGATGCACGGAAGCCGGGGCGCCGCGCTCGGCGGTGCCCCGGCTTCCGAGGTGGTTCAGTCGCGCTCGGCGAGGGTCAGCTCGATGCCGCCCACCAGGTCCGCGCAGACGTTGTAGACGAACGCCCCGAGCGTGGCGAGCGCCGTGAACAGCACGACGTTGACCAGGCCGATCAGCGCCGAGCTGAGGATCACGCCCTTGGCGGTGATCTGGAAGCCGCTGGTGCTCTGGCCGCCGCCGGCGCTGACCAGGTCGGTCAGGCTGTCGTTGACGCTGGTGAACACGCCCATCGCGTCGAGGGCCAGGTAGAGCACCGAGGTGGCCACCACCACGACGATGAAGAGCACCACCGAGACCGCGAACGCGAACTTCATGACGGACCAGGGGTCGATCCGCTTGAGGTTCAGCCGGGCCCGGCGCGGTCCGCGCGACGCGGCCGAGCTGACCGACGTACGCGCGGCGCGCACCGCGTCACCCACGCGCGCCGCCCCGACGGCGGCGGCGCCACTGATCCCCGGCGGCAGGCCGCCACCGTTGGCGGGACGACCGGCGCCGGTCGGGCGGGCGCCGTCCGACTGCGGCTTCGCGGTACCCGTGACGCGGGGCTGCGTGCCGGTGGCGCCCGTGATCCGCGGCTGTGTGCCGGTGGTGCCGGTCGACTGGGCGGCACCGACCTTCAGCGGCTGTGTCGTCGTCGGTGTGGCGGCGGCCGGCTTGGCGGTGGGGGCCGGCTTGTCGCCCCCCACCGCTTCCGTCCGGTCCGGGGCGTCCCCGTCCTCCGAGGGCTTGTCCGGAGGCGGTGTCATTCCGGGAGCCCGGGTGAATTTCGGGGCAGGCGCGTCGGCGGGGACGGTTGCCCGACCCACGGCCGCGCGGCCGGTCGCTGGTGTGCCGCTCTTCGCGGCCTCCTCGTCGACCGGGGTGGCCGAGGTCCCCGTGTTCCCCGACTTCGCCTGTGTCTCCGTCATTCAACTAGTCCTGTTCGTCAGGCTCGTCGGCATTGCGAGCAATCGCCACGATAGTCACGCCATCCGGGAGGTCCATCAGCTTGACCCCCATTGTGTTCCGGTCACGCGTACGGCGTACAGGCTTCACCGGAGTCCGGATGACACCACCGTTGCTGGTGATCGCGAACAGCTCGTCGTCCGGGTCGATCACCACCGCGCCGACCAGACCACCGCGCCGCTCGGTGATCTTCGCAGTCAGCACGCCCTTACCTCCCCGGCCCTGCACGGGGTATTCCTCGATCGGGGTGCGTTTCGCATATCCCCCGTTCGTGGCCACCAGGACGTCCAGCCCTTCGCGGACGACCTCCATGGCAAGCAGGACGTCGTCCTCGCTGAAGCGCATGCCGATCACGCCCGAGGTGGCGCGCCCCATCGGGCGCAGCGCCTCGTCGCTGGCGTTGAACCGGATCGCCTGCGCGTTCTTCGAGACCAGGAGCAGATCCTCCTCCGGCGCGACGAGCGCCGCCCCGACCAGCTCGTCCTCGTCGCGCAGGTTGATCGCGATGATGCCGCCGGACCGGGGGGAGTCGAACTCCTCGAGCCGAGTCTTCTTCACCAGGCCGTTCTTCGTGGCAAGTACCAGGTAGGGAGCCACCTGGTAGTTCGGAATCTCGATGATCTGCGCGATCTGCTCGTCGGGCTGGAACGCGAGCAGGTTGGCCACGTGCTGGCCCTTGGCCACCCTACTGGCCTCGGGCAGCTCGTACGCCTTCGCCCGGTAGACGCGCCCCTTGTTGGTAAAGAAGAGCATCCAGTCGTGCGTCGAGCATACGAAGAAGTGGCTGACGATGTCGTCCTGCCGGAGGGTCGCCCCGCTGACACCCTTGCCACCGCGACGCTGGGACCGGTAGAGGTCGACCTTGGTCCGCTTCGCGTAACCCGTACGGGTGATCGTGACCACCACGTCCTCGCGGGCGATGAGGTCCTCCATGGAGACCTCGCCCTCGAACGGCACGATCTTGGTGCGCCGCTCGTCGCCCCACTTGGCGACGATCTCGCCCAGCTCCTCCGAGACGATCCTGCGCTGCCGTTCGGGCTTGGCGAGGATGTCCTTGAGGTCGGCGATCTCCAGCTCCAGCTTGGCCAGGTCGTCCAGGATCCGCTGCCGTTCCAGCGCGGCGAGCCGGCGCAGCTGCATGTCGAGGATCGCGGTCGCCTGGATCTCGTCGATCTCCAGCAGCCGGATCAGGCCCTGCCGGGCGTCCTCGACCGTGGGCGAGCGCCGGATCAGGGCGATGACCTCGTCGAGGGCGTCCAGCGCCTTGGACAGGCCGCGCAGGATGTGCGCCCGCTCCTCGGCCTTGCGCAGCCGGAACGCCGTCCGCCGGCGGATGACGTCGATCTGGTGCTCGACGTAGTAGCGGATGAACTGGGCCAGGTTCAGCGTGCGCGGCACTCCGTCGACCAGTGCCAGCATGTTGGCGCCGAAGGTCTCCTGGAGCTGGGTGTGCTTGTAGAGGTTGTTCAGCACCACCTTGGCGACCGCGTCGCGCTTGAGCACGAGCACGATCCGCATGCCCGTACGCCCGGAGGACTCGTCGCGGATGTCGGCGATGCCGGCGAGCTTGCCCTCCTTGATCAGCTCGGCGATCCGCTCGGCCAGGTTGTCCGGGTTCACCTGGTAGGGCAGCTCGCTGACGACCAGGCAGGGGCGGCCCCGCTTGTCCTCCTCGACCTCCACCACGGCGCGCATCCGGATCGACCCGCGCCCGGTGCGGTACGCGTCCTGGATCGCCTGGGTGCCCACGATCAGGCCGTGGGTGGGGAAGTCCGGCCCCTTGACGATCTCCAGCAGCGCGTCGAGAGTGGTGGCCTCGTCCTCCTCCGGGTGCTCCAGGCACCACTGCACGGCCGCGCCGATCTCGCGCAGGTTGTGCGGCGGGATCTTGGTGGCCATGCCGACCGCGATGCCCTCGGAGCCGTTGACGAGGAGGTTCGGGATCCGCGACGGCAGGATGGTGGGCTCCTTGGCCCGGCCGTCGTAGTTGTCCTGAAGGTCGACCGTGTCCTCGTCGATGTCCCGCAGCATCTCCATGGCCAGCGGGTCGAGCTTGCACTCGGTGTACCTCATGGCCGCAGCCGGATCGTTTCCGGGCGAGCCGAAGTTGCCGTTGCCGTCGACCAGGGGGTAGCGCAGCGACCAGGGCTGCGCCATCCGGACCAGCGCGTCGTAGATCGCCGAGTCGCCGTGCGGGTGGAACTGACCCATCACGTCGCCGACCACGCGGGAGCACTTCACGTAGCCCCGGTCCGGCCGGTAGCCGGAGTCGAACATGGCGTAGAGAATCTTGCGGTGGACCGGCTTGAGCCCGTCCCGGACGTCCGGCAGCGCCCGCCCGACGATGACGCTCATCGCGTAGTCGAGGTAGGAGCGCTGCATCTCCACCTCGAGCCCGACCGGTTCGATGCGGTCGTGCGCGACGACGGCGGCGATGGTCTCGGGGACCTCGGGCTCGTTGGGTGTGGACTCGGGGATATCGGTCACTTGTTAACCCTTATCAGACTCAGAGTCGTTTTCGTGCTGTGGATAACGGCTGTGGATACCGGCCGCGCTGTGGATAACTCTGTGGATCGGTGGGCCGGCCGGTGGATGACCGGCCGGCCCGCCGAGGTCCGTCAGATGTCCAGGAACCGGACGTCCTTGGCGTTGCGCTGGATGAACGAGCGGCGCGCCTCGACGTCCTCACCCATCAGCACGCTGAACAACTCGTCGGCGGTGGCCGCGTCGTCGAGCGTGACCTGACGCAGCGTACGCGTCGCCGGGTTCATCGTGGTCTCCCACAGTTCGGGGTAGTTCATCTCGCCGAGACCCTTGAAGCGCTGGATGTCGTCCGGCTTCGCGTTGGGCTTCTTCTGCTGGCGCAGCGCGATCAGGCCGTCGCGCTCGCGGTCCGAGTACGCGTACTGCGCGTCGTCGCCGCGCTTGTTCCACTTGATCTTGTAGAGCGGCGGGGCGGCCAGGTAGACGTGCCCCATCTCGACCAGCGGGCGCATGAAGCGGAAGAGCAGCGTGAGCAGCAGCGTCTGGATGTGCTGGCCGTCGACGTCGGCATCGGCCATCAGCACCACCTTGTGGTAGCGCAGCTTCTCCATGTCGAAGTCGTCGTGGATGCCGGTGCCCAGCGCGGTGATCAGCGCCTGGACCTCGTTGTTCTTCAGCACCCGGTCGATCCGGGCCTTCTCCACGTTGAGGATCTTGCCCCGGATCGGCAGGATCGCCTGGGTACGCGGGTCGCGCCCCTGCTTGGCCGAGCCGCCGGCCGAATCGCCCTCGACGATGAAGACCTCGGACTCGCGCGGGTCGGTGGACTGACAGTCGGCCAGCTTGCCCGGCATCGAGCCGGACTCCAGCAGGGACTTGCGCCGGGCCAGCTTGCGCGCCTGCTGCGCGGCGATCCGGGCCCGGGCGGCCTGGGACGCCTTCTGGATGATGATCTTCGCCTCGGCCGGGTTGCGGTCGAACCAGTCGACCAGCCACTCGTTGCAGACGCGCTGCACAAAGCTCTTCACCGGGGTGTTGCCCAGCTTGGTCTTGGTCTGGCCCTCGAACTGCGGGTTGGCCAGCTTGACCGAGATGATCGCGGCCAGGCCCTCGCGGATGTCCTCACCGGAGAGCTTCTCGTCGCCCTTGAGCAGCTTCTTGTCGGTGCCGTAGCGGTTGACGACGCTGGTCAGCGCGGCCCGGAAGCCCTCCTCGTGCGTGCCGCCCTCGTGGGTGTTGATCGTGTTGGCGAAGGTGTAGACCGACTCGCCGTACGACTCGTTCCACTGCATGGCGATCTCGACCGACATGCCCTCCTCCTCGGCGCCGAACTCGACCACGGTCTTGTGGATCGGGTTCTTCGAGGCGTTGAGGTGCCGGACGAAGTCGGCGATGCCGCCCTTGTAGCAGAAGGTGACCTCGCGCTGGCGGCCGTCCTCCTCCTCCGGGACCCGCTCGTCGAGCAGGTGGATGGTGAGGCCCCGGTTGAGGAAGGCCATCTCCTGGATCCGCCGGTAGATCGTCTGGAAGTCGAAGTCGACCGTCTCGAACACGTCCGGGTCGGGCCAGAAGGCGACCGCGGAGCCGGTCCGGTCGGTCGACTCGCCCTTCTCCAGCGGGGTCGGCTTGGAGTTGTGGTACTGCTGCCGCCAGACGGAGCCGGACTTGTGGATCTCCACCGCCATCTTCGTGGAGAGGGCGTTCACCACGGAGACGCCGACGCCGTGCAGACCGCCGGAGACCGCATACGCCTTGCCGTCGAACTTGCCGCCCGCGTGCAGCACGGTCAGCGCCACCTCGACACCCGGCTTCTTCAGCTTCGGGTGCAGGTCGACCGGGAAGCCCCGGCCGTTGTCGGTGACCCGGACGCCGCCGTCGGCGAGCAGCACCACGTCGATGGTGTCGCAGTGGCCGGCCAGCGCCTCGTCCACCGCGTTGTCGACG
This sequence comes from Micromonospora sp. ZG13, assembly GCF_059359355.1. Classification (NCBI taxonomy): domain Bacteria; kingdom Bacillati; phylum Actinomycetota; class Actinomycetes; order Micromonosporales; family Micromonosporaceae; genus Micromonospora; species Micromonospora sp. ZG13. The sequence goes on from NZ_JCADBQ010000002.1 coordinate 576,063, forward strand.
ACCTCCCACACCAGGTGGTGCAGACCGCGCTCACCGGTGGACCCGATGTACATACCGGGGCGCTTCCGGACCGCCTCCAGCCCCTCGAGAACGGTGATCGACCCGGCGCCGTACTCCTGCTTGTCCTGCGCTGCCACCTTCGGCCACTTTCTCGCGCCGTCCGCACCTGGTGGCGCGTCGGGCGCGGGTTCGGCGGACAGGACGCGACGTCGGCGCGCGGACCGACACCGGGGACAATTCCGGGGTGCGGGTCGAACGCGCCGGTCGCCGCGGTTGCCCGCGGATCGCGATCGGCTCGACCCGACGTGGACAATGATCGCGGGCCCCGCTCCGGGCCCGTGTCTCGTCGCTCCGCACCGGGTCTTCGTCTCAGGGTCAATCTTACTGTGCGCGGACGACAGAACCACCACTCGGCACCCCCTGCGAGGCGGCTGAGACCGACGTAGCCGCCCGAACCGCGCCGCCCACGACTCCCCCTACACGCCAGGGGGCGTTCGGGGGCGCCGCCGCCTGACGATCGGTGCCGGCCGGACGGCCGGAGACGCGACCGCCGCCACGCCGCAGGCCCGGCCTTGATCTTTTCCGGCCGGAACCGGACGATCGAGCCGATAGGAACTACCCGTGCTCTCGAAGAGGTGACGCCAGATGGGGCTGGACAACGTCGCGGTGCAGTGGCCGCGGACCGGCCGCTTCTACGACCCGGTCGCGCCGGCCGAGTTCGTCGACTTCGGCGACATCGTCGACATGCCCCGCATCTCCGCGCCCACGGCGGCGCTCGCCGAGCTGATCGCCAAGACCGGCACCGTGCGGGCGACCGCGTACACCGAGCTGGTCGACCTGCTGCTCGGCCTCGAGGGTGTGCTCTACGCCACGGACGCGGCGGCCGAGGACGAGGACCCGGTAATCGATCCCGACGGCTGCGCCTGGGTCGCCGGCGGCATCGAGCGGTTCGTGGCGGGCCACCGTCCGCACGGCGAGGCCGTCACCTTCGAGTCGGTGAGCACGGTGCTGCGGTCGCTGCTCGCCGACGGGCGGTTGGCCGAGCAGCAGTTGCGCTGGCTCGACAGCCGCCTGGACGCGCTACGCGACGAGAGCGGCGAGCCGCCGCAGTGGAACTTCACCTGCGCCGAACTGGCCGTGCTGGCCGCCTTCTACCGGCGCTGCGCCGACCGCGGCTTCGCCGTCTACGCCGACGCCTGAGTTCCTGAGGTGGCGCCGGACCCGCCCGCGCGGTTGGCGGCGTCGATGACCCGGGTCAGCACGGTGTGCAGGTGGCGCAGCTCCTCGACCGGCATGCCGAGCCGTTCGACGATCGCGGGCGGGATCCGCTCGGCCCGCTCCCGCAGGGCCTGGCCGGCGGCGGTCAGCGTCACCGCGAGGCTCCGCTCGTCTGCGGGGTCGCGCTCGCGCCGGACGTAGCCGGCCGCCTCCAGCCGCTTGAGCAGCGGCGAGAGGGTGCCGGGATCGAGCTGGAGCAGCCGGCTGAGGTCGCGTACGGACAGCGGCGCGTGCTGCCAGAGCGCGAGCATCACCAGGTACTGCGGATGGGTCAGCCCCATCGGTTCCAGCAGGGGCCGGTAGACCGCGACGACGCCGCGCGCGGCGACGGAGAGCGCGAAGCACACCTGCTGTTCCAGCGCCAGGGGATCCCCGTCGGGCTGGTCGGTCACGGACCCACCTCCTCGTCGTCGTTGCGAGCGTACCAATGATTGGTGTACCAATGTTTTGTAGACCAACCGTTCAGCGCGCACCGGAGGCCAGGCGATGACCGAGGAGAAGCCCACCCCGAAGGCCCCCGGCGAGGGCGGACGCCTGATGGCCTGGGCGTTCCGGCGCCTCGCGGGCCCGCCCGAGGTGCAGGGCGCGGTGCAGGGCGGCTCCAACCACGCCCGGGAGGCATGGAAGCAGGACCTGGAGCGGCGCAAGCAGTGGAGCCGCGAGCAGCGGGAACGCAAGCGCGCCGAGCGGGAGGCCCGGCGCGAGGGACGCTAGCGTCAGCCGTAGGTGTCGCGTGGGCCTCGGCCACGGACCCGGCGCGGGCCCTTCGACCAGGACGGCGCGGCGGGGCCGTGGATGTGCAGCTTGCGCACCACGTTGTGGCCGACCTCGCTGGCGATCTGCTTCAGCAGTGAGCCGGCCAGCAGGCGCAGTTGGGTGGCCCACGCGGTCGAGCGGGCCTCCACGGTCAGCTCGCCGTCCTCCAGCTTCACCGGCCGGCTGTGCTGGGCCACCTCCGGGCCGACCACCCGCTCCCAGGCGCCGAACACCGTCGCCTCGGCCGCCGGCTGCTGCCAGCCGCGTGCCTTCACGAGCCGGTTGAGCACCGCACCGAGCGGCTGCGGGTCGCGCGGGTCCGGCCCCGGGCCGGAGTAGCCCCGCAGGCGCCGCTGGCCGCCCTCGCCGTCGCCTCCCCCGCCGGGGGCACGCCGGCGCGTGCGGGCCGCCGCGTCCCGGCGCGCCTTCGCCGCGTCCAGCACCGCCCGCGCCAGCTCCGGGCCGCTCGCCCCGGCCGCCGGTTCGCCGCCGGGCTCCCCGCCGGGCGGTGCGCCACCGCGGCCGGGGCCGAGGCGGGCCGGCGGAAGCTGCTGCTCATCCGACACGCCGCACCGTCCCCTCGCCCACCGCGTACCGGGTGCCGCGCAGGGACACCGGCACGTCCTCGTCGACCGCGCAGGTCACGAGCAGCTGGCTCGCCCCGCCGACCAGCTCCGCCAGCCGCTCCCGCCGTCCGGCGTCCAGCTCGGCGAAGACGTCGTCGAGCACCAGCACCGGCTCGATGCCGTCGGAACGCAGCAGGTCGTAGCCGGCGAGCCGCAGAGCCAGGGCGTACGACCAGGACTCGCCGTGGCTCGCGTAGCCCTTGGCGGGCAGCGGCCCCAGGGTCAGCGCCAGCTCGTCGCGGTGCGGGCCGACCAGGGTGGTGCCCCGCTCCACCTCGGCGGCGCGGGACTCGACGAGCGCGGCGGTCAGCGCCGCCGCCAGCGCCTCCCGGTCGGTGGTGGGCTCCGCCAGCTCCACCGACGGCCGGTACGCGATCCCGGCGGCACCCCGTCCCGCCGCCACCGCGTCGTACGCCTTCGTCACGTGCGGGCCCAGCGCGGCGACCAGTTCGAGCCGGCCGGCGAGCAGCTCGGCGCCGTGCCGGGCCAGGTGCGTGTCCCACACCGCCAGGGTCGACAGGTCCCCGCCGCGCGACCCACCCGTCTTGCGGGCCAGGTACGCGGTGCGCAGCAGTGCGTTGCGCTGCTTGACCACCCGCTCGTAGTCGGCGCGCACCCCGGCGTAGCGGGGCTGGCGGCTGACCAGCAGGTCGTCGAGGTAGCGGCGGCGCTCGGCCGGGTCGCCCCGGACGAGTTCAAGGTCCTCCGGGGCGAACAGCACGAGCCGCAGCGCGCCGAGTACGTCGCGCGCCCGACGGGCCGGCGAGCGTCCCAGCCGGGCCCGGTTGGCCTTGCCCGGCACGATCTCCAGCTCGATCAGCAGCTCGCGGCCCTCGTGCACGACCGCGCAGCGGATCACCGCCGAGGCGGCGCCCATCCGGACGAGGGGGGCGTCCGTGGCGACCCGGTGCGAATCCAGGGTCGCCACGTAGCCCAGCGCCTCGACCAGGTTCGTCTTGCCGACGCCGTTGGCGCCGGTCAGGACGTTGGCCCCCGGCTCCAGGTCGACGCCGACCCGCTCGTACGAGCGGAAGTCGACCAGTTCGAGCCGGCGGACGTACACAGGTGCGTGGATTCCCGTCAGCGCTTGTGGACGGCGTGACCGCCGAACTGCTGACGCAGCGCGGCGACGGCCTTCATGGCCGGCGAGTCGTCCTGGCGGGAGGCGAAGCGGGCGAAGAGCGAGGCGGTGATCACGTTGAGCGGCACGGCGAGCCGGACCGCCTCGTCGACCGTCCAGCGGCCCTCGCCCGTGTCCTCCGTGTAGCCGCTCAGCTCGGCCAGCTCCGGGTCCTCGTCGAGGGCCCGGTCCAGCAGGTCGAGCAGCCAGGAGCGCACCACGGTGCCCTCGCGCCAGGACTTGAACACCCCCGGCACGTTGGTGACCAGCTCGGACTTGGCCAGCAGCTCGTAGCCCTCGGCGTAGGCGTGCATGAGGCCGTACTCGATGCCGTTGTGCACCATCTTGGCGTAGTGCCCGGCGCCGACCGGCCCGGCGTGCACGAAGCCGAACTCGCCCTCCGGCTTCAGCGACTCGAAGATCGGCATCAGCCGGTCGACGTGCTCCTGGGCGCCGCCGACCATCAGCGCGTAGCCGTTCTGCCGGCCCCAGACGCCGCCGGAGACGCCGACGTCGATGTAGCCGATGCCGCGCTCGTTGAGCCGCTCCGCCCGCGGCGCGTCGTCGCTGAAGCGGGAGTTGCCGCCGTCGATGACGATGTCACCCTCGCCGAGGATGCCGGCGAGTTCGTCGATGGTCGCGTCGGTGACCCCCGCGGGGACCATGACCCAGACCGCGCGGGGGGACTCCAGCTTCTCCGCCAGCTCCGCCAGGGTCGCGACATCGCTCAGCTCCGCGTTGTGGTCGAAGCCGACCACCTCGTGCCCGGCGGCGCGCAACCGCTCGCGCATGTTGCCGCCCATCCGGCCGAGCCCTACCAGGCCGAGCTGCATGTGTTCCTACCTCCGTGCGTCGGGGTCTTCTCGGGATGCGATCAGCGGGAGACGCGGATCGGCATGATGAGGTACCGGTACCCGGGGATGACCTCGCCATCCTCGCCGGCGGGCGAAATCACCGCGGGCTTGAAGGCGTCGACGAACGAGAGCACGGCGAACTGGGCCCCCAGGTTGGTCAGGCCGTCGATCAGGTACTGGGGGTTGAAGCCGATCGTCAGCGGGTCGCCCGTGAAGGTGGCCTCCATGGCCTCGCTGGCCCGCGCCTCCTCGGTGCCGCCGGCCTCGACCACCAGGCCGTCGGCGCTGAAGCTGAGCAGCACCGGGGTGGTCCGCTCGGCCACCAGGGCGACGCGCTTGACGACCTCGATCAGGGTGCTGACGGGCACCCGCGCCTCGGCGTTGTGGCTGGCCGGGAAGAGCGAGCGCACCGGCGGGTAGTTCGCCCCGTCGAGCAGCCGGCTGGTGGTGCGCCGGGTGCCGCCGGCGAAGCCGATCATCCCCTCGCCGCTCTTGCCCTGGGACAGCGCCATGGTGACCTGGCCGCCGATCGGGCCGAGGGCCTTGGCGGTGTCGTTCAGGGTCCGGGCCGGCACGAGGGCGTTGATGCTCACCTCGGGGTCGTCCGGGTTCCACTCCATCTCGCGCAGGGCCAGCCGGTAGCGGTCGGTGGCGAGCATGGCCAGCGTGCCGCCGGAGAGCTCGATGCGTACGCCGGTCATCATCGGCAGCGTCTCGTCGCGGCCGGCGGCCACGGCGACCTGGGCGACCGCCGAGGCGAACGCGGCGGCGTCGACGGTTCCGGCGCTCTCCGGCATCTCCGGCAGGGACGGGTAGTCCTCGACCGGCATGGTGGGCAGGGTGAACCGGGCGCTGCCGCAGACCAGTTCGAGGTGGGCGCCGACGGCGGCGATGTCCACCGGCTTGGCCGGCAGCGCCTTGGTGATCTCGGCGAGCAGCCGGCCGGAGACCAGGGCGGCGCCGTCGGCGTCCCCCTGCACCTCGACGGTGACCTGGCTGGAGACCTCGTAGTCGAAGCCCGAGACCTGCAGGTGGCCGTCGGTGACGCGCAGCATCACGCCCGCGAGCACCGGTACGGACGGCCGGTTGGGCAGGCTCTTCGCGGTCCAGGCCACGGCCTCGGCGAGCGCGTCGCGCTCCACTCGGAACTTCATCAATGCCTCCGCGTCGACGTCAGCGACAACTCTCTCATGCCGACCGCTGCCTACCGACCCGCCTGTCCGTGCGGGTACCCATCGCACCTTAGGGCGCGTGGGCATCGGCTGTGCGCCCGACCCCGTGGACTTCTGGTGCCGGGAGGCCGTCCACGACGGCGTTCCGGCCAATCCACAGGAAGTCCAACGGTGATGATTGGTTTTTGTTCTCTTAGAAGAGATAACTCGTCATCTTCATCGCACCTGTGCAAACTGTGGAGAACCCGCGTTTGCGCAGCTCAGACACGTTATCCACCGGTGGTTTACCTGTGGAGAACCCGGGGTACAACTCGTGTCCCGGTCCACAGGCGGTCGGCGCCCCCAGGTTGTCCACCGTCGTCCACCGGTTATCCACCGGTTATCCACCGACTTTCTCCCCAGACCTGTGGACAGGCGGAAGCCGTGCCGACGGCGTCATCCCCAGAACCTTCAACAGGTTTCCCACAGGCCCACCGTCGTCGGTGGGCAACGAGCCGGTTGTCCCCAGGCGTCCACAGCTCGTCCCCAGGGTTTGTCCACAACCTGTGGGTAACCGGGGCGTGGACGGATCGTAGTTTCCCACAGGCTGTGGATGACGAGTTGTGGACAACGATCCGGGCTGTGTACGGACACGGGCTCGATGCTGTGGCCTACACCATGTCGAGGGTCAAGCCGGACGGGCTGTGGAGAACGAAGAAACGCCCGACCGGTGGTCCGGCCGGGCGCCTCCGTGGCCCCTCTCCGCCGCGCGGGCGGCGGGCATACGCGATCGACAGCGTGCGTGCGGCGCGCCTGACGCCGCGCGGCGACCTGTCGGGCGTCGCTCAGGTGTTCTGCTTGATCCGGTTGGTCAGCTCCGCGATCTGGTTGTAGAGCGAGCGCCGCTCGGCCATCTGCTGACGGATCTTGCGGTCGGCGTGCATGACCGTGGTGTGGTCCCGGCCGCCGAAGGCCTGCCCGATGCGGGGCAGCGACAGGTCGGTCAGCTCCCGGCACAGGTACATGGCCACCTGGCGGGCGTTCACCAGCACCCGGGAGCGGGAGTGGCCGCGCAGGTCCTCCAGGCTCACCCCGAAGTAGTCCGCCGTGGAGACCATGATCTGGTCGGCGGTGATCTCGGGCCCGGCGCCGTCGGGGATGAAGTCCCGCAGCACCTCCTCGGCCAGCGACAGCTCGACCGTCGAGCGGGTCAGGCTGGCGAACGCCGTGACCCGGATCAGCGCGCCCTCCAGCTCCCGGATCGAGTTCGACACCCGCGAGGCGATGAACTCCAGCACGTCCGGCGGCGCGTAGAGGCGCTCCTGCGCGGCCTTCTTCTGCAGGATCGCGATCCGGGTCTCCAGGTCGGGCGGCTGGATGTCGGCGAGCAGCCCCCACTCGAAGCGGGTACGCAGCCGGTCCTCCAGGGTCGCGAGCTGCTTCGGCGACCGGTCCGAGGTGATCACGATCTGCTTGTTGGCGTTGTGCAGGGTGTTGAAGGTGTGGAAGAACTCCTCCTGCGTACGCTCGCGGTTCTCCAGGAACTGGATGTCGTCGATCAACAGGATGTCGACGTCGCGGTAGCGCCGCTGGAACGCACTGGTCTTGTCGTCCCGGAGCGAGTTGATGAAGTCGTTGGTGAACTCCTCGGTCGAGACGTACCGGACCGAGCGGGCGTTGCCCAGCGTCGTGGCGTAGTGCCCGATGGCGTGCAGCAGGTGCGTCTTGCCCAGCCCCGAGCTGCCGTAGATGAACAGCGGGTTGTACGCCTTCGCGGGCGACTCGGCGACCGCCACGCTCGCGGCGTGGGCGAAGCGGTTGGACGAGCCGATGACGAACGTCTCGAACATGTACTTGGGGTTGAGCCGGTTGCCGCCGCTGTCGGCGCCGGGCAGCCGGCGGTCGTCCCGGCCACCGGGCCGATGGTGATCCGCGCCACCGCGTCCGGGCCCGCTGTCGGTGCCGGTGTCGCGGGGCAGCGCCCGGATGACGTGCTGGTCGCGGGGGGAGACGGCGTCCTCGCGGTAGCGGGGCTCGTAACCCCGGGCGTCGGCGGCCGGCGGGTCCAACCGGGCGGCCTGCTCGTCGTAGCCCCGGCGCTCGCCCGGGTGCCGGGGCGGCGCCGACCGGTCCGGCGGCTCGGCGAAGTGGGTGCTGAACAGGGCCTCCTGCCCGCCCCGGTCGCCGGGCCGGTGCCCCTCGTCGCCCGGCGCCGGGCCGTCGGGGCGACGCTGGGGGTGCGCCTGCTCGGGGATGAGCGGCGGCTGCCCGCCGTCAAAGGCCCCGCCGTCGCGCTGACCGACCATCCCGTCGAAGCCGGCCGGCGCGTCGACGTGGTCGAGCGGCCCGCCGTCGTGGTCGGCGGGCCCGGACTCGGGGACGCTGCGGTAGACGGTCCCCGCCGGGCGGCCGGAGCCGTCCTCGGGCACGCGGACGGTCACCGCGACCTGGATCGGCCGACCCAGCCGGCGGGTGAGCGCCTCCGTGATCGCCGGGCGCAGCCGCGACTCGATCACGTCCCGGGTGAAGGCGTCCGGGACGGAGAGCAGCGCGGTGTCCTCGACGATGGCCCGCAGCCGGGTCAGCCGCAGGTACGCCCGCTGCTGCGCGGAGATGATCTCGTCGGCGAGTTCGTCGGTCGTTGCTGTCCACACCGCGGCAAGGTCGGTCGTACCGGTCACCGTCGTGCCACCCCCCTCGCCTCTGCTGCGCCGACGCCGCCGTCATCTCCGGTCGGCCGTCCCCGGACCCGCCGCGTACGCGCGGGTGGAACGACACCCACCGGGCGACCGACCGGTCCTCGTCCACAAGTTATCCACAGCCTGTGTACGCACCGATTGTGGCCGCCCGCCGGACGCGGGTCGGACCTGCCCCCTGCCTGGACGGGCGCTGAAGCGGGTTCACCGTGCCGAACGATTCACTACCTTGTCCGGTCTTGCCCGCCGGCGACGACCGGACCTTTCGACGCTGACCGCAATCGGGCACGGTAACAGCGTTGTCGGCACGCCATCAACCGCCGACGCGCGGCGACCCTTGGCAACATCAGCGAAAACCGCCGCATCGGTCGCCCACGGGGCCCGGTGTCCGCCCTGCTGGAGGTGTTTGACGGTGGTTGCCGCCCTGCGTAGGCTGGAACGGCTGCTCTCTCGCCCTCTGCTAGGGTGATAGGTGCTTGCTGTCCGCGGTCGCTTCCCCGCATCGCCGAGGTCCCGCGCCGCCGGGCAGCACCGATCGGGGGCCACCGCCGAGGTGGCCTGGACCACCACACGATCCCGGCGACCCCTCGCCCGGGGCGTACGAAAACGGAGAGCCTGACGTGAGCAAGCGCACCTACCAGCCGAACAACCGCCGGCGCGCGAAGACCCACGGCTTCCGGCTGCGCATGCGCACCCGTGCCGGCCGCGCCATCCTTTCGACCCGTCGTTCCAAGGGCCGCGCCCGCCTGTCGGCCTGAGGCCGACCGGGTCAGGTCCGGGGGACGTGGGCAGTCGTGCTGGCGGCCGCACAGCGACTGCGGCGCAGCACTGACTTCGCCGCAGCGGTCCGGGGTGGCCGACGCGCCGGCCGTGGTGCCGTCGTCGTCCACCTGAGCCAGCCGACGACCCTCGAACCCGCGACAGCAACCTCGCCGGAGCCGGCGCGGAGCATCGGTACGGAGCAACCCTCCGCACCGGCCCGCGCCGGCTTCGTCGTGTCCAAGGCCGTCGGGAACGCCGTGGTCCGCAACCGGGTCCGCCGTCGCCTGCGACACCTGGTCCGCGAGCGGCTGGCCGCCCTGCCCGCCGGCAGCACCCTGGTCGTACGGGCGCTGCCCGCCGCGGCCGACACGTCGTACCCGCGACTCGGTGCCGATCTGGACGCGGCGATCGCCGCCGCGAAGGCACCCCGCGGACGGCGGTCCCGGTGACCACCGGAGCGACCGGGCCCCGGCCCGCGACGATCGGTGCCCGGGTGCTGAGCGGGCCGATCGTCGCGTACCGTCGGTGGATAAGTCCGGCTCTGCCGGCCCGCTGCCGGTTCTACCCGTCGTGCAGTGCCTACGCCCTGGAGGCGGTGGCGGTTCACGGCGCGATCCGGGGAGCGGGCCTGACGGCCCGGCGGTTGTTGCGCTGCCACCCCTTCCACCCAGGTGGACACGACCCGGTGCCGGAGCCGGGCGGCCGCCGCCGTGCCGATGTGACTGGAGCCTGAGAATTGAGTCTCGACTGGATCTACTACGCGATTTCGTGGATCCTGCTGGCCTGGCATGGGGCCTGGGACGCCATCGGGGTGCCGGACGCGGCGGTGATCGGCACCAACTGGGCCTGGATCCTCGCCATCGTCTTCCTCGTGGTCACCGTCCGGGTGATCCTCTTCCCCGTCTTCGTCAAGCAGATCAAGTCGCAGCGGGCGATGCAGGCCCTCCAGCCGCAGGTCAAGGCGCTGCAGGAGAAGCACAAGGGTGACCGGGAGACGCTCCAGAAAGAGATGATGGAGCTCTATCGGAAGGAAAAGGCCAACCCGCTCATGGGCTGCCTTCCGATGTTCCTCCAGATCCCCGTCTTCCTGGGCCTCTTCCACGTGCTCCGCCGCCTCAACCCGGACAAGAGCGAGGCCGGCAAGACCCTCTACGGCTGGACGCTCGGCCAGTTCGAGAGCGCCTCGGCGGCGAAGCTCTTCACCGCCCCGATCGCCGGCAAGTTCGGCTCCACCGCCGAGGAACTGGCCCGGCTCGGCGCCAACGGCACCACCGTGAAGATCATCGCCGGCATCCTCGTCCTGGTGATGATGGGCACCACCTACCTCACCAGCCGCCAGATGATCCTCAAGACCGGCTGGGCCGAGGACCCGCAGCAGCGGATGATCCAGAAGCTGATGCTCTACGGCATCCCGCTGTCGCTGCTCATCTCCGGCGCCATCTTCCCCATCGGTGTGATCATCTACTGGGTCACGAACAACCTCTTCACCCTGGCGCAGCAGCAGTGGGTGCTGCGGAAGTTCCCGCCGCCGCCCACCGCCACCAGCAAGCCGGGCACCTCGACCCGCAACCCGGTGCAGCCGGCGAAGACGGGCGGTCTGCTCGGCCGCGCCAAGGCGGCCCCCCAGGCCCCGGCGAAGCCGGCCGCGCCCAAGGTCGCCGGCCCCAAGCCGGGCGCCAAGCCGGCCAACCCGAAGAAGAGCCGCCCCGCCAAGCGGCAGGGCTGAGGACATTCGGGCCGCCGTCGGGAGACCGACGGCGGCCCGTTCCGCACCGCGCAGCCGCCGTACGGCCGGCGCCGGGCGGAACCGCCGCGCGCGGCGCGGCCACGGGCGAGACTGCCCGTACGACAGACGTGCCCGTGGGCACCGGCGACCTCCCGCCGGCCCCGGGAAACCAGCGGACCCGACGGTCCGGCCGAGCGAGTACGGAGATGAGACCGTGACCGACACCAGCACCCCCCGCGCCGACGAGTCCCTGGACGAGGAGGGGACCGAGCCGACCGCGGTGAACGGCGAGACCGAGGAGACCGACGAGGAGTCGGGCCCCAAGGAGAAGAAGGCCGTCGGCGAGAGCGAACTGTTCCGGCAGAGCGAGATCGCGGCCGATTACGTCGAGGGCCTGCTCGACATCCTCGACTACGACGGCGACATCGACGAGCTGGTCTCCGGCGGTCGTCCCGTCGTCGAGGTGGTGGGCGGCCGGCTGCAGAACCTGGTCGGCCAGCGCGGTGCCACCCTGGAGGCCCTCCAGGAGCTCGCCCGGCTGGCCGTCTTCCGGCAGACCGGCACCCCGAGCCGGCTGCTGCTCGACGTCGGCGGCTACCGGGCGACCCGCCGCAAGGAACTCGCCGCCGTTGCCAAGAACGCCGTGGAGAAGGTCAAGGAGTACGGCGAGCCCGTACGCCTGGAGCCCATGTCCGCGTTCGAGCGCAAGTGCGTACACGACGTCGTCAACGCGATGAGCGGTGTGGAGAGCGAGTCCGAGGGCGTCGAGCCGAACCGCCGCATCATCGTCCGGCCGGCGGACTGACCGGGTGACCCACGACGACACCACGGCCGGTGCCGTGGACGGCCCGGGTGGCACGCCGCCCGGGCCGTCGCCTGTCCGGCCCGAGCCGCCCGTGAACCCCGACACCTCCGCGCCCCCGACCGGCGCTCCTGAGGCTGCGACGCCGTCCTCGGGCGACGCTCCTTCGGTCCCGATGCCTTCGGCCGACGCTTCCGAGGCCATGCCGTCTTCGGCTGCCGCTCCCGAGGGCCGGCCGTCTTCGGCTGCCGCTCCCGAGGCCGCGTCGTCGCCGGCGGCGGGCCCGGAGGACCCGCCGTCTCCGGGCGACGCCTCCGAGGGCGCGACACCCCCGGCCGGGGCTGCTCAGGACGCGCCCTCCCCGACCGTGGCGGTGCTGCCGCCGGAACTGGCCGGCGCGGCCCGCGCGCTCTTCGGCGACCGGCTGGACCTGGCGGCCGCGTACGCCGAACTGCTCGCCACCGACGGCGTGGTCCGCGGCCTGATCGGCCCGCGCGAGGCGCCCCGGATCTGGGACCGCCACCTGCTCAACTGCGCGGCGGTGGCCGAGCGGATCCCGCAGGGGGCGACGGTCCTTGACGTCGGCTCCGGCGCCGGGCTGCCCGGCCTGGTGCTGGCCATCGCGCGTCCCGACCTGACCGTGACCCTGATCGAGCCGCTCGCCCGCCGCACCTCCTTCCTCATCGAGGCGGTGCAGCACCTGGGCCTGGCGAAAATGGTCCGGGTGTTCCGGGGGCGGGCCGACGAGGCGGCGACCGGCGCGACGGGCGTCGGCCCGTTGAGCGGGGACGTGGTCACGGCGCGCGCTGTCGCGCCGCTGGACCGGCTCTCGACGTGGTGCCTGCCCCTGGCCGTCCCCGGCGGTCGGCTGATCGCCCTCAAGGGCGCGTCCGCGGCCGACGAGATCGCCGAGCACGCGCAGACGGTCGCCCGGCTCGGCGGCGGCGAGCCCGAGGTGCACCGCTGCGGCGAGGGCGTGATCGATCCGCCGACGACGGTGGTGGAGATCGTGCGGGAGCGGATGGTGGGGCCGGCCCGGCCGAAGGCCCCGAAGAGGTCGCGAGGCGGCCGGTCCCGGCGGCGCTGAGTCCCTCTCGGACACCGTTTCGGATGTACGCGATGCCGGCTTCCCGGCCGGCGGTTGCGTCGTTGAACCGGTACGGGTGGACGGAAGGATGAGAACCCGACGTGGACCGGCTGCGCCCGTGAGCCGTAGGCTGGCTGCGCGTCGATAGTGTGGAGCGGGCGGCAACGGACGTTCACCGGTCCCGCCGCTCCCGCCGGGCCGTACGCTCCGCGGTGCGATCGCGTGCGGCCAGTTGACGGGGTGCGGACCGACCATCCGAAGCGGGCAGGGATGACAGGTGCATGACGACGGAAGGCACGACGATCCACGCGTGACGGGGTCAGCGGGCGACCCCGTTTCACGTGAAACCGACTACCCCAACTGGGCGCCCGACGGCCCGTCGCTCCGGCCGCCCGGCTGGGACGCGGCCGTCCGGCCGTCCGACGCCGAGGCGGTTGGACCGGAGCGCCCGGCGACGCGCGCCGCTCCCGACGTGCCGCGCGCCGGCAACTCGGCCGGCGGCCGGGTGATTCCGATCCGGCGTAACGCCTCGGCCTCGGCCCGTTTCGAGCTTCCCGTGCCGCAGCAGCCCACCCCGGACTCCGTGCCGGACGCGACCCCCGAACCCGTTCACGTCACCGACACGACCGCCGCCCCGGGAGCCAGTGCTGCCGAGGCCGCGTACGTTTCACGTGAAACCCCGACGCGCGAAGAGGATGACCCACCGTTGGCTATGGAGGCGATGCGCGCCGTGCAGATCCTTAATCCGAGTGGCGAGGTGACGATGCCTCGGCCGGAACGGACCCGGGTCATGTGCGTCGCGAACCAGAAGGGCGGCGTGGGGAAGACCACGACCACGGTGAACCTTGCGGTGGCACTCGCCCTACACGGCAACCGGGTGCTGGTGGTCGATCTCGATCCGCAAGGAAACGCCTCCACCGGGCTGAACGTCCCGCACCACACCGGTGTGCCGGACGTCTACGACTGCCTTATCAACAGCGTGCCGCTGGAGGAGGTCGCCCAGGGCGTCGAGGGCATCCCCAACCTCTGGTGCGTACCGGCGACGATCGACCTCGCCGGCGCGGAGATCGAGCTGGTGTCGGTGGTCGCCCGCGAGTCGCGGCTGGCCCGGGCGATCGCCGCCTACCCCGGCCACTTCGACTACGTCTTCATCGACTGCCCGCCCTCGCTCGGCCTGCTGACGGTCAACGCGCTCGTGGCCGCGCAGGAGGTGCTCATCCCGATCCAGTGCGAGTACTACGCGCTGGAGGGGCTGAACCAGCTCATCAACAACATCAACCTGGTCCGCCAGCACCTCAACCCCAAGCTCGACGTCTCCACCATCCTGCTCACCATGTACGACCGGCGTACCCGGCTGGCCGACGCCGTCGAGCAGGACGTGCGGAACCACTTCGGCGACAAGGTGCTCCAGGCGGTCATCCCCCGTAACGTCCGCGTCTCGGAGGCACCCAGCTACGGCCAGTCCGTGATGACCTACGATCCGGGGTCGCGGGGGGCGACGAGTTACTTCGAAGCCGCCCAGGAGATCGCCGAGCGTGGCGTCAAGGAGCCGGTGGGCCGGAATGCGTAGTGCGGAACTGTCGCTGGGAGGCGTGGCATGAAGAACCGTCCTCGGGGCGGTCTGGGGCGGGGCCTGGGGGCCCTCATCCCGACCGGGCCGGCGCCGACCGCAGTGGTGGAGCCGACCCCCGCCGTAGAACCGCCTGCGACGGGTGAGGCGTCGATCGCCGTCGACGCCCCGGAGGAGTCGGCACCCGTCGTGGCGAGGCCGCCCGCCGCTGTGCAGCCCGAGCCGGAGCCCGTACTCAGCCCCGTCCCGGGGGCCCGGTTCGCCGAGATTCCGGTCGACACGATCGTGCCGAACCCGAAGCAGCCCCGCCAGGTCTTCGACGAGGACGCCCTGGAGGAGCTGAAGACCTCGATCCAGGAGGTCGGCTTCCTCCAGCCGATCGTCGTACGGCAGCTCGACGACGAGAAGTACGAACTCGTCATGGGCGAGCGACGCTGGCGGGCCGCGCAGGCCGTCGGGCGGGAGAAGATCCCGGCGATCGTCCGGGACACCCACGACGACGCCATGCTCCGCGACGCGTTGCTGGAGAACATCCATCGGGCGAACCTGAACCCGCTGGAGGAGGCGGCCGCGTACCAGCAACTACTGGACGAGTTCGGCGCCACCCACGAGGAACTCGCCCGGCGCATCGGGCGGAGCCGGCCGCAGATCTCGAACACCATCCGACTGCTCAACCTGCCCGCGCAGGTCCAGACCCGGGTCGCCGCGGGCATCCTCTCCGCCGGGCACGCCCGTGCGCTGCTGAGCCTCGACGAGGCCGAGGCGCAGGAGCAGCTCGCACGCCGGATCGTCGCCGAGGGGATCTCGGTACGCGCGACCGAGGAGATCGTCGCGCTGGCCCTGAGCGACGGTACGACGAAGAAGGAGGCGGCCAAGCGCCGCCCGAAGCCGCACGCCCCCGCCCTCACAGATCTGGCCGACCGGCTCTCCGACCGGTTCGACACCCGCGTGAAGGTGGACATCGGCCGGAGCAAGGGCAAGATCACCATTGAGTTCGCGACGGTCGACGACCTGGAGCGAATCGTCGGTCTCATCGGCGTCGGCCAGGAGGAGGAGCCGGAGGCCTGACCTGGCCGACGCGCTCCGGCTCTACGGGCGGATCCACGTCGGTTGAACGGCAGACATCGCTGGCCGCGTGACCCTCAGGGTCACGCGGCTGTTCTGTGTCGCCCAGGAGCTGAGTTCACCGTTCCACGAGCCGGCAGCGCTGTTGGTGCGTCGAGCGCGCGGCAACGGATCGCGGAGGTCGGGGCCGTTTCACGTGAAACCGCGCGGGCGGCGCATGCTGGCTCAGCCGCCGTCGCGACCGTTTCCCGTGAAACGACCCCCGGTTCTGCGTTCGGCGGGTTTGCGGCCCCCGGTTCTGCGGCCCCCGGTTCTGCGGCCGGCGGTCCGGCGGTCGAGAGGGGGCGGTCGAGAGGGCAACGAGGAGTACGGGCGAGACCCACCCGAGCCGAACTGAGCAGAGGAACGCGAAGCAGTAGCAGGGGCTGCCGGAGGGGACCGCGAGGCCAACTGCCGGGGCTGTGAGAGTGCGTCGGAGCGCCTCGTGCCGACTCTGGCACCCCGAGGGCCACCCCTGCGGCTAAGCGGGACCGTTAGCGCTGTGAGGGACGTGTGTCTGCTCGCCAGGATCGAGCCGTAACCCCACTGCCTCATTGACGCACCCCTGCCCGGCCGAACTTTCTCGGGTGCTGCCCGATCGGGCCGTCGCCGGGTCTTGGGATGCCAGTCGCACTCATGCTGCTGGCAGAGCGCTCCGGAGGGTCCGGCGCACGCGCACCGACGATCGCAGCATCCTGACGTGAGCTCGGCAGGATGCCCTCCGGCGGTCCTGAACGTAAGACCAGCAACGGCGTCGTGCATCCGTCGATACGACCCCTCCGGAAACGAAGCTGAGAACGGCGACCCCACGACCGACGACGGTCGGAGCGCGATGGACAGCCATCGGTCGAAGGCCGGAGGCGTCGGACCCGGACGCGTCGGACTCAGAAGCGTGGACCGGGAGGCGCGGGCTTCGAGGGCGGCGGACTTGGAGACGGCGGATTCGAGGGCGACGGACCCGGAAACGGCGGATTTAGAGGCGGCGCTCCCGGCGGCCATGGAGCGGCGATCACGGGATCGGGAGCTCACTCGGCGGTTGGGAGCGCGACGACGTGCGACGACGATGACGGTCTCGGTGGTCACGTTCACGGCGAGGACCGAGCGGGGCGAGGGCGAGGACTGGAGCGATGACGAGGTGCGGCCGACGTCGACGGCGTCCGCTGGTTTCACGTGGAACCATCCGACCGCTCTCCTACCCGAAGCAGAGGCTCCGGACGCCGAAGTTATCCACAGGGGTTATCCACAGGCCACCCCGTTTCACGTGAAACCCCGTGTGGAACAGGGTGACAGCCTGTGGATGACGGCATGTGTCCGGCGTCTCATCAGCCTGTGGATGCCTGTGCGTGCCTGTGGATAAGTCGCTCCGCGCGCCCACCTAGGGGCCGGAGCGGCATCGCTCCGTGGCGCATTCGGGTAGGGACAGCGGTGCCGGAACCGGTTAGTGTCAGCGTCGTGCAGGACACCCCTCCCTCCGTTCCGGACTTCACCCAGTGGCCGTCCTTCCCCTTCGAGGGCGACCTTCGTGTCAAGCAACTCGATGATCCGGTCCCGGTCGAGCCGCCGCGCAGGGGCGAGGGACTTCGGGAATGCACCGCCTGCAACGCCCCGGACGATGCGTACATCTGGGTGGGCGAGCGATGGCGGGTACGCGCCATGGACCGTCCCACCGGGCTGCCGATGGTGCTGATCCTCGAATCCCGCTCGCATCTGGATCTCGGCGACCTGCCGAACCTGCTCGCCGCCGAACTGGGGGTGATGACCGTACGGCTGGAGCGGGCCATCCGGTCCCTCGACGGGGTGGCCCGGGTACACGTCAACCGCTGGGGCGACGGCTCGGCGCACCTGCACATGTGGTTCCTCGCCCGGCCCTACGGTCAGCTTCAGTTGCGGGGGACCTTCCTCTCCCTGTGGGATTCCATCCTGCCGCCCATCTCGGAGTCGCAATGGCGAGAGAACCTCGCCATGGTCGCGGCCTGGCTGGCGGAGTTCGGCGGCCGCCCCCTGGCCGAGCCGCCGCGCATCCAGTGGCAGGCGCCCTCCAGCTTCACCGGGCAGTCCCCGGTCGAGGACGAGCCGACGGAGGGCGAGGCGGTGTCCGTGATCGAGTCCGCCGAGGAGGTCCCGCCAGCAGAGGAACCGGGAGACGAGGCGTCCGCCGCGGAAGCCCGAAGGCCGCGCGTCTAGGGCTTGTCCGTCCTGCCGATCCCTCGAACGGGCGCTCGGTGGCTCCGAGCGGGAGGTCCGGCGGGACCGGTCACCGCAACGTCCCCGGCCGCAGCCGGCTCACGTGCTCAGCTGGTGGGCCCACGACCGATCGGACGAGACCCCGGAGAGAGAGGCCGGTCAGGGGCGCCGGGTCGCGGCGCGGGCCACCAGGCTTCCGAGCATCCTGCCGAAGTCCAGGCCGGCGGCCTGGACCGCGAGCGGCAGCAACGAGGTCTCGGTCATCCCCGGCGAGACGTTGACCTCCAGCACGTGCGGCTGTCCTGCGGAGTCCACGATCAGGTCGACGCGGCTGAGATCGCGCAGGCCCAGTGCGGTGTGCGCGGCCAGCGCGACGTCGGCCACCGCGCCGGCCACCTCCGGCGCCAGCCGTGCGGGCGTGTGCCAGGTTGTCCGGCCGGCGGTGTAGCGGGCCGCGTAGTCGTACACCCCGTTGCGGGGCACGATCTCCACCGCCGGCAGGGCGCGCGGCCCGTCGCCCAGGTCGACCACGGAGACCGCCACGTCCATGCCGGGCACGTACCGCTCGACCAGCGCCGTCGAGTCGTACGCGAAGCAGCCGACCATCGCGGCCGGCAGGGACGCGGCGTCCCGGACCACGGCGGCGCCCAGCCCCGAACCGCCCTGCGTGGGCTTCACCATGAGCGGTAGCCCCAGCCGCTCGACGATCCGGTCCAGTACCGCCACGGCACCCAGCTCGGAGAACCGGTCGTGCGGCAGGGCGACCCAGTCGGGGGTCGGGATGCCCGCCTCGCGGAGCACCGCCTTGGCCGACGGCTTGTCCCACGCCAGCCGCGACGCGCGGGCGTCGCACCCCACGTACGGGATGCCGCAGAGGTCCAGCACGCCGCGCAGCGACCCGTCCTCGCCGGTGGCGCCGTGCAGGGCGATCACGACGGCGTCCGGCGGATCGGCGTCCAGGGCCGGCAGCAGCGCCACGTCGGCGTCCCGCAGCTCGGCGTCCATGCCGACGGCCCGGAGGGCGTCCAGCACCCGGCGTCCGGACCGCAGCGAGACGTCACGCTCGTAGGAGAGCCCGCCGGCGAGCACCAGCACCCGCAGGTCGGCGGTGGCGGCGGGGTCGGTCACGACGGAACGGTCGGCAGCGGTGGGAACCATGCCGGAATCATGCCAAGTCGGGTCCCGGCGCGTCCGAGCCGGCCTGCCCGCGTCGCGCCCCGGGGCGACCGACCGTGCCGAAGACCCGCCGCATGGCGATGTCCTGCTCCATCACGCCGGCCAGCCGGCGCACGCCTTCGCGGATCCGCTCAGGGGACGGGAACGAGAAGTTGAGCCGCATGTTGCCGGTGCCGGTGCCGTCGGCGTAGAAGCCGGTGCCCGGCACGTACGCCACCCGGGCGGCGATGGCCCGGGGCATCATCGCCTTGGAGTCGAGGCCGTCGGGCAGGGTCGCCCAGACGAAGAGGCCGCCGGCCGGCGTCGTCCAGGTCGTGCCGGCGGGCATCAGGTCGTCCAACGCGGTGAGCATCGCGTCGCGTCGTTCCCGGTAGACCTCGCGGTAGACCTTGAGCTGTTCCCGCCAGGGCATGGTGCCGAGGTAGGTGGAGACGGCGGCCTGCGCGTAGCCGCTCGGGCAGAGGATCTGCGCCTCGCTGGCGATGACCAGCTTGTCGCGGACGGCGTGCGGCGCGAGGATCCAGCCGACCCGCAGGCCGGGTGCGAAGGTCTTGGAGAAGGTGCTGAGGTAGAAGACCCCGTCACGGCGCCGCGCGCGCAGCGGCGCGGGCGCGTCCCCGGCGAAACCCAGCTGACCGTACGGGTCGTCCTCGACCACGAGCAGGCCGGCGCGCTCGCAGATGTCGAGCACCCGCTCCCGCCGCTCCTCGGTCAGCGTCACGCCGGTCGGGTTCTGGTAGGTCGGGATGGTGTAGAGGAACTTCACCCGCCGGCCGGCGCGCGCCTGCTCGGCGATGGCCGCCTCCAGCGCCTCCGGGATCAGCCCGTCGTCGTCCATGGGCACGTGCGCCACCTGGGCCTGGGCGGCCTGGAACACGCCGAGCGCGCCGACGTAGGTGGGGCCCTCGGCGAGCACCACGTCCCCCGGGTCGAGGAAGAGCCGGGCCACCAGGTCGAGGGCCTGCTGACCGCCCACGGTGACCACCACGTCGTCCGGGGAAGCGCCGCACGCGGCGTCGATGCCGGAGAGCGCCATCACCTCGCAGATCCGTTCGCGCAGCTCCAGGGTGCCCTGCCCGATGCCGTACTGGAGGGTGGTGGCACCGTGCTCGGCACCGAGCCGGCCGAGCATCTCGCCGACCGCGTCGAGCGGCAGCGCCGCGATGTAGGGGGCGCCGCCGGCGAGCGAGACCACCTCCGGGCGACTGGCCACCGCGAAGAGCGCGCGGATCTCCGAGGCGGTCATGCCCCGCACGCGGCGGGCGTACCGGTCGGTGTAGTCGTCGAGCGTTGTGCCGGTCATGACATCACCTCGATGGCTGCTCGGGTGGCTCCCGCCCCGGCGTACCCGGGACACCGACGACCATGGCGACGCGGGACGCCGGGTGTCGATCCTAGTCGCCGCCTGCCAGAATGCCACCGTGCCGGCGGCCGGCGTCCACATCGCGGACCCGGCGGGCGCCCCGACGGGAGGGGCATTCGCGCGTCCCCTCCCGCCGCGTCCGTTTGCGGCGTACGATCGCTCGTCGGGGGCAGGAAAGCGGCGTTGTCGTTCCGTGCCGGTCTCACCTCCGAGCCTAATGTGGGGATGCACCAATGTCGCGACGTCTGGTCAGCTTGACCCTGGACACCCTGGAGGACCTGCCCCGTCCGTGCCGGCAGTGCGTCTACTGGGAGCTTGATCCGGTCTCGGCGGACCGGGCCTGCGCGGCCGGCGACCCGGGGCTGGAGAAGGAGGCCTGGGTCTCGCAGACCCTGCTGGAGTGGGGCTCCTGCGGCAAGCTCGTCTACGTCGACGGCATGCCGGCCGGCTTCGTCCTCTACGCCCCGCCGGCCTACGTGCCGCGCTCGATGGCATTCCCCACCTCCCCGGTATCCGCCGACGCCGCGCTGCTGATGACGGCCAACGTGGTGCCCGCGTTCGCCGGCGGCGGGCTGGGCCGGATGCTGGTCCAGGGCGTCGCCCGGGACCTCACCAAGCGCGGCATCAAGGCCATCGAGGCGTTCGGCGACGCCAAGTTCGGCGACGCGGCCGACCCCGCCGGCACCTGCGTCGCCCCGGCCGACTTCTTCCTCTCCGTGGGCTTCAAGACGGTCCGCCCGCACCCGCGCTTCCCGCGGCTGCGGCTGGAGCTGCGTACGGCGCTGAGCTGGAAGTCCGACGTCGAGTACGCGCTGGAGAAGCTGCTCGGCTCGATGAGTCCCGAGACGCTGCTCCGCCCCGTACGCCCGGCTCCGGCCACCCGCTCGACCGCCGGCTGACCCTGCAAAGGGCGACTTCGGGCGACGTTAGGCGGCAGCGGGCTCAGTCCACCACCGTGCCGGCGGCCACCACCGCCCGCAACTCGCTCACGTCGATCGAGCCGGTGGGGACGTCCCGCTCGACGGGGAAGTACATCCGCTGCACGGCGGCGACGATGGCCTCCGCCACCCGGTCCCGGAACCGGGGGTCGACCAGTCGGTCCCGGTCGGCCGGCGAGGTGAGGTAGCCGACCTCGACGCGTACGGCTGGCATCCGGGTCAGCCGGAGCAGGTCCCACGCCTTCGCGTGCGTCCGGCAGTCGCGCAGCCCGGTGCGGGCGACGATCTCGCGCTGCACCAGCCCGGCCAGCCGCTCCCCGGTCGCCGAGGTCACCCCGTTGTCGGTGCCGTAGTGGTAGGTCGCCACCCCTTCGGCCTCCGGGTTGGCGTGCCCGTCGACGTGCAGCGAGATGAACACGTCGGCGCCGAGGGAGTTGGCCAGCTCCGCGCGGTCGACGTCCGGCAGGCACTCCTCCGGGGCCGGCCCGCGGGTGAGCTGTACGCGGACGCCGGAGGCGGCGAGCCTGCCCTCCAACCGGCTGGCCAGGTCGTGCACGAGATCCGCCTCGGTCCACCGCAGGGACCCGTCCGGCACCAGCACGCCGGGGTCGGTGCCCCCGTGCCCGGGGTCGATGACGACGGTCCGCCCTACCAGCGTCGGGCCGGACTGCCGGATGGCGTCGGACTCGCGCAGCCACTGCGGGCGCCCGCCGACGACCTTGCGGCCGAGCCGGCGCAACGCGTTCATGGTGTGCGGGCCGCACGAGCCGTCGGGCGTCAGCCCGACCTCCCGCTGGAACTGGGCGACCGCCCGGGAGGTCCGTACGCCGTAGATGGCGTCCGCGCGCCCGACGTCGTACCCCATCTCCAGCAGCCGTTCCTGGAGTGAGCGGACGTCCTCGCCGGTGAGCGGCTCCGGTACGGCGTGGTAGAGCGTGCGGGCGCCCAGCCGCCAGCGGGCAGCGTCCAGGGCCCGCCAGGTCTCGGCGCCGACGCGGCCGTCCACGCTGAGCCCCCGGGACTGCTGGAAGGCTCGCACGGCGCGTTCGGTGTGCGTGTCGAACTCGTCGGCGTCCGGCGCCGTCGGGGTGAGAAGGTCGAGGCCGGTGAGCACCGTACGGATCTCCGTCACCGCGGGTCCACGGTCACCGGGTCGGATCGGACGCACGCACGACCCCCTCTGCACGACGGTTGCTGGCCGGGCGGCCCCGGGTTGAGGTTATGCGCTCCGGGGGCTCCGGGGCCCCACGTCGGGAAAAACGCGTCGACCCCGTGCCCGGCGGACCGGGTACGGGGTCGACGCGCGTCGGTGCTGCTCAGAGCGCCGATTCGATGAGCTTGACGAGCTCGCCCTTCGGCTTGGCGCCGGCGATCGACTGCACCGGCTCGCCGTTCTTGAAGACGGTGAGGGTCGGGACCGACATCACCCGGTAGGCGCGGGCGGTCTCCGGGTTCTCGTCGATGTTGAGCTTGACGATGGTGACCTGGTCGCCCATCTCGCCGGCGATCTCCTCCAGCAGCGGCGACACCTTGCGGCACGGGCCGCACCACTCGGCCCAGAAGTCCACCAGAACCGGCTTGTCGGACTTCAGCACATCGACGGCGAAACTCGCGTCGGTGACCGACTTCGTTGCTCCCACTATGACCCTCCTCCGGAATGTGTTTCGGTTGTTCAGCCCTGCAACGTGGCGATGAAGCGCTCGGCGTCCAGCGCGGCGGCACAGCCCGTGCCTGCGGCGGTGATCGCCTGCCGGTAGGTGTGGTCCACCAGGTCGCCGGCGGCGAAGACGCCGGGCACGCTGGTGCGGGTGCTGGGCGCCTCGACCTTCACGTAGCCCTCGTCGTCCATCTCCACCTGCCCCCGGAACAGCTCGCTGCGCGGGTCGTGGCCGATGGCCACGAAGACGCCGGTGACGTCGAGGACCTTGGACTCGCCGGTGTGCGTGTTGCGTACCCGCACCCCGCAGACCTTGCCATCGTCGCCGAGGATCTCCTCGACCACGGTGTTCCACTCGACCTTGATCTTGTCGTTGCTGAGCGCCCGCTCGGCCATGATCTTGCTGGCCCGGAAGGAGTCCCGGCGGTGGAGGATGGTGACCGAGTCGGCGAACCGGGTGAGGAAGCTCGCCTCCTCCATCGCCGAGTCACCGCCACCGACGACCACGATGTGCTGGTTGCGGAAGAAGAAGCCGTCGCAGGTCGCGCAGGAGGAGACGCCGTGGCCCAGGTACTCCTGCTCGCCGGGCACGCCGAGCGGACGCCACGCGGAGCCGGTGGCGAGGATGACCGCCCTGGCCCGGTACGCGGTCTGGCCCACCCACACGGTGCTCAGGGCGTCGGAGCCCACGCTGCCGGTGTCCTTCAGCTCGACCCGCGTCACGTCGTCGGTGAGGAACTCCGCGCCGAACCGCTCGGCCTGCTTGCGCATGTTGTCCATCAGTTCGGGGCCGAGGATGCCGTCGGCGAAGCCGGGGAAGTTCTCCACCTCGGTGGTCGTCATCAGCGCACCGCCGGACTGCACGCCCTCGATGATGAGCGGTTTGAGGTTGGCGCGCGCCGCGTAGACCGCCGCCGTGTAACCGGCCGGCCCGGAGCCGATGATGATCAGGTTGCGGACCTCGTCCACTGCCGTCTCCCGATTCGTGTTGTTCGTCATCGGCGCGCACCGATGCCGATCCGATGCCGACGCCCCTCGGGTGCCGGCACTTCGATGTGCAGAACGTCATCGTACGAACCGGGGATTCCCGAGCCGGTCATCCGGGTGGGTCAGGTCACGCGGACGGTCAAACGTCCGGTGGCCGCGAATTCACCCTACCCGCGTGCGGTAGCGGCTGTCCGAGCCGGACCCGGGGACCCCGCATTCCGGGCCGCTGGCCCAGGCCCAGCCCGTCCCCGTGGCGTCGGTGAAGCGCACGATCAGCGCCGGGCGCCCCTGGAAGCGGGCGTAGTCGACCACGTCGACCACCAGCGGACCGTTGCCGTGCTCGGCCTTGATCGCGCCGATGCAGGCGCCCAGCGCGGCGGGGTCGGTGAGCCGCTCGAGGCCGAGGGCGGAGCCGGGCAGCCGCCCGCCCTCCGCCTGGACGCCGGGCTGCTCCCTGGGCGGTCCGCCGGTGAACGGCCGTGCCTTCGGCGACGACGGGAGGGCGGCCAGTGACTCCGGCGTGTAGTCCGTCCCGCTGCGTACCGACGGCTCGCCGGAGATCCGGAACGGCGTGACGGTGGCCGGGCCGGCCTCCTCGCGGTGCGCGGAGCCGGGCAACGCCGTGTCCGCGGCACCGCCGGTCTGCTGCTCCCTGGTGAACTGGTTGACGCCGAGGCCGACCGCCGCGATCGACACCGCGGCCAGCGCGACGGGCCCCGCCAGCCGGCCCCAGCGGCGCCGCCGTCGGCCGGGCCCGGTGGCCCCGCCGCGACCCGGTTCCGAGCGGGGTACGCCCGCCGGACGCCTTCCGGAACCGCCGAGCGGCTGCGTGGGCACCGCGCCGGCGCCGATCCTGACCCCCGGCTGCGCCCCGGCGTGTTCCGCTTCCGCGCCGCCAGCCGAAGGGCCTGGCCCGACGTCGGCGGACCCCGAAGAACCGGGCCCCGCAAGGACCGGCTCGGAGTCGCCGCCCGGCCCGAAGGACGCGGCACCGGTGGCGGTGGCGTGGGCCAGCGCGGCGGCGATCCGTTCGGCGACGTCGGCCGGCATCTCGGGTGCGGCGGAGCCCCAGGCGGCCAGGTCCGCCCGGACGTCCGCCACGGCGGGGGCCAGCAGCGCGTACGCCTGCGCCCAGTCGGCGTCCTCGTCGACCAGGCGGGCGACGAGTTCCTCCTCCGGGGTGCCGTCCAGCGCCCCGCCGAGGTAGTCGGCGAGCAGGTCGTGGTCGACCTCCCTGAACCCCCCGGCCGTCACGCGTCCTCCTGGTGGGCATCCCGCCGGGACCGTCCCGACCCCGATCGGACGCCCTCGGACGACCGCGGGTTCCCTCGGGTGACGGCCGGCACGTTCGGACCCGCCGTCGGGGCCGGCTCGGCCCGCTGCGGGGTGGACCGCTCCTCGGCCCGCTGCGGGGCGGGACGGGGGCGCAGGTGGCCGAGCTGCGTCGCCAAGCGGGCCCGTCCCCGGGCGCACCGGCTCTTGACCGTGCCCTCGGCCACGCCGAGGATCCGGGCCACCTCGGCGACGGGGTAGCCCTGCACGTCGACCAGGATCAGCGCCGCCCGCTGCTCGGCCGGCAGTTCGGCGAGCGCCTGCCGGACCACGAGCGCCGTGTCGTGGTCCTGCACGGGCGCCGCCGGCTCGACGCCCCCGGTGCCGGAGTCGGTGTCGCGGACCCCGTCCGGCAGCGGCACCGTGGGGTGCGCCTGGCGGCGGCGGATCCGGTCCAGACAGGCGTTCACCACGATCCGGTGGAGCCAGGTGGTGACCGCCGAGTCGCCCCGGAACCGGCCGGCGGCCCGGTGGGCGGACAGCAGGGCGTCCTGGAGTGCGTCGGCGGCCTCCTCGCGGTCGCCGAGCGTACGCAGGGCCACCGCCCAGAGCCGGTCCCGGTGCCGGTGGAAGAGCTCGGCGAAGGCGTGCGGGTCGCCGGCCACGTGGGCGTGCAGGAGGTCGAGGTCCGCAGCCCCGGCCGGCGGCACCGACGACGCGACCGGTGGACCCACTGGTCCACCGGTCGCTCGTTCTCCGCGTACGCCCATCACCACGTCCGGCGGATGCGGTGCCCGGAGCGCGGTGGCCGGCTCACGATCCCTGGACCGTGATCTCCTGGACGCCGAGCTTGTAGCCGCCGTCGCTCGACGGCAGCTCGGTGATCCAGAACAGCAGGTAGCGGTACTTCTGGTCGGCGTTGAAGCCGTTGAAGGTCATCTTGGTGCCCTCGTGCTCCTCGAACGGCTGGCCGATCGCGGTCTTCTTGTAGTCCGCGAAGAGCTGCGCGTCCCCGGAGGACGACGACGGCCGGTCGGTGGTGCCGGCGTAGAGCTGGGCGGAGGCGCCCCGGGCGGACAGGAGGACCTGGACGGACTTGACGGTGTGCTCGCCGCCGAGGTCGATCCAGACGCCCATGCCCTTCTTTAGGTTGCCGAAGTTGGCCCGCCCCCGGTAGGTCTGGGTCTCCCAGCCCTCGTCCTCGTTGCCGTCGAAGACCCTGTCGGCGTTGCGGACCTCGGTCCGGTCGCCCTCCGGGTCGATGATCCGGGCGGCGCTGATCTTCAGCGGCCCGGCCGTGACGGCGGCCGGGGTCGCGTCGTCACCGGGCGCGCTCGACGAGGGCGCGGCGACCGGGTTCGTCTGGGGGTCGTTGTCACCGCCGCGCAGGGTGGTGATGCCGATCAGCAGGCCCACGAGGGCGACCGCCAGCAGGCCGGCGATGCCGATCGCGACCTTGCGCCCGCCGGCGGCGGCCAGCGGCGACGGCTCCTCGCCGGTGTCGGCCGTGAAGCGCAGCGGGCCGGCGTTGTCGAGGAACTGCTCGTCGGCCGGCACGTCCAGCCGGGCCAGCTCGGCCGCGAGCACGTCCGACGAGGGCGGCTCGATCTCGGCGTCGAGCAGGTCCATGGTGAGGTCGTCGAGGTACGCCGGCACGCCCGCCCGGACCTGCCGGGGCGCGGCGAGCGCACCCCCGGCGTCGCGTACGGCGTCGGGGATGGCGGCCCGGCCGTGGCCGGCGGTGGCGCCCCGCAGCGGGGCCTCGGCGTGCGGCCAGTGCCCGGTCAGGGCGAAGTAGAGGACCCCGCCGATCGCCCGGACGTCGCTCTGCTGGCTGTCGGCGCCGTCGGTGCGCGCGTCGGCCAGCACCACCCGGCCGTCGTCGCTGATCATCACCGTGCCGGGGTGGACGTTGCCGTGCACCATGCCGGTGGCGTGCACGGCGGCGAGGGCGCTGGCGACCGCGTTGCCGATGGTGGTGGCGCGCGCCGGGTCCAGCGGGCCGTCGGCGACCAGCTCGCGCAGCGACTGCCCGTCGACCCACTCCCGCACCACGTACGCCCGCTCGGCCTCGTCGATCGCGTCGTAGACGCCGACCAGGTTGGGGTGGATGACGCGGCTGGCCGCGACGGCGCCCTGGAGCATCTCGGTGGCCGAGTCGCCACCCGGGTAGCGCAGCACGACCGCGACGGGACGGCGCAGGATGACGTCGACCCCGCGCCAGACCAGCCGACCCGCGCTGTCGTTGTTGATGTGCTCGACCAACTCGTAACGCTCGGCGAGGATCTCACCGGCCGTGGGAGCACCGAAGGTCACGACCTGAGGAGCGCTCTCCTCCGCCTCCTGACCTTCGCCGACCTGGGTCACCCGTCCTCCCTCGGTGATCGTGTCGATCGATGGACCCGCGCTGCTGGGCATGTGGCTTCCCGCTCTGCCTTCGAAGGAACCGGTCGACCGGTGTCGACGCGGAGCGCCGGCGCCTGCCGTACCCGTCGAGTGCGACCTTACCCGGGTTGGCCGTCTCCCCGACATGTCATCTTCGCGCCGCTCCCGGGCTGAGCTGCCGGCAGGCGGCCGGCTTGTCCGGTTGCGCCCGTTGTCGGCCACGTTGCTGGCACATGTACTGGCCAATCTAGAGGTTGACCGCAAGCACCCGCAGAGAGGGGGCCGGCCGGTGCGGCGATCGCGCCGACGCCGCCGGGTTCCCCCCGACCGGGCCCATCATGCTCATCCGTACGGTTGGTTATCCACAGGCCGATCCGGTGGCTGAGCGGTGAATCGCGGAGTTATCCACAGGCGCATCCCCAGGCTGGTGATCCTCGTTCACAGAGAGTGGAGTCCGCCCGCAGGACGGCCGCCGGCCGGGGAGTCGGGCATCGGTCAGCGGCCCAACCGGCGCCGTACCATGCCCACGACCTCGGTGATCTCGCCGATCCGCAGGACCGTCGCCAGCCCGAGGTACGTCCCGCCGATCACCGCGCCGCCGACCACCAGCTGCACGATGGCCTCCAGGCGGCTCGGCGTGTCGTCGCCGGGCAGCAACTTGACCACGATCAGGCCGACCACCGCCGAGCCGAGCGCCGCGACCAGGACCCGGCCGCCGGTCCGCATGATCTCGCCGAGGCCGATCCGGCCCACCCGGGGGCGCAGCAGCCAGGCCGAGGCGACGGCGGCGGCCAGGTAGGAGACGGCGTTGCCGATCATCATGCCGGCACCCACGAAGCTCGCCGAGAAGGCCACGTAGAGCACGACCTGCACCCCGATGCGCAGCGCCACCACCGGAATGTTGATCAGCGCCGGGGTGCGGGTGTCCGGCAGCGCGTAGAAGGCGAAGGTGAACAACTGGCTCACCGCGAACGGCACCAGGGCGAGCGCGGCGGCGAGCAGCACCACGGAGGTGGCGGCGGCGTTCTCCTCGTCGAACGCTCCCCATCTGAACAGGGTGAACGCGATCGGGGAGGCGAGGACGGCGTAGCAGACGGCGATCGGCGCGAGCACCGCGGTGACCGTCCGGGTGCCCCGGGACAGGTCGGCGGCCACGTCGGCGTACCGGCCGTCGGCGGCGGCGGCGCTCATCCGGGGCATCAGCGCGGTGATGATCGAAACGGCGATGATGCCGTGCGCCGTCATCAGCAGCAGGAAGACGTTGTTGTAGATCAGCGGACCGGCGGCGCTCTCCCGGCCGGCCCGGTTCAGCAGGTTGAACAGCACGATCAGGCCGATCTGGCTGACCGCGACGTAGCAGAACATCCACGCCCCGAGCCGGCCCAGCTCGCGCAGGCCCAGCTCGCGGAAGTCGAAGCGCAGCTTCCAGCGGAAGCCCACCTTGCGCAGCGCCGGCAGCAGGCCGGCGGCCTGGATCGCCACGCCGAGCAGGGTGCCGCCGCCGATCAGCAGGACCCGCCCGGTCGTCATCTCGTCCGGCTGGATGATCTTCGCGCCGAAGATCGCGATGTAGAGGCCGGCGGTGGCGATCACCACCAGGTTGTTCAGGATCGGCGCCCACATCGGGGCGGCGAAGTGGCCCCTGGTGTTGAGCACCGCGCTGATCAGCGCGCTGAGACCCGAGAAGAAGATCATCGGCAGCATCAGGCGGGCCAGCGCCGTGACCAGATCCGAGTAGCCGTCCGTTGACTCGCCGCTCCCGTAGAGCCAGGTCAGCCACGATGCCGCCAGCACCGCCAACAGCGCGGCCACGCCGAGCGCCAGCACCGCCAGGGTGAGCAGCCGCTGGGCGTACGCCTGGCCGCCGTCCGCGTCGGACTTGCGCCGCCGCACCAGCACCGGGATCAGCACGCTGGTGAGTACTCCGCCGAGCAGGAACTCGTAGACCATCCCGGGCAGGATCTGCGCGGTCGTGTACGCGTCACCGACCAGCGCGCCGCCGAGCGCCGCCGCGATCACCAGGTTGCGCAGGAAGCCCGTACCCCGGCTGACGAGGCTGCCGATCGCCATCACCGCGCTGTTGGTCGCGGCGCTGGCCTCGGCCACCTGCTCCTGCGGCGGCGCGGTCGACTCCAGGGCCGGCTGGTTGAGCGGCTCGGCGGAGATGAACGTGGCGCCGTCCGACGGCCGGCCGGGCGCGGCGCCGCCCTGGGCGGCGTTCGCGCTGCGGTAGAGACCGCCGCTCATCTTGTCGCCTCCAAGGCAGAGAGGTACGTCGCAGCCGGGGCCCGGCCCGCACGTCACAGACGATAGTCAACGGCCACCCGTTACCCGCGCCCGGCGGACCACATCCCCGCCGGGACCGATAGGCTGGCGCTCCCATGTCCGACGCCTCCGCTCCCCACGCCGCCGACCGCCGCGAACTCACCGCCGCGCAGCGCAACGCCGTCGCCGAACTCCTCCGGGTCTCCCCGGTCGCCGACGAGTTGGGCCGCCGGTTCGCGCGGGCCGGCCACGAGCTGCACCTGGTGGGCGGTTCGGTACGCGACGCCCTGCTCGGCCGCCTCGGCGACGACCTCGACTTCTGCACCGACGCGCACCCCGACGAGACCCTGCGCGTCGTGCGCGGCTGGGCCGAGTCGATCTGGGAGACCGGCCGCGAGTTCGGCACCATCGGGTGCCAGCGCGACGGGCTGCGACTGGAGATCACCACCTTCCGCGCCGAGTCGTACGACCAGGTCAGCCGCAACCCGGTCGTCGAGTACGGCACCGACCTCGCCGAGGACCTGAGGCGGCGCGACTTCACCATCAACGCGATGGCGGTCAGCCTGCCCGAGCACCGGTTCACCGACCCGCACGGCGGGCTGGACGACCTCGCCGCCAAGGTGATCCGCACCCCGGGCACCCCGGCGGAGTCCTTCGGCGACGACCCGCTGCGGATGCTGCGCGCGGCCCGCTTCGCCGCCCAGCTGCGCTTCGCGGTGCACCCCGACGCGTACGAGGCGATGGCCCGGATGGCCACCGACCTGGACCGGATCACGGCCGAGCGGATCCGCGACGAGTTCACCAAGCTGCTCTGCGGCGCGGACCCGATCACCGGGCTGCGGCTGCTGGTCGACACCGGGCTCGCCGAGCGCTTCCTGCCGGAGCTGACCGGGCTGAAGCTGGAGATCGACGAGCACGCCCAGCACAAGGACGTCTACGAGCACACCCTCACCGTGGTGAGCAACGCCGTCTCGTACGAGACCGAGGGGCCGGACTTCGTCCTGCGGATGGCCGCGCTGATGCACGACGTCGGGAAGCCGGCGACGAAGGCGGTGGGCACGGACGGCCGGGTCAGCTTCCACCACCACGAGGTGGTGGGCGCCCGGCTCACCAAGGCCCGGATGAAGGCGCTGCGCTACCCGAAGGAGATCACCGCCAAGGTCACCGCGCTGGTGGCGCTGCACCTGCGCTTCTACGGCTACGGGCGGGGCGAGTGGACCGACTCGGCGGTGCGCCGCTACGTCGCCGACGCCGGTGACCTGCTGCCGCGCCTGCACAAGCTGACCCGGTCGGACTGCACGACCCGCAACCGGCGCAAGGCGGCCCAACTCGCCGCCGACTACGACGCGCTGGAGGAGCGGATCGCCCGGATCGCCGCCGAGGAGGACCTGGCGCGGGTCCGGCCCGACCTGGACGGCAACGCCATCATGGAGCTGCTGGGCGTACCGCCGGGGCCGGTGGTCGGGCAGGCCTGGAAGCACCTCAAGGAGCTGCGCCTGGAGCGCGGCCCGCTGGACCGCGACGAGGCCGAGGCGGAGCTGCTGCGCTGGGCCCGCGACGAGGGCATCGTCGGCTAGCCCGCCGCGTTCCGCGGGACGGGTCCGACGGACCGGGCCGGACGACGAGGGCCTGATCGATCCGGCCGACGGGGTCGGACTGGTCGAGCCGGCCGACGGCCAGGGCGACCACCGGCACCGACAGCAACGGCGTGGCCCGGCTCCGGCACGGGAAGGGCGCCGCCCCCTGCCGGGGACGGCGCCCTGTCGCGCTCAGCGGCCCGACCGCTGCGCTGGTGGCGTCAGCGGGTCTCGACGGTCGTGCCGTCGACCGGCGGCTTGCCGTTGCCGGTGGTCGCCGCCGCCGAGCCGAGCTTCCCCAGCAGGCCGGCCAGGTCGATGCCGGTCAGGTCGCTGCCGAGCTGGAGCCCCTGGGCGACGTTGCCCGCCACCGACTTCGTCAGGGACGAGGCGCCGTCGGTGGAGATGACGGTCATCTTGTCGATCGCGCCGATCGGGGCGCTGGCCGCCTCGACCACCTGCGGCAGCACCTTGACCAGCAGGTCCAGCACGGCGGCCTCGCCGTACGCCGCGAAGGCCTCGGCCTTGCGGGCCATCGCGTCGGCCTCGGCCTGGCCCTTGGCCAGGATTGCGGCGGCCTCGGCCGCACCCTCCCGCTCGACCGCTTCGGCGATGGCGGAGCGGCGGCGCTGCTCGGCCTCACCCTCCTTGGCGCCCTCGATCGCGTTGGCCTCGGCCAGCGCGGCCCGGCGGGCCCGCTCACCCTCACCGGTGAGCCGGGCCTGCTCGGCGGCGGCCTGGGCGGCGGCGATGACAGCCTGGCGCTGCGCGTCGGCGTTCAGCACAGCCGCGTTGCGGGACGCCTCGGCCTCCTGCTCCACCTTGTAGCGGGCGGCGTCGGCCGGCTTGCGCACCTCGGTGTCGAGCTGGCGCTGCTTGAGCTCGGCGTTGCGCTCGGCGACCTTCTGCTGCTCGGAGAGGATCGCCTGGTCCCGCTCGGCCTGGGCCAGCGGACCGGCGGCGGCGGACTTCGCCTTGGCCGCGTCGATCTCCGCCTGGATGGCGGCCTGCTTCAGCGACAGGTTCCGGTTGGCCTCGGCGATGGCCTCCTCGGCGAGCAGCCGCTCCTGCTCGGCCTGCTGCCGGGCCCGCGCCTCGGCGATGGCGGCGTCCTTGAGTACCCGGGCGGCCTCCGGCCGGCCCAGGTCCTGGAGGTAGGAGCCCTCGGCCAGGATGTCCTGGAGCTGGAAGGTGTCCAGCACCAGGCCCTGGTTGGTCATCGAGTGCTCGGCCTCCTCGGCGACCGCGCTGGCGAACGCCGCCCGGTCCCGGATGACCTCCTCCACGGTGAGCCGGCCGACGATCGAACGCAGCGCGCCGGCCAGCACCTCCCGGGTGAAGTCCTCGATCTCGTCCTGCTGGTGCAGGAAGCGCTGCGCGGCGGCGCGGATGGCGTCCTCGGTGCCGCCGACCTTGACGATCGCGACGCCGTGCAGGTCGGCGCGGATGCCCTGCTTGCTGACGGCGCCCTTGATACCGACGTCGATCCGCCGGCTGGACAGGTCGAGCGACTGGAGCTTCTGCACCACGGGCAGGACGAAGACGGACGCGCCGAGCACGACCTTCTGCCCGGAGTTGTCGGTCGACCGGCCGCCGTCGGCGGTCTGGGTGGTGCGGCCCTTGCGGCCGGTGACGATGAACGCCTCGTTCGGCCCGGCCACCTTGATGCGGGAGAGCACGAAGAGCACGAGCACGAGGACGAGGAGGACCGCGCCGCCGATGGCGATGAGAAGGGGCATGTGACCGTCCTGTTTTCTATGAGGGGGTTCAGTAGGTCTCGACGTGCACGCTGGTCTCGCTCAGCGCCTCGACCACGAAGATTTGGGCGCCGACCGGGATCGGTCGGTCGGCGCGGGCGTTGAGCTTGACCGGCTGGCCGGCCACCCGGACCCGGACCTCGCCGTAGCCGTCGGCGGGCACGGGGGTGACCACCAGGCCGAGCGCGCCGACCAGGTGGTGGCGGGTGGGGGTGGGATCGGTGCGCATGTCGCGGGCCGCCCGGCTCAGCCGGGCCGCGGCCCAGGCGGTGGGCACGGCCGCGACGACGCCGCCGGCCAGGGCCACGGCGATCATCCCGGGCGTACGCCCACCGACCAGCTCGTTGACGATCGCGGCGCCGAAGCCGAGCGCTCCGGTGAACCCGGCGACCGCCTCCACCGACACCGGACCGTCGAAGTCCGGGTTGCCGAAGTGGAGCAGCTCGCCGCCGAGCAGGGCGAGCGCCAGGACCGCGACGCCCGCGCCGCCGATGATGAGGAAGATCAGCGTCCCCGTGGCCACGACCTGCACGGTATCGGTGGCCCGCAAACGTCGGCCGGGGCGTCGGCGGCTCGGGCGGGAGACCGTGTCGGGGCGCGGGGGACAATGGCGGGATGCGCTGGACCGTGCTCGACTCCCCGATCGGCGAGTTCTCCGTCGCCACCGACGGGACCCACGTGTGCCGGGCCCACTTCGGTCGGGCCCCCGGGGCGGCCGAGGAGCCGTACGACGAGGCGGCCCGGCAGGCGCTGGCGGAGCTGCGGGCGTACTTCGCGGGCGAGCTGACCGCCTTCACCGTGCCGCTGGCGGCGCCGGGCGGCTCCGAATTCGAGCGGGGCGTCTGGCGCGAGATGACCCTCATCCCGTACGGGGAGACACTCACCTACGGCGAGGTGGCCCGGCGGCTGGGCGACCAGGGCGCCGCGCGCGCGGTCGGGGTGGCCTGCAACCGCAACCCGATCCCCGTGCTCGTGCCGTGCCACCGGATCGTCGGCGCGGGCGGCAAGCTGGTCGGCTTCGGCGGTGGCCTGGACCGCAAGGTGACGCTGCTGGAGCTGGAGGCGGGAGTGGCCCTGCGGCGCGCCTGGTCCTGACGCGGCGCGAGACGGCCCCCTGCGCGTACGGCTGCGGGAGGGCCGGACGCGGCGAGGGCCGGGTCCCCGTGGACCCGGCCCTCGACGGTGCTGCTGTCGGCGCGTCAGCGCTCGACGTCACCGGCGATGAACGCCTCGACGGCGGCGTGCGCGTCGTGGTCGGCGTACTGCACCGGCGGGGACTTCATGAAGTACGACGAGGCCGACAGGATCGGGCCGCCGATCTTCCGGTCCAGCGCGATCTTCGCGGCGCGGACGGCGTCGATGATGACGCCGGCCGAGTTCGGCGAGTCCCACACCTCGAGCTTGAGCTCGGCGTTGAGCGGGGTGTCGCCGAAGGAGCGCCCCTCCAGGCGGATGTACGCCCACTTGCGGTCGTCCAGCCACGGCACGTGGTCCGACGGACCGATGTGCACGTCGCTCTTGCTCATCTCGTGCGGGATCTGGGAGGTGACCGACTGGGTCTTCGAGATCTTCTTCGAGACCAGGCGGTTGCGCTCCAGCATGTTCATGAAGTCCATGTTGCCGCCGAAGTTGAGCTGGTACGTGCGCAGCAGCTCGACGCCCCGGTCCTCGAACAGCTTCGCCAGCGCGCGGTGCACGATGGTGGCACCGACCTGGCTCTTGATGTCGTCGCCGACGATCGGCAGGCCCGCGTCCTCGAACTTCTTGGCCCACTCCGGGTCGGAGGCGATGAAGACCGGAAGCGCGTTGACGAACGCGCAGCCGGCGTCGATCGCGGCCTGGGCGTAGAACTTGTCGGCCTGCTCGGAGCCGACCGGCAGGTACGAGACCACGACATCGACCTGCGCGTCGCGCAGCGCCTGGGCGACGTCGACCGGCGTGGCGTCGGACTCCTCGACGATCTCGCGGTAGTACTGGCCCAGACCGTCGAAGGTCGGACCGCGCTGCACGGTGACGCCGGTCGGCGGCACGTCGCAGAGCTTGATGGTGTTGTTCTCGCTGGCGACGATCGCCTCGGCGAGGTCCATGCCCACCTTCTTGGCGTCCACGTCGAACGCCGCGACGAACTGCACGTCCGAGACGTGGTAGTCGCCGAAGGTGACGTGCATGAGACCCGGGACGCGGTCGTTCGGGTCGGCGTTCCGGTAGTACTCCACGCCCTGCACGAGGGACGAGGCGCAGTTACCCACACCGACGATGGCGACGCGGACGGAGCCCATAGCGTCTGCCTCCTTCTTCTTCATCACGGCCGCTCATTCCTGGACTCTCCAGGCGGAGGCGGGCTGTTGTCTTCTCGTCGGCCGCCGGCCGTCCCGGTTGACGGGATGGTCGGGGCACGGCCGGAGCGCTCGTTGGCGATGAGCTCCTCCAGCCAGCGGACCTCGCGCTCACAGGCGTCCAGGCCGTGGCGCTGCAGTTCCAGCGTGTAGGCGTCGAGGCGTTCGGCCGCGCGGCCGAGCACGTCACGAAGCCCCTCGCGGCGTTCCTCGATCTTCCGCCGGCGACCCTCGAGGATGCGGAGTCGGGTCGCCTGGTCGGTCCGGGCGAAGAACGCGAAGTGCACGCCGAAGCCCGTGTCGTCGTACGTCTCCGGCCCGGTCTGTGCGATCAACTGGGCGAAGCGTTCCTTGCCCTCCGCGGTGATTTCGTAGACCACCCGGCCTCGCCGGCTGGTCAGCGCGGGAACCTCCTCGGCGGTGGCGGGTGCGTCGGCGGCCTCGGTGATCCACCCCGCCGCCTGGAGGCGGCGCAGGGTCGGGTAGAGCGAGCCGTAGCTGATCGCCGCCCTGATCGCACCGAGCTTGGCGGTCAGCTCCTTGCGCAGCTCATAGCCGTGCATCGGAGACTCCTGCAGGAGGCCGAGGATGGCGAGCTCGAGCACGGGCCATCCTCTCTGTACCCTCTAGGCGGAGCGGTAACCGCCGCGATGTATCGGACCGATACATCGCACGCTAGCGGATCACCGTGATCAGGGCAAACCCTCGTTTCCGCGGTTCCGTGGTCACGCATCGTCACCGTGGTCGCCCCGTCCGGCGAGACCGCGTACCCTTCTCCGCATGCGTACGCAGCGCCAGATGGTCGACTACTCGCTCCGGAAGCGAGCGGTGCTGCGTGAACTCCTCGCGGGCAGGGTCGGCACGTACGACGTCTGCGACGCCTCGCCCTACCTGAAGAACGCTGCCCGCTTCCACGGTGAGCCGACCGACGAGCGGTGTCCGATCTGCCGGAGCGAGAACCTGACCCACGTCCACTACATTTACGGCGACGAACTCAAGCAGTCCGCCGGACAGGCCCGGACACTGGCCGAGTTGCCGATGCTGGCGATGACGGTGCGTGAGTTCCAGGTCTTCGTGGTGGAGGTGTGTCTCGGCTGTGACTGGAACCATCTCGTCGAGCAGTACCTGCTCGGCCGGGACGGGCTGACCGGCAGCCCGGAGGGCGGGCCGGATCAGGACGCGGTGGGCGGCGCGGCCGCCACGGGCAACGGTGCGGGTGGTCGACGGAGGCGAGAGGCGCAACGGTGATCTTCGCTCGATCGGCCGACCCCGGCCGCACGCACGCCCGGGGAGACCGACGGCTCGTTGGTCTGATTGGCCCGATTGATTCGCAAGTGGCACCGGTCGACCGGCACGTACGTGCCGCCCTCGACGGGTGTCCCATCTCACGGCAAACCGGTGGCGGCGCAGCCGCGTCCCACCGCGACGGCAGGGTGTGAGGAATGAACTCGTACGGCGATTCCAGTTCCCCGCGCGGGCGGGCCCAGATTCCGGGCCAGCACGGCGACCCCGGCGGTGACGCCCGCGGGGGCGGCTGGTCGGCTGCACAGGAGGGTACGGCACCCGCGGGCCGCGCTTCGGTAGCGCCTCGGGCCGCCGGTGCCGGGCGGGCCTCGGTCGGCGGCTCGGCGTCCGTGCCGCAGCGCGGCGCTCCGGCCTCCGGTTCGGCGTCGGCGGCCGTCCCGCCGCGAGGCGGTTCCGCCGCCGGTTCGGCCTCGGTGGGTTCCGCCTCCGTGGGGCGGGCGGGGCCGGGTCGGGCCTCCGTGCCCGTCTCGCCGGCGCCGGCCGCCGGCCGGGCGGCCGGCGCGGGTCGCGCGTCGGTGCCGGTCTCCCCGGCCGCCAGCGGGTCGGCCGGTCGGGCCACGGTCGGTACGGCTGCCGTGGGTGCCGCCTCGGCCGGACGGGCCAGTGTCGGGTCGGCGGCGGTCGGTGGCGTCAGCGGCCGGGCCACGGCGCGGGCGAGCGTCTCGCCGGCCTCCGGTGGACCGGGTGGGCCCGGCGGGCCGACCGGCCCCGGCCGACGCGCGCGGGGAGCGGGCGACCCGGCCGGCGCGGCGCGGGCGAAGAAGCGCAAGCGGGTGAACCTGCTGATCGCCAGCTTTGCCGTCTTCATCATGCTCGCCGGGCTCGGCGTGGTCGGCTTCACCTACTACTCGACCAACGTGGTGCTTCCGGAGGACACCACGCCGCCGCAGGCGACCACCCTCTACGCTTCGGACAACAAGACGATCATCGCCAAGGTCGGCACGCAGAACCGGACCCTGGTCACCATCGACCAGATTCCGACGCACGTGCAGGACGCGGTCGCGGCGGCCGAGGACCGCAACTTCTACGAGCACTCCGGTGTGGACTACAAGGGCATCGTCCGGGCCGCGTGGAACAACGTCTCCGGTGGCAGCAAGCAGGGCGCCTCGACGATCACTCAGCAGTACGCCCGCAACGCGTTCGACAACCTCAAGGACGACACGTACGCCCGGAAGGTCAAGGAGGCGATCCTCGCCTCCAAGCTGAACGACGAGTACACCAAGCCGCAGATCATGCAGCACTACCTGAACATCATCTACTTCGGGCGGGGCGCGCACGGCATCGAGGCGGCGGCACAGACGTACTTCGGCAGGCCGGCGAACAAGCTGAGCGTGGCCGAGGGCGCGGTCCTCGCGGCGCTGATCAAGCAGCCGGAGGCCAACGCGGGCCACAAGGGCTACGATCCGGCGGTCAACCCCACCGACGCCAAGTCCCGTTGGGAGTACGTCATCAGCGGCATGGTCGCCGAGGGCTGGCTGAACGCCCCGGGCAAGCCGCAGGCTCCCACTCTGGCCGAGTACCCGACCAAGACGCTGAGAAAGCCGAGCCAGGGCGGCGCCGGCATCGACTACGGCGTCAACACCCCGTACGGCAACGTGATCAACTACGTCAAGCAGGAAATGCGGGACAAGGGCATCTGCGTCGACAAGGAGGATCAGGTCACCGACGCCAAGCCGCTCTGTTCCCAGGCGCTGATGTCGGGTGGCTACAAGATCCGTACCACGATCGACACGAAGATCCAGAAGGCGGCGGTCGAGACCGCCCAGCGCAGCAGGAAGGGGTCGGAGCTTTCCGACCAGCCGCCGAACCTGATGGCAGCGGTGGTCGCCATCGAGCCGAAGAACGGTCGCGTGCTCGCCTACTACGGCGGCGACAACGGCACCGGCACCGACTACGCCGGCAAGAACACCGACGCCTCCGGCAACCCCTACGGCGGTCACCCGCCGGGCTCGAGTTTCAAGATCTACACCCTGGCGGCGGCGCTCAAGGAGGGCAAGGCCCTCGAGTCGCGCTGGAAGGGCAGGGCGTTCACGCCGAAGGGCACCAAGTTCAAGGTCAGCAACGCCGGCGTCGACAACCCGGAGTGCGGCGACTCCTGCACCCTGACGGTCTCCACCCTGAAGTCGCTGAACGTGCCGTTCTACCACGTCACCGAGACGATCGGCCCGGACAAGGTCGTCGACATGGCGGCCAAGGCCGGGGTCAGCATGATGTGGCGTTCGGACACCAACCCGCCGAAGGGCTACGACCTCACCAAGACCGACCCGAAGGACATCGCGCCGAGCCCGTTCTTCCACGTCGTCGGCTACGGTCAGTATCCGATCACCGTCCTGGACCACGCCAACGGCGTCGCCACCTTCGCCAACCAGGGCCGCTACCACAAGGCCCACTTCCTCTACTCCGTGGAGAAGCGGGACGAGTTGACCGGCAAGTGGAAGAAGATCGCCGACGAGGGTTCGCTCAAGGGTGAGCAGCGCATCGACAAGAACGTCGTGGCGGACGTGACCTCGGTGCTGGAGCAGTACCCGGCACGGGTCAACCACAAGCTCGACGACGGCCGGAAGGCCGCCTCCAAGACGGGCACCTGGGAACTCAAGTCGAACAGCGACGACAACGGCGACGCCTGGATGATCGGTTACACCCCGCAGATCGCGACCGCTGTCTGGGTCGGCAACGTCAAGGACCGCAAGCCGCTCAAGCTGAAGAACGGCACCAAGATCAGTGGCGGCAACCTGCCGGGCACCATCTGGGAACGGTTCATGGACGAGGCACACAAGGTCAAGGACTGGGAGAAGAAGGACTTCCCGCCCGCGGCGAACGTCGGCGACCCGAACACCGGCAACGGCGAGGCGCCCCCGCCCCCGCCGCCTCCGTCGGGCCCGCCGAACTGCGATCCCCTCGGCCTGTTCTGCCCGCCGGGTGGCGGGAACAACGGCGGCGGAAACAACGGCGGCGGCAACCCTCCGGGTGGTCCCACGGCGCCCACCACTCCGACCGATCCGCGCCCTGGCCGGGACGGCGGCGGGGGCGGGCTGCTACCGAGCCTG
Organism: Micromonospora sp. ZG13; assembly: GCF_059359355.1. Classification (NCBI taxonomy): domain Bacteria; kingdom Bacillati; phylum Actinomycetota; class Actinomycetes; order Micromonosporales; family Micromonosporaceae; genus Micromonospora; species Micromonospora sp. ZG13. Next base: position 615,844 of record NZ_JCADBQ010000002.1, read on the forward strand.
ACACCCCGACCGGACAACGACTGATCGACGAACGCCGCCGGCGGCCGGAGCAACCTCTCCGGCCGCCGGCGGCGTTTCGCATATCGACGTGTCGTGAGAGGGAGGGGACGCGGAGGCCCGATGTACGGCAGGATGCACCTTCATGAGCACGCAGTCGACGCCAGGCATCGACGACGCCGGTGCCCCTGACCATCCGTCCCGCTCCGACGGCTTCGTCCGGGGCCTCTCCGGCGCCATCGGCGGCCCGCTGGGCGATCACGCCGTCGCCCTGGACCGGCCCGCCGGGCGGGAGAGCCGGTTCTGGACCGCGACCCGCATCGTCCTGGCCCTGGTCTGCCTGACCCTGGCGCTGCACTGGGTGCAGAAGTCGCCCTGCCAGGACGGCGCCTGGCAGAACAACGTGCAGTACACCCGGTTCTGCTACACCGACGTGCTGGCGCTCTACTACGCCGAGCGGCTCAACGAGGGCGCGGTGCCCTACCAGGACCACCCCGTCGAGTATCCGGTGCTCACCGGGTACTTCATGGGTGCCCTCGGCCTGCCCGTGCACGCCCTCGGCCAGAACGACCCGGGGCTCAACCAGGGCATGTGGTTCTACAACCTGAACGCCCTGGTGCTCGGCGCGCTGGCGGTCGCCACGGTGGCGGTGCTCCTCGCCCTACGCCGCCGCCGACCCTGGGACGCCGCGCTCTTCGCGCTCGCCCCCGCGCTGATGCTCACCGCCACGGTCAACTGGGACCTGCTCGCCATCGGTCTGGCCGCGTTCGGCCTCTTCGCCTGGGCGCGCAGCCGACCACTGGCGGCCGGCGTCCTGCTCGGTCTCGCCGGGGCGGCCAAGATGTGGCCGCTGTTCATCCTCGGCCCGATCCTGGTGCTGGCGCTGCGCGCCGGGCGCCTCCGGGCCGCCCTCACCGCCTTCGGCGCCGCCCTGGTCTCCCTGGTCCTCGTGAACCTTCCGGTCGCCATTCCCTACCGGGAGAACTGGGACCGCTTCTTCGAGCTGAACTCGACCCGCCCCATCGACTGGGGCACCCTCTGGTACATCGGCCGCTACCTGGACGGCAAGGTCGGCAGCACCAACCCCGCCGACCTCGGTCCGTTCGAGTGGCTGAACGTCAACATCCCGACGCTGAACACCCTGTCGTACGCCCTCTTCGGGCTGGCCTGCCTCGGCGTGGCCGCGCTGGGGCTGCTGGCCCCGCGCCGGCCCCGGCTCGCCCAGCTCGCGTTCCTGGTGGTCGCCGCCTTCCTGATCTTCAGCAAGGTGTGGTCGCAGCAGTTCGTGCTCTGGCTGCTGCCGCTGGTGGTGCTCGCCCGCCCGAAGTGGGGCGCCTTCCTGGCCTGGCAGGTGGCCGAGGTCTGCTACTTCGTGGCCTTCTACGGTGAGCTGCTCGGCGCGGCGACCAGCAAGCCGGTCTTTCCGGAGGGCGTCTTCGTGCTGGCGTCGACCCTGCGGCTGGCCACCGTGGTGGTGCTCTGCGTGCTGGTCGTCCGGGAGATTCTGCGGCCGGAACTCGATCCGGTGCGGCGGACCTACGCCGACGACCCGGATGGCGGGCTGCTCGACGGGGCCCCGGACGCGCCCTGGCTCGACCGCTGGCGACGCCGCCCCGAGGTGCCGGCGGAGCCGACGCCCGCCGCCGTCTGACCGGACCCCCGGCCGTAGGCGACGACCCCGACGGCCGGGAGAACACCGGTCAGAGGCGGTAGACGACCACGTCGCCGATCTCCTCGCGGGTGATGCCGAGCCCGTCGACCGGCGCGTCCACGGTGACCTCCCACGGCGTGCCGGCGATGTGGTCGCGCATCAGCAGGACGTTGCGGACGCCGAGGACGCGCAGGTAGTCGACGCTGACCTGGTCGGGGAAGGAGAGCGTGACCCGGCGTACGTCGTCGAGCTGCCGCGGCGTGAAGCCGCTCCCTCCGTTCACCACGTCCTGGAATCTGGTCGTGGACCAGAGCATCACCGGCTGGTCGAGGCTCTGGTTGCTGGGCAGCACCAGCAGCGGCCCGTCCACGGTCCGCATCGCGGCCGGCTGGGGTGGCACGACCGGGTGCGGCGTGGAGTTCAACCCCTCGCCGATCACCAGCACCAGCGGCAGCAGCGTGGCCAGCCGCAGCCACGGGCTCGGCCAGGAGGGGATCCGCTCGGCGGAGATCTCCCGGACCCGGGTGGCGAACGCGCTGACCGCGCCCGCCGCGAGAAGCCCGAGCAGCAGCGTCGTCCAGAGCATCAGCCGGCCCGGCGTACGCAGGCCGTTCCAACCGGGCAGGTACTCGAACAGCGGCACGTAGGTGAAGGTGCCGTCGAAGAACCGGGTGCCCATGGCGAGCACCATCGTCACCACCACCCCGGCGAGCAGCAGCAGCCGGTGGCGCAGCTTCCAGACCGAGAAGAAGAGACCGCCGGCGGCGAGCGCGTAGAGCACGAAGCCGGGCAGCAGGGTCATCTCCGGATGCCAGGGCAGCAACGCCCTCGCCCCCTCGTGCAGCCCGCCCCACACCCGCGACTCGGCGGGCGCGGTGAAGAAACCGCTCGCCGGCGGGGAGAAGATGGCGATGTCGCCGATGGAGCGCTTCGCGTTCGGGTGCGCCTCGGCCACCGTGAAGAACGGGTAGGCCAGCAGCGCGCCGACGCCGGCGAAGAGCAGACCGCCGACCAGGTCCGCGATCAGCAGCCGACGGCCGAACGGGCGCTTGACCGGCCGGACGACCCAGCGTCGCAGGAACCAGGTGACGGCCGCGACAAGCACGGTCCCGGCGAGGAAGTACGCGAACGGCAACCCGATGCCGAAGCCGAGACTGAGTTGCCAGGCCGCGACCATCCAGCCGGTGTAGACCCAGCCGTCGTGCCGGCGTTCCGGACGGTACCCGTGCCGCAGCGACCAGCCGTGTCCCCGGGCGAGCATGGCCAGCGCCAGTGGGATGCCGCCGTTCGAGATCACGTGCAGGTGCCCGGCCTGGGCCAGCAGCCAGGGCGCGTACGTGAAGCTCACCCCGGCCACCGCGGAGCCGATCCGGCCCGCGCCGAGCTGCCGGGCCAGCGCGTACGCCCCGAGCGTGGCGAGCGCGTGGGCCAGCACGAACATGATGTTGTAGCGGAGCACGGCGGCCTCGGGGCCGGTGCCGATCATGCCCGCCGGGGCGTACCCGAGCAGGGTGTCGGAGAAGGCGAAGCTCCACGGCTCCGGGAAGAAGGTGTTCGACTGCCACAGCTGCGCCGGGTTGGTCAGCAGGATGTGCCCCGACCAGGCCATCTGCCACGCCTGGAGGCTGGGGTCCCAGTAGTCCTGCGGCAGGGTGTGGCGCGGGTAGCGCAGCGTCGGCCAGGTCAGCAGCACGGCCAACGCCAGCGAGGCGAGCGCCGCGAGCGTCCACTCGTGCACCAGCAGGCGGCCGACCGCCCGGGCGGCGCGCCCGAGCCGGGACGGCACCGGTTCGGGGGCGGACGCGAAGGCCTCCCAACGGTCGGGCTTCCCGTCCTCGGCCTTTCCGCTCCCGTCCCCGGCCTTACCGGTGGCAGCCTTGCCGCCGTCCCCACCCGCGCCCTCGGCACCGGCCGTACCGGCTGCGCCTGCCTTGCCGGTCGCATCCGTCTTGTCCGAGCCGCGGGCCTCGGCCTCTTTCTTGCCGGTCGTGCCTGCCATGGCAGCGTCCGTCTTGCCGGCCGCGTCCGTCTTGCCGGCCGCGTCCGTCTTGCCGGCCGCGTCCGCCTTGGCGTCCGTCCCGCCGGTCGCGCCAGCCTCGGCGGCGTCTGCCTTCCCGGCGGCGTCCGCCTTCCCGGCGGTGCCGGAGGCCTCGGCCTTCGTCTTGCCGGTGGTGGCGGTGTCCGCCTTCCCGGCGGCGTCTGCCTTCCCGGCGGCGTCCGCCTTCCCGGCGGTGCCGGAGGCCTCGGCCTCCGCCTTGCCGGTCGTGGCGGCGGCGTCCGTCTTCCCGGCGGCGTCGGCGTTCCCGGCGGCGGCGTCGGGACGGGGGCTGCCGGCGGCGGACTGCTCGGTCGTCATGCCGCAGGGCTCCCCGCGCCCAGCCGGTCACGCAGGAAGGCGATGTCGGCACCCTGACCGTCGACCCCGCCGGGGGTTTCGACGATGACGGGTGCGCCGGCCGCGCGGATCACCGCCACCACCAGCTCCGGGTCGATCGTGCCGCCGTCGAGGTTGTCGTGCCGGTCCTGCCCGGAGTTGAACGCGCCCTTGGAGTTGTTGGCGTGGATCAGGTCGATCCGCCCGGTGATCGCCTTGACCCGGTCGACCAGCCCGAGCAGCTCCTCGCCGCCGGCGTGGGCGTGGCAGGTGTCCAGGCAGAAGCCCACCTCGTGGTCGCCCACTGCGTCCCAGAGACGGGCGAGCGCATCGAGTCGCCGGGCGCAGGCGTTGTCGCCGCCGGCGGTGTTCTCGATCAGGACCGGCACGTCGAAGCCGCCGGAGTCCGCCGCGTACGCGAAGGTCTTGCGCCAGTTGTCGAAGCCGACGGCCAGGTCGTCGCCGGCGTTGACGTGCCCGCCGTGCACGATCAGGCCCTTCGCGCCGATGGCGGCGGCCGCCTTGGCGTGCCCGAGCAGCAACTTGCGGCTGGGGATCCGGATCCGGTTGTTGAGGGTGGCGACGTTGATGACGTACGGCGCGTGCACGTAGAGGTCGACGTCCGCGGCCCGCAGCCGGTCCGCGTCCTCCCGCGGCTTCGGTGCCTTCCACCCCTGCGGGTCGGAGAGGAAGAACTGCACGGCCTCGGCCCCTCGGGCGGTCGCCTCCGCCATCGGGTCGGTCGAATCGACGTGGGCTCCGATACGCATGCAGGGGAGCCTACGTCGCGTCTCCGACAGCCGGGATGACGGCGGTGGCGGACTCGCCGGCCCCGCGCGTCACCTCCCGGCATGGGCGGTCGTTGATGCGAGTGGGATCCACGGTTGCCGCAGCCGGCCAGGAACGGCCGCCGGTCGGCCGACCGGACGTACCCGTAAGGCAGGGGCACCCCCGCCCGCGCGGCCCGGCGCGGCGGGGGCCCGCCCTGACGGAAGCGGACTCATCGGGAAATTTGTCGGAGAATTCCGCCATAACCCCCGACAAGGGGCAAGAGCCGTTGTAACGTCAGGTAACAACACGATAAAGCTCCGCGGGGCGTCCCCGGTCCAACCTCATCGGTGTGGTCGTTCCTCCCCAGGTCCCACCCAAGGAATGCGGACGGGACGCCCCGCGGCCTCGTGTACGGGGGCTCGCATCGACAGCGACGTCGAGGCGGGCCCCCGTCGCTTCGCCCGGCGGACGGCTCCCGCCGACCACCCCGGGCATGATCGTCGGGACCGGGTATCCTGGTCCGGTTGTCCGCGTCCGGCCGGGTCCCCCCGGAACCGGCGTGGGCCACGACGCAGACCTCCTGCCACGGAAGGACCGTGGCCGCCTAGCCCACAGGAGGTGAGCACGTCTTGCGTCATTACGAAGTAATGGTGATCCTCGACCCCAGTCTCGAGGAGCGCACCGTCGCCCCGTCGCTCGACACGTACCTGAACGTGATCCGGACCGCGGGTGGCTCGGTGGAGAAGACCGACGTGTGGGGCCGCCGGCGCCTCGCGTACGAGATCAACAAGAAGGCCGAAGGCATCTACGCCGTCGTCGACCTGCAGGCGACGCCCGCGGCGGTGGCCGAGCTGGACCGTCAGCTGCGGCTCAACGAGTCCGTGCTGCGCACCAAGGTCATCCGGCCGGAGATGCGCTAAAAGCATTCAACCCGGTTCACCCGGATCAGCCTCATCGGCACTGTCGGAGGGCTCTGAGAGCCTGTACGGCAGAACAGATGAGTGCGCGAGGAGATGGTCATGGCAGGAGACACCACCATCACGGTCATCGGCAACCTGACCGATGACCCCGAGTTGCGGTTCACCCCCTCTGGTGCGGCGGTCGCCAAGTTCCGGGTCGCTTCGACGCCCCGGTTCATGGACAAGGCCTCCGGCGAGTGGAAGGACGGCGAGCCGCTCTTCCTGGCGTGCACCGTGTGGCGGCAGGCGGCGGAGCACGTCGCCGAGTCGCTCCAGCGGGGCGCCCGCGTGATCGTCTCGGGCCGGCTGCGTCAGCGGTCGTACGAGACGCGCGAGGGCGAGAAGCGCACCGTCATCGAGCTCGAGGTCGACGAGATCGGCCCGTCGCTGCGCTACGCCACGGCGAAGGTGCAGAAGATGTCCCGCTCCGGCGGCGGTGGCGGCGGCTTCGGCGGCGGTGGTGGAGGTGGCCAGGGCGGCGGCGGAGGCAACTTCGACGACCCCTGGGCCTCGGCTGCACCGGCACCCTCGCGCGGTGGTTCGGGTGGCGGCAACTTCGACGAGGAGCCCCCGTTCTAATGGCGCCGAGCGCCCGCGATCGCAAACCAGGAGCACGAGCAATGGCCAAGGCCGCTGCACTTCGCAAACCGAAGAAGAAGGTGAACCCGCTCGACAAGGACGGGATCACCTACATCGATTACAAGGACACCGCGCTGCTGCGCAAGTTCATCTCCGACCGCGGCAAGATCCGCGCTCGGCGGGTGACCGGCGTGACCTCGCAGCAGCAGCGGCAGATCGCCCGTGCGGTCAAGAACGCCCGTGAGATGGCGCTCCTGCCGTACACGGCCACGGCCCGCTGAGAGGAGGCACCGATATGAAGATCATCCTGACTCAGGAGGTGTCCGGCCTCGGTGCCCCGGGCGACATCGTCGAGGTCAAGAACGGCTACGGCCGTAACTACCTGCTGCCGCAGGGCTTCGCGATCGCCTGGACCAAGGGTGCGGAGAAGCAGGTCACGGTCATCAAGCGGGCCCGTTCGGCCCGGGAGATCCGCGACCTCGGCCACGCCAACGAGGTCAAGGGCCAGCTCGAGGGCCTCAAGGTCAACCTGAAGGCCCGCGCCGGCGACGGCGGTCGGCTCTTCGGCTCGGTCACCCCGGCCGAGATCGTCGACGCCGTCAAGGCCGCCGGTGGCCCGGTCCTCGACCGTCGTCGGCTGGAGCTGTCCGGTCCGATCAAGTCGACCGGCTCCTACCCGGTGCAGATCAAGCTGCACCCCGAGGTGACCGCCAAGTTCGACCTCAACGTCGTCCAGGGCTGACACCTCACCCCGCACCACGACACAGGGCCCGCACCGACCGGTGCGGGCCCTGTCCGTCGTACGGCCGCTCGTGCCGCTTCCCGGCGGGCCTTGACCGTCACCGGCCCGGGGCGCCAACCCCGACCGCTCAGCCGATCGGCTGCCCGGTGACCGCGCTGATCATCACCGTGGACAGGCCGCCGCCGACCACTGCCGCCGCCAGCGCGACGCTGGCCGGACGCCACGTCGTACCGACCCGGCGCAGCAGCAGCGCCACGACCAGGCTGCTGGCCAGCGCCAACCCGAAGCGCGGCAGGCCCGACGCCACCGAGCCGAGCGCCCGCGACCTCGGTGAGTCGCAACCTCCTCCGCTGATGTCCGTGACGCACCCCGCCGGCACCTGGCCGTCCAGCGTCAACAACCAGCCGAAGATCAGCACCGCCGGCACCAGATAGCAGGCGACCGTGTAGAGCAGCGACCGCCACGGCCCACCCGGATCGGGATCGAGCAGGTCGTCCTCGATGCGGCGGCTCCGGACCCCCGGCCGGGCGGTCCCGGACGATCGGCGTACGGCTGCCCCAGCGGCACCGACCGGCTGCGCCGCCCCCGCCGTCGGTGCCGCCACCCGCCGGCGCGGCGCGGTGTAGGGCGCGACCGGTGACCGGGTTGCCGCCGCCGACGGACCCGCCCACCGGGGATCGTCGCCCGCCAGGTGCGTGCCGGACCAGAAGCCCTCCTCGCGGTCCTCGCGCCCCGGCCAGGGCCAGCCCTCCGCCGTGGTGCCGGAACCGGGCGCGGTCCGGTCCCACCCCCCGCCGTCGGCATGCCGCTCCCACCGCCCGGTGTCGTCGGTGCGGTCCCACCGCCCGGTGTCGTCGGACCGGTCCCAGCGGTCGGGGCCCGCGTGCTCCCAGCGGTCGACCTCCCCGGCCGAACGCCACGCGTGCACACCCGAGGCGTCCCACGTGTGCACACCCGAGGCGTCCCACGCGTGTGCACCCGAGGCGTCCCACGCGTCCACGGTCGGAGTGCGGGAGGGCGGGTTCTCGGACGCGTCGGAAAGCGCTCCCCGGTCCCAGGGATCGACGGCGGGCCGGTCCTCCGCCGCCCACCGACCCCGGCGGGTCTCCCGGTCCGGTACGGGCCCGGCCGCCTCCGCCTCCTCCAGCCCGGACCAGACGACCTGCGGGGGGTGCGACGGTGAGCGCCTCGGCCGGCTCGGCGGTGCCGCTCCCGAGACGGGATCGTCCTCGGCCCGCCGGCGCCCGGAGTAGCCCCGCTCCCGCAGGTGGTCGAACGTCCACTCCCCGGTGTGCTCCGACTCCGCCGCCGCGCCGGACGCCGCAGCCGTTCTCCAGCTCGTCTCGCTGACCCGGCGCCAACTGCTCGTGGTCTCGGTGGTCCGCCAGGCGGCACCGGAAGACGGTTGGTCGGCCTCGACCCGGACCTCGTCGTCGGGCGCGGCGTGTCGTCCGCCGCCGTCCGCGCTGCGGATTCCCGACTCCAGCGCCCAGCGGGGCAGGTAGCTGTCGACCGGCTCCCCCTGGCCGCGTTCGGCGGCCCGCCGCCGGCTCGGCGTGCGGTGCCGAGCGGGTGCGCGCTCGTAGGGACCGGCCGGTGCGGGGTCGGCGGGATCGTGCCAGGGGGCTACCGGCCGTCGCTCGCGCGGCGCATCCTCCCCGCGTCTCCAGTCCCGGTTACTCACGGCGGGAGCGTGACCCTTCTCAACCGATGGCGCAATCCGCTGTCCAGGTGTAGCCGTTCGCTGGAGATAGTACGGGACGTTCGACCGGGCAGTTCGACCGAAAACTTGTCATCCACAGGCTGGGGATTGCGTTTCCGCAGTTCACGGGCGCGCGGCGGAGAATTCCCCAGCCGTTGTCCACAGGTTGTGCACATCCTGCGCACATGCTCGTCCCCCGGCGTCCACAGGTTGTCCCGAGGCTCGTCCACCGACGTGGTTGAGGGGCTGACCTCGGGTTCCGTATGGTTGGCCCCCGACCGGCCGTGCGATGACCCCCGATCGACCGGCAGGTCGAGGTTGTCGTACCCCGGCGATACGGCTGGATCCGGATCCGACGCAGTGGAGGGGGAACCCGTGTCGGTCACCGACGACATGCGGGCGGACTCGCGAGCGGGTGGGGGGCAGGCGTCCCCGCCGCCGCAGCGCGACGGCCAGTTCGACAAGACCCCGCCCCAGGACGTCGCCGCCGAGCAGTGCGTGCTCGGCGGCATGCTGCTGTCCAAGGACGCCATCGCCGACGTCGTCGAGATCCTGAAGACCAACGACTTCTACCGGCCGGTGCACGCCACCATCTTCGACACCATCCTGGAGATCTACGGCCGCGGCGAGCCGGCCGACTCCATCACCGTGGCGGCGGCCCTGGCCGACTCCGGCGATCTCGTACGCATCGGCGGCGCCCCCTACCTGCACACGCTGATCGCCAGCGTGCCCACCGCCGCGAACGCGGCGTACTACGCCCGGATCGTCAGCGAGCGGGCGGTCCTGCGGCGCCTCGTCGAGGCCGGCACCAAGATCGTGCAACTGGGCTACGGCACGAGCCAGGGCGGCAGCCGCGACGTCGACGACATCGTGGACCTCGCCCAGCAGGCGGTCTACGACGTCACGGAGCGCCGCGTCAGCGAGGACTTCGCCGTACTCGCCGACATGCTCCAGCCGACGCTGGACGAGATCGAGGCGGTCGGCGCCCAGGGCGGCGTCATGACCGGCGTCCCCACCGGCTTCACCGACCTGGACCGGCTGCTCAACGGCCTGCACGCAGGGCAGTTGGTGATTGTTGCCGGACGTCCCGGTCTGGGCAAATCAACCGCAAGTATGGATTTCGCGCGCAACGCTGCGATTCGGGCAAATCAAGCGTCGGCCATCTTCTCGCTGGAAATGAGCAAGGTCGAGATCGTCATGCGGCTGCTGTCGGCCGAGGCGCGCGTGCCCCTGCACGTCCTGCGCAGCGGCCAGCTCTCCGACGACGACTGGACCAAGCTTGCCCGCTGCATGGGCGAGATCAGTGAGGCACCGCTCTTCGTCGACGACACGCCAAGCATGAACCTGATGGAGATCCGGGCCAAGGCGCGCCGGCTGAAGCAGCGGCACGACCTCAAGCTGATCGTGGTCGACTATCTCCAGCTGATGACCTCCCCGAAGCGCACCGAGAGCCGGCAGCAGGAGGTCGCGGACCTCTCCCGTGGCCTCAAGCTGCTCGCCAAGGAGGTCGAATGCCCGGTGATCGCGGTGAGTCAGCTGAACCGTGGCCCGGAGCAGCGGACCGACAAGCGACCACAGCTGTCCGATCTGCGTGAATCGGGCTCGATTGAGCAGGATGCCGACGTCGTCATCCTGCTGCACCGCGACGACTACTACGACAAGGAGTCGCCGCGGGCCGGGGAGGCGGATTTCATTGTCGCCAAGCACAGAAATGGTCCGACCGACACGGTGACGGTGGCCGCACAGCTCCACCTGTCGCGATTCGTGGACATGGCCATCGTCTGAGGACGGTCGCGCCTCCGCCCCGGGAGAGGGAACCGGTCAGCCCAGAGCGGCGGGAACCGGTCAGCCCAGCAGTGGGAACCAGCCGGCGACCTCGCCGAGTTCGAGCTGGTCGCGGTCGGTGAGTGGCAGTCGGCCGGTGGCCTTGAGTAGGTAATCCGCGTCGCTCCAGGCGGCCGGTCGGACGGCGTCGTCGCTGAGCAGGCCGTCCATGGTGGTGACGGCGACGCCCGTGGCGAGCACGCCGGGCAGGGGTGCGTCGGGCAGGTCGAGGACCAGGTCCAGGTGGTGCACGACGGCCTCGGTGGTCAGGGTGGCGAGCAGGTCCGGCACCCGCAGCACGTGCCCCTGGGTGGTGACGTGGCCGTCGGGGTCGGCCGCGCCGGCGGCGCGTACGGCGGCGGGGGCGGTGTCGGTCCAGAGCCGGACGATGGCGCCGGGCCGGTCGAAGGCGGCGGCGGAGCGGCGGGCCCACCAGGCGTGCCGTGCGTCGTCGCCGTCCTCGTCCTCGCCGGGCGGGAACGCGCGCCAGTAGCTCACGTCGTCCACGTCGGGCGGGCCGTCGGCGGGGCTGGCCAGGGCGACGAGGGCCCGTTGGGCGTCGCAGAGCACGTGGAACAGCAGGTCCGCGACGAGCCAGCCCCGGCACCGGGTGGGCCGTTGCAGGTCGGCGTCGTCGAGGTCGGCGACGACCCGGGTGATCCCGTCGTACGCCTGCGCCAGCGGATGGTGGAGCGTGTGCGGCGTCATGGGGGCAGCGTCGCACGACGGCCGTCGGGCGGCACGGCGAGCGGCGCGGGCGGTGGGCGCGGAGCCACGGGTGACCGGGCCGGTCGAGGCGCCGGCCCGGTCGACGGGGTGGCTCAGCCGAACATCTCGTCCAGGAAGCTCTTGTGCTTCTTGCGCTTGTAGTGCCCGTGGTAACCGTGGTGCTGCTGGCCGTGCCCGTAGGCGGGGGCCGGCGGGTAGCCGTGCGCCGGCGGGGGCGGCGGCGGGACGGCGCCGTAGCCCGGCTGGTGCGGGGCGGGGGCGGGCGGCGGCGGGGGCGGCGGGGGCGCGTAACCGCCCTGCTGGTGGCTCGGCTGGCCGGGGTAGCCGCCCTGCTGCTGGGCGGGCTGCGCCGGGGCCGCACCGCCCTGCTGGCGGTTCCAGTTGGCCTCCGCCTCGAACAGCTTCTCCAACTCGCCGCGGTCGAGGAAGATCCCCCGGCACTCGCCGCACTGGTCGATGACGACGCCGCTGCGCTCGTACTGGCGCATTTCTCCGTGACACTTGGGACAGGTCAGGCTCATCCTCCGACCGTACCCGGTCCGGTCATGCGGTCGCTGTCAGCGCTTGCGTGACTTCGGAGTCGGAAACCTCGTGGAAGTCCTCGTAGTAGGCGCTCACCGCCATGAACTCCGGCGGATGCTGGGCGCAGACGACCTGGTCGGCCTCGGCGGCCAGCATCTCGTACGCCTCCTGCGAGCCGACGGGGACGGCCACCACGACCCGGCGGGCGCCGAGGTGGCGGGCGACCTGGACGGCCGCGCGGGCGGTGGCACCGGTGGCGAGGCCGTCGTCGACGATCACGGCGGTGCGCCCGGTCAGGTCGAGCGGCGGCCGGCCGGCGCGGTAGAGCCGCTCGCGGCGTTCCAACTCGGCCTGCTCGCGGCGGACGACCTCGGCGACGTCGCCCTCGGTGAGCCGGCTGGCCACGACGTCGTTGAGGACCCGCACGCCACCGGGGCCGAGCGCGCCGAAGGCCACCTCGGGCGCCCACGGCATACCGAGTTTGCGGACGACGAGCACGTCCATGGGCGCGCCGAGACGCTCGGCGACCACCCGGGCGACGGGCACGCCGCCGCGTACCAGCCCGAGCACGATGACGTCGGGTTCACCGATGAGGGCGGTGAGCCGGTCGGCGAGCGTCCGGCCCGCCTCTTCGCGGTCGCGGTAGGTGGTCATGCCTCAGGTCTACGCCGTGTCGCCGGCCTCCGCCCGCCAGTTCGCGGAAACCGGGGGGCGCAGGGCGGGGGCCCACACCAGGAGGGCGAGCGGGTAGAGCAGGTAGCCGAAGCGGGTCGTGGGCATCAGCAGGATCGCGGCGAGCAGGCCGTACCCGCAGGTCAGGGCGGTGGCGACGGCGGTGCGGGGCGGGTGGCGGGCGAGCCGGACGGCGATGGCCAGCCCGGCCGCGAGCAGCAGGGCGGCGGCGACGGCGCGGCCGGCGGGCAGCGCGGTGGCGATCAGGTGGCCGGGGAACGGGGACTGCGCGGGGCTGGTGACCAGGCCGTGCCCGAGCGGGAAGCGGAGCACGTTCTCGACCAGTGCGTCGCGGTCGACGAGGAGAGCCGGCAGCAGGGCGGCGGCGGGCAGGCCGATCGCGCCCGCGGCGACCCGCAGGCCGGCGCGTCGGGTCAGGCCCCAGATGATCAGTACGAGGGCGACCGGCCAGGCGAAGAGCTTGAGTGCCCCGGCCAGGCCGACGGCGAGGCCGGCCCGACCCGGTCGGCCGGCGGCGGCGAGGGCGAGGGCGAGCAGGCAGAGCGCGAGTACGGGCAGGTCGTCGCCGCCGGTGGCCAGGGTGAGTGCGCAGACCGGGAGGACCGTGGCGGCCTGTACGCCCCGCAGGAGGGCGGCCCGGGTGTGGTCGTCGGCGGCGCGGCGGGCGCCGCGGGTGAGGGCGCGGACCGCCAGGGCGAGGGCCAGCGCGGTGCCGACGGCGAACCAGACGCGGGCGTCGGTCCACCAGGCGTCGACGGCTGCCCGGGGTAGCCCGAACAGGGCCATTCCCGGCTGGTAGGGGGTGTAGCCGAGCAGTTGTTCGCCGGGTGGCAGGGCGGCGATCGCGTCGTGCCCGAGGTACGGGGTGCCGGTGTCGACCAGCCGCTGGCCGGACTCCTCGACGACCAGCACCTCCTCCTGCGCCCGGTCGGTGCGTCCGCCGGCCCGTTGGATGCTCTGCCAGGCCAGCGGCAGCAGGGCGGTGGCGAACCAGGCGAAGCCGGTGACGGCCCAGCGGGCCCGCAGCCCGGCCGGCGGCGAGGCGGGATCGCGGCGGCGGGCCAGGAGCTGGCCGGTCGCGGCGAGGGCGGCGAGGAGGTATCCGACGGCGGCGACGGCGCCCCAGGCCCGGTGCGGGGCCAGGGTGGAGGTGGCGGCGGTGATCGCGGCGAACGCGGCCGACGCGGCGTACAGGCCGAGGTCGAGGGCGAGTCCGCCGGCGGCGGAGTCGAGGCGCTGCCAGCCGGGGCGGCGGGTGGTCGGGGCGGCGGTCACGCGGGCCAGTCTGGCAGCAGGCGCGTGCCGCCGCGGCAGGTGGGCAGATGGCGCCTGCCGCCGCGTCAGGCGGGCAGGTGGCGGTCGGTTCGGCCGCGCCCGCCCTGCCGGCGGCCGGGGGCGAACCGGATGACGGCTCCCGCGTCGTGCAGTGGGGGCGCGAGCGTGCCGGGGCTGCCCCCGGAGCCGCGCCGGAACGCCGCGAGGAGGGTGCCGGCGGGCATCGGCCGGGCGAAGAGGTGTCCCTGGCCGGCCGTGCAGCCCAGCTCCCAGAGGGCCCGGCGCTGCGGCTCGCTCTCCACGCCCTCGGCCACCACGTCGAGCCCGAGGCTGCGCCCGAGGTCGAGGGTGGAGCGGATGACGGCGGCGGCCTCGGCGGAGCTTTCCATGGCGGTCACGAAGCTGCGGTCGATCTTCAGCTCGTGCACGGGGATGCGGGAGAGCAGCGACAGGGAGGAGTAGCCGGTGCCGAAGTCGTCGAGCGCCAGGCGGACGCCCTCGTCGCGCAGCCGGCTGAGCACCCGGTCGACCACGTCGAGCTGGCTGAGGGTGAGCGTCTCGGTCAGCTCGAGGACCAGCCGGTCGGGGGGCAGGTCGTGGGCCCGTAGGCGGGCCAGCACGGAGCCGGGGAAGCGGGCGTCGAGGAGGCTGCGCGGCGACACGTTGACCGCCACCGGCACGTCGAAGCCGGCGTCGCGCCAGCTGCCCGCCGCGATGAGGGCCTGGTCGAGGATCGCCTCGGCGAAGGCGGGGAGCAGGCCCGAGCGTTCCACGGCCTCCAGGAAGCGCAGCGGATCGATCATGCCGTGGGTGGGGTGGTGCCAGCGGGCGAGGGCCTCCGCGCCGGTGACCCGGCCGGTGCCCAGGTCGACGATGGGCTGGAAGTTGACGGTGAACTCGTGGTCGGCGACGGCGCGCGGCAGTTCGCCGCCGAGGGTGAGCCGGCCGAGGTCGGCGGTGTCGCGGGTCGGGGCGTACGTCGAGGTGCGCTGCCCGGCCCGCTTGGCCTGGTACATCGCGACGTCGGCACGGCGCAGCAGCTCCGGCATGCCGCCGGTGGCGGGTGCGGCGGCGATCCCGCCGCTGGCCTCGACGCTGATCCGCATGCCGTCGAGGTCGAACGGTTCGTGCAGCGCGGCGAGCAGGGTCTCCGCGCGGTGTGCGGCCACCGCCGGGGCCGGCAGACCCCGCAGGAGTACGGCGAACTCGTCGCCGCCGAGGCGGGCCACCAGGTCGCCGTCCTGGGCGGCGCCGCTCAGCCGCTCGGCGACCTGCACCAGCACCTGGTCGCCGGCGGCGTGCCCGAGGGTGTCGTTGACCTCCTTGAAGTGGTTGAGGTCGATCAGCACCAGGGCTGTCACGCCGTCGGCGTGGCGGGTGCCGAGGTGTTCGCTGCCCTGGTCGAGCAGGTGCCGGCGGTTGGCGAGCCCGGTCAGCGCGTCGTGGGTGGCGGCGTACGCGTGCTCGTCGGCGACGCGGGCCAGCTCGGCGTACGCCTGCGCGTTGCGGACGGCGGTGCAGAGCGCCGAGGCGAAGGTGCGCAGCGTGTACTGCTCCCGCTCGGAGAGGGCCACGGGACCACGGAACCGCAGTCGCAGGATGCCCACGTCGACCGTCCGGTCGTGCCCCTCCAGCGGGGTGGGGACCACGGTGCCGTCCGTCGGGGTCGGCTCGCCGGCGGGCCCGTCGTACGTGATGGCGACCGCGCCGCCGCGCACGGTCCGGCCGCCGTCGCGCAGCTCGATCTCCACCTCGTCGGCGGAGAACAGCTCGGCGGCCTGGGTGACGGCGGTGGTGAGGACCTTGTCCAGGTCGACCACGTTCAGCGCGTCGGTGGTGCGGGCGAGGCGCTGCCACGCCTGCTGCTCGGTGCGGGCCTTGACCCGGTTGGAGTAGAGCAGGTGGAGGCTGAGCACCAGGGGCGGCACCGCGAGCAGGAGCCGGGGGTCGGCGTGGAGGATGAACAGCGTGGTGACGATGAGGACGAAACGCGCCAGCGCGCTGGTCAGGCGCAGCCCGAGGTCCTCACGGAAGAGCTGTCGGAGCCGGGTGCCGGTGGCGAGTGCGATGACCGGGAGGGTCAGCAGCTCGTCGAGGATCACCGCGACGGCGTAGGCGAGGCCGATCGGGCCGAGGACCTGCCACAGGTCGGTGATCGGCGGTGATCCGCCGGCGGCGTGCAGGGCTGCCCCGCCGCCCACCGCCAGGAGCATGGTCTTGGCCACTCCGAACGCGGCCTTCAGCGGCGGGAGCTTGGCGAAGTACTGGGCCATCGCCGCTCCGATCCCGGTGGTCAGGATGACCAGGGGGGTCGGAGCGACCGCCAGGCTCAGGATGATGGCGGTCTCGCTCCAGGAGATCGCGTGCACCGTCGCGCGGATCCGGATCCGCCATTTGATCGTCATGCCCAGGAAGGCCAGGCAGATCAGGGCGAGGGAGAGGGTCAGGTAACCACGGGACCAGTCCAGCCGGGTCAGCTCGCGCAGGCACAGGGCGGCCGCGATGGCGGCCACAACGCAGACGAGGCCGACGTGCAGCGTGAGCCGCCGCTCGGCCTCTGTCTTGCCCACGTCCAGTCGTGTCACCGCGTCCCGACTGCTCTCGCCTGCGAAGCACGCCAAGATTACCCGCGGTCACGCGCCAGCCACAATGCTCAGTTCCACTCGTGTGCCGACATCGCTATCCCTCCCCGGTCTCGCGTTGGCCCTTGCGCCGCTGTGTTCCGCGACGCCGACAGCCTAAGTGCGGTTCGGCCAATTATGGAGGGATATATGTAACTATGGGCAATGGATGAGAAGCGCGCCCTCTGGCGTGACTTTCTGCTTCTGGGCGGGAACTCAGTGCTGTGTTTCTATCGACTTCCGGTTAACGCTAGATAATGGACCGGTGGAGGCCTTCACGGCATCGGACACGACGGTGCAGTTTGCAGCGGGAGGCGGCTGCGGCACCGGCCCGTGAACCGGCCCCCGGGCGCGTCGGGTGGCCGAGGCACCGCTTCCGCGCCGGTACGCCCCGTCCGCCAGGCAGTTCCGTCGGCGTGGCCACCCGCGTACGGGCCGGACGTCGTCACGGAATGACAGGGAGCAAGATGCACTCCGTACGTTGCCCGTCGCCGCCGGATCGACCGGCAGTGGGTAATTCCCCGCTGGCGATGATCGCTTCTCGGGTCGGTGAAGGGCCAATGGCGTCACGCGGTTACCGGACGACATCCCGGTCCAGCGTCGCGCCGGGGAGGACGACTATCGGACCGGTCCGTGGAAGCGGGGTGGAAACGGTCGTGACGCAACGAGCCGGAAACGCGTTCCCTCTCCCGGTCAATTCGCGACAGGATGGTGCCACCCGCCGGATAGGCTCGCGACCGTGACCGATCCCGCGCAGCTCACCCATGTCGATCCGGCGGGCGCGGCCCGCATGGTCGACGTCTCCCCGAAGGCGGTCACCGGCCGCCTGGCCGTCGCCACCGGCCGGCTCCGCACCACCAGAGAGGTCGTCGAGCTGCTACGCCGCGACGGGCTGCCCAAGGGCGACGCGCTGGCGGTCGGCCGCCTCGCCGGCATCATGGGCGCGAAGCGCACCCCCGAGCTGATCCCGCTCTGCCACCCCATCGCCCTGCACGGCGTCACGGTCGACCTGACCCTCACCGACGACACCGTCGAGATCACCGCCACCGCGCGGACAGCCGACCGTACGGGCGTGGAGATGGAGGCGCTGACGGCGGTGGCCGTCGCCGGGCTGGCGCTGATCGACATGGTCAAGGCGGTCGACCCGGCGGCCAGCGTCGACGCGGTCCGGGTGCTGCGCAAGGAGGGCGGCAAGACCGGCCTGTGGGTGCGCCCGCAGGAGCGGTCGTGATCCGCGCGCGGGTGGTCGTGGCCTCGAACCGGGCCGCCGCCGGCGTGTACGCGGACACCAGCGGCCCCCTGCTCGTGGCCGGCCTGCGTGACCTCGGCTGCGAGGTGGACGGGCCGGTGGTGGTGCCCGACGGCGAGCCCGTGGGCGAGGCGCTGCGGGCCGCCCTGGCCGACGGGATCGACGTCGTGCTGACCAGCGGCGGCACGGGGATCAACCCCTCCGACCGCACGCCCGAGGTGACCCGGGCGCTGCTCGACCACGAGGTCCCGGGCATCGCCGAGGCGATCCGGGCGCACAGCCGCGACAAGGTCCCCGCCGCCGCGCTCTCCCGGGGGCTCGCCGGCGTCGTCGGCCGGATGCTGGTGGTCAACCTGCCCGGTTCGACCGGCGGTGCCAGGGACGGTCTCGCCGTACTCGGGCCGATCCTCAGCCACGCCGTCGACCAGCTCCGCGGCGGCGACCACTGACGACCGCCCCGGGCCACGGCCAACCGGTGGGCGTGGCGCCGCTGACGGCGCGACCGTCGTGTCCCACCGCTAGGCTCGGCCGGTGAGCACGGAAACCGCACCGGCCGCCGAGCCGGTCAGCGCGCCCCCGCCCGCCGGCTGGGAGGAGGCCCGGTCCCGGGTGTACGCCGTCGGCCTGGCCGCCGCGCTGCCCGCCGTCAGTCGGCCGCTCGCCGAGACCGACGGGCACACCCTCGCCGAGCCGTTGGCCACCCGTACGGACCTGCCCGCCTTTCCCACCTCCAGCGTCGACGGCTGGGCGGTGCGGGGTGCCGGGCCGTGGCGGCCGGTCGGGCGGGTGCTGGCGGGCGGCACCCCCGCCCCGCTGGCCGACGACGGGACGACCGTCGAGATCGCCACCGGCGCGATGGTGCCGGAGGGCGCCACGGCCGTGCTGCGGGTGGAGGATTCCCGCCGTACGCCGGAGGGGCTCGTCGACGGCACGCCCCGGCCGGCGCCGGAGTGGCGGGAGCCGGGCGAGGAGGCGTACGCCGGGGAGGAACTCGTGCCCGCCGGCACGCCGGTGGACCCGGCGGTGATCGGCCTGGCGGCCTCCTGCGGGCACGACCGGCTGCTGGTACGGCGCCAACCCCGCGCCGCGCTGCTGGTCTTCGGCGACGAACTGCTGACCGCCGGCCCGCCCGGCGCCGGGCGGGTGCGCGACGCGCTCGGGCCGGCGGTGCCGGCGTGGCTGCGCCGCTACGGCTGCCTCGTCCGCCCCTCGGACGTGGTGGGACCGGTCGCGGACACGCTCCCCGCGCACGTGGCGGCGCTGCGCGCCGCGCTGGGCACCGCCGACCTGGTGTGTACGACCGGCGGCACGATGCACGGGCCGGTCGACCACCTGCATCCGGCGCTGGAGGCGCTCGGCGCCGACTACGTCGTCAATACGGTGGCGGTGCGGCCCGGGTTCCCGATGCTGCTGGCGCGGCTGGCCGACGCCGACGGCCGGGTCCGGTTCGTCGCCGGGCTGCCCGGCAACCCGCAGTCGGCCATCGTCGCCCTGGTCTCGCTGGTCGCTCCGCTGCTGGCCGGCCTGGCGGGCCGCCCGATGCCGGTGCTGCCGCACGTCACGCTCGCCGAGCCGGTGCGAGGCCGGGGCGCGTACACGCACCTGGCGCTGGTGCGGGTGGACCGGACCGCCGGCACCGCCCAGCCGGTCCGGCACGTCGGCTCGGCGATGCTGCGCGGGCTGGCCGGCGCCGACGGGTTCGCCGTCATCCGCCCCGGCACCTCCGGCGAGCCGGGCGACCGGGTGCCGGTCGTACCGCTGCCGCTGCTGCCCGGGGAGCGTGCGTGGTGACCGCGCCGACGGCCGACGCGTCGGGCCGACAGCCCGCGACGTTCGGTGAGGTCACCGAGCGGCCGCTCGACCTCGCGGCGCACGAGGCGGCGGTCGCGGACCGCCGGGCGGGGGCGGTGGTCTCGTTCCAGGGGGTGGTCCGCGACCACGACCACGGCCGCGCGGTGACCAGCCTGGAGTACGAGGGCCACCCGAGCGCCGAGCGGATCCTGCGCGAGGTGGCGGCCGAGGTGGCCGCCGACCCGGACGTGTACGCGGTCGCGGTGTCGCACCGGGTCGGCCCGCTCGCCATCGGCGACGTGGCGCTGGTGGCGGCCGTCAGCACCGCCCACCGGGCCGCCGCGTTCGCGGCCTGCGCCCGGCTGGTCGACGAGGTCAAGGCGCGGCTGCCGATCTGGAAGCGGCAGGTCTTCGCCGACGGCACCGAGGAGTGGGTGAACTGCCCCTGAGCGGGGCGGCTCCATCCCGTCAGCGGCGGACGCCCGGCACGGCCTGGCGGCCGAACCGGTCGCCGTAGAAGGCCGGCTCGGCACCGGGACGCCACGGCAGCGCGGCGACCAGCAGGATCAGGGCCAGCGCCAGCGAGTTCTCCATCAGGGCGCCGAAGAGGCCGTCCTGGTAGTGCGACACCTCGGGGAGCTGGTGCTCGTACGGCCAGATCGGGGAGATCAGGAAGAGCAGGTAGAGCCCGGTCGCGGCGGCGCCGTGCCGCAGCCCGGTCAGCGTCGGGTACCAGATCGGCGGGCGCAGCCCGGTCACCCCCGGCGGGCCGCCGTAACCGCCCTGACCGGACCGCTGGGCCAGCCCACGACTGGCGTCGCGGCGGCGTACGGCGGCGTCGGCGAGCACGATGATCGCCGGGATCACCCAGACCAGGTGGTGCGTCCAGGAGATCGGGCTGATCACGTTGGCGGTGAGGCCGACCAGGGTGAACGCGGTCAGCTCGTCACCGTCGGCGCGGGCGTTGACGGCCCGGGAGAGGCCGACCGCCAGCATCAGTACCGAGAACGCCAGCCAGAGCAGGCCGGGCGTCTCGATCGAGTCGTACAGGCGGGCCAGCAGCCCCGCCAGCGACTGGTTGGGCGTCATGTCGGCGGCCCCGACCCGCTCGGTCTGCCAGAGCACGCCGCCGAAGTAGGCGCGCGACTCCGTGCCGACGACCGCGAAGGAGCCGAGGGTCACGGCGATCACCGTGCCGATGGCGGTGGTGGCGGCGCGCCACTGCCGCGTGATCATCAGGTAGGCGATGAACAGCGCCGGGGTCAGCTTGACCGCCGTGGCCAGGCCGATGCCCACGCCGGCCCAGGCGCCGCTGTGGACGAACCGCAGCAGCGGCCCGTCGCTCGGGGCGATGTGGGTGCCCCGGCGCGACCGCCAGCGCAGGCCGATCAGGTCGGCCATGATCAGGGCGAAGAGGAGCAGGTTCACCTGGCCGTAGCCGAGGGTCTCCCGGGCCGGCTCGATGGCGACCGCCAGCGGCGTCGCGATGCCCACGGTGAACCAGAGGGGCCAGCCCAGCCGGTCGACGATCGGGCGGAGCAGCCCGGCCAGCACGACGGCCAGGGCCGCGACGCTGGCGAGCGCGTTGACGATGCCGGCCAGCTCGACCGGCAGGTGCGCCATCGGGAGCATCACCAGACCGCCGAACGGCGGGTAGGTGAAGCCCAGGGTGGTGCCGGGTGCGATGAACTCGTAGAGCTCGTGACCGCTCGCCCACCACACCACCGCGCCGTGGTAGATCTTCATGTCGAAGAAGTTGTACGGCCGCCCGAAAGCACCGATGGCGAACCATGCGGCATAGGCGACGGCGGCCACGATGCCGGTCCGTACGACTGTCCTACGATCGATCCCACGCGTTACGCGGCGGACTGGGGCGAGGCGGTCCACCCGTCTTCCGACGGTCGCCGGCATGGCGTGGCCACCCCCGTACCAAGGTCGTCCTACCCGTCCAGGTCCTGCACGGAGCCTAGAACGGCGCCTCACGTTAATGCCTCCCGCGTTATGCGACCGTGTCCGATCCCACACATGTTTTTGACATTTCCACCGCGTTAACGCCTGTCGGGCGGTTCAGGTGATTCGCGGCGTTGACACGTGAGGGGTCGGCCGGGGGGAGGTATCGACGCAGGTCAGCCGGGTAGTCGTCGGGCCGTCGCCGCTGATCGTACGGCGATCCGGGCCTCCCTGCGGGCGGTACGGACGGCTCGCTGCACCGAACGTCGGGAGTGGCCGATCCGGTGACCCGTCCGCCAGCGCAGCCCCGGCTTGCCGCCGGTGTCCGCCGCAGCGAGCAGCAGCCCGCCGAGGAGGCCCAGGTTCTTCAGGAAGTGGATCTGGTTGTTGTGCCGCGTCGCCGGGTCGTCGTTGTTCCAGAAGGGATGCCCGGCGAGGGTCACCGGGACCAGCGTGCCGGCGAGGACGAGCGCCGCGGGCCGGGCGAACCGGCCGGTGGCGAGCATCAGCCCGGCGCCCACCTGCACCGCCGCGTTGGCGCGGATCAGCGTCTCGGTGTCGGTGGGGATGCGGGGGTCGGCCTTCTCCAGCAGCGGGGTCACCCGGTCCGTCACGGGCTTCGCGGCCGGGACCAGCCGCCCGGGGTTGCGGAGGTTGGTGAACCCGCTGACCACGAAGATGCCGCTCAGCATGGCACGGGCGAGGGAACGCACGGGTTTCATGGATCAGTCATACCCCGTCGCCGGCCCCGCTACCCCCGCAACCGCCGATCCGGATCGGCGGACGTGCACGTCGCGCCACGCCGATTCGAGCGACCGTCGCTGATGGACCGCCTGTGAGGGGTAACGTGCCCGGCGTGACGACGCTGCGGTTGCGACCTGAGGACCCGGCCGACACCGGCGCGGTCCGCCGGGTGCTCGCCGCCGCGTTCGCCCGTCCCGACGTGGCCACGCCGCCGGAGGTCGGGCTGGTCGACGAGCTGCGCGACAGCGACGCCTGGGTGCCGGAGCTGGCGATGGTCGCCGAGTACGGCGGCGAGGTCGTCGGCTACGCCCTGCTCACCCGGGTGCGGGTGAAGTCCGACGACCACGTCGTGCCGGCGCTGGCGCTCGGCCCGGTGGCGGTCGCGCCGCACCGGCGGCGGATCGGGCTCGGCACGGCGGTGGTGCAGGCCGCCATCGAGGCGGCCACCGAGCTGGGCGAGCGGCTGGTGGTGGTGCTCGGCGACCCGGCCTACTACCACCGGTTCGGCTTCGGTCGGGCCGACCGGATGGGCCTGACCAGTCCCTGGTCGGGTCTCGGCGACCCCTGGCAGGCGCTGGTGCTGCCGCCGGCCACGAGCGGCGAGGGCCCGCCGCCGCGCGGCGAGGTGCTCTTCCCGCCCCCCTGGTCCAAGGTCTGACGCCTCCGCTGGCCCGACGCCCGCGCCGCGCCGGACCCGGCCGTCCCGCGCCGCGCTGATCGGGGGTGGCGCCCTGTCGCGGTCCGTGGTGGCCGGTCAGGCCGGTTGGGTACGCAGGTAGCGGCCGAAGTGGGGGACGGTGAAGGCGACCGTGCCGCGTTCCCCGGAGTAGATCAGGCCCTTCTTGATCAGCGCGTCCCGGGCCGGGGAGAGGCTGGCCGGCTTGCGCCCCAGCGCACGGGCGATCTCCGCCGTCGGCACCGCGGCGTCCATGTCGTCCCGGCCCCCGCCGTCGATCTCGCCCTCCACCAGGGACAGCGTGGCCATGGCCCGCATGTACTCGCGTTCGGCCGGGGTGGCCCGCTCGAAGCGGGAACCGAAGAAGCCGACCGCCAGCTCGGCCTCGGCCTCCGGCGCGGCGACCCGTACGTCGGCGGCGGTGACCGGCGAGCGGGGCGCGTGGTCCCAGGTCGCCTTCCCGTACGCCTGGACGAAGTACGGGTAGCCGCCCGACTTCTCGTAGAGCAGGTCGAGCGCCTTCTGCTCGTACTCCACCTCCTCGCGCTCGGCCGGCGCGCAGAGCGCCTGGTCGGCGGCGATCCGGTCGAGCCGGTCGATGCGCTGGTAGCGGAAGAGCCGTTCGGAGTACGACTTGGCCGCGCTGAGTACGGCCGGCAGGTGCGGCAGCCCGGCGCCGACCACGATCAGCGGCGCGCCGAGCTGGGACAGCTCGTGGCAGGCGGCGCAGAGCGCGGAGACGTCCTCCGGGCCGAGGTCCTGCATCTCGTCGATGAAGATCGCGATGCCGGTGCCGACGTCGGCGGCCACCGCCGCGGCGTCGGTGAGCAGCTCGACCAGGTCGATCTCGATGTCGCCGGAGTCGGCCCGGCCGCTGGCGGCGGGTACGTCGATGCCGGGCTGCCACCGGTCGCGCAGCTTCGGGGCGGCGTTGCCGCGACCGGTCGGCGCGGTGCGCTGGGCGAACGCCTTGAGCACGCCGAGGAAAGCGTCGATCCGGTCGGGGGCGCGGTGGCGGGGCGCCAGCTCCCGGACGGCCATGTGCAGCGCGGCGGCGATCGGGCGGCGCAGCGACTGGTCGGGCCGGGCCTCGATCTTGCCGCTGCCCCAGAGGTGGTTGATGGCCTGGGAGCGGAGGGTGTTGAGCAGTACCGTCTTGCCGACCCCGCGCAGGCCGGTGAGCATCAGGCTGCGTTCGGGCCGGCCCCGGGCGATGCGCTCCAGCACGACGTCGAAGACGTCCAGCTCGCGCCCCCGCCCGGCGAGCTCGGGCGGGCGCTGGCCGGCGCCCGGGGCGTACGGGTTGCGGACCGGATCCACGCATCGCACAGTATCGGGCCGTCTAGCTGCGGGACTAGACATGCGTAGATGGGGCAACCGGCGTGTCGGGGCGTCGGAGCCTCTCGACACGAAACTAGGGCTGTCTAGCGTGGACGCTAGACAGCCCTAGTTTTGGTAATCAGCGCTTCTTCAGGCAGAGCACGTAGTCGAGGAAGTCGATTGAGTTGTCGTGCACGTAGTTCGCGGTCGCCTCCGGGGCCCGGGTCTTGCACCGGTCGCCGTCCGCCGTGCCCGGGATCCGCAGCAGCACCTCGTACGTGTTGGGGCCGCAGGGCACCTTCCGCAGTTCGGCGTCGGTGGCCGTACCGTCGTTGACGACGCAGTCGCCCTTGGCGAAGTCCCTCCTGCTGGGGCTCGGTTTGGCGGAGGTCGGCGCGGCGCTGGGCTCGTCCGTGGGCTCGCTCGTCGGTCGGCCCGTCGGCTGGCCGCTCGGGTTCACCGGAGCGCTCACCGTCGGGGCCGCGATCGGATCGTCGTCCTCGCCGGCCTGGTAGAACCCCCAGCCGACGAGGGCGAGGCACGGGCAGAGCAGGAGGACCACGACCAGGCCGATGATCAACGCGACCTTGCCGGCGCCGCTCTTCGCCGGCGGAGCGGCCGGCGGCATCCCGTACGCACCGGGGCCCGGCGGCGGGGCGCCCCACTGGTTGCCCGGGGCTGGCGTCGGCCCGGCCGGCGGATACGGCCCGGCCGCCGGGTAGCCGCCCTGGTCCGCCGGCGACGGGTAGCCGGCCCCGGAGCTGGGCGACGGGTAGCCCGCGCCGGAGCTGGGTGGCGGGTAGCCGGCCCCGGAACTGGGTGGCGGATAGCCCGCGCCGGAGGTCGGTGGCGGGTAGGCCGGCTCCGGGTTCGGCGGCTGCGGCTGGTTCCACATCGGGTCCGGCTGCCCCCACTGCGGGGCGGCCGGTGCCTCGCCACCGGACGGCGGCTGGCCCCACTGCGGCTCGCTCCCGGGCTGCTGCTGACCCCACTGCGGTTCACCCCCCGGCTGCTGCTGGCCCCACTGTCCGGCGGCCGGCGGCTGACCCCACTCGGGCAGCGTCGGGTCGATGGGTGGCGGGCCGCCCGGGGTGCCGGGCGGGCGCTGGTAGGGGTCCTCCGGCTGCGCGGGTGATCCGTAGGTCGTCATCTCTTCCTCAGGGGTGCGGGTGGATCAGGGGTGCGTGGTCCAGGGTGCGGTGCTCAGGGGGGTGCGGATATGCCGGGCGCGGCGCTCAGCGCTGCTTCAGGCAGAGCACGAAGTCGAGGGTGTCCAGCTCGCTGTCGAAGAAGTACCAGTTGGTGTAGCCGTCGACCTTCGCGCACTTCGCGGCGGCGTCCTTCTCGCCGCTGGTCGCCCCGTCGATGCGGCGCAGCACCTCGTACGTCTGCGGGGCACAGTCGCTGATCAGCAGCTTGGGCTTGCCGCCGGCGGGGCCGTCGTTGCGGACACACTGGCCCGCCTTGACGAAGCGCGGGTCGGCCGAGGACTCGGGAGCGGGCGGCGTGACCGGGGCGGCGGTGGCCGCGCCCGTCGTCGCCGTCGGCGGGTCGGTCTTCGCCGCAGGTGCGGGCTCGCTCGGCGTGGCGACCGGCGTGTCGTCGTCCTGACCGAGCAGGTAGAGCACGGCGGCGCCGCCGCCGACGACCAGCAACACCACCGTCGCCAGCACCGCGACGACCGGACCCGCCCGCCCGCGCCGGCGCTGCGGGGGCGGGGGCGGGGCGGGACTACCCGCGTACGGGGCCTCCCCGCCGCCCCACCCGCCGGCCGGCGGACCGTACGACTCGTCGGGGCGTCGCCCGTGCCACGGGTCCGGGTCCCCGTGACCCGGTGCTCCGTAGTTCGCCATGCACGCCTCCCGTGCGAGTGGTGAGAGGCCGGCCACCAACGAGGGACGCCGACGCCGAGGCCACCGTAGCGTGTCCACCGATGAGCCCACCTCCACCGAGTGCACCGCCGCCGGCCGACGCCGGCACCCGAACGGGCCCGGGAGCCGGGACCGTTCGTACGGCTGCCGCCAGGCCGGCGCTGCTCTGGACCGCCCTGCTGCTGGTCTACGTCCTCTGGGGCTCCACCTACCTGGGCATCCGGATCGCGGTGGAGTCCATGCCGCCGCTCGGTTCCGCCGCCGCCCGGTTCGCCGCCGCCGCCCTGGTGCTGGCGATCGTGCTCCGGGTGCGGCGGGGGCGGGGCGCGCTGCGGGTCGACCGCCGGCAACTCGCCTCGGCAGCGCTGGTCGGCGTGCTCCTGCTGGCCGGCGGCAACGGGCTGGTGGTGCTCGCCGAGTCCGGGCCGCCGGGGGTCGCGGTGCCCTCCGGGATCGCCGCGCTGCTGGTGGCCACCGTTCCGCTGCTGGTGGTGCTGCTGCGTACGGTCACCGGCGACCGACCCCGGTCGTGGACGCTGGCCGGGGTGACGCTGGGCTTCGTCGGGCTGGTGCTGCTGGTGCTGCCGACCGGCGGGACGGGTGCCGTGCCGCTCACCGGGGCGCTGACCGTGGTCGTCGGCGCCACCTGCTGGTCGGTCGGCTCCTTCCTCTCCGGGCGCATCCGGATGCCCGCCGATCCGTTCGTCGCCACCGTCTACGAGATGCTCGCCGGGGCGGCGGCACTCGCCGTACTCTCGGTGGCCCGGGGCGAGCTGCGCGGGTTCGACCCGGGCACGGTGACGACCCGGTCGTGGCTCGCGCTCGCGTACCTGACGGTGGCCGGCTCGCTGGTGGCGTTCACCGCGTACGTCTGGCTGCTGCACCACGCCCCGATCTCGCTGGCCTCCACGTACGCCTACGTCAACCCGGTGGTCGCGGTGGCGCTCGGCGCGTTGTTCGTGGCCGAGCCGGTCACCGCGCGGGTGGTGCTCGGCGGCGCGGTCATCGTCGCCGGGGTGGCCCTCGTGGTGAGCACCGAGAGACCGCGACGTCCCGCACCGGGGACCGCGCCGAAGCCGTCGCGGCGGTAGCGTCCGCCCCGTGTCGACGGGGCTGCTGGCGTGCGTGACGCTGCTCGGCGCCCTGGCCGGCCTCGCCGCTCCCGGGGCCGCCCGCCACTTCACCGCCCCGCCCACCGCCGGTGTCGTCCGGGCCGCGCCGGGTGCGGCCGCGGGGGCGGTCGTGTTCGCCGGGCTCGCGGCGGCGCTGGGGGCCGACCCCGTCCTGCCCGTCCTCCTCGTGCTGGCGGCCGTCGGGCTGGTGCTCGCCCTGGTCGACCTGGCCTGCCTGCGGCTGCCCGACCCGCTGGTCGGCGCCGCCGCGCTGGTCGCCGCCGTCGGCCTGGCCGG
The DNA here is from genome assembly GCF_059359355.1 of Micromonospora sp. ZG13. Taxonomy (NCBI): domain Bacteria; kingdom Bacillati; phylum Actinomycetota; class Actinomycetes; order Micromonosporales; family Micromonosporaceae; genus Micromonospora; species Micromonospora sp. ZG13. The sequence continues at coordinate 643,293 of NZ_JCADBQ010000002.1, forward strand.
CGCGGCGCTGATCTCCGGCAGCCCCGGGCGGCTGCTCGGGGCGGCGGCCGGGGCCGCGCTCTGCTTCGCCTGCCACGTGGTGCTGGCGTTGCTGCCCGGTTCCCGGCTGGGCTTCGGCGACGTGAAGCTCGCCGCCGTCCTGGGCCTGCCGCTCGGCTGGCTCGGCGGCTCGTCCGTGGCGCTCGGGCTGCTCCTGCCGCACCTGCTGCACGGCGCGGTGGTGCTCGCCCTGCTGTCCGCCGGCAGGGTGCGCCGCGACACCCCGCTCCCGCTGGGCCCGGCCCTGCTCACCGGCGCCTGGCTGGCCGCCCTGACCGCCTGAGCGTTCGCCCGCGGCCGGACCGAGGCCTACGGCCCGACCGGGTGGCTCAGATCAGGCGGAGCTGGCGGTCGCGGGGGCGGCGGGGCTCGGCCTCGCCGAAGCGCTCGAACAGGCCCGGGTCGATGGCGTCGAGGAACGGCGACGGGACGCACTCGCGTTCCGTTCCGTGCCGGCTGCGACGGCCGGCGTGGGTGACGTACAGCCGGTCCTGGGCGCGGGTCAGCCCGACGAAGAAGAGCCGCCGCTCCTCGGCGATCGCGTCGTCGTCGGGCGTGCTGCCGGGCCAGCGCAGCGGGAGCAGCCCGTCCTCGGTGCCGACCAGGAAGACCACCGGGAACTCCAGCCCCTTGGCGGCGTGCAGGGTGAGCAGGGTGACCGCCTCGGCGCGGGGGTCGAGCGCGTCCACCTCCGCGCCGGTGGCGAGCTGGGAGAGGAACAGCGGCAGGTCGTCGCCGCAGCGGCGGGCCAGCGGGGTGAGCAGGTCGACGGCCGAGCGGACGTCCTCCGGCCGTACCGCGCCGGCACCGTCCAGCGTGGGCACCGCGAAGCGCTCCGCCAGCACCTGCCCGGCCAGCCGGACCCGGGCGGCCAGCGAGCCGTCGAGCCCGTCGGCGTGGCGCAGCTCGCGGGCGATGGCGGACACCCCGGGCCGGTCCCGCAGCCGGTCGTGCGAGCGCTTCTGCACGGGGATGTTCGCCCGGGCGAGCGCGTCCACGATCGGTGCGGCCTGCGCGTCGGTGCGGTAGAGCACCGCGATGTCGGAGAACGAGAGCGAGGTGGACCGGCCGTCGATGCGCCCCGAGTCCAGGGACCGGTGGGAGAGCCCGCCGACCAGCTCGTCGATGGTGCGTACGACGAAATCGGCCTCGTCGGCGACGGACGCCGCCGGGTAGCGACCCACCAGCGGGGCCTCCGGGTCGAGCCGGGCCGGGTCGAGGCGGCGGCCCCGCACCAGCGACGACGGCGCGATGGCCTGCACGGCGGCGGCCAGGATCGGGGCCGACGAGCGGTAGTTGCGGTTCAGCCGGACCAGCCGGGCGTCGGTGAAATCCTGCGAGAAGCGCAGGAAGTAGCCGACGTCGGCGCCCCGGAAGGAGTAGATCGCCTGGTCCGGGTCGCCGATCGCGCAGAGGTTGCCGTCGGCGGGGCTGAGCAGGCGCAGCAGCTCGTACTGCACCTCGTCGACGTCCTGGTACTCGTCGACGAAGATCCACCGCCAGCGCTCCCGGTACCGCTGCACCAGCTTGCGGTCGGCCCGTAGCAGCGCGACCGGCAGGGTCAGCAGCTCGTCCAGGTCCACCAGGTCCTGCTTGCGCAGCAGCGCCGCGTAGCCGGTGTCGTCGTCGCCGGCCTCGGCACGGGCCTCCGCCCGCTGGGCGTCGTCGGCGATCCGGAAGTCCGCCGGCAGGCCGACGGCGTCGGCGTTCTCCCGCAGGATCGTCAGGCCCAGCGAGTGGAAGGTGCCGACGGTGACGTCCTCGGCGACCGGGCCGAGCAGGCCGTCGAGGCGGTGCCGCAGCTCCTCGGCGGCCCGCCGGGTGAACGTGATCGCCAGGCACTGCTCGGGGAAGACGTTCAGCTCCGCGCAGAGGTAGGCGATCCGGTGGGTCAACGTCCGGGTCTTGCCGGTGCCCGGCCCGGCCACGATGAGCAGCGGACCGCCCGGCGCGGAGGCGGCCACGCGCTGCATGGCGTCCAGGCGGTCCAGCAGGCCGGTGCCGACCTCCTCCATCCCGGCGAGCATCGGCTCGAACGGCTCGTGCGGCGAGGGCGTCGGCGCGATCGGGGGCGGCGGCGCGGGCGGTGCGGCCTTGCGCTTGGGCTCGGCCCTGGCCGCCGTCGGGCGCTTGGCCCGGGGCTTCGGCGCCGGCTCCGCGGGGGTGCGCTGCGCCGGCACGGGTACGTCGAAGAGGGTCTCCTGCGCCGTACCGGCGTCGCCGCCCAGCTCGGCCGGGTCGAAGAGGGTGATGACGCCGTACTCGCCGTCGTAGCCGGGGACGCGGCGCACGTCGCCCCGGCGCAGCCGGCCGATGCCCTCGGCGAGCAGTTCCCCGCCGACCCGGCCGATCTCGTCGAGCGGCGTGGTGGTGAGGATCTCCAGCTCGGGGCCGAGCGCGGCGATCAGCTCGTGGAGCTTCCCCTCGACCCGCTTGGACCGGGCGCCCACCTTGTTGAGTTCGCCGAGGATCTCGGCCAGCGGCACCAGGTGGGTGACGTCGCGGGCGTGTGCGGGGCGGTGCCCCGACGGGCGGTCGGCCAGCTCCTCGATCCGGCTGAGCACGCCGACGGTCAGCGGCTTGCCGCACTCCGGGCAGCGGCCGCCGGCGGCCCGGGTCTGCTCGGGCGACCAGTTGACCCCGCAGAGCCGGTGCCCGTCCGCGTGGTACTTGCCCTCCTCGGGGAAGAACTCGATGGTCCCGGCCAGCCCGTCGCCCGTACGCAGCGCGTCGCGGATCGCGAAGTAGTCGCGGGCGGTGGCGAAGACGGTGGCCTCCCGGGCCAGCGCCGGCGGCGAGTGCGCGTCCGAGTTGGACACCAGTTGGTAGCCGTCCAGGCTGCCGACGCGCCAGTTCATCCCGGGGTCGGAGGAGAGGCCGGTCTCCACCGCGAAGATGTGCTCGGCGAGGTCGGCGTAGCAGTCGGCGATCGCGTCGAAGCCCGACTTGGAGCCCAGCGCGGAGAACCACGGGGTCCAGATGTGCGCCGGCACCAGGTAGCCGTCCGCGCTGGCCTCCAGCGTGATCTCCAGCAGGTCCCGGGAGTCCAGGCCGAGGATCGGCCGGCCGTCCGAGCCGAGGTTGCCGATCCGCCCGAGCGCGGCGTTGAACCGGGCCACCGCGTCCAGATCGGGCAGGTAGATCAGGTGGTGCACCTTGCGGGTGCGGTCGTCCCGCTTGTAGATCGTGGAGATCTCCACGCTGAGCATGAACCGGACCGGGTCCGCCTCCGCCTCGCTGGCCAGCCGGGGCGGCAGCCGGCGGGCGACGTCCCGCTCCGTCTCCGGGCTGAGCCGGTGCAGGCCGGGCTCGGCCGGGTGCAGCGTCTCGCGCAGGTGGTCGTACCAGGCGGGGTGGGTGAAGTCGCCGGTGCCGAGCACCCCGATGCCCTTGCGCCGCGCCCACCAGCCGAGGTTGGGCAGGGTCAGGTCGCGGCTGCACGCGCGCGAGTACTTCGAGTGGATGTGCAGATCCGCGACGAACGGCGAAGGGCCGCCGGGGGGTGCGGGACTGAACGGAGGCACGCCGCATCCTGTCACGACCGCGCCATTACCCACCCGTCGCCACGCACACCCGTGACCTGAGCATCCGGTGCTGGACAACGCCGGCCGCCCGCGCTATGGGTCAGCGGGAGCGCAGCTCCACCAGGGTGATCTGGGGTTCGGCGCCGACGCGCACCGGCGGGCCCCAGAAGCCGGCGCCGTTGGTGACGTAGACCTTGGTGCCGTCGACCTCGCCCAGGCCGGAGACCACCGGCTGCTGGAGCTTCACCAGCAGGTTGAACGGGACCATCTGGCCGCCGTGGGTGTGCCCGGAGAGCTGGAGGTCGACGCCGAACTTCGCCGCCTCGACCGCCGCCACCGGCTGGTGGGCGAGCAGCACCACAGGGCGGTTCGGGTCGCGGTCGCCGAGCGCCGCCGCGTAGTCCGCCGGGGCGGCCAGGCCCGTACCGGCGGCCGTGACGTCGTTCACCCCGGCCAGGTCGAGTACGCCGCCCCGGGCCTGGATCTCCGTCCGCTCGTTCTGCATGACCCGCAGGCCGAGGCGGTCCAGCTCCTGGACCCACTCCTCGACGCCCGAGTAGTACTCGTGGTTGCCGGTGACGAAGTAGCTGCCGTGCCGGGACCGCAGCCTGCGCAGCGGCTCGGCGGCCTCGCCCAGCTCCGCGACCGAGCCGTCGACCAGGTCGCCGACGACGGCGACGATGTCGGCGTCCAGGCGGTTGATCGCGGCGACGATCCGCTCGGTGTGCGCCCGCCCGCGCAGCGGGCCGAGGTGGATGTCGGACACGGTGGCGATCCGCAGGCCGTCCATGCTGCGGGGGAGCTTGGCCAGCGGGATCTGCACCCGGTCGAGCTGTGGCGGGCCGAGGGCGGTGCGGATGCCGTACCCGGTGAGGCCGGTGGCGGTGAGCCCGGCGAAGATCGCCGCCCCACGGGCGAGCAGCAGCCGGCGGGCCGGGTCGTGGTCGGGCTGCCCGACGGCGCCGGCGGCCGGCGGGTCGGCCGGAACCGCCGCGCCCACCGCGGGGGTTTCGGGCGCGGCGGAGACCATGGCGGGCTCGGGCGCGGCGGCGGTGGGCTCCGCGGCGGCGACCCGGCGACGCAGCACGAGCTTCGTCGCCGCCATCGGCACTTCCAGCGCCACGAGCAGGACGAGCAGGTAGAACATGACGGCGAGCCAGAGGTAGCCCGGCCACGCGAGCCAGTAGAGGCCCGCCTGGGTGCCGACCATGGTCGCCGGTACGAGCAGCGCGAGCACCAGGGCGGTGATCCCGCCGATCCGCCGCCAGCGCCCCGGGATGGTGGTGTCCCGCACCAGGCGCTTCCACAGGTAGAGGTGGATCAGGCCGGTGACCAGCCCTATGGTGGCGACGAACGCCAGTGCCGCCAGCATGTGTGCGCCTCCCTCAGCCGCCCGCGAAGGGCGGCAGGACGTCGATCGTGGCCCCGGCCGGTAGCGGTGCCCGCCGATCATGACAGGTCACGCCGTCGACGAGGAAACTCGCCACCTTCAGCACGGCGGCGAGCCGTTCGCCGTGCCGTTCGGTCAACTCGACGAGGAGTTCGTCCAGGGACCGGCCGCCGGATGCGGTCTCCTCGGACCGGCCGGCGGCGGCCCGCGCCCCGGCGAAGTAGCGGACGGTCAGCGGCGCCCCGGCGCCGGCCGCCGGTGCGGTCGGGGTCGGTTCGGGCTCGGCCGGGCCGGTGTGCGCCGGAGGGGCGGGAGCCGCTGTCCCGGTACGGCCCGCGTGCGTCGGTCCCGCCACGGTCAGCCTCCGATCGCGGACATCGGCCGGGCGGGCTGGAGGAAGGCCGGGTCGTCGATGCCGTGCCCGGCCCGTTTTCCCCACATCGCGGTACGCCAGCGCCGGGCCAGCTCGTCGTCGTCCGCTCCGGCCCGCAGGGCGCCGCGCAGGTCGGACTCCTCGGTGGCGAAGAGGCAGGCGCGGACCTGCCCGTCGGCGGTGAGCCGGGTGCGGTCGCAGTCGCCGCAGAACGGCCGGGTGACGCTGGCGATCACGCCGACCCGGGCGGGGCCGCCGCCGACCAGCCAGGTCTCGGCCGGCGCCGCGCCGCGCTCCGCCGGGTCGGGGGTCAGGTCGAACTCCCCGCGCAGGGAGGCCAGGATCTCGTCGGCGGTGATCATGGTGTCGCGGTTCCAGCCGTGCTGGGCGTCCAGCGGCATCTGCTCGATGAACCGCAGCTCGTAGCCGTGGGCGAGGGCGAAGCGGAGCAGCCCGGGTGCCTCGTCGTCGTTGACGCCGCGCATGAGCACAGAGTTGATCTTCACGGGGGTGAGCCCGGCGGCGGCGGCCCCGGCCAGCCCGGCGAGCACGTCCGCCAGGCGGGGGCGCCGGGTCAGCCGGGCGAACCGCTCCGGATCGAGGGTGTCCAGCGAGACGTTCACCCGGTCCAGCCCGGCGGCGCGCAGCGCGGGGGCGAGCCGGTCCAGCCCGATGCCGTTGGTCGTCAGCGAGATCCGGGGGCGCGGCTCCAGCGCCGCCACGGCGGCCACGATGCCGACCAGGCCGGGCCGGATCAGCGGCTCCCCGCCGGTGAACCGCACCTCGGTCACGCCGAGCAGGCGCACCGCGACCCCGACCAGCCGGGCGATCTCGTCGTCGCCGAGCAGTTGCGGGCCGGGCAGCCAGGCCAGCCCCTCGGCCGGCATGCAGTAGGTGCAGCGCAGGTTGCACTTGTCGGTCAGGGAGACGCGCAGGTCCCGGGCGACGCGGCCGTACCGGTCGGCGAGGACGCCGGAGTTCGGCGGGGCGGCGGTCACCCGTCGACGGTAGCGCGCCCGAGCCCGGCAAGCGCCGACCGGGCGGTACGGGCGACCGCATCGCGGTACGCCCCGCCGAACAGGGCGGCGTGCACCAGCAGCAGGTGGAGCTGGTGCAGCGGCACCCGCTCCCGCCACCCGTCGGCCAGCGGCCACTCCTGCGCGTACGCGGCGAGGATCCGGTCGAGGTGCGGGGCGCCGCCGAAGAGAGCCAGCTGAGCCAGGTCGGTCTCCCGGTGCCCGCCGTGCGCCGCCGGGTCGACCAGCCAGACCCTGTCGTCCGCGCCCCAGAGCGCGTTGCCCGGCCAGAGGTCGCCGTGGATCCGGGCCGGCGGCTCGTCCCCGCCGAACTCGCCGATCCGCTCGACGACCTGCTCGACCAGCGTGGCCTCGACGTCGCTGAGCCCGCCGCCGGCCACCGCGCGGCGCAGGTGGGGCAGCAGCCGGCACCGGGCGAACCAGCGCGACCAGGGGCCGTCGTCCGGCCTGTTGTCCTGCGGGAGGGACCCGACGAAGCCGGCCCAGTCGGCCCCGAACGCCGGCGCGCCGGCCCGGTGCAGGGCCGCCAGCTCGCGACCGAACCGCTCGGCCGCCTCGGGCGTCGGCTCGCCGGGCTCGATCCACTCCAGCGCGAGCAGCCCCGGCAGCGCCACGACCACCTCCGGTACGGCGACCGTCCCGGCCTCGCGCAGCCACCGCAGGCCGGCCGCCTCGGCGGCGAAGAAGCCCTCGGGCACCGGTCCTCCGGCGGTCTCCGGCCAGGTCTTGGCGAAGACCGAGTGCCCGTCGTCCAGCGTGAGCCGGGACGCGGCGCAGATGTCGCCGCCGGCGACCGGCGTCTCCCGGATCCGCTGGTGGGTCAGGAAGGTCGGCAGGTGCTCCGGGTGCGCCCGCAGGTACGCCAGATCCATCTGCGCAAGGTAACGCGCCGACGGCGTCCCGTCCCGCCGGAAACGGGCTGTCGTGAATCTTGGACGATTTCGGCCCCTCAGGGGGCTCGTTCACTCCATGATCGCCGGGGCTCGGTGCGGGGCGTGCCCGTTGCGGGTGGCGCCTGGGGGACGAGAATTGGGCTTGAGCTGCATAGATACTCTCCGTGTCTGTGGACAACCCGCGTGTCGTCCACAGGGGCCGGCGGCCGCCCCGCCCCCGCCGCAGGCTGCCAGCCATGACCCCGACCGACCGCCCCCGGCTCGCCGTCCGTTCCCCCGCCGACCTCATCGCCGCCGTGCCCTTCCTGCTCGGCTTCCACCCCACCGACAGCGTCGTCGTGGTGGCGATGCGGGGCCGCCGGATCACCTTCGCCGCCCGCGCGGACCTGCCCGACCTCGCCGACCCGCGGGACCCTGCCGGCCACCTCGCCGGCGTCGTCGCCCGGCAGCACGCCGAGACCGCCACGGTCCTCGGCTACGGTCCGGCGCCGCTGGTCACCCCGGCGGTCGACGCCGTGCGCGCCGCGCTCACCACCGCCGGGCTCCCCGTGCTCGACGCCCTGCGCGTCACCGAGGGCCGCTACTGGTCGTACCTCTGCACCGAGCCGGCGTGCTGCCCGCCCGACGGCACCCCCTACGACGTCGGCGCGAGCGAGGTCAGCGCGGCGGCCGTCTTCGCCGGCCAGGTCGCGCTGCCCGACCGGGCCGCCCTGGTCGCGCAGGTCGCCCCGGTGACCGGTCAAGCCCGTTCGGCCGTACGCCGGGCCACCGCCCGCGCCGAGCGACGCCTCGCGGCCCTGCTCGACCGGGAGCCCGCGACCGACCCGCGCGGCGGGCGTGCGGTCCGCGCGGCGGGGACGGCGGCCGTACGCTCCGCGCTGCGCCGGCAGCGGCGGGGGCAGCGCCTCAGCGACGACGAGGTCGCCTGGCTGAGCGTGCTGCTGACCCACGTGCCGGTACGCGACCACGCCTGGGAGCGCACCGACGGGCGGGACGAGGACATCGCCCTCTGGACCGACGTGCTGCGCCGGGCCGAGCCGGAGCTGATCGCCGTGCCGGCCGCGCTGCTGGCGTTCGCGGCCTGGCGGGCGGGGCAGGGTGCGCTGGCGGCCGTGGCTCTGGAACGGGCCCTGGCCGAGCATCCCGGCCACTCGATGGCGCTGCTCCTCGACGACCTGCTTCGCCGGGGCGTGCCGCCGGCGGAGCTGGACGGTTGGCCGGCGGTGGGAACGCCCGGAGTGCTACGCCGCCGGCGCAGCCGACGCGGCCCCCGCTGACTCCCGTCAGAGCATCCCGAGTGCGGCGCCGATGACGGCCTGGGCTGTACGGCTGAGCTCCTCACCCTTGGCGTCGGTCCCGGTGATCGAGTACTGCGTCCGGAACCGGCCGTCGCGGGTGGACGCCACGCCGGTCAGGTAGCCGAACCGGGAGCCCGTTTTGATCCACAGGACTTCGCCTCCGGGCAGCGGGAACGCGGTGAGCCCGGCGCTGTAGCGGGCCGGACCACCGGAGACGTCGGGGACAGCGGGCAGGGTGAACATCTCGGCCAGCTGGGCCGGCGGCACGACCCGGCCGGCGAAGAGCGCGGCGACGAACGTGTCCAGGTCGGCGAGGCTGGAGATGACGTTGCCGGAGGCCGGGGTGAAGGTCTGGCTCCAGGTCGTGGCGTCCACCAGTTCGGTGGCTCCGTCGCGCACGACGGCCTGGTATCCGTGTGCGTGCGGACCGAGGATGCGCGGGTCGTCGCCAGGGGCGTACGTGTCTCGCAGGCGGAGCGGGCGGGCGATCCGCCGGTCCAGCTCCCGCGCGTACGCGTGGCCGGTGACCTTCTCCACCAGCAGGCCGGCGACGATGTAGCCCATGTTGGTGTAGTGCTGCTTCGTCCCGGGTTCGAACTGCCTGGGGTTGCGCAGGCCGAGTCGCACGACTTGCTCCGGGGTCCAGCGGTCGTACCGGTGGGCGAGCTGCCACTCGATGCCGTCCGGCATGGTCGGGCTGGGGATGCCGTTGGTGTGGTCGAGCAGTTGGCGGACGGTGACGGTCGGGTAGTCGGCGGGCAGCAGCCCGGGCAGGTGACGCTGCACCGGGTCGGCCAGGTCGATGCGGCCCTCGGCGACCAGTTGCAGCACCAGTGCGGCGGTGAAGACCTTGGTGGCGCTGCCGATCCGGAAGCGTGCGTGCGGCGGCACGGGGGCCTGACTGCGCAGGTCCCGGACGCCGGTGGCACCGGTCCAGCAGCCGTCCGGGGTGATGATTCGGACCTGGGCGCTGGTGGCGTCGGAGTCGGGTAATCCGGCGATCGCCTGCCGGAGCGGGCCGGGGTCGAGGGTGCCGGGGCGGCAGTCGGCGGCGGAGCGGGCCGGGGGTGCGGCGGTGACCGCGCCGGGGGCCACGACGGTCAGCACGGTGGCGAGCGCCGTCGCGACGAGAGCGGTCCGGCCATTCATGATTTTCATGACATCGAGCCTTGTCTCCCGGTGCCGGCCGGGCATCGGGGAGATTCCCCTGGCGCACCCGGATCGGACGACCGGGGAGAACCCGGTCATCCGTGGCAGCGGCTCGACCTCGGCGACACCAACGTGGCAGGCGTGCATGGCCGCGCGGCAGACCAGGTCCGGCGACGTCCTGTCACACCCCGTCCTCCTCGCGCGTGGCCCGCTGTCGGTAGGCGCTCAGGGAGAGGCCGAGTACCGACCGGAACTCGTTGGCGAGGTGGGCGTGGTCGCTGTAGCCGAGGTCGGCGGCGACCGCGGCCAGGGTCGTGTCCGGGTCGGTACGCAGGCGTTCGGCCGCCTCCTGTAGCCGACGCCGACGGATCATCGTCGACGGCGGCAGCCCGACGTACCGTCCCGCGAGCCGCTGCAACGAGCGGGTGGACAGGCGCAGGCGTACGGCGGCATCCTCGACCGTCCGGATAGTCGGATCCGTGTCGATGGCCTCGGCCATCGCGTTGGCCAGCAGCGCCTCGTCGTTCGGCGGTGGGACCACCTCGCTGAGCCACCCCGCGAAGGCGTCGACGGCCCGGCGGTGCCGGGTCTGCCGGTCGCCCGGCCCGGTCATCTCGCGGTGCACCCGCTCGTGCAGGACGGGTAGGTCCACGGCCTCGTAGCGGTCCCGCAGGGCCGCCGGGTCCGCGACGAGATGGGGTACGGCCGCCGGCCGCAGCAGGGCGCCGACGGCCCAGCCCGTTCCGGTGAGGTCACGGTACGAACTGCCGGTCGTCGGTCCGGAGACGCCGACCGCGTCCGGTTCGACGACGAGGTTGCAGGCGGGGAAGGCGATCAGATGCTGCCGGGAGGATCGCCCCGGCTGGATCTGCCACTCCGGGATCCAGAACCACCGCACCAGCTGCCGCACCGCCTCCGGCGGCGGGAGCCGGTCGAACGTGGGCAGCCGCGCCGGGTAGAGGACACCCGGTGGGCTCGCCGCACCCGGGCCGGCCGCCTGTCGCGAATCTTCAAGCCGGCCCACGCCCGCCGTTCCTACGATCGGTCACATGACTGCAACGAGCCGAGCCGCCGACGGTGAGCACACCACGAACGGTACGCCGCACGGCGCCACCAGCCTGACCCCCTTCCTGGCGATCCCCGACGCACGCGGCGCCATCGACTTCTATCGGGACATCTTCGGTGCCCGGGTGGTCGACGTGACCGAGATGGGCGGGGTCGTGGCCCACGCCGTCCTCGACTTCGGCCACGGGCTGCTGCAACTCGGGGAGCCGATGCCCGACTACGGGCTCGTCGCGGCACCCGAAGGGGACCAGGACTGCTACTCGATGGGCCTCTACTGCCCGGATGTGGACGCGGTCGTCGCCCGGGCCGAGGCTGCCGGCGCCGTCGTCCGTGAGGCGCCGTCCACCTTCGTGTCCGGCGACCGGTTCGCCAGCATCAGGGACCCCTTCGGCGTACGGTGGTCGGTCATGACCCGGGTGGAGGACCTCTCCGAGAAGGAGAGCGCGCGACGGGTCGCCGAATGGGCCGAGCAGCAGAACCAGGCGAGCTGACACGGAAAAGGCGAGCGTCGCCTGGAGGACCTAACGTGTCGGGCGTGAGGAACGAAGGCTGGTTGGCGGACACCAGGGACTCCTACGACACCGTTGCCGCCAGCTACGCGGAACTTGTGCGCGACCTCCTGGTCGACGCGCCCCACGAACGGGCGGCCCTGGCGTTGTTCGCCGAACTGGTGCTGGCCGCTGGCGGAGGCCCGGTCGCCGACATCGGCTGCGGGTCCGGACGCGTCACCGCCCTCCTGCACCGGCATGGCCTCGACGCCTTCGGCATCGACCTTTCCCCGGGGATGATCGGGATAGCTCGGCGAGACCATCCCCACCTGCGGTTCGAGGTGGGCTCGATGACCGACCTCGCGCTCGCCGAGGCCTCGGTCGCGGGCGTGATCGCCTGGTACTCGCTCATCCACGTCCCGGACGAGGAAATCGGCCGGGTCCTCGCGCAATTCCGGCGGGTACTGCGCCCAGGGGGCCCGCTGCTGCTCGGCTTCCACGTCGGCGACGGGTCGCGGTTGAAGACCGAGGGCTACGGCGGCCATCCCATGAAGGTCCACGTCCACCGCCGCCGGCCGGAACGGTTGGCGGCCTGGCTGCGGGCGGCTGGATTCACAGTGGAGGCCGAGACGGTCGTGACCTCGCCCGAGAGCAGGCTCGGCGGCATCCTCTTCGCACGCCGGCATCCCTAGCCCTGTCCCGCGAGCCATGGCCGTTGTCAGACCGGTCCGACCCGAGCGGTACGGGGCCGTGGGAGACGCCGACCGGCCGGTAGGGTCGTCCGCGTGGACCTGGACGACACCGCCGCCCGGCTCGGGGTGCCCGTCGAGGACGTCGAACGCGTACACCGGCTCGCCGGTGACCGGCCGTCGGCTCCGCTGCCCGCCAGGGCCGACGCGCCCGCGATCCTCGACCGGCTCGCGGTACGGCCGGACGACGCCGCCGAGATCATGGCGGGCTGGCCCGACGATGACTCCCCACTCTGGACGCCGGAGCTTCGCTGGCTGCTCGACCGGTCGATCGCCCTGGTCCGCGCCGATCTCGGGGGCCACGGTTGGCTGCCGCCCGGTCCGGAGCTGCCGCGCGAGCGGGGCCCCGCCTGGCGGCATCTCTACGTGTACGCGTACCTGGCCCTGCTCGACGCTGTCAGGGGATACCACCGCGACCACGGCATCGCCGACGCCGTCTCGTGGGCGACCCTCGCGGACCTGGGCCGCAACCTCGCGATCGACCGGCGGATGCAGCGCGAGGGCTGGCCGGTCATGCAGAGCTGGCTGACGCTGCACGCCCGCGGCGGCCTCTACGAGTTGGGCCGGCTGCAACACCAGCGCGGCGGCACCGCCCTCGACCTGCACATCCCCGAGGCGGGGCCGCTCACTCCGGAGGCGGTCGCGGCCTCGCTCGACGAGGCCCGCGCGTTCTTCCCGCGCCACTTCCCCGACGAGCACTACACGGCGTTCGCCTGCGGCTCGTGGCTGCTCGACCCGCAACTGCTGGAGTACCTGCCCGACGACTCCAACATCGTCCGGTTCCAGCGGCTGTTCGAGTTGTCACCCTACGAGGAACCGGAAGGGCTGGACGCCGACGTCGAGGTGCTGCGGTTCGTGTTCCGCACCCTGACCACGCCCCTCGACGAGCTGCCGCGCCACACCGTGCTCCAGCGCGCGATCGTCGATCACCTGAAGGCCGGCCGCCACTGGCAGGTCCGGCGCGGCCGTTTCCCGATCTAGCACCCCGGCGTCACTCCGGCCGCCTGCGACCGTGGGGACGAACGTCACTTCCTCAGGGTGCGCACCGCGGTCGAAGACACCGTGGCAAGTTCGGGCTGCGCAGGCAAAAACACCGTGGGGACACCGAGCGACTCGTTCATCGCGGCGAGCTGGTACTCGCTCTGAAGGTCGGTGGTGTTCCGCACGCCGCGGACGATCACTCCTACCTCGTGGTGACGGCAGTAGGTGGAGGTCAACCCGCTCCAGGCCGCGACGCTGACGGAGGTCCACCCGGCCGGCAGAACGGCCCGGACAGCGGCCGCTCGCTCCTCTTCGTCGGTGCCCGGATTCTTGAGGCTGTTGACCGCGACGAGCACGACCACCTCGTCGAAGAGGCGGCGTGCCCGGTCCACCACATCCAGATGCCCGGAAGTGAAGGGATCGAAGCTGCCGGGATAGACCGCCCGCACGCCTCTGCCGGTGCTCATGGCCCGACTGTAGGTATCGGCTGTCGGATCCGCTGGCCCCTCGCTGTGGGCAGTACGTCACACCCACAGGGACTCGCCGCGCCCGGCGCAAGCAGCGACACCTTTGGCCATGCCCTGAGCAGAATCGCTCGCTTCCCGATCTGCGCTGCGGGCAGGCTGTCGAGATGAAGGCGAGCTTCAGCGGTGAGGTGGCGACGTACTACGCGAGGCACCGGCGGGGTTACCGGCCCGAGGTGCTCGACGCCCTCGTCGGAGCGTTCGGCCTCAGCGCCGAGGACAGGGTGGTCGACCTCGGCTGCGGCACCGGCCAGTTGAGCCTCCCGCTCGCCGTCCGGGTCGGGGCCGTCATCGGCGTGGACCCGGAGCCCGACATGCTGGCCCTGGCCCGCCAGGCCGCCCTCGACGCTGCGACGGTCAACACCACGTGGCTGCTCGGCACGGACAGCGACCTGCCCGCGCTGGGTCGGCTACTCGGCGAACGGACGATCGGCGCGCTGACCGCCGCTGTCGCCATCCACTTCATGGACCGCGACGCGCTGTTCAGGGCCGCCCGGCCGCTGCTGCGTCCCGGCGGCGGCATCGCCGTGGTCACCAACGGAGCGCCGCTGTGGCTCCAGGACGCCGATTGGTCCGAGGCACTGCGCGAATGCCTGGAACGGCTGCTCGGGCACCCCGTCACCGCCGCCTGCCAGACCGACGAGGCCGGCCGCCTACGCAACCAGGACGCCCTCGTTCGCGCCGGCTACCGGTACGCGGAGACGTCGGTGCAGTACGACGCACCGCTCACCGTCGATGACATGGTCGGCGGCGTCTTCTCCGCGTTGTCGGCCGACCGGCTGCCTTCCACGCAGGGCCGAGTCACGTTCGCCGCAGAGGTCCGCGACGCCCTCGGCGGACGCGACGAGGTCACCGAGCGGATCCGCGTCTGGCTCCAGTTCGGTACGCCCGATTGAGAGCCGCGCCTCCCTCAGCTACAGCCTTCCCTTGCCACAACCCGCCGGCAGCGGAGCGCGCCCCGGTTGGTCAGGCCCGCTCGGCCAGCTCGGCGACGAACGCGCGCCACGCCGCCGGGGCGAAGGCGAGTGCCGGGCCGGCCGGGTCCTTCGAGTCGCGGACGGCGACGACGCCGGGAAGATTGTCGGCGACCTCGACGCAGGCGCCACCGTTCGAGCTGCTGCGGGTGCTCTTGCGCCACTGCGCGCTGGTCAGGTCATCCATGATCGCGCTCTCAACAGGTCGATGGTCTGGTCTCGCGGCAGCGCGACCGACCTCACGGTATCCCAGACGGCCCAGAGCGGAGCAACGTCATTCGTCAGGCGACCGGCGGCTTGGTCGTCCAGGTAGCCGACCTCGCCGTCCGGCGTGCTGGCGATGATGAACGGTCCGGCCTGACCGGGGTGCAGCCCGGCGCGGAGGGGAAGCACATGGACCATGACGTTCGGACGCCGGGCAAGCTCGATCAGGTGATCAAGCTGCGGTTGCATGACCTCGGGCTCTCCCCGCCGGAGCGCAGCCTCGTCGATCACGAAGACGAGGAGGGGAGGACGCGGGCGGTCGAGCACGGCGGCCTGCCGGCGTAGCCGGGCGTCCACATGAGCTTCCGCGTCAGCCATCAGCGGCCCGCTGGTGAGGACGGCCCGGGCGTAGTCCTCGGTCTGTAGGAGGCCCGGGAGGACGGCCGACTCGAACCACCGCAGCCCTGACGCCTCACGCTCGATCTCGGTCCACGGTCTGAACCACGCTGGCTCTCTTCGCTTCAGTGCGTCCGGCCAGAGCTCTTCCATGTCCTTGTTGAGAATCTCGGCGACCCGGGCACGGTGACGGGTCTGCGGGATTCGTCCCTGACTCACCCAGCGTGCCGCCGTCTTCGGGTCGACGCCAACCTGAGCTGCCAGGCTCTCCGCAGTCTGCCCGGCCTTCGCCATCGCTACCTGAACCGCCCGGTTCATCCCCGCCCCTCACACGAACGTCCCGAATGCTCCGGGTACAGACTGCTACGCGGTGTGATCGACCGGCAACCCTGGGCAGGGTGCTTCTCAGACGGCGCGAGCCGGTGGAGGCATCCCGAGGCCCGCCGGTCGTGCCACGAGGGGGCCGCCCGCCGGGCGAGCATCCGTGGCGGCCCCCTCCTCCACACCGACCGCTGAGGGGGAAGACCTTGCCGGAGCGCCAGCCGCCGCCGAAGCCGGACCCGAGGCCCGCGCCGCGGCAGATCAGGTCGGGTGACGTCCTGCATCTGACCCGGTCCGCGAGCCCGCAGTTCGCCCGCCCGATCGTCGTGCGCGTGATCCGCGTCCTCACCGACTGGCACACGTACCACGGTTGGTGCTGGATCGACGTCTACCAGTTGGGTGCGCGCGGCGACGCCGTGGACCGGCGCTCCCTCTACGTGCGATGCGAGGGGGTCCGCTGGCGTACGGCGACTCCGGCCTCCCCGGCGCCGGCCCGGCGCCGGCCGGTCCGCCCGCGGGTCCCGGCATGACCCGCCGCCGCGCCCACCTGCCCACCCGGCCGACCTGGCGCTGCGCGGCCTGCGGTATCGCCTGGCCGTGTTCGGCGGCGAAGCTGCGCCTGCTCGCCGAGTACCGGACGGACCGGCCAGCCCTGCTGATCCACCTGGCGACCCTCCAGGCCGAGGCGGGCGAGGAACTCGCCGCGCTGGACCACGCCACGACACCGGCCGGCCTGACCGTCCGCTTCACCGCCTGGGCCCGCCCGCGCTGACCGCCGCCGAAGGCACCGCCGCCGAAGGCACCGCCCCCGGGAACGCCACTACCGGAAGGACCGCCTCCGGGAGCGCCACCACCGGGAGCGACGGCATGGCGTTCTCCGTCGAAAGATGTAGGGGACGTTCGTTCCACGGGGCGAGTCGGCGGGTACGACGCCGGCACAGAATGGTTCCGTGCCCCAACCCACCGCAAGCACCGCATGAGCGTCGGACTGCTGCTGACGCTCGCCGGCCTGGCCCTGGTCGACAGCACGAGCATCGGCACGCTCTTCATCCCCGTCTGGCTGCTGCTCGCACCCGGGCCGGTCAACGCGCGCCGGATCCTCGGCTACCTCGGCACCATCGTCGTCTTCTACTTCGGCGTCGGGCTGCTGCTCGCCCTCGGCGGAAGCCGGCTGGCCGACGTCCTCGGCGGGGCGATGGACAACCGGCCGGTGCTCTGGGCGCAACTCGTCCTCGGGGTCGGGCTGTTCCTGCTCAGCTTCCGCTACGACGGCAAGCGGCGCCCGCGCAGCGGAGGCGTGCTGCGCTGGCGGGACCGGGCCATCGCCGGCGACTCCTCGGCGCGGTGGCTGGTGGGGTTGGCGCTGCTCGCCGCGCTCGCGGAGGTGGCGACGATGCTGCCGTACCTCGGCGCGGTCGGCCTGCTGACCACCTCGGGTCTCGGCGCGGCCGAGATGGTGGGGCTGCTCGCCGGCTACTGCCTGGTCATGGTGCTGCCGGCGGTGCTGCTGCTGGCGGCCCGGGTGACCCTGCCGAGGCTGATCGAGCCGGTGCTGGCCCGGCTCAACGCCTGGATCATGCGGACCTCCGGCAGCATGCTCGGCTGGATCCTCGGCATCGCCGGCTTCCTGCTGGCCCGCGACGCCGCGTTCCGGTTGGGGCTGTTCGACTAGGGCGTATTTTCAGAGGCATGTGAGGCCTGGGGATCAGGTGGCTGTTCCGTCGGTGGTCACGCGGTCGGGGCGGGCGTAGACGTTCATCGCGTCGCCGCGCAGGAAGCCGACCAGCGTCAGCCCGGCCTCCTCGGCCAGCTCCACCGCCAGGGTGCTCGGCGCGGAGACCGCCGCGAGCAGCGGCACCCCCGCCATCCACGCCTTCTGGGTCAGCTCGAAGCTCGCCCGCCCGGAGACCAGCAGGACGTGCCCGGCCAGCGGCAGCCGCCGCTCGCGGACCGCCCAGCCGACCACCTTGTCGACGGCGTTGTGTCGGCCCACGTCCTCCCGCAGCACCACCAGGTCGCCGTCGGCGGTGAACAGACCCGCCGCGTGCAGGCCGCCCGTGCGGTCGAAGCCGCGCTGCGCCGCGCGCAGCCGGTCCGGCAGCGCGGTCAGGACCGCCGCCGGCACGGTCAGCGGGTCGTCGCCCACCGCGAAGACCGATCGGGTACGCACGGCGTCGATGCTCGCCTTGCCGCACACCCCGCAGGAGCTGGTGGTGTAGAAGTTCCGGGCCGGATCGACGGCGGGTTCGGGCACGCCGGGCGCCAGCACCACGTCCACCACGTTGTACGTGTTGGACGTCTCCGCGCCGGCGCAGAGCTGCGCGGTGCGTACATCGTCGGCGGCGCGGATCAGCCCCTCGGTCAGCAGGAAGCCGATCGCCAGGTCGAGATCGTCGCCGGGCGTACGCATGGTCACCGCGAGCGGCCGTCGCCGCCCGGGGCCGGCCGCACCGACCCGGATCTCCAGCGGTTCCTCCACGGCCAGGCTGTCCTGCCGGCGTACCGAGGTGCGGCCGGTGGCCGCCGCGTCGAGGTCGATGCGCAGCACGCCGCGCCGGTCAGTCGCCCGTCCCATCCCGCCATCCTGCACCCCCGGCCCGGGCCGCCGCGCGGCTACCGTGGCCGGATGGACGCGTACGCGGCGGTGGTGCTGGCGGGCGGGGCCGCGCGGCGGATGGGGGGCGTCGACAAGCCGGCCCGGACGGTCGGCGGCCTGCCCATGCGGGAGCGTGTGCTCGCGGCGGTCTCCGACGCCGCGCCGCGCATCCTGGTCGGCCCGCCCGGACGGGTGCCCGCCGGGGTGCGGCTGACCCGGGAGGATCCGCCGGGCGGCGGTCCCGTCGCCGCCACCTCGGCCGGGCTGGCCCTGCTCGACCCCGGTACGCCGGTGGTCGCCCTGCTCGCCGCCGACCTGCCCCTGCTCACCCGCGCGGCGGTCGGGGAGTTGCTCGACCACCTCGACGCCGGCCACGACGGCGCCTGCTACGTCGACGCCGACGGCCGGCGGCAGACCCTCTGCGGCGTGTGGCGGGTGGCCCCGCTGCGCGCCGCCCTGGACCGCCTCGCCACCGAGCGCGCCCTCAGGCCCGCCAGGCCCGCCGAGGTCGCCACCAGGCCCGATGAGGTCGCCCTCAGGCACCCCGGCGGCTCCGCCGGGCGCGCCAGCGGGCACCCCGGCGGCTCCGCCGCGTCGCTGGCCGGGGCACCGATCAGGGCGCTGCTCGCCGGGCTGCGGGTGCGCGAGGTGCCGTGGGCCGGTGGTGGCCCGCCGCCCTGGTTCGACTGCGACACTGACGAGGACGTACGCCGGGCGGAGGAGTGGACGCGATGACGGTCATGGACGACTGGGTGACGGCGGCCTGCGCCGAGCTGGACCTCGACCCGGCCCAGGTGCCGGTGCCGGCCGTGCTCGACCTGGCCAAGGACGTGGCGCACCAGGTGCTGCGCCCGGGCGCGCCCGTCAGCGCGTACCTTCTCGGGCTCGCGGTCGGGCGGGGTGCGGACCCGGCCGGCGCCGCGGCCCGGCTCAGCGCGTTGGCCGCCCAGTGGCCGGTGGGGCTCGACGCCGAGCGCCCGGGCGGGACACCCGCCTGACCTCCGCTGTCCGATCACGGTCGGGCTGATTCGCCTCCCCCTTCCCGTGGGTAGGGTGACCTCGACGGACGGAGGCGATCATGACGGCAGACCACCCCTCGGCGCCGAGCGGCGACTCGCCCGGCACCCTGCCGGCGCACCACGAGCCGATCCTGCTCGACGAGCCCAGCACGGCCGACCTGCGGGCCAAGGTAACCCAGGCCTGGCACGAGTTCGCCCGGGCGCTGGCCGGGCGGTTGGCGGCGCTGCCCACGGGCACGCACGTGGAGCTGACCCTCGACCCGACGGCCTCCGGCACCGGCGACGCGGTCTACTCGGTCAGCATCGACGTGCGCGAGGAGGGCCAGCTGGCCGCCCGCGCGGTCGGCAACGCGACCCTGCCGGAGGGCTACCGGCTCGACCGGGCCGCCGTGGCGGACATGATCGCGCTCGGCTGGTCGCCGCCCGGCGTGGTGGCGGGCTCCGGGGAGTACTTCGGGCTGGACAGCGGCACCGCCGAGGCCACCCGGCTGGCGGCCCTGCTCACCCGCACGCTGCGCGACGTCTACGGCGCCCCGCACCCCGCCTTCCTCGTCTACCTCATCCACGACGCCGAGGGCGAGGCGCTGCCGGTGGAGCCGCTGGGCACCGCGCGCAGCGAGTTCGGCCCCGACCGCAACGTGGAGGCCGACCTGGACGAGGCGCTCGCGGCGGCCGCCGCCGCCCAGGCGCCCGAGCACGACGCGGCCGCGCTCGCCGAGCAGGTCCGCACCGTCGTCTCGACCATGCTCAAGTCGGAGCCGGACCGGTTGCAGGTCGACTCCGACGGCGACATCAACATCCGCGCCGGTTCGGCGATGGTCTTCGTCCGGGTCCGGGACAACCCGCCGCTGGTGGACGTCTTCTCCCCGGTGCTCACCGAGGTCGAGCCGACCGAGCGGCTCTACGTGAAGCTCTCCGAGCTGACCAACCGGATGCCGATCGGCCGGCTCTACTGCGCCGACGACACCGTGTGGGCGTCCATCCCCGTCTTCGGCCGCAACTTCCAGGCCACCCACCTCATGCTGGCGGTCCAGGTGATGACCGGGCTGGCGGACGAGCTGGACGACCGCCTGCACGGCGAGTTCGGCGGGAAGCGCTTCTTCGGCGAGGGCGACAAGCCCGTCAAGCGGGACCAGGGCGAACACCGCACCGGCATGTACCTCTGATCCACGCCCCGCCACCGGTGGGCGACGGGGTGGGGCCCGGATCGGTGGTGGCGGGTGGAGCCCGGAAACCCCGAGAAACCGGGCCCCACCCGCCGGGGAGGGAGGATCAGGTCACGGGGAGCCAGTCGAGGCTCCGGGCGGTGGCCGGGTCGGTGGCCCGCAGGCCGGCGGCGGAGACGGTCCAGAGCACGTCCCCGACCAGCAGCGACCGCAGCACCGGGCCCGACGGGCCGGTGTGGGAGACCGTGCCGACCTCGCCGATGTCGGTCCCGGACACCCGCAGCAGGCGTACGTCGTCGCCGACCGGGAGCGCCACCAGGCCCGTCTCCGGGTGGTGCAGGAAGGCGTGCGTGTCGTGCTCCAGCGCGGAGTACGCCCTCGGCACGTGCCACTGGTCGAGTCGGCTCGGACGGGCCGGGTCGCGGACGTCGAACAGTGACACCTGGAGCCCCTGCGTCCGCCCCCGCCGGTCGGCCTCCTGGCCCACCCCGAGCAGCCGGCCCTCGGGCAGCGGGTGCAGGTACGCCGAGTACCCGGTGATCTTCAGCTCGCCGGTGACCCGGGGCGCGGTCGGGTCGGTCAGGTCGACCGCGTAGAGCGGGTCGGTGAGCCGGAACGTGACCACGTACGCGGAGCCGCCGAGGAAGCGCACGGAGAAGATCCGCTCCCCGGGACCGAGGCCGGTGACCGCGCCCGTACGGACCAGCGTGCCCCCGTCGGGGCGCAGCACGTGGACGGCCGACTCGGAGGTGGGGCGGGCGCCCCACGTGTCGCCGGTGGTGGTGGCCACCCGCAGGTGCCCCTGCCACTCCGAGAGCGCGTACTGGTTGACGAGTGAGCCGGGCACCGAGCCGGAGGCCACGTAGCGGGGGCGCCCGGGCGTGCCGGTGTCGAACCGGTGGATCTCGGTGACCTGCGGGACCGGCCGCCGGACACCCCCGCGCGGCGGGCCGGGCCGGGTCGTCTCCGGCCGCTCCCCGGCGAGGTAGAGGCTGGACCCGGTGCCGTAGACGGTGGTCGCGTCGGCGGCGACGCTGACCGGATCGCCGTCACCGAGCCGGTCGCCGCCGAGGTCGAAGCTCAGCACGGTCAGCATCGACGTACCGGACCAGGCGGGGGGCCGGCTCAGCCGGTCGCACTCGACCCGGCCGGCGTGCCGCTCCGCCCCGGCCGTCCACTCGTACGCCGGCAGCCACGCCTCCACCCCGGCGGCGGCGATCACCGCGCGGTTGGCGGCGGTCCGCGTCGCGTCGGTGCCCCGGTCGGCGTACGGGAAGACCAGCCGGGGGCGGGTGCGGACCACGACCCGCGCGGTGGACCCGGTCTGCCGGGCGTCGACGAGGTTGCCGTCCATCCGGTAGGTGCCGAGCACCCGTGGCGCGCCCGCGAGGTCGACCAGGATCAGGTGCGGCGCGGTGCGGGGCCGCGCGCCACGGGTCCCCGGCTGCATCTCCGGGCCGACCTGCGTCAGCACCAGCGCCCGGTCGCCGTGCAGCAGCAGGTTGGCCTGCTCCCCCCAGCTCAGCTCCGGCATCGTCCGCGTGAGGTCGAGGCGGCCGGTCTCCCGCCGGGCGGCCGGGTCCACCACCCGCAGCACGCCCCGGGTGACGGTCACGATCCGCCGCCCGTCGGTCTTGACGAGGTCCGGCTCGTCGGCGCCGGCCTCGTGCACGTTGGTCGTGGAGTGCTCCTGCGCGGGCTGGGCGGACTGGGCCGATGCCCGGGACCCGGACGCGCCCTTCGCGGCCTCGCTGAAGGCGGCCCCCGTACGCCAGCCGTCACCGAAGCCCCACGGGCCGACGGAGGCTGCGGCGGCGGCGCGGAGCCCGGCCAGCGCCTCGGCGCAGGAGTCGTAGGAGACCAGGACGGGAGCGGCCGTCGGCTGCCCGGGGCCCGGCGGATCGGGCGGCACCGCCGGGATCGCGCTGCCGCCGAGCAGGGTGAGCGCGGCCAGCGTGCCGACCGCGAAGATGGGGGCTCCCCGTGTCATGGGCGGTTCGACGCGCCCGGCCGCCGGGCGGTTCCGGCCTTCCTCCGCCCTTCCGTGCCGCTTCTCCCGGGTGCCGTCCCTCCGGCGGCCCGCGCGGGTCAGCGGGGGGAGGGACCGACGCCGGGGGACTCGACCAGCCGGGAGAGCACGATGGTGCTCCGGGTCGAGGTCACGAAGGGCTCGGCCCGCAGCCGCTCCAACGCCGCCTCCAGGTGCGCGATGTCGGCGGCCCGCAGGTGTACGAGCGCGTCGGCCTCGCCCGAGACGGTGTACGCGCCCACCACCTCGGGGTGCCGGCGGGTGGCCACCCCGATCTGCGCCGGCGTGGTCCGCCCGGCGCAGAACAACTCGACGAACGCCTCCGTGGTCCAGCCGACGGCGGCGGGGTCGACGACGGCGGTGAAGCCCCGGATCACGCCGGCCGACCGCAGCCGGTCGACCCGCCGCTTGACCGCCGGGGCGGAGAGCGACACCCGCTGGCCGATGTCCGCGTACGAGGCGCGGGCGTCCGCGACGAGCAACGCAATGATCCGCTGGTCTACGGCGTCTATCTGCAACGTTCCGCCTTTGGGAAGCAACGGTTGTGGCTGTTACCAAAGTTCGAGGGTACCTACCCTTGGTCACCGTGAACCAGCAGCGAGTCCCGCGAAAGCGGACATATCTCATGTGCTCGCCCGAGCACTTCGCGGTCGAGTACGCGATCAACCCGTGGATGGACGTGTCCACCCCGGTCGACTCGGAGCTTGCGGTCAAGCAGTGGGACCGGCTGCGGGAGACCCTGGTCGGCCTCGGCCACGACGTGCACCTGCTGACGCCCGAGCGGGGCCTGCCCGACATGGTCTACGCCGCCAACGGGGCGTTCGTGGTCGACGGCTCGGTCTACGGCGCGCAGTTCAAGCACGAGCAGCGGGCCGCCGAGGCCGCCGCCCACCGGGCCTTCTACGAGTCGCGGGGCTGGCGGTTCATCGCGCCGATCGAGACCAACGAGGGCGAGGGCGACTTCGCGTACCTGCCGGAGGCGCACGGTGGGCTGATCCTCGCCGGGCACGGCTTCCGTACCGAGCTGCCGGCGCACGCGGAGGCGCAGGAGGCGCTGGGCCGGCCCGTGGTGTCGCTGCGCCTGGTCGATCCGCGCTTCTACCACCTGGACGTCGCGCTCGCCTCCATCGACGACGAGAACGTCGTCTACTACCCGGGCGCCTTCTCCGCCGCCAGCCAGCGGGTGCTCACCCAGCTCTTCCCCGACGCGGTGGTCGCCGACGCCGAGGACGCTCTGTCCTTCGGCCTCAACCTGGTCAGCGACGGGCTCAACGTGGTGCTCAACAGCGAGGCGACCCGGCTGGCCGGGAAGCTGAAGGCGACCGGCTACCACCCGGTCCCGGTCGAGCTGGCCGAGCTGAAGAAGGGCGGCGGCAGCGTGAAGTGCTGCATCGCCGAACTCCGCTCCTGACCCACTTCCGCCGTGCCGCCCCACCCGCCCACCCCACGGTGGGCGGGTGGGTCAGCCCAGGGTGGCCAGTTCGGTCACCAGGACGTTCGAGAGGACCTGGCCGTCGAGCTGCACCTCGCGCAGGTACCACTTCTGCTGCGGCGTACGGGGCTGGTTGAACTGCCACAGCCCGCGCGGGCTGTCGATCTGGCCGATCTTGCCGAGGGCCAGGTTGACCTGCTGCGGGTTGGGTGAACCGCCCGCGATCCGGATCGCCTGGTCGAGCACCTGCGCGGCGTCGTACGAGGCCATCGCGTAGGTGGTGGGCGAGGTGCCGTGCTTCTTGCGGTACGCGGAGGCGAACCGGCGGTTGGCCGTGTTGTTGAGGTCGGACGAGTAGTTGAGGGCCGTCTGGATGCCCAGCGCGTCCTCGGCCTTGACGCTGCTGAGCACCGCGCCCTCGGTGAGGAAGCCGGGGGCGTACACCTTGCCGGTGAACCCCTCGATGCGCAGCTGCTTGATGAACTCGACGGCCGCCGGCCCGGCGAAGAAGCAGAACACCGCCGACGGGTTGCGGCCCAGCGCCGTGCGGATGTCGGCCCGGTACGCGGACTTCGACGGGTTGGTGTGGACGCCCGTGGAGACCGTGGCGTCCTTGATCCGGGGGTCGGACTCGCCGAACTCCTGCCGGAAGCCCCGGATGACGTCCTGGGCGGGGACGCTGTCCGGCGCGATGATCGCCAGCCGTGCCGAGTCCGGCAGCTGTTCGCGCAGGTAGCGACCGAGTGCCCGGCCCGCCTCGTCCAGCACGTACGACGTCCGCCAGATGTAGACGACGCTCTGGAGGCTGGACGGCGAGGCGTTGGAGCCGATCAGGGGCACCCGGGCCTGCTCGACGGTGTCCCGGATGCCGGACATGACGTTCGCGTCGACCACGCCGGTGAGGGCGAGTACGCCCTGCTTGAGCAGCCCTTCGACGGCCGCCTTGCCGGTCTTGACGCTCTCGCCCTCGTCGGCGGTGAGCAGGGTGGTCGGGTGCCCACCCAGCAGCTTCTCGTTGAGGTCGAGGAAGAGCTGGAAGCCGTTGGTGATCTCATCGCCGATCGCCTTGAGGCCGCCGCTGGTCGGCGCCACGAGGCCGATCTTGATGGGGCTTCCGGGGCTGGCCGACTCGCCGTCGGCGTCGTCGGTGCCGCATCCGGCGACCAGTCCGGCCGTACCGAGAGCGGCCAGGAGTTGGAGGGCCCGCCTGCGGTTCATCTGCGACACCGAGTTCCTTCCGGGGGAGCGTTGCAGGGCGGATCACGCCCCCTCGGCGTTCTACCCGGTCAGCGACGCTGCGTCAATGCCTAACGATCTTCCTGGAGGGATCGGAAAGCAGCCGTGATCTGCGGCCACGCCGCCGACTCCGGATCGATGAGCCCGAAATGCTCGCATTCTGGCAGCTCAAGAAGGGCGATATCGCCACCCGCGGCGCGGCCGGCCGCCACGAACTCCCGACTCATCGCGATGGGCACCTGCTCATCCAGTGCACCGTGCGCGACTACTGTGCGTGTTGGTGTTGGCACCGACAATCGTGGATCCGCCTCGGCGTACCGCTCGGGGTGCTCCGCCGGTCCGCCGCCGAGCAGCGCGGCCACCGCCCCCTCGTCCAGATCCAGCCGGTACGCCTCCGCGAGGTTCGACACCGGGGCCAGCGCCAGCACGCCGCCGACGGCGGCCGGGGCGGTCGCGGCCACGTACAACGCCAGGTGTCCCCCGGCCGAGTGACCCACCAGCAGCGGCGGCCCGGCGGCGACGCGGCCGGGCAGCGCCTCGGCCGCGAGCCGGGGCAGCTCCGTCACGCCGGTCAGCACGTCGGTCAGCGTCGCCGGCCAGCCGCCGCCCGGCTGTCCCGTCCGCCGGTACTCCACCTGGGCCACCGGGTGGCCCAGCGCGGCCAGCCCGACGGCCAGCGGGTCGGTGTGCCGGCGGTCGTACTCGGCCCGCCAGAAGCCGCCGTGCACCACCACGACCAGCCGTCGGGCCGGGCCCGTCCCGGCGGGAACGCGCAGGTCGGCGACCTGGTCCGGATGGTCGCCGTAGAAGACGGTGACGTCGGGGGCCGCGGTGGGCCGGCTGAGCACGTCGCGGGGGTCGGCGGGCATGGCGCGACCGTAGCGCGGATCACGCGTGGATCCGAGGTCGGGGATCGGTCCCCGGACGCATGGGCGCTCGCGGCTGGGTAAAGATGGTTGCCATGACCGAAGCGCACTCCGCTGGACAGAACGACGAGCCGGGCCAGGATGGCACCGGTCGCTCCGGAACGGTGGTGGTGGTGGGCCCGGACGGGCGGCCCGTCGGCACCGTGCAGACCGACGAGGCACACGGCGAGGACCCGACCCGACTGGTCGAGCAGCCGGCCAAGGTGATGCGGATCGGCAGCATGATCAAGCAGCTGCTGGAGGAGGTCAAGGCCGCCCCGCTCGACGACGCCAGCCGGCACCGGATGCGGGAGATCCACGAGCGGTCGATCGTCGAGCTGAAGGAGGGGCTCGCCCCCGAGCTGCGCGAGGAGCTGGAGCGCATCTCGCTGCCCTTCACCGAGGAGAAGGCGCCCAGCGAGGGCGAGCTGCGCATCGCACACGCCCAGCTCGTCGGCTGGCTGGAGGGCCTGTTCCACGGCATCCAGGCGGCCCTGGTCGCGCAGCAGATGGCCGCCCGCGTGCAGCTGGAGCAGATGCGCTCCGGCCGGCAGGCGCTGCCGAGCGGCCCGGGCGCCGGCATGCTGCCGGGCATGCCGGGGATGGGCCAGCCGCCGCAGGGCGGCGAGGGCCACAGCACCGGCCAGTACCTCTGACCGTCCGGCCGGCCGGGGACCCCGGCCGGCCGCTCACCCCACCCCGAAGACCTTTTCCAGGTACGCCGCCACGCCGTCCGCCGAGTTCGCCGCCGTGACCTCGTCGGCGATCTCCAGGACGGCGCGGTGCGCGTTCGCCACGGCCACTCCCCGCCCGGCCCAGGTCAGCATGGGTACGTCGTTGGGCATGTCGCCGAAGGCGAGCACGTCCCGGGCGTCGATGCCCAGCCGCGCGCAGTACCACGCCAGGCCGGCCGCCTTCGTCACGCCGGACGCGGAGATCTCCACCAGCCCCGAGTACGACGAGTGGGTCGCCTCCGCCAGCCCTTCCAGGGCGGCGGCAACCAGCGCGACGAACGCGTCGGGATCCTGCTCCGCCGAGCGGGCCAGCAGCTTCACCGCCGGCGCCGCCAGCAGCTCCTCGGGGGTCTCGACCGCCCGGATCGCGTCGTGGTCGGCGTCCCAGCGCAGCGGGTAGTGCGCCTCGTGCCGCATCTGCCGGCTGTCGACGATCTCGACCGCGAAGCTGACCTCGGGCACCTCGGCGCGCAGCCGCCGGGCCACCTCGGCGAGCAGTTGCGGGGCGAGGGGGTCGGCCCGCAGCACCTCGTCGGCGACCGGGTCGTAGACCACCGCGCCGTTGGCGCAGATCGCCGGCAGCGGCTCGGCGAGCTGCTCGTACACCATCTTCAACCAGCGGATGGGACGGCCGGTGACCAGCACGACCGGCGTGCCCCGCGCGGAGAGCCGGGCCAGCACCTCGGCGGTGTGCGGGCTGAGCGTGCGGTCGTCCCGGAGCAGGGTGCCGTCGATGTCGGTGGCGATCAGCCGTGGTGCCTCTCCCATCAGCGGGACAGTAGCCGATCGAGGTACACCGCCACCCCGTCGTCGTCGTTGCGCAGGGTGACCTCGTCGGCGAGGGCACGGACGGTCGGGTGGGCGTTGGAGACCGCGACCCGGGCCCAGCCGGCCCACTCGAACATCGGCAGGTCGTTGGGCATGTCCCCGAAGACCAGCACCTCGGCCGGGTCGACGCCGAGGCGCTGCGCCACCACGGTGAGCCCGGTGGACTTGTCCACCCCCGGCGGGCAGATCTCGACGAAGTCCAGCCCGGCCTGGGTGAGGGTGGCCACCTCCGGCGGGACGATCTGCCGGGCGACCTCGAGCAGTTCGTCGACGTGGTGGTCGGCGGTCCGGACGAAAGCCTTGATCACGTCGCAGGAGAGGCACTCGGCGCGGCTGCGCGTCTCGAACGCGTCCTGGTAGGGCCAGCTCGCGTGGTAGTCGCCCCAGAGCGGGGCGTCGTGCTCGTCCGACGCCTCGACCATCACCGTCAGCGGCCCGACGGTCGTCTCCAGGTCGGCCAGCAGCGTGGCCAGCACCTCGGCGGAGAGGCGCTCGTCGCGCAGCACCACCGGCCCGGCCGGGTCGCTCTGGTCGACCACCCGGCCGCCGCCGGCCATCACCAGGAAGTCCGCGGCGCGGATGTCGTTGCGGGTCAGTTCGGCCAGCCGGGGCCCGCGACCGGTGGCGCCGACCACCGGGATCCCGGCGGCCCGCACCCGGTC
This sequence comes from Micromonospora sp. ZG13, assembly GCF_059359355.1. Taxonomy (NCBI): domain Bacteria; kingdom Bacillati; phylum Actinomycetota; class Actinomycetes; order Micromonosporales; family Micromonosporaceae; genus Micromonospora; species Micromonospora sp. ZG13. The sequence continues at coordinate 671,305 of NZ_JCADBQ010000002.1, forward strand.
GAGCACCTCGTGGGTGTACGCGGAGACGGTCTCGTCGCTGCGGACGAGCGTGCCGTCGAGATCCGTGGCGATCAGCTTGGGCAGCCCCGGGCGGGTCATCGTTCCTCCTTCGCCCGCCGCCGTCGCAGCCAGCCGTCTCGGTCCTCGGTGCCTCGACCCCGAGTGACGGCGGGCAGCAAACGTACCTCGCGAAAGGGGCACCGGCCATGGCGTTCCGGCGAATGCCGTGCCAACGGACGACGGCCCGCCGATGTCCCCCGTCCGGGACCTTCCACCGGGTCGGGCCGGGCCGGGCTGGGCGGGCCGGGCCTCGTCGGGTCGAGCGGGCGCGCCGGGCCGGGCGGCCGTGCGGACCGGAGTGGAGCCGGGTCAGTCCCGGAGCTCGGGGCGGGCGAAGGGGATGGCCGGCCCGACGGTGAGGTCGGCCGGCGCGGGCGGGCCGTCGTCCGCCATGTCCCGCGCCCTGCGGCGACGCCAGCCCACCGGCTCCGGGTCGTCGGCGTCGTCCGCCTCCCGCCCCTCGTCGGCCTTCCCGGCGGGCGGGGCGGCGCCGGCCGGGGCCAGCTTCAGCGCCGCCGCGAACAGGGCACAGGCCACGAACGCCGTCACCAGGCCCCGGCCGTACTCGACCTGGAACCCGTCGTCCGTGGAGTAGAAGAAGACCCGCTGCGCGGCCTCGTCCAGCGAGGCGGCGGTCGCGACCAGCAGCCCCAGCAGCGCCACGGCCAGGGCCAGCCCGGCGAGCCGGGCGTTCGGGCGTACCGCGCCAGTGCCGCGCAGCGCGAGCACCACCGCGCAGACCAGGGCGAACAGCCCGACCAGGTAGCCCACCCCGAAGCCGCCGATGTCGGACACCCCGCCCGGCACCCGCAGCGGCGTGTTGCCCTGCGGCCCGCCGTTGGGGATCGTCATGATCTGCCACTCGCCGAGCATCGAGGCGAGGGCGGCCACCGCGGCGAGCCCCGCGAGCAACACCGGCAGTCGGCGGTCCCGGCCCAGGCCGGAGAACGTACGCCCGAACCGGCGCGGCCCGGCCGGCTCCGCTGTGCCCCACTCCAGGACGGCCGCACCGTCGGACCGGTGTTCCTGCCGGGGAATGGGGGAATCCTGGGACATCGGCCACCCTTCCGCGTTCGCGGGCCTGCCCCGAATCATGACACAGTACGCACCCGGCGACGCGGAGCGTGAACGGTCGCCGGCTCGTGGCCGGTGGGCTAGCGTCGGGTGCATGCCTATCCGTACCGCTTCCGCACAGTGGCAGGGCAACCTCACCGAGGGGTCCGGCACCATCCGCACCGGCAAGGGCGGGTTGCAGGGGAACTACTCCTTCAAGTCCCGTTTCGAGGAGGGCGAGGGCACCAACCCCGAGGAGTTGATCGGGGCGGCCCACGCCGGATGCTTCTCGATGGCGTTCTCCAAGGCGCTCGCCGAGGCCGGTTCTCCCCCCACCTCCGTGGAGACCACCGCCAAGGTCCACCTCGACAAGACCGACGCCGGGATGACGGTGACCCGCATCGAGCTGGACACCGTCGGCCAGGTGCCCGGCATGGACGAGGCGCAGTTCACCAAGCTCGCGGAGACCGCCAAGGAGAACTGCCCGATCTCCCGCCTGCTCTCCCCGGGCGCCCAGATCAGCCTGACCGCCCGCCTCGCCTCCTGACCGTCCGCATCCTCGCTCTCGACCGCCACGGGAAGGACCTTCCCGTGGCGGTCCGCCCTCTCGGCCGGCGCGGGCGGGCCGGGTCGTCGGGCAGAATGGGCGGGGTGCCGGTGGAGATGAGTCGCGAGCGCTTCGAGGAGCTGGTCGGCGACGCGCTCGACGAGGTGCCCGAGGAACTCCTCGCCCTGATGAGCAACGTCGTGATCCTGGTGGAGGACGACCCACCCCCCGGCGAGGACCTGCTCGGCCTCTACGAGGGGCACGCCCTCACCGAACGGGGCTGGGACTACGCCGGCGTGCTGCCGGACCGCATCCTGATCTACCGCAACCCGATCCTGCGCATCTGCGACGACGACGAGGACGTCGTCGACGAGGTCGCGGTGACGGTGGTGCACGAGATCGCCCACCACTTCGGCATCGACGACGCCCGCCTGCACGAGCTGGGCTGGGGCTAACGGGGCGTGGCAGGGCCGGTCGGCCGGTGGTCGGCGGTTGCCGCGGTCGCCTACCGTCGGTCCAGGTACCACGAACTCAGGAGGCACTTCCATGCGCAGCGAGCTGTTCTCGGCGGAGAACCTTGAGAAGGAGTCCGCGCAGCCCGGCATGCGGCTGCAGAACTCCAAGATGCTGAAGATCGAACTCAACGGCGAGGCGATGGCCCGGGCCGGGTCGATGGTCGCCTACCAGGGGCAGGTGCAGTTCCAGGCGCTCGGCTCCGGCGGGCTCGGCAAGTTCCTGAAGCAGAAGCTCACCGGCGAGGGCGTCCCGCTGATGAAGGTCTCCGGCCGGGGTGACGTCTTCCTCGCCGACTTCGCCAAGGACGTGCACGTCATCGACCTGGAGCCCGGCGACGCGCTCTCGATCAACGGTTCCAGCGTGCTGGCCTTCGACTCCACCCTCCAGTACGACATCCGGATGGTCGGCGGGGCCGGCATGGCATCCTCGTCGGGCCTGTTCAACTGCGTCTTCAGCGGGCACGGGCGGATCGCCATCACCACCAAGGGCACCCCGGTGGTGCTCAACGTCGACGCGCCCACCTACGTGGACCCGCAGGCCGCGGTCTGCTGGTCGGCCAACCTCCAGACCGGCTACCACCGCGCCGAGCAGCTCGGCCTCGGCACGCTGCTCGGCCGGCGCACCGGCGAGTCGTTCACGATGAGCTTCGCCGGTCAGGGCTTCGTCGTCGTCCAGCCCTCCGAGGAGCCGCCGATCATGGGCAGCGGCACCCAGGAGCAGCAGGGCGGTCTGCTCGGCGGCCTGCTGAGCTGACCCGCGCCACCCCGCCACCGCCCCCGCACCGCGATCGCCCGGCCCCGCCGGACCCGACGCCGGCCGGGGGCGGTGCCGTTGCGGGCCCGCCGTCGGTGGTGCGGGCCGTGCCGGTTCGGGCCCGCCGTCGGCGATGAGCGCCGTGCCGTGCCGTGCCTTGCTCGCCGTCGGCGGTGCGGGTCGCGTCGTTTCCGGACCGCCGTCGGCGGCGGGAGTCGTGCCGGGGCCGCGCTCAGGTCAGGTCGCCGGCGCGGAGGCGGGCCAGCCAGGCGGCGGCGTCGGCATAGTCGGTGTCCGAGAGGCCCGCCGGGGCCGGGATCGGGCGGTCGCCCGCCCCGGGGAACCGCTGCCGGGGGTACGAGCCCAGGAAACGCACGTCGGCGCAGACCCGGCGCAACCCCTGCAACGCCTCGCCGAGCCGTACGTCCGCCACGTGGCCGGCGCAGTCGAGGAAGAAGACGTAGCGGCCGAGGGCCTCGCCGGTCGGACGGGACTCGATCCGGCTCATGTTGACCCCCCGGACGGCCAGCTCCATCAGCACCGACAGCAACGCGCCCACCCGGTCGTGCGCGATGTAGACCGCCAGGGACGTCACGTCGTCGCCGGTCGGCGGCGGGGGCGGCCCGGGACGGGACACCAGTGCGAAGCGGGTCACCGCGTCCGGGTGGTCGGCGATCTTGTCGGCGAGCACGGCGAGCCGGTGCCGGCCGGCCCCGATCGGGGCGCAGATCGCCGCGTCGTACTCGCCGGCGGCGGCTCCGGCGGCCGCCGCGCCGTTGGAGAGCACGTCGACCACGACGGCGTCGGGCAGGTGCGCGCGCAGCCAGCCACGGCACTGGGTGGACGCCTGCGGGTGGGCGGCGACGCTGCGTACGTGCGGAAGGGCCGTGCCGGGCCGCGCGGCGAGCACGAACTCGACCGGCAGGATCACCTCGCGGGTGATCACCAGGGGTTCGCCCTCGGCGAGTTCGTCCAAGGTGACCCCGACCGCGCCGCCGATCGAGTTCTCCAGCGGCACCAGGGCCGCGTCGGCCTCCCCGGCCCGTACACTCTCCAGCGCCTCCGGCACGCTGCGCGCCGGCGTGCGGCTGCCCCGCTCGGCGGCGGGGATGCTGTTCAACGCCTGCTCGGCGAAGGTGCCCTCCGGCCCGAGGTAGACGAAGCGCGTCGGCGGTGTTCCCGGCATGGCGACAGCCTACGCACCAGGTACGCCGAGCGACCCGGCGTCGCAGACGCGCGTCCGGATGCCGGGCGGCCCGGCGGCACGGACCTCGGCGGTGCAGACGTCGGTGCCGGCGGTGACCAGCCGTGGAGCGCCCGGCCGGCCCTGCGTGACCACCTGGAGCGTCTCGTGCCCGGTCACGTCGAGCACGGTGTAGTGCCACTCGCCGGCGCAGAGCGGCCCGGTGCGCACCCGGACCCGGACGCCGTTCGGCAGCACGCCGCCCCGGCCCCGCACCAGGTCCACGATCCGCGCCCCGGAGGGGCCGTCGGGGCACGGGACCGCCACCAGGCCGGAATCGGGCGTGGGGGTGACCGCCCCGGTGCCCGGCAGGCCGGTGGGGGACGGGGGAGTCGGTGGGGCGCTGGACGTCGCGGGGACCGCGGTGCGGGTCGGGGCGGTGGTCGGCGCGGGCTCGCGCAACTCCGGCGGGGTGCCGCAGCCGGCCAGTGGCACCGCGACCAACAGCGCGACGGCCGCGAGCCGTCGGGCGTACGGCACGGCGGAGATCCGGCGGGCGTACGGCGGCGGGGCCGGTCGGTCGGGGTGCGGGCGCGACCGACCCGCTCCGGGCCCGGCGGCGGGGCCGGACGGTCGGGCGGAGGTGTCGTGGCGCGAGGGGGTGGGCGGCACGGCCGATCCTCGGGACATCGGGGAGCGTCACTGCGGCCGGGAGGCCGAGCCCATCCTAGGAGCAACCGGCGGCCGGGTGAAGATCAGCCGAGGACCCGATGGCCGGCCCGTTCCAGCGCGGCTGTCGCCTCGCGGAGCCGTACGGCGGGAACCAGCAGGTAGTCGGTGTCGTAGGTGGAGAAGGCGACCACGCTGACCCGGGCCGCGGCGAGCGGGTCCACCAGCGCGGCGAGGGTACCGCTGACCGCCAGGTCGAGCGGCTCGGCGACCCGCAGGCAGCGCCAGGCGGTCTCCCCGACGGCCTGCTCGGGCGCCCGGTCGGCGGGGCAGATCAGCGAGATCCCGTCGGCCGTCCAGCTCACCGTGACGACGTCGCCGTCGCTCAGCCCGCCCGACAACTCGGGCGGCAGGGCGGAGCCGGCGGCCAGGCGGCAGACGGCGTACTTCCCCGGCAGCAGAGCGATATCGAGCATGAGGGCACCTTACGGCCTCGGCACGGGCCCGCCCCAGATTCGCCGCGTGCGGCGAACGCCACATCCCGCCGCTGGTCAGACCGGGGAGAAGAACGTGAGCGAACCGGCGACCGTCCCCCTGGTGAACACCGGGGTGGAGATCGCGTCGACGGTCGAGTCCGACGCGTCGGCCGACGCGCCCTGCACCCGCAGCAGCCCCCGGGCCAGGCGCCCGGAGGAGAGGGCGAGCAGCGGCGGGATCTTGTCGATCTCGGGCTCGGTCAGCTCGCAGCGGTTGGCGGTGAAGTCGAGCAGCCGCAGCCCGCCGTCGAGCAGCGGCAGCCCCGTCACGTCCTCCGGGTCGCCCAGGCAGAGCAGTTCGCAACCGGCGGTGGAGACGGCGACGACCCTCGTCCCGGCGTCGATGAGCAGGCACGGCTCGGCGGCGCTGAAGACGGTCGACGACCACCGACCGAGGTTGTCGAACTCCTGCTCTGTCGATGTTCCCGCCGTGGGCACGAACACGTCAGAGAGCGAGAGTTCGACGTGGGCCACCGCGCCTCCTATGTACACCGACGGTCCGTCCACGCTAGCCGGTCGTCGCGGATGTCGCCGACCGCGCGGGCTCGCCGGGCCGCCGGTTGGGTGAGGGAATGCCCTGACCAGGCGGCCGGCGACGGCGCGGCCGACGGGTGCCGACCGGCGCCCGGGTGCGTGGCGTCGCCGGTGACGTTACCGTCGGTTGGCCGGCTTGTCAGCGGCCGTTCGGCCGCCCTCGTACCACCGGTAGTCGGCGGCCGGCCGGTATGCGCCGTTCAGCCAGGTCTCCGGGTGCTGCGCGACCCGGGACAGCTTCTCGGCCGTGGCCGGGCTGATCCGGCTCCCACCGGCGACGAGCAGGCGGTCCAGCTCGCGGTGGGTGGCCATGAGGCAGTCCTTCGGCAGGCCGTAGACGCTGATGACGCCGGAGCCGACGAAGGTCAGCACCGGCGTCACCGGGATCGGCAGCCCCACCGCGTCGGAGAGGGCCTTGCTGGCGCGCTTGGCGTCGCGGCGGGCCTCGGCCACGTAGGGCGGCCGCTTCCCGTTGATCTGGACCACGTCGCCGGCGACCAGCACCCGGGCGCGGCCGTGGTCGGCGATGGTGACCGCGAAGAGCCCGCTCGGACCGATGGCGAGGAAGCCTGCGCGTTCGTCGCGTTCGTGGTCGAGCAGGAGGTCGGTCGCGTCCGTGCGGGGCCACTCGATGACGTGCCACGCGGGCCCGAGATGGTCGAGCCGGCCGAGCGCCCGTGCCCCGGCCGCCTCCAGCCGCCGGGCGCCCCGCTCCGCGCGACGGCGGCGGGCCCACTCCAACGGGGACGGACGGACGGGTGCGAGCACCCCCGGCGACTCCACGCGGGGATGTGGCACCGCTGCGGGCGGCAGTGCCCGACTGGACGGTACGGCTCGACGAGCGGGAAAGACAGTCATCGCGACCTCCGGCAAAAGGTCCCTCGAAGTTATGTCCTCACTACCCTACGTTGCCAGTCCCCCGTGTCGGCAAGTTGGAACGCCGGAGTGAGTGCGGATGAATGCCATATTCATCCACCCCTGTTTTATCGGATGCCGCCAAACCCTGCCCTACGCTGCGAGGGTGACCCACTACGTGGACAGCGAAGTCGGTCGGCTCGGTACGGTGCTCCTGCACCGCCCCGGCCCCGAGCTCGCCCGGCTCACCCCCCGCAACAACGACTCGCTCCTGTTCGACGCGATCCCCTGGGTCGGACGCGCCCAGGAGGAGCACGACGCCTTCGCCGCCGCCCTGCGCGAGCGCGGGGTCGAGGTGCTCTACCTCGCCACCCTCCTCGCCGAGACGCTCGCCGTCGCCGACGCGCGGGCCGAACTCACCGAGCAGGTGCTCCGCTCGCCGAGGCTCGGCGACTCGCTGCGGGCCCGGGTCGCCGAGCACCTCGCGTACCTCGACCCGGTGGCGCTCGCCGACGTGCTCATCGCGGGGCTGGCCCACGAGGAGCTGCGGGTCAGCCGGGAACGGCCGGGCGGTCTCGTCTACTCCCTGATGGACCGGCACGACTTCGTCATCGACCCGCTGCCGAACCTGCTGTTCACCCGGGACTCCTCGTTCTGGGTCGGCGACCGGGTCGGGGTGACCAGCCTGGCGATGCCGGCGCGGCGGCGCGAGACCACGCTGACCGACGCCATCTACCGGCACCACCCGCGCTTCGCCGGCACGGAACTCGTCTACCAGCCCGGCCTGGAGCACCTGGAGGGCGGCGACGTGCTGCTCCTCGCGCCGGGGGTGCTCGCCGTCGGCGTGGGCGAGCGGACCACCCCGGCCGGGGCGGAGCGCCTCGCCCGGCAGGTCTTCGCCGCCGGGCTCGCGCACACGATCCTCGTCGTGCCGATCGCCCAGGAGCGGGCGACCATGCACCTGGACACCGTCTGCACGATGGTGGACGTCGACGCGGTGCTGATGTACCCGAACATCGCCCACACGCTGTCGGCGTACACCGTCATCGCCGGCGCGGACGGCGCGGACCCGCGGGTCGACGGCCCGGCGCCGTTCCTGCGGGCCGCCGCCGACGCGATGGACCTGCCCCAGCTCCGGGTCATCGACACCGGCCTGGACCCGGTCACCGCGGAACGCGAGCAGTGGGACGACGGCAACAACACCCTGGCGATCGCGCCCCGGCTCTGCGTGGGCTACGAGCGCAACACCGAGACCAACGCGCAGCTGGAGCGGGCCGGCATCGAGGTCATCCCGATCGCCAGCTCGGAGCTGGGCTCGGGCCGGGGCGGGCCGCGCTGCATGTCCTGTCCCCTGGTCCGCGAGCCGCTGGGCGGGGCGGGAACGCCCCCTGCCGGCCGCCCGTAGCCGCACCGGTGCGGACCAGGAGGCCGCCGGGCCGGGCCCGGTGCCCCCGCCGCGACGGGCGGGGGCACCCCGGCTCAGCGCAGGGTGAGCTGGCGGCCGAGCAGGCCGTGGCGGGCCCGCCGGCCGGCGGCGTCCAGCGGGGCCGGCTCGGCGAGTGCCTCCGCGTACCGCTTGGCGAAGTCGGCGACCGGCTGCTCCCAGTCGGCGGCCGGGACGTCCTCCGGCAGGTCCCAGACGGGCACCAGCCGGCCGTGGGCCCGGAACATGCCCGCGAAGCGGGTGTTCCCGCCGAGGACCAGCGTGCCGGCCACGCTCAGCCGGGCCAGCGCGTCCAGCGCGGCGTCCTCGTCGTCGGGCAGCACCCAGCGCACGTGCGCCTTCTCCGGCACCTGGCACCAGTACGCCGCGCGGGCGGCGGTGAGCCGGACGGTCGGGTAGATGGCGGCGTTCGCCCGCTCCAGGGACGCCTGCACGTTCGGGTCGTCGCCGGCCCCCGGGTCGAGCCAGAACTCGAACCCGTCGTGCATGCTGACCTCCAGCGGGCCGTCGACCAGGACGTCCTGCAACCGGGGGCCGGGGCCGGGCAGCGGCGGCACGGCCACGGGGCGCCCCGGCTCGGTCCGCAGCGCGCAGAGCAGCGCCTCGGCCAGGTCCCGGGAGACGTCGCCCGACTGGATGTGGCGCTGGAGCCCGATGAGGACCCGCCCGTCGGGCTTGGTCATGGCCGGGGCGGCCATCGGCAGCACGGTGGCCAGGACGACCTCCCGCTCGCCGAACTCCTCCACCAGGGCGGGAGCCAGCCGCAGCGGCGCCGAGGCGGCCGGCACCAGTTCCCGCAGGGCGATCCACTCCGGCTCGTCGGTCAGCCCCTCGAACGGTCGGGGCACGAAGATGTCCCGCACCTTCTCCCGCTTGGGGGTGGCTTCGGCGGCCCGCTGGCTCTTTCGACGCTTGCTCACGGCGACACAGCCTAGAGGCCCCGGCCGGGCGGCGGGGCAGGACCCGCCCTCGCGGTCGGTCAGCCGGCCACGGCCAGGTCCGACCGGGTGATCTCCGTCGGGTCGAACTCGGCCCACACGCTCTGGCCCAGGCCGTCGCGCTCGACTCCCCAGCGGTCGGCCAGCCCCGTGACGATGTGCAGCCCCCGGCCGTCGACGGCGTCGGTGTCGGCGATCCGCATGGTGGGGCCCGCGGCGGCGCCGCCGTCGGTCACCCGGAGCTGCACCTGCTGCCCGGCCAGTGAGGCGCGTAGCCGCCAGGCCACCCGGACCACCCCGCCGGGCAGGGGGTCGGCGTGCCGGACCGCGTTGCCCACCAGCTCGGCCAGGACCGCGACGAGGTCGGCCAGGAGCGGCGGGGGTACGACGTCGGTCAGTTCCTCGGCCAGCCGCCGCCGCGCCAGCCGTGCCCCAGCGGGGTGGTGAGGCACCACCACGCACCATGCCCGATCGGCAGCTCCCGTCGACACCTTCGCCCCTTCACGCCCCCGTTGCCCGTCGCCGTCACCCGCGGGGCAGCCGCACCTCTGCGACCGTACCGCCACCGGCCCTCGGCCGTAGGGATACCCATCCATTCTGCTGTTCAACGATCCGACGGACGAGATAGAGGCCGAGCCCGGCCCCGGGATAGCGGCGACGGTCGCCCGACTCGCCCTGCCAGAACCGGTCGAAGGCCCGCTCCACGTGCTCCGGCCGGATGCCGACGCCCCGGTCGCCGACCTGGAAGAAGACCGTCGACCCGTCGGCCCCGGCGGTGATCTCGACGGGCGAGTCCGGCGCGGAGTACTTGCCGGCGTTCGTGCACAGCTCCGTGAGCATGGTGGCCAGGCTCGGCCGGTGACCGAGCGCCTTCGGCAGGTCGGTGGGGAGGCGCAGGACGATCCGCTGCCGCAGCTCCGCCGGCAGGTCGGCCGCCGCCGTGCGCAGCGCGTCCCCGAGGTCGTACGGGGCGGGGGGATCGTCGCCCGGCCCCGCCTCGGCGGCGGAGGAGAGCAGCCGGTCCACCAGCCGGGCCAGCTCGTTGGCGCGTTGCCCGATCACCCGGGCGGCCTGCCGCCGGTCGGTCTCGGTCAACGACTCCCAGTGGTCGGTGAGCGTGTCCGCGTAGCCCTTGATGACGGTCACCGGCGTACGCAGCTCGTGGCTGGTCACCGCGACGAAGAGGTCCCGGTCGTGGTCGCGGCGCTGCTGGTCGGTGATGTCGCGGAAGGTGACCACCCGCAGGGTGCCGGGACCGGGCAGCTCACCCGAGGTGATCTTCAGCCAGCGCCCGTCCGGCAGCCGGTGGTCGAGCACCCGCCCGGAGGGGGGCAGCGGGAAGGGCAGCGGCCGGTTGAGCGCCTGGTCCGTGGGGCGGCCGGTGACCCGCGCGGCGGCCGGGTTCCAGAGCCGGACGTGGCCGTCGCGGTCGACCACGGCCAGGCCGTCCGCCAGCGCCGCCACCACCGGCCCGTCGCCGTGCACGGGCAGCCCGGTCTGGTCGCCGTACATGTGGGCGATGCAGGAGGCGACGTAGCCCACGACGGCGTGCTGCTCGGCGTCCAGCCGGTCGGCGCCGTCCGGGTAGAGCACGTGCAGACTGCCGACCGTCAGGCCGCCGACCTCCGCGCGGGAGACCACCATCCGCCGCAGGCCCCGCTCGGCGAGCTCGCCGGAGAGCCCGCCGGTGAGCTCGTCCGTGCGGGCCTGGCGTACGCGGGCGCCGGAGAGCAGGCAGACGGTGGCGGGGTCGTCGGCCGGCACGGGGCGGCCGACGGCCCACTCGGCGGCGCCGGTCGCGGCGATCACCCGGCCACCGGTCGGCGCGAACTCGACGAACGCCGTACCCGCCGCACCGAGCGCCGCCTGGGCCACGTCGAGCAGGCGGATGAGCACCGGCAGGCCGGTGCCACCCGAGTTGATCATTTCGATCACCGTGGTGTGGCCGGCGATGAGAGCGGAGAAATCGGTGCGCTCCGGCATGCTCCGAGTGTGCCCCGCCGGCCCGTCCCGGGACACCCCTGCCCGGCGCTCAGCACGACCGCCCGTACGGGCTGCCCGCCCGACCGGGCCGCCGCCCGGCGCCATGCCGGTCAGCGGCCCAGGCGGGCCAGCGTGTGCGCCGGCCGGTCGGTGATGACGCCGTCCACCCCGGCGGCCAGGACGAGGTCCAGGTCGGCCGGCTCGTTGACGGTCCACACGTAGACCTGGTTGCCCGCCGCCCGCAGCGCGGGCACCAGCTGCGGGCGGGCCCGCACCAGGGCGACGCCCGGGCCGGCGGTGCGGATGCCGAACGGCAGCCGCCCCGGCCGCACCCAGCGCGGCAGCACGTCCAGCAGCAGCACCGTGGGCAGCGCGGGGGCCAGCCCCCGGATCCGGCGTACGGCCAGCGGGGAGAACGACATCACGGTGACGCGTACCGGATCGTCCGGTTTCGGCTCGGCCAGGCCGTAGCGGCGCAGCAGCGCGACGAGCCGGCGCTCGACGTTCCCGCCGTGACGGGAGGGGTGCTTGGTCTCCACCAGCAGCCGCACCGGCCGGCCCGCGGCCAGCACCGCGTCCAGCAGTCGTTCGAGGGTGAGCAGCCGGGTGTGCGACTCGTCCAGCACCTCGTCGCCGTCGGCGGGCGCGCAGCCGGGGTGCCAGGAGCCGAAGTCCAGCGCCTCCAGCTCCGCGAGGGTACGCGCGCTGACCAGCCCCTGGCCGTTGCTGGTGCGGTCGAGCCGACGGTCGTGCACGCAGACCAGGTGCCCGTCGCGGGTCAGCCGGACGTCGCACTCCAGCCCGTCCGCGCCCTCGTCGAGGGCACGCAGGTAGGCCGCGAGGGTGTGCTCGGGCAGGTCGTGGGAGGCGCCGCGGTGGGCGAAGACGAGAGGAGCGTCCATCCCGCCCGTCCTAGAGGACCCGGCCCGGCTGCCCGTCCTCGCCGACCACCGGTCGCCCGGCGGCGGCCCACTCGCCCATCCCGCCCTCGACGTTGCGCACCTGGTCCCAACCGTTGCGCATGAGGTAGGTGACGACCTGCGCGGAGCGCCCGCCGGAGCGGCAGATGACGGCGACGTCGCGGTCGGTCGGCACCTCGGCGATGCGGGCCGGCAGCTCCATCATCGGCAGGTGGTGCGCGCCGGGGGCGTGGCCGGCGTTCCACTCGTCGTCCTCCCGGACGTCGAGCAGGTACGCGTCGTCGGCGATCTCGGGCACGGTCACGGTGGGAACCTGGGATCCGAACACGGGCCAAGCCTAGATCCTCGCCCGGCCGGCCGGCGGCGGGCCGGTCCCCGGCGTCACAGTCGGGTGACCCAGCGCGGGTTGGCCCGCGCCCAGTCCGGTACGCGGGTGCCGCGTACCGCCTCGAAGAGGCCGTTCCCGCCGTTGTCGAGGACCACGTACGACACCTGGTCGATGGTCTGTGGGTGGGAGGGGACCCGCACGCCACGCAGCGCGTCGGCCGGCAGGTCGCGCAGCGCGAGGACCAGCTCCTCCAGCGGTACGCCGTTGGTGTCCACGGTCAACGAGCCGCCGACGGCGCGGATGACCTGGTCCAGCTTGACCGGGTTGGTCCGCAGCGACGTCTCGCTCGTGCGCTCCAGCAGGGCCCGGAGCAGTTGCTGCTGGTGGGTCTGCCGGTCGTAGTCGCCGCCCGGCAGGTCGTAGCGCTGCCGGACGAAGTCCAGCGCCTCGCCGCCGTCCATCTGCTGGCAGCCGGGCGGGAAGACGCGGTCGGTGTGGATCGAGCGGACCTCGGTGTCGACGCACATGCGTACGCCGCCGAGCAGGTCGATGACCTTGCGGAAGCCGGAGAAGTCGATCAGGGCCGCGCCGTCGAAGCGGATGCCGGTCAGCCGGGCCAGGGTGGCCGAGAGCAGCCGGGTGCCGGGCTGGCCGCCCCCGCCGTGCTCGTACGCGGCATTGATCTTGTCCTGGCCGCCGCCGTAGCCGTTGCCGGCGGGGATGGCGACGAGCAGGTCCCGGGGCACGGAGACCAGGTACGCCTCGCGCCCGCCGGCCGGGACGTGCACGATGAGGATGGTGTCCGAGCGGCGGTTCGCCGCGCTGCCGCTCTGCCACCGGTCGGTCCCCACCAGCAGGTAGTTCAGTGGCCCGTCGGGGTCGGTGCGCTCCTGGCGGGCGGTGGGGTCGAGCAGTTGCTCCCGCACGACGCTGCGCTCGTAGCGGTCGGTCAGGGTGCGCAGGCCCGCCACGGCGAGCCCGGCCAGCAGCACCAGGGCCAGGCCCAGGCCGAGCAGCAGCCGGGGCCAGCGGACGCGGCGCGGCCGGGCGGGCCGGGGAGCGACCCCCCGGCTCCGGCCGTCGTCCGCCGATCTGGACGTGACGCCTCCCCGCGACCCGTACGTGAACCCTTCTCACGTCAGGCTACGAGTCGACCAGGGCGCGCGGGCCGCTTCGCCGACATTGCGCGGCCCGGGCGGACACCCGGCGGGCGGGCCCCGCTACTCGCGGTTGGAGACCACCTCGGGGTTGGCGAAGACGAACTCGGCCAGCTTGTCCTGCTTCGCCGCGCGGAACATGTCCAGCGTCTGCGCGCTGAGCGTCTCGCGGGTGCCGTCGCTGTGGAAGGTGCCGCCGTTGGTCTTCAGCATCACCAGGTCGTTGCCGGTCACCCCGCGCATGGTGAAGACGAAGTCGGCGACCGGCACGCCGCCGGTGTCCAGGATGAACGCCTTGCCGGCCGCGTCCATCAGCTTGTTCAGCTTGATCGGGTTGGTCAGCGTCCCGTCCTGGGTGGCCTTCTTCGCCATCGCCTTGATCAGTTGCTGCTGGTTCTGCTGCCGGTCGTAGTCGCCGTTCTTGAGGCTCTTGCGCTGCCGGGAGTAGTCCAGCGCCGCCCAGCCCTCCATCTCGCGGCAGCCCTTCTTGTGCACCACGGGCGTCCGCGGCTTGCCGGTCTTCTTCGCGTCGGCGTTCCACATCGGCTTGCCGTCCACGTACGACATGTGGATCGACTCGACCTCCTGCTTGACGCAGATGCGCACGGTGCCGAGGGCCTCGATGACGTTCTTGAATCCGCCGAAGTTGATGATCGCCGCGCCGTCGAAGCTGATCCCGGTCATCTTCTTGATCGTCTGCGCCATCAGCTGGGCGCCGCCCTCCCAGCCGCCGCCGTTGCGGGCGCCGGCCTGGAACGCCGCGTTGATCTTGTCGGTGCCGCCCGAGTAGCCGCTCTTCTTGAACGCCGGGATCTGCGCCTCGGTGTCCCGGGGGATCGAGATCAGGTACGCCTGGTCGTGCGTCGCCGGGATGTGCAGCACGATGATGCTGTCCGCCCGTACGTCGTCGGCGGCCCACCGCTCCCGGGCGTCCACGCCGAGCAGCAGCATGTCGATCGGGCCGTCCAGGCTGGCGCCACCCTCGGCGTCGGTCTTGCCCGCGTCACCGAGCAGGTTGCGCTGGGCGATGTTGCCGGTGGCGCTGCTGATCAGCGCCTTGCTGCCGACGATGGCCGCGCCGCTGGCGACCATCAGCACGGCGCCGAAGATCAGGGTGAGTCGGGCCCAGAGCGGGTCCTTGCGGCGAGACCGCTTCCTCGCGGACCCGCCACCGGGCTTGCCGCCCTTGACGGGCTGCTTCGGGATGCTCGTGGAGGCCCGGATCGGGCCGCGGGGGGACTCCAGCGCCGGAGGGCGACGGCTGGTCTGAACCGGCATGCGTGCTCCAGCTCGCGTTGTCAGGGGGCGGGATCACTTTACGGACGCTTTCCCGTCCTGGCGAGGTCGTCCGACCGTCAAATACCGTTCGTACGGCCGTCATCCAGGAGAACTGACCGAACGGACAGATCGATACGGCTGGTCGGCGGTTGGCTCACAGGAAGCGGCCGGCCGGCCCTCCGAATCGTGATGACGTCCGTCGATCACGAGGGAGGGCCGGCCGGCGGCACTGCTCAGTTTCCGGTGCCGTCCTTCTTCTGGTTGGCCTCGACCCAGGCCGTCATGGTGTCGGCCGACATGGCCTTGTACATGGTCAGCGCCTTCTCCCTGTCCGACACCACCACCGACTCGCCGTTGATGGTCTGGCTGCCGACGTGCGGACTGGTCACGAAGGTGAGGTTCTCGCCGCGCAGGTTGCGGAACTGCACCCCCATGTCGACCAGCGAGAAACCCTGGTCGACGGTGACCGCGGCGGTCACCGACTTGAGGAAGTCGTTCAGCTTCTTCGGGTTGGTCAGCGTGCCCGTGCTCGCCGCCTTGTCCATCAGGGCGCGGAGGAACTCCTGCTGGTGGCGCATCCGGGCGAAGTCGCCGTCCGGGAACTGCTTGCGCTGCCGGATCCAGTCCAGCGCCTCGGCGCCGTCCATGTGGTTGGTGCCCTTGGTGAACGTCCGGTACGGCTTGTGGATCGAGGTGATGGTCCGCTCGACCTTGAGGTCGACACCGCCGAGCGCGTCGGTGACCTGCTTGAAGCCGGCGAAGTCGATCGCCATCACGTGGTCGAGCCGGACGTCCGTGAAGCACTCGACCGTCCGGACGGCCAACGGCAGCCCGCCGAAGGCGAAGGCCCCGTTGATCTTCCCCCGCTGCCCGGAGCCGCAGTCCGCGTTGGCACTCTCCGGGATCGGCACGTAGAGGTCGCGGGGGATGGAGACCAGGTAGGCCTTCTGGTGGTCCGACGGGATGTGCATCACGATGATCGTGTCGGCCCGCCACTTGCTGGACTTGTCCACCGGGGCGTCCGGGTCCCGGGAGTCGCTGCCGACCAGCAGGATGTTCAGCGCGCCGTCCACCGCCTTGGCCGGGCGGCCCCCGGTGATCTCCGAGAACGGATCGGTGCGGGCCAAATCGTCGTTGAGGCCGCGGGCGTAGAACCAGGCGCCCGCCCCACCGAGCAGCGCGAGCACCAGCACGGCCACGCCGGCCACCAGGGCGATGCGGCCCCAGCGCGGGCGTACGCCCCGCCTGCCCGGCCGCTCCGGCCCGCCCGGACCGGTCGTCCCCCCACCAGGCCCGCCGGGGCCGGCGGGACCGCCCGGGCCGCCGGCGCGCGGCTCGTCCGGGGACGGGGACCAGCGGGCCTCGGCGGGCCGGGCGCGGCCGGCGTCCCGGCCGGAGCCGGGCACCGAGGCGCGCCCGGCGCTGCGGTGCAGGTGCGGGAGTGGAACTCCGGCGGGCATGGTCGCTGACATGTAACTCAGGGTACGTACGCGCGGCCACTGTCGCCCCGTAGCGCCGCCGACGTGTGCGCCGGCGGCGGGGCGCGCTCGCTACGCGATCCGCTCGCGGAAGTACTCGATGGTGCGGCGCAGGCCGTCCTCGGGCGCCACGGTCGGCTCGTATCCGAGCAGCTCGCGGGCGAGGGTCAGGTCCGGGCGGCGCATCTCCGGGTCGTCGGCGCTGCGGGTGATGTAGGTCACCTCGGAGCTGCTACCGGTGAGCGACACGATCGTCTCGGCCAGCTGCCGCATGCTCATCTCGTGCTCGGTGCCGCAGTTGATCGGCCCCGTCTCGCGGGAGTCGAGCAGCAGCAGGATGCCGTGCACCAGGTCGGACACGTAGCAGATCGACCGGGTCTGGTTGCCGGTGCCGTGCACGGTGATCGGCTCGCCGCGCAGCGCCTGGGAGATGAAGGTCGGGATGGCCCGGCCGTCGTCCGGGCGCATCCGCGGGCCGTACGTGTTGAAGATCCGGACGATGGCCGTGTCCAGCCCACGGCTGCGGTGGTAGGCCATGGTGGCCGCCTCGGAGAAGCGCTTCGCCTCGTCGTAGACGCTGCGGACGCCGATCGGGTTGACGTTGCCCCAGTACGACTCGCGCTGCGGGTGCTCCTTCGGGTCCCCGTACGCCTCGGAGGTGGAGGCCATCAGGAAGCGGGCGCCGTCGGCGACCGCGCGGTCCAGCAGGTGCAGGGTGGCCACCGAGCCGACGCGGAGGATCTCCACCGGCAGCTTCTCGAAGTCGGTCGGGCTCGCCGGCGAGGCCATGTGCAGGATGGCGTCGAACCGCTCGGCCATCGCCGGGTGGTGGGTCGGCAGACCGTCGGAGATGTCGGCCTCGACCAGGGTGAAGTTCGGCTCGTCCAGCAGGTGGGCGACGTTCTCCTTCGACCCGGTGATGAAGTTGTCGAGCGCGACCACGGTGCAGCCGCGAGCGATCAGGGCGTCCACCAGGTGCGACGGTACGAAGCCGGCGCCGCCCGTGACGAGGATGCGGTGACCGGGTCCGAAACGGGCGACAGCGTTCATGCCGGTCAGCCTACCGAGTGCCCAGGTCCGCCCGGCGCAAGGAAGGGACCCCCGTCACCGAGGGCCCCTTCCGCACTGCTGCCGGCCGTCAGTGGGCGCCGGCGCCGGTCACGGCGCGCACCTCCAGCTCCGCGTACTTCTCCTCGTCGTGCTCCTTCGAGATCACGGTGCCGATCCAGCCGCACAGGAAGCCGAAGGGGATGGACAGGATGCCCGGGTTGGACAGCGGGAACCACTGCCAGTCCTGCTCGGGGAACATCGAGGTGGGCGCCCCGGAGACCACCGGCGAGAAGAACACCAGCAGGACGGCGGAGAGCAGGCCGCCGTAGATGGCCCACACCGCGCCCGAGGTGTTGAACCGCCGCCAGAACAGGCTGTAGAGGATCGCCGGCAGGTTGCCCGAGGCGGCCACCGCGAAGGCCAGCGCCACCAGGAAGGCCACGTTCAGGTTCTGCGCGTAGATCGACAGCACGATCGAGATCGCGCCGATCACCAGGGCGGAGACCCGGGCGACCTTGACCTCCTGCCGCTCGGACGCCGTCCCGTCCTTGATCACGTTGGCGTAGAAGTCGTGCGCCAGGCTGGACGAGGAGGCCAGGGTCAGGCCGGCCACCACCGCCAGGATCGTGGCGAAGGCGACCGCAGCGATGATGGCGAGCAGGGTGGCACCGCCCAGGTCGCCGCCGAGGAAGTCGATGCCGAGCGCCTCGGCGAGCTGCGGCGCGGCCGTGTTGCCGGCCTTGTCCTGCGCGATGATCGCCTCGCTGCCGACCAGGGCCGCCGCGCCGAAACCGAGGGCCAGGGTGAGCAGGTAGAAGGTGCCGATGATGCCGATCGCCCAGAGCACGCTCTTGCGGGCCGCCTTCGCCGTCGGCACGGTGTAGAAGCGGATCAGGATGTGCGGCAGCCCGGCGGTGCCGAGAACCAGCGCGATACCGAGCGACAACAGGTCCATCTTGTTGTAGAAGGTCTGCATCGCGTTGCCGGCCACTTCCACGCCGTACCGCCCGCCCGGCTTGAGGAAGTTCTCTCCCTTGCCTGATGCCGCCGCCGCGTCGCCGAGCAGGGTGGAAAGGTTGAACTTGTAGTGCGCCAGCACCAGCAGGGTCATCACGAGGGCGCCACCCATGAGCAGGAACGCCTTGACGATCTGCACGTACGTGGTGCCCTTCATGCCGCCCACGGTGACGTAGATGATCATCAGAGCGCCGACCAGGATGATGGTGGCGACCTTCGCGGTGTCGGCGTCCATGCCGAGGAACGTGGTGCCCGGCTTGATGCCGAGCAGCAGCGCGACCAGCGCGCCCGCGCCGACCATCTGCGCCAGCAGATAGAAGATCGACACCGTGATGGTGGAGACGGCCGCGGCGGTCCGCACCGGGCGCTGGCGCATCCGGAAGGCCAGCACGTCGGCCATCGTGTAGCGGCCGGAGTTGCGCAGCAGTTCGGCGACGAGCAGCAGCGCGACCAGCCAGGCGACCAGGAAGCCGATGGAGTAGAGGAAGCCGTCGTAGCCGTACAGGGCGATCATGCCGGCGATGCCGAGGAACGACGCGGCCGACATGTAGTCACCGCCGATGGCCATGCCGTTCTGGAAGCCGGAGAAGGAGCGCCCGCCGGCGTAGAAGTCGGTGGCCGTCTTGGTCTGCCGGCTGGCCCAGATGGTGATGACCAGGGTCACCGCCACGAAGACCAGGAACAGCGCGATGGTGAGGTTGCGGGCGGTGGTGCTGCCCGCCTCAGCCGCGAGGACCGCGTTCATGGTCCACCTCCCCCATCTCGGCGCGGATCCGGTCGGCGACCGGGTCGATCCTCCGACCGGCGAACCGGGAGTAGAGCCAGGCGATGAGGAAGGTGGAGACGAACTGGAGCAGACCGAAGACGAGGGCGACGTTGATGTTGCTGCCGAAGAGCTTCGTGCCCATGAAGTCCCGCGCGTACGCGGACAGGATCACGTAGAGCGCGTACCACAGGAAGAACGCGACGGTCATGGGGAAGATGAAGCCGCGCAGCGTGCGTCGCAACCCGGCGAACTCGTCCGACCGCTGTACGGCCAGGTACCGCTCCGCGGCCGAGGCCGACGGCGTGGACGCGGGTGTGTCCGTGGACATTTGTGGATCACCACCTTCACAGGCGTGGGGAGTTTCGCGCACGGTAGAAAGCGCGCTCCCCGCCGGGGAAGGGCGAGATCGACGTCGGTCGGCGGCTGCGCCGAACGGCACGGTGGCTGCGCCGAGTGACCCAGCTCACTCCGTTCACCGGTAGTGGGCGCGGTGCCGACCCGCCGAGCGGTCGCCCGGCCGCCGGGCTGCGGTGCCGACGTCAGGCCGGGTCCGGAGCCGCCGTCGTCAGGTCAGCTCGCGGTAGCGGCCCCGGTAGTGCAGCAGCGGGTCCGTCTCCCCGGTCAGCTCGACGGCCTCGATGGTGGCCTCCACCAGCAGGCCCCAGCCGTACTCGCGGGCGGAGTCGAGCCGGCACCCCGCCCAGCCGCCGGCGTCGGCCGGCACCGGACCGTAGGGGCTGTCGGTCCACGCGCCGGTGGCGAACAGGCCGCCGGGGGACGGGAAGAGGCCCGCGAACCGGTCGGCGAGCTGCCGGTGCGCCGGGCCGAGCGGGGTCACCGCGAAGCGGCTGGCGGACTCGACCGCCGCCCACAGGTCGGACTCCGGGTCGACCAGGCCGAGCAGCCGGTCCGGCTCACCCTCCGCGACCAGCGTGGAGGAGACCGTCAGGCCCGCCGGCTCCGGCGCCGTCCAGAGCGTCACCGGCGACGCCAGCCGACCCCGCAGCCGGCGTACGGGCGAGCGCTGGCCAGCGGGCACGGCGAAGGGGTCGGTGTGGTGGATCTCGGCACCCGGCTCATGATTCACGTGAAACATTGTGCGGCCTGCCCCGCCCCGACGGGCCCGGATGTGGCTCCTGCCGAGTGCACGCCGCCCCTACCGGCGGCACCGACCCCCGGGACAGTTGGTGGAGATCCTGGACGTCCTGCGCCCCTCCAGGGGTCGTTCCCTTCCAAGATCTCGACCGCTGAAGGGGTCAGTCGTCGGCGGTCAGTGACCGGCGGGCGGCGGCCAGCACCTCCGCGTCCGCGCAGCCGGCGGCGTATCCGGCGATCCGGCGGCGGATGTCGCGGCCGAGCAGCCAGGACCCGATGCGCTCCGCGACCGGGCGCAGGAACGCGGGCCGGCAGCGGAAGCTGTACCGCCAGGTGGCGACGGTGGAGCCGGGCTCCGGGGCGGGCGCGAACCGCCAGCCACCGGCGAACATCTCGAAGAACCACGGCCCGCGCACCATCTTCATGCCGACGTGGCTGGGCGGCGCCCAGGAGACGTACTCGCTGACCATCGCCAGGCCGTGCCGGGACCGGGTGAAGGTGCGCACGCCCTTGCCGGGCCGGGTCGCCCCGTCGGTGAAGTGCTGCTCGCGGACGAACGGGTCCCACCGGTAGCGCACCGGCGCCGTGGTCTGGGAGACCGCGAAGGCCAGCTCGGGCGGGACCGGCACGGTGACCACCGCTTCGACGACGGGCATCAGGCCATTGTGCCGCCGACCGGCAACCACCGCGTCCGGAGTGCGCTGGCCCGCCTTCCGTGCCCGGCCCGCCGTCAGCGCCTGGGCGTCACCGTGGCGAGCAGTTCCGGCATCCGTCGGTCCAGCACGTCGCCCGCCAGGTACGCGCCGAGCAGCGCCGCACCCAGGCCGTACGCGGCCCCGAGCGGCAGGGCCAGCCAGAGCCAGACGTCGCCGAGCAGCCCGGCGGCCACCACCATCGGCACCGCCGCCACCGCCGTGGCGAGCATCGCCAGCAGGGTGAGGAAGCTCTTCGCGATCCCGGCACCGGTGTTCAACGCGAACGGGTTGCTCGTCTCCGGCAGCGAGTACGCCCCCAGCACCGAGACGAAGCAGTTCACCGCCAGCCCCGCGCCGTACGTGGCGAACAGGGTGCCCGCCATCAACCCGATCCAGCCGGGCTCGCCGAGGACCACCGCGACGACCACGGAGATCACCACCAGCATCGGCAGGACGTAGAGCGAGAACGCGGCCATCCGGGCGCGCAGTTCCTGCTGGCCGGAGACGCCCGCGACCACGTTCGCCGCGTACGCGCTGCCGTCGAAACCGAACTGGTTGGCCACGGTGACGGCGGCGAGCAGCCCGACGAAGAGCATCGACACGCTCGACAGCAGCGGGGACGGGTCGAGACTGGCGTTGAACCCCTCGGCGCTGTCGACGGTGAAGCCCGAGCCGCCCAGGTTGACCATGACCGGTACGAAGAGACCGACGACCGCGACGGTGATCAGGTTGGCCCGGCGTCGGGCGTCCCGCCACCAGTAGCGGGCCTCCCGGGCGACGAGGGCGCCGAACCGGTCCCGCCGGGCCCAGCCGACCGCCTTCGGGAAGAGTTGTGCGACCGCCCCGCCGGTCGTACCGCGCTGGGCGCGGACCGGCCCGGCACTGGCGGCACCCACCATGGCGGACTCCAGGGAGCGGGACCACCAGGCCAGCAGCGCGACGATCGTCGCCGCCGTGATCAGCAGCTTCACCGGCGCGGCCCAGAGGCGGCCCTCGGCCATGTCGATGCCGGCCGTCCAGGGCGCCCCGAACGGGGTCCAGCCGACCACCTCGGCCACCCCGTCGAGCCGGTCCCAGTCGGCGTCGCCGAGGGCGGCGACGCCCAGGAGCTGCAACGGCCCGATCAGCGCCGCGAGCACGGCGAGCAGCACGGCGGCCAGGTCACGGACCCGGCGGGACCGCAGGGCGGTGGCGAAGGCGCTGGTCACGGCCCGTGCCGCCGCCACGCAGAGCAGCAGCCCGGCGACCACCCCGACGAGGGCGACCGCGGCGGCCGACCAGCCGCCCAGCGATCCGGCGGTGACCACCAGGCCGCACAGGGCCAGCAGCACCGCGATCGTGGGGACACTGACGAAGGCGGCGGCGAAGAGCCCGGTGACGAGCGTACGGCGGGACAGCGGCAGCAGCGCGAACCTCGCCGGGTCCAGCGTCTCGTCCACCCCGAAGAAGACCAGCGGCAGCAGCAGCCAGCCGAGCACCGTCAGGCCACCGCCGAAGGCGGCCACCATGAGCGCGTAGCGGCTCTCGCCGGCCAGGCCGGGCGCGGCGAAGAGGAAGAAGCCGGTGCCGGCGAACCAGAGCCCGAGCACCGCGCCGCCCACGAAGAGCGCCACCCGCCAGGCCTGCCCCCGGAAGTTGTTGCCCATCACCCGCAGCTTGAGCCGGACGAAGTGCCGAGCCGAGACCGGCCGGACGGGCGCGGCGGAGACGGTCGGCCCACTCACTGCGACAGCCACGCCAACTCCTCGCCGGTCGCCGTGCGGCCGCCGACCACCTCGACGAAGACCTCCTCCAGCGAGCGGCCGCCGCGCACCTCGGCAATGGGGCCGACCCGCTTGATGGTGCCCGCCGCGAGGATCGCCACGTGTGAGCAGAGCCGCTCGACGACCTCCATCACGTGGCTGGAGAAGACGACCGTGCCGCCCCCGGTCACGTAGCGGTGCAGGATGTCGCGGATCAGCGCGGCCGAGACCGGATCGACCGCCTCGAAGGGCTCGTCCAGCACCAGCAGCCGGGGCCCGTGCAGCAGCGCGCAGGCCAGGCCGATCTTCTTCTTCATGCCCGCCGAGTAGTCGACCACCAGGGTCCGGCCGGCGTCGCCGAGCGCGAGCACGTCCAGCAGCTCCGCGGCGCGCTGGTCGACCACCGCCGGGTCCATCCCCCGCAGCAGGCCGTGGTACGCGAGCAGCTCCGCGCCGCTGAGCCGGTCGAAGAGCCGTACGCCGTCGGGCATCACGCCGAGCAGCTGCTTCGCCCGTACCGGGTCGGCCCAGACGTCGTGCCCGAGCACCCACGCGCCACCGGCGTCCGGCCGGAGCAGCCCGACCGCCATCGACAGGGTGGTGGTCTTCCCCGCGCCGTTCGGGCCGAGCAGGCCGTAGAAGGAACCGGCCGGCACGTCGAGGTCGACACCGGCCACCGCGACCTTGCCGTCGAACTGTTTCGCCAGGCCACGCAGGGAGAGCGCCGGGTGCTCAGCAGTCATGCGTCGACCGTATCCGGCCCGGACCAGCCGGCGCTCCGGCCGCAGGATGATCCCTGGTCATCCCCGAGTCGTACCCGGGTCCGGCCGGCGCGCTACAGCCGCAGCGCCTCCGGGGCGTGCAGGCGGAGCATGGTGGCGCCGACGTCGGCCGGCGCCCGGCGGCGGGTCACCACCGAGACCGCCACCATCACGGTGAAGGCGAGCGGCACCGTCCAGGCGGCCGGCTGCGCGGTGAGCGTCGCGGGCCAGCCGGACAGCGGCGGACCGAGCACCGTGACCAGCACCGCCGCGACCGCGGCGCCGCCACCGACCAGGATCCCGGCGGCGGCGCCGAGGTCGGTCAGGCCCCTCCACCAGATGCCGAGCACCAGCAGGGGGCAGAAGCTGGAGGCGGCGACCGCGAAGGCCAGCCCGACCACCTGCGACACGTCCAGGTCGGCGAGGTTGAGCGCGAGGACCGCCGGCACGGCCCCGGCGATCACCGTGGCGAGGCGGAAACCGCGTACCGAGCCCCGCCCCAGCACGTCCGTGGAGATGACGCCCGCGACGCTGGTGAGCAGCCCCGACGAGGTGGAGAGGAAGGCCGCGAACGCGCCGGCCGCGACCAGCGCGGCGAGCAGCCGGCCGGTGGTGCCGTCGCCGAGCGCGGCGCCGGGCAGCAGCACCACCACCGCGTCGGTCTGCCCGGTCACCAGCAGTTGCGGGGTGTAGATCCGGCCGAGCACCCCGTAGATGGTGGGCAGCAGGTAGAACGCCCCGACGAGGGCGAGCACCACCAGCGTGGTGCGGCGCGCGGCGGCGCCGTCGGGGTTGGTGTAGAAGCGCACCAGCACGTGCGGCAGTCCCATGGTGCCGAGGAACGTGGCCAGGATCAGCGAGTAGGTGGCGAACAGGCCCCGGTCGTCGTCCCCGGCGGTGCTGGGCAGCAGCCAGTCGGCGGCGTCCGTGGCCACCCCGGAGACCTCCGGCACCGGGTCGCCGGCGGCGAAGGAGAGCTCGTCGCCGGGGCGTACCTCCTGGGTCCGGCCGTCGGGCAGGGTGAGGGTCGCGCGGTGCTCGACCACGACGGTGGTCGCGGTCCGGAACGTCGGCCCGTCGGGTGGGGTCACCGCCGGGCGGGCGTCGGCCTGCCACTGCAACGCCAGGAAGACCGCCGGTACGGCCAGCGCGGTCAGCTTCAGCCAGTACTGGAAGGCCTGGACGAAGGTGATCGCGCGCATGCCGCCGAGCGCGACGTTCGCGGTGACCACCACGGCCACCAGCAGGGCCCCCAACGGGTACGGGGAGCCGGTCACCGTGGCCAGCGTCAGCCCCGCCCCCTGGAGCTGCGGCACCAGGTAGAGCCAGCCGATGAAGATCACGAAGACGGTGGCCAGGACGCGCAGCCGACGCGACCCGAGCCGCAGCTCGCAGAAGTCCGGCAGGGTGAACGCGCCGGAGCGGCGCAGCGGCGCGGCCACGAAGAGCAGCAGGGCCAGGTAGCCGGCGGCGAAGCCGACGGGATACCAGAGCACGTCGACGCCGTACTTGAGGATCAGCCCCGCGACCCCCAGGAAGCTCGCCGCCGACAGGTACTCCCCGCCGATCGCGGCGGCGTTCCAGGTCGGGCTGATCACCCGCGAGGCGACCAGGAAGTCGGAGGTGGTACGCGCCAGCCGCAGCCCGTAGAAGCCGATGCCGACGGTGACCAGGGTGACCGCCACGATCGCCGGTACGACGAAGCCGTTGCCCACCCTCAGCGCTCCGGCCGCTGGACCAGGTCGGTGAAGTCCTGCTCGTTACGTTCGGCCAGCCGCACGTACGCCCACCCGACGGCGATCAGGAACGGGAACGACACCACCCCGAGCAGCAGCCAGGGCAGGTGGACGCCGAGCACGGTCACCCGGCCGACGGCGGGGGCGACGGCGAAGAGCCACGGCAGCCCGCCGAGCCCGATCGCCACCACCAGGGAGAGCCGCAGGGCCAGCGCGAACTGGGCCCGGACCAGCCCCCGGACGAGGGCGTCGCCGACGCGGGTCTGCTCGGCCAGCTCGGCGCGGGTACGTTCCGCGCGGTCCTCCCGGCGGGACACCTCGGCCAGCACGATCCGCGCCCTGGGCTGGGGTGGCGTGGGCTGCCCCGGCGCCCCGGGCCGGCCCGCGTGCTCCGGCGTCCCGGACCGGCTCGACCGGGGCGTCGGGACGGGATCGTCGGCAGCGGCCACCCCGGCAGTCTCGCCCGATCGCCGTGATTGTCAAGGGCCCTGGGTAGGCGTCGCGCCGGTGGGGCGGGACCGGCCGGATCCACCCCACCGGGGCCTGTGGACAACCTGTGGAGAACGGGTCACCCCTGTGGATAACCCTGTGGAACCGCAGCGGGGTGACCGGTGACCGGTCACCCCGCCGCAGCACCTACTGCGCGCCGACGTGCTCCAGCCCGACGCGCTCCGGGCGGGCGGAGGCGGAGCCGAGCCAGGTGTGCGGGTTGCCGTACCAGCACCAGCCGAGCTTCGGCGCGTTCCGGCTGATCCAGAGCGCCGGCACCCGCTTGTCGCCGCAGCGGGAGCCGACCAGCGAGAAGCACTTGTTCTTCGCCAGCGCCTCCGGGTGCAGGGTGACGAAGGCGAGCCCCTCGTCGATGGTGAGCGGCAGCCGGTCCTGGCCGGTGATCACCTCCATGGCGGCGGCGGGGGCCAGGTTCAGCGTCTCCTCGCCCCGGTCGACGTCGAAGAGCAGGTACGCCGGACCGGCCGGAACCTCCAGCTCCTTGATCGGGTCGAACTTCGGCAGGTCGCCCTCGGCGTAGTGCCGGTCGATGATGCCCGGCTTCCGCTTGCCGGCCAGGGTGGTCAGCGCGACGCGCTCCTCCACCGGCACCAGGTCGCGGGTGATCACCAGGAGGAGGGGCACCCGCCCCTCGGTCGGGGCGGGCAGGCCGGCCGATCCGGTGACGGCCGCCGCGCGCAGCGGCGCGACCAGGTCACGGAAGGCGTCCTCGGTCAGCTCGGCGAGGGCCGGATAGCCCAGCTCCACCAGCCGGTCGAGCTGGCGGTCGAATTCGGTCGCGGCGTCGAACAAGGCGGCCTCCATTTGTCGTACGGAGTACCGTACAGCGTACGACCACGCGTGCCTATTCCCGGCCCGCGAGGAAGATCTGGGTCAGCGGTTCCAGTCCTGCTTCGCCGCGCGGACCAGCTTGTCCTTCAGCTCGCGGGTGTGCCGGCGGCTGACCGGCAGCTCTGCCGAGTCGATCACCACGACGTAACCGGAGTTGACCAGCCGCAGCTCCGCGATCAGCTTGAGCTGCACCAGGTACGAGCGGTGGATCCGGACGAACCCGGCATCCGCCCAGCGCTCCGCGAGCGTCGCCAGGGACACCCGCACCAGGTGCGAGCCGTCGGCGGTGTGCAGGCGCGCGTAGTCGCCCTGCGCCTCCACCCACCGCACCGCCGAGCGGGGCAGCATCCGCGTGGTGCCCGCCAGCTCGATGGGGATGGTGGGATCCTCCTCCGCCCGGGCCAGCGCCGCCGGGTGCGACGGCACCACCCGCGCGCCGATCACCCGGCGCAGCGACTCGGCGAGCCGTTCGGCGCGTACGGGCTTGCGGACGTAGTCGGTGGCGCCCAGGTCGAACGCGTCCACCGCCCCGTCGTCGTACGCGGTGACGAAGACGATCGCCGGTGGCCGGGCGAAGCGCCGCAGCACCCGGGCCAGCTCCATGCCGTCCAGCCCGGGCATCCGGATGTCGAGGAAGACCACGTCCACGTCGCCGTCGCGCAGCACCCGCAGCGCCTCCGTCGCGTCGCCCGCCGTGTGCAGCCGGGCCACCCGGGGATCGGCCCGCAGGTGGTACGCCAACTCGTCCAGCGCCGGCGGCTCGTCGTCGACCGCCAGCACCCGCAGGAACCCGGCCGCGCCCACCTCCGCGGTCCGCTCGGTCACGAGCCGGCCCGTACGCCGGGGTGGAACTTCGGCACCCGCATGCTCACCTTCGTACCCGAGCCGAGGCCCGTCTCGACGACCAGGCCGAAGCCGTCGCCGAAGACCGACCGGAGCCGCTCGTCGACGTTGGAGAGCCCGACGTGCTGGCCCGCGTCGTCTCCGACGCCGGCCAGCGCGGCGTCGCCCGGGCCCCCGGCGGCGCCGGCCAGCTCGGCGATGCCGGCGGTCAGCGTGCTCGGATCCATCCCCACTCCGTCGTCCTCCACGGTGATGTGGCACTCGGTGCCCGCGTCCCGGGCCTCGATGCTCACCATGCCCGTGCCCGGCTTGCGGGACAACCCGTGCCGGACGGCGTTCTCCACCAGCGGTTGCAGGCAGAGGAAGGGCAGCGTCACGGGCAGCACCTCGGGGGCGATCTGGAGCCGCACCTGGAGCCGGTCGCCGAAGCGGGCCCGCTCGATGGTCAGGTAGCGGTCGATCGAGCGCAGCTCCTCGGCCAGCGTGGTGAACTCGCCGTGCGCCCGGAACGAGTACCGGGTGAACTCGGCGAACTCCAGGATCAGCTCCCGGGCCCGGTCCGGGTCGGTGCGGACGAACGAACCGATCGCGGTCAGCGCGTTGTAGATGAAGTGCGGGCTGATCTGGGCGCGCAGGGCGCGTACCTCGGCGCGGGCCAGCCGCTCCCGCGACGAGTCCAGCTCCGCCAGGGCGAGCTGGTTGCCCGCCCAGTGCGCGGTCTCCAGGGTGGCCTGCACCAGGCCCGGCTCCGGCTGACCGTCGGCGACCGCGACCAGTGCCCCGACCCGACGCCCGTCCGCGCCGGTCAGCGGGGCCACGACCGCGCCGCGTAGCGGGCAGTCCACCCGGTCGCAACGCAGCTCCGGCTCGCCGAGGACGGTCGAGCGCCCCGTCGCCACCGCCCGCCGGGCCGCCGCGACCAGTTGCGCGTCGTGGTGCCCGCCCCGCCCGTCGAGGGCGAGCAGGCTCTCCCGGTCCGTCAGCGCCAGCCCGGCCGCCCCCACGAGCGCCCGCAGATGGCGTACGGCCTTCGCCGCGTTCGCGGCGCTCAGGCCCGCGCGCAGCGGCTCGGCGGCCAGCCCGGCGGTGTGCAGCACCTCGTACGTGGCCCGCTGGGTGGCCGTGGCGATGCCCCGCCGCGCGCGCAGTCGGAGCACCGCGAACAGGGCCGCCCCCAGCGCGGCGAGCAGCGAGACGACGCCGAGGACGCCCGAGAGGTTGCCACCCACGCAGCGATCC
This sequence comes from Micromonospora sp. ZG13, assembly GCF_059359355.1. NCBI lineage: Bacteria > Bacillati > Actinomycetota > Actinomycetes > Micromonosporales > Micromonosporaceae > Micromonospora > Micromonospora sp. ZG13. The sequence continues at coordinate 699,822 of NZ_JCADBQ010000002.1, forward strand.
TGGCCCCTGCCGGCCCGTACGCCAAGGGTCAGTACGCGCCCTTGCGGGCGAGCACCACCCCGACCGTGCGCCACAGGATGCTCAGGTCGTACGCCAGCGACCAGTTGTCGACGTAGTAGAGGTCGAGCCGGACCGCCTCGTCCCAGGACAGGTCGGAGCGGCCGGAGACCTGCCACAGCCCGGTCATGCCCGGCCGCACCAGCAGCCGGCGGCGTACGTCGCCGAGGAAGTCACCGTCGTCGGCGGGCAGCGGGCGCGGCCCGACCAGCGACATCTCGCCCTTCAGCACGTTGATCAGCTGCGGCAGCTCGTCCAGCGACGAGGCCCGCAGGAAGCGGCCCACCGGGAAGACCCGGGGATCCTGCTTCATCTTGAACAGCATGCCGTCGGTCTCGTTGCGGTCGACGAGGCTGGCCAGCCGGTCCTCCGCGTCCACGTACATGGTGCGGAACTTCCAGACCCGGAAGGTGCGGCCCTCGTGGCCCACCCGGGGCTGGCGGAAGAAGACCGGACCGGGGTCGGAGAGCCGGATCGCGACCGCGATGGCCAGGAAGACCGGGGCCAGCAGCAGCAGGCCGAGCCCCGCGGCCACCCGGTCCATCAGGTTCTTGGCCAGCAGCGCCGGTCCGGAGAGGGTCGGCTCCTCGACGTGCAGCAGCGGCAGGCCCTCGATCGGGCGGATGTGCACCCGGGGGCCGGCGATGTCGGTGAGCTGCGGGGCGACGACCAGGTCGACGCCGGAGCCCTCCAGTTGCCAGGCCAGCCGGCGCAGCTCGCCCGGCTCCGAACTCGCCGAACCGCAGACCGCGATCGTGTCGCCGCCGACCTCCCGCACCAGGGCGAGGACGTCGCGGCCCGCGTACACCGGGACGGGGGTCTCGATGCCCTTGGCCGCCGCGTAGCCGTCGGTGATGTGGATGGCGACCGGCATCAGCCCGGCGGCCGGGTTGCGGGTGACCGCCGTGTAGACCTCCAGGCACTCCGGCAGGGTGCCGATCAGCACCATCCGGTGGCCGGCCTGGCTGATGTTGCGCCGGACCACGTGCAGCACGAAGCGGCAGAGGATCCGGTTGAGCAGGATCAGCAGCAGCGCCGCGAGCAGGGCGGTGCCGACCGTGTAGCGGGACAGGTCGGTCTTGGTGGCGAAGGCGAGGAACGACACCGTCGCGGCGACGGCGACGCCGGCCCGGATCACCCGCTTGTACTCGTCCGGGCCCAGGCCGAGGTAGCGCCGGTCGTACGCCCGGTTGGCCCAGAGACTGACGATCCAGCCGAGCGGCAGGAGCACGAACGCCACCGTGTGGAACCACGTGGGGTCCTGCTCGGCGTTGTAGAAGCCCGCGCGCGACTGGTCGAACGTCTCGATCGCGATCAGGCTGGCCACCGCGGCGGCTGCGAAGTCGAGCAGCAGCAGGAGGGTGATGTAGGGCCGGTGCCAGCGGGACACGCGGCGGCGGGCCCGAGCCCACGCGGACCGGGGTACGCCGTTGTGGGACGGCGGTGCCGGCGGCTGGATCTCGAAGCTGTCGACGTGCCGCACGAGTTTGCTCCGGCCTGTGTTGGTTACCGGGCGCTGGAGGCTTGCCGTCACCTCACCCATGTCCTCCCGCATGACACGGGCCGCTCACTCGCCGTGAGGGCCCGGTCGCCCACCGTCCCAGTCTCCCACGCGGGCGCCGACCCGCGCGCTGACCCGAGGGACAATGCGCCGGTGTGGTGCCGCCGGGCGTCTGGCCGGCTCCGCGCCATTTCAGAAGCCGGGGACCGAGCCACTATACCGATGGATGACGGGCCCGGTAGAGCCGCAACTCAGACCTTCGACGCGGGATGGCCGATTCCGTTCCGTAGTCGGCAGTGTCGTCACTCACCGTACAAGTCGAGAGAGCCGACGGTCAGCGAGCGGCTTCCCGCCGGTCTGGCAGGTCGGGCAGTACTGGAGGCTGGAATCGGCGAACGAGACCTCGCGGACGGTGTCCCCGCAGACCGGGCAGGGCTGCCCCGTGCGGGCGTGCACCTTCAGCCCCGAACGCTTCTCGCCCTTCAGCTCGGCCGCCTTCTGCCCGACCGACCGGCGCACCGCGTCGCCGAGCACCTCCCGCGTCGCCGCGTGCAGGGTCGCCAGCTGGTCGTCGGTCAGCCGGTTGGTCAGCGCGAACGGCGACAGCTTCGCCGCGTGCAGGATCTCGTCGGAGTACGCGTTGCCGACCCCGGCCAGCACCGTCTGGTCGGTGAGCACGCCCTTGACCTGGCCCTTGCGGCTGCGCATCCGCTCGGCGAAGGTGGCCGCGTCCGCGGCGAGGACGTCGGGGCCCAGCCGGGCCACCCCGGGCACCGCCGCCGGGTCCGTGACCAGGTAGACGGCGAGGCTCTTCTGGGTGCCGGCCTCGGTCAGGTCGAAGCCCGAGCCGTCTTCGAGGCGTACCCGCAGCGCGATCGGTCCCTTCCCGGGGCGCAGCGGGGCGGCGGACGGAAAGGCCTCCCGGTAGTGCAGCCAGCCCGCCCGCGCCAGGTGGACCACCAGGTGCAGCTCGCCGTCGAGCACCACGTCGAGGAACTTGCCGTGCCGGCGCGCGTCCGTCACGGTCCGCCCGGCGGCGGCGGTCGGCGCCGGGTCGTACGTCTTCAGGGCGCTGATCGCGGCGACCTCCAACCGGTCGACGCGCCGCCCCACCGCGCGCTCACGCAGGTAGTCCGTGAGCGCCTCAACCTCCGGTAGTTCGGGCACCAGCCAACGGTAGCCTTCTTTCCCGTGAGAATCGTGGTGGCGCACAACCGGTACCGGGAGGCTCAGCCCTCCGGTGAGAACACCATCGTCGACGCGGAGATCGCCCAGCTCACCGCAGCCGGGGTGGAGGTGCTGCCGTTCATCCGCAGCTCGGACGAGATCCCGTCGATGTCGAAGTCGGCCAAGGCGCTGCTGCCGATCTCGCCGATCTGGGCGCCCCGCGCGCAGGAGGACCTGAGCCGGCTCATCGCCGAGCACCGGCCGGACGTGCTGCACCTGCACAACCCGTACCCCCTGATCTCGCCCTGGATCGTGCGGACCGCGCACCGGCACGGCGTGCCGGTGGTGCAGACGGTGCACAACTACCGTCAGGTCTGCTCCTCGGGGCTCTACTTCCGCGACGGGATGATCTGCCAGGACTGCCGGGGGCGGGCCCTGGGCGTGCCGGCGATCGTGCACCGCTGCTACCGGGGCTCGCGGGCGCAGAGCGCCCTGATGGCGACCACGCTGGCCGTGCACCGGGGCACCTGGCGCTCGGTGGACCGGTTCGTGGCGCTCACGTCGGCGGTCGCCGACCACCTGCGCGACTACGGCATCCCGGCGGAACGGATCGTGGTGAAGCCCAACGGCATCCCCGACCCGGGGGCACCCGCGCCGCTCGGCGACGGCTTCCTCTACATGGCCCGGCTCTCTCCGGAGAAGGGGCTGGGCCTACTGCTGGACGCCTGGCGGCGGCACCCGGACGGCGCGCTCGGCCCGCTGCGCATCGCCGGGGACGGCGAGCTGCGCCCGCTGGCCGAGGCCGCCGCCGCCGAGCGCGCCGACGTGACCTATCTCGGGCCGCTGGACCGGGCCGGGGTGCGCGCCGCCATCGAGGCCAGCGCGGTCATCGTGGCCGCCTCCACCTGGCACGACGTGCTGCCCACCGTGATCATCGAGGCGCTCGCCGCCGGCCGCCCGGTGCTCGGCACCGCGCTCGGCGGCATCCCGTACCTGCTCGGCGCGGACGGCCCGCGCGAGCCCGCCGGCACCGGCCCGGCCGCCGTTGCCACGGCTGCCCCGGGAGAGGGCCGCGTCGCGCTGCCCACCGGCGTGACGGCGGGCGAGGCGGGCTGGGTGGTGCCCCCGGAGCCGGCCGCCATGGCCGCCGCCCTGCCGGTGGCCGCAGCAGGGGCAGCGGCGATCGCGCAGGCTGCCCGGCTGCGCTACGAGCGCACCTTCCACCCCGACGTGGTCACCAAGCGGCTCATCGACATCTACGCCGACGTGACGCGCCGCCACTGACCGACCCGCCCGCGAGGACGGTCTGTAGGTGCGATCTCGGTGTCTGCAGGACTTTTTGGCAAGCCGGGTTGGCATCTGGGCCAATTGCTCGGGCCAGGCGTTCCGGACCATCTGACCGCCGCCCCTCCCCGAATCTTGCCACCCTCCTGGAATCCCGTTCTGCTCTTGGGACGCCCGGAGATCTTGGTGGGAAAGTGCCCCTCCAAGGGCTTTTTCCTACCAAGATCTAACGTGCGGTCAGTCGTGGTCCCGGCGTGTGCCGGACATGCCGCTCCATCGGTAGCACAAACGGGGCAGCTCGACAGGGACCGAAGAAGGGTGGGCCGCCCCGGCGTCACACCTCAGCGCAGCGAGGCGCGGGCGGAGAAGGCGATGCTGGCGAGCAGGAAGCCGCCGTTGACGATCGTGAACGCCACGATCACCCAGAGGACCAGGGCGGGGGCGAAGGCCAGCACCAGGCCGGCGGCGAAGATCACCGCGCCGTAGTCGCGGACCAGCTTCACGAGGCGTACGGGCAGCGAGGTCGAGGTGACCATGCTGGCGGCGTTCGGGCCGGCCTGCATCACGGACGTGACCAGGTTGACCATCCAGGTGCCGGCGAAGATCGCGACCAGCCAGCTCGGCGTCGACGGCTCCTGCGCCACCGCCGTCGCCGCCAGCGCGGCGACCAGGGCGATCTGGGCGGCCACGTCGGCGAGCACGTCGACCCGGGCGCCCGCGGCGCTGCCCTGACCCGTCACCCGGGCGAGCTGGCCGTCGGCGCAGTCCAGGGCGTACGCCGCCTGCCAGCCGACCAGCGCGAGCAGCCCGACCGCCCAGGCCGGGACGTCGCCGGCGGCGACCCGGCCGGCGAGCGCGACCACGGTGACCGAGGTGGCCAGGCCGAGCACCAGGTTGGCGATGGTCAGCGCGGTCGGGCGCAGCCCGAGGCGCTGGGCGACGAGCGCGAAGACCGCGCCCAGCCACTGGCTGATCGATTCGCTGAACAGGCCGCCACCCCGGTTGACCCGGTGGAAGTCGGCGACGGTGGGACGGGGCTCAGCCAAGGTGGTCGCGGATTGCACCGGCGTAGTCTGCCAGCCGCTCCCGCGTCTCGGTAGGCGACATCGCCAGGTGTTCGAGGATCGTGTAGCGGTCCGGCCGGGTCCGGGGCGCGAACTGCACGGCATCGACGAACTGCTCGTCGGTCAGGCCCAGGTCGCCCGGCGTCGTGGCGAGGCCGTGCCGGTGCAGGCAGCTTGCGAGTCGACCGAACCGCTCGGTGTCTCCGCGCAGGAACGTGCAGAAGAGGGCACCGAGCCCCACCTGCTCCCCGTGCGCGGCGGTGCCGGGGTGGAGCCGGTCGATCGCGTGCGAGATCTCGTGGTCGCCGCCACTGGCGGGGCGCGTCGACCCGCACACCGAGCTGGCGATGCCACCCAGGATCAGCGCCTCGGCCAGCGTGGTGAGGAAGCCGTCGTCGGTGATCTTGCCGGGGTGGTTGAGCAGCGCCTCGGCGCCCGTCCTGGCCAGCGTCACCGCGAGCCCGTCGATGGGCTCGCCGCGTACCTCGTGGGCCAGCTCCCAGTCGGCGCAGGCGTTCAGGTTGCTCACCGCGTCGCCGATGCCGGCCTGGGTCTGCCGGTCCGGGCCGTTCTCCACGAAGTCGAGGTCGACGATGACCGCGATCGGGATGTGCACCCCGTAGGAGCCCTTGCCGCCCTCGTGGTCGAGCGAGGCGGTCGGGGAGGCGATGCCGTCGTTCGCCAGGCTGGTCGCCACCGTCACCATCGGGATCCCGTAGCGGGTGGCCGCGTACTTGGCGGTGTCGATGGTCTTGCCGCCGCCGATGCCCACCACGGCGTCGTAGTGGCGGCGGCGCAGCCGGTCGCCGAGGTCGTTCGCCGCGTCGATGGTGCCGCCGACGACCGTGAAGACGTCGGCCGCGCCGAGCGACGGCCGGCACAGCTCGACGATCCGTTCACCCTGCCCGGGGCCGACCACCACGGCCACGTCCCCGCCGGCCGAGATCCGCCGGTCGGCCAGCAGCGGCCCGAGATCGGCCACCGCGCCCCGCCGGACCTCGATCACGAGCGGGGTGTTGACCGTACGGGCTAGTAGCGGCACGCGATCTCCCGCGCCCGGGCCAGGTCGGCGTGGTTGTCGACCTCGACCCAGGAGACGTCGCCGATCGGCGCCGCCCGCACCTCGCCACCACGGTCGGCGAACTCCTGGTAGCCGTCCTCGTAGTAGAGGTTCGGGTCACGCCGCCACGTCGCCTCCAACGCGTCGGCGAGGGCGTCGGCCACCTGCGGCTCGATGAGCGTCGCGCCGATGTACTCCCCGTACGCCTCGCCCGGGTCCATCAGCTTGGTGATCCGGGTGAGCTGGCCGGCGGCGTCGAAGGTGGTCTTCATCTCCTCCTCGGCCAGCGGCTTGATGGTGTCGACGGCGAGCAGGATGCCCGGGCCGCGCTCGGCCAGCAGGGTCTTCTCCACGCTCACCGGGTGCACGGTGTCGCCGTTGACCAGCAGCACCCCCCGGGAGAAGTGCTCGCGGGCCAGCCAGAGCGAGTACGCGTTGTTCCACTCCTCGGCCTTGTCGTTGTGCACGAGGGTGATCGTGACGCCGTACCGCTTCTCCAGGTCGGGTTGGCGGGAGACGACCGCATCGGCGGCGTAGCCGACCACGATCACCACGTCGGTGAGCCCCACCTCGGCCAGGTTGCGCAGCGAGATGTCCAGGATGGTGGTGTCGCCGTCCACCGGCACCAGCGCCTTGGGCAGGGTGTCGGTGTACGGGCGCAGCCGACGCCCCGCCCCGGCTGCGAGCACCATCCCGATCATTGAGGCGTCCTCCGTCGTACGAGTCCCGGTCACCGCTGGAGGATAGCCCCGGGCGGCGGCACCGCTGCGGTCAACCGGGTCAGCCGGGCAGCGCCGCCAGGTCCGCCAGCACCCCCAGCCGTTCCTCGGCGCTCAGCACGGCGTACGGGGCGGCGGCCCGCCGGTCGGTCTCCAGCTCGATGGCGAGCTGCTCCGGGCCGGGCGGCAGGGCGGTGGCGCTCGCCGCGTCGTGCCCGGCGGCGGTCCACGCGGCGGCGTGCGCGTCGGCCCGGTGGTAGCGCATCGTGCCGAGCCGGTTCAGCAGCAGCACGCCGGGCGGGGTGCCGTCGGGCTCGTACGGCGGCGCCGTCGCGGCGAACGCCGCCCCGGTCTCGGCGCCCTGCTCGTCGGCCAGCACCAGCGCGCACGTGAGCACCCGGCCGAGCGCCTCCACCAGCCGCAGCACCCGGTCCTCGTGCCCCGCCCAGAGTTCCTCGGTGACCTCGGCGTGCACCTGCCAGATCTCGGCGAGGAAGGCCAGCCCCCGCTCGGTGGCGGTGAGCCCGCCCTCGGGGCTGCGGTGGATCATCCCGTACGCCACCTGCTTGTCCAGGGCGCGCCGGCACTCGACCGGGTCCCGGTAGCGGGTGACCGCCGCGAAGCCGGCCTCGTCGACCGTCCCGCCCGGCGCCGCGAGGCGGGTGCGGAACTCCAGCAGGAAGCCGGTGGCCGCCGGCCCGCCGTACCGCTGGCTCAGCTCGGCACCGCCGCCGTCGCGGCCGGCGAGGATGCCGGCGACGAACGCCCGGTCCACCGCCGGGGCGACCAGGCCGGCGAACCGGTGCGGCGCCAGCTCGACGGTGTCGTTCACAGACCGATCGAACGCAGGGCGGCGAAGCCTTCGGCCGCGATCCGGCGGATGAGGCCGTCGTTGACGTCGCGGTGCTCGTCGAGCAGGTCGAGCTCGTCGGCGGCGAGCCACCGGAACTCGGTGTGCTTGCCCGCCTCCAGCGTCGGCCGGGCAAGGTCGCCGTCGACCCGGACCAGCCAGTCGCGCTCGACGCGGGCCAGGCCGTCGTCGGCGACGTAGCGGTAATCCCCGACGTGGCCGAGCACGTGCGACACCGTCCAGCCGGTCTCCTCGGTCACCTCCCGGCGCAGCGCGTCCATCCAGTCCTCGCCCGGTTCGAGATGGCCGCCGACGATGTCCCAGCAGTTGGGAAAGATGCGCCGGTGGGGAGACCGTCGCTGGACGAAGAGTCGACCGTCGTCGTCGACGATCAGCGCGCCGGCGCAGCGCAGAGGCTCGGTGGACACGCCACGACAGTAGCGAGCGGGGGCGTGTTCCGGCGACGCCCGGTCTTGTCGCCGGGCAGCACCCGGGCGCACCATGTCCCCTACCGGGTGCCACCGTCCCACAGGGGTGATGCGTGATGCAGGTTCGGGAAGCGATGTCCAGCGAGGTTCTCGTGGTCGGCCCGGAGCACACGCTCCGTCAGGCGGCCCGGATGATGTCGGCCCGCGGTGTCGGGTCGGCGGTCGTGATCGACCCGGAGTCCGAGGGGGTCGGCATCATGACCGAACGGGACGTGCTCAAGGCCATCGGGGCCGGGCTGGACTGCGACGTCGAGCGGACGGCCGCCCACCTGACCTGGGACGTGGTCTACGCCGGCCCGGAGTGGACGGTGGAGGAGGCGGCCGCGGCCATGGCCCGGGGCGGCTTCCGGCACCTGGTGGTGCTCGACGGGCGCGAGGTGGCCGGGGTGATCTCCGTCCGGGACATCATGCGGGTCTGGGCGGCCAGCCGGATGGCCGGGACGACCTGAGTCTCCGTGCGGGGTGTGACGGGTCGATCGACGGGTAAGGATCCCATGCGGGCGCGGACGGGCCGTGACCCGCGTCGGAGGTCCTCATGCGTGGCGCGGATCGGCTGGTCGAGCAGCAGTACGCGATGCTCCTGCGGCGGGACGTGGCCCGGCTGCCGGACCTCTACGCGACCGACGCCTTCTATTCCATGCCGGGCGTCACGGTGCGCCCGATCGAGCTGCCCGCCCTGCTGCGTACCTGGACCGGGGCCTTCCCGGACCTGGTCGTCGACCCGATCGGGTCCGTGCAGACGGCGGGTGGCGCGGCCGTCGAGCAGCGGCTGACCGGCACCCACACCGGGGTGCTGCACACCCCGTTCGGCACGGTCGCACCGACCGGCCGGGTGGTGAGCTGGGAGGTGGTGGACGTCGTCCGGGTCCGGCGCGGCCGGATCGCGGCCTGGCGGTCCTACTTCGACTGGGGGCAGCTCATCGCGGCGCTCGGCCTGCACGTGGACGGGCTCTCCCGGGAAGCGCAGCACGACCCGCTCGGCCTTCCGGTCTGACCTGCCGCCGACCGGTCGACGCCGGTCACCCGTCCCGGTGGCTCAGGATGCGGACATCGCCGTGCCTGGCGCACGCACCCCGTCGCCTTCCGTACGCTGAACAGCCATGACCGCCGAGCAGCTGATCTCCTTCGCCCGTGGCGCTCCCTCCCTGGACATCGTCGATGTCGAGGGGCTCAAGGCCGCCGCCGTCCGCGCGTTCGACGCCGATCCCGCCGGGGTGACCGCGTACGGCACCTCCGTCGGCTACCTTCCGCTGCGGAAGTGGATCGCCGAGAAGCACGGGGTCTCCGCCGACCAGGTGCTGATCACCAACGGGTCGTTGCAGGCGGACGCGTTCCTCTTCGACCACCTGGTCCGCCCCGGCGACGCGGTGGTGGTGGAGCGCCCGACGTACGACCGGACGCTGCTCAACCTCCAGCGGATGGGCAGCGAGCTGCACGGCGTCTCCATCCAGCCGGACGGGCTCGACACCGCCGAGCTGCGCAAGCTGTTGGAGTCGGGGGTGCGACCCCGGCTGGCGCACGTCATCCCGAACTACCAGAACCCGGCGGGCGTGACGCTCAGCCTGGAGAAGCGCCGCGAGCTGCTCGACCTCGCCGCCGAGTACGAGTTCACAATCTTCGAGGACGACCCGTACGCCGACATCCGGTTCCGGGGCGAGGCGCTGCCGTCGATGCTCTCGATGGACACCCGCGGCGTCGTGGTGCACGCCTCCAGCTTCACCAAGACGGTCTGCCCCGGCGTACGGGTCGGCTACCTGGTCGGCCCGGCGGACCTGATCGGCGACATCGCGAAGAAGGCGACGAGCCTCTACATCTCGCCGGGCATGGTCTCCGAGGCGATCGTGCACCAGTTCTGCGTCTCGGGCGACATCGGGCGCTCCATCGAGACGGTGCGTGCGGCGCTGGGCGAGCGGGCCCGGGTGCTGGCCGAGTCCCTGCGCCGGCACATCCCGGAGGCCCGCTTCGTGGAGCCGGACGGCGGCTACTTCCTCTGGGTGGAGCTGCCCGAGGACGTGGAGGTCGACCGGCTCGCTCCGGCGGCCGCCGAGCGCGGCGTCGCGGTGGTCAAGGGCAGCGACTTCGTCGTCGACGGCGGGCGGCACGCGCTGCGGCTGGCGTACTCGGCGGTGACCGCCGACCGCATCGACGAGGGCGTCCGGCGCCTGGCGGAGGCCATGGCGGCCGTACGGGGCTGAGTTTCTGTCAGATTTCTGACAGTTGCGCGATCGTGGCCGTCCCGGGTCTCCCGCCGGGGCGGCCGACGGCCCACAATGCTGCGAGCGTCACTCACCACGTGTAGCGGAACTCACCGCCCGGTGCCGGCCCCCACCGCGCCCGGTGGCCGAGCCCCGCCGGCCCGACCGGCGACACGGGGAGTGTCGCGACCAGCACAACCCCCGCCCCCAATAGGGCGCCGGGCTGGGCCGGGTCGCCCCCTCACCCCCCTGAAGCGACCCGGCCCACCCGGCGCCGCCCTCCCGGGATCGTCACCGGCGGTGATCATCGACGGCGGCGTACTGTTCACCCTCGGCAGCGCGTGGGGAGGGGGCGGGATGACGGACCGGGGGCAGCAGGGGCGGGCCACCGCGCCCAACGGCGGACGGGTGCTCAGGCCCCGCGACTGGGTGGCGCCCGTGCGGGCGATGACCCGCCGGCTCAACTCCGACCATCCGCAGCAGGCCTCCGCGCCGGCCGGCCCGCAGCGCAACGCCGTGGTCGACTGCGCGCTCTACGTGGACGGCCGTCGGCAGCCCGGCGACTGGCGGTACGCCGAGGCGCTCGCCGCTGCCCGCAGTGCGGAGAACGGCTTCGTCTGGCTCGGCCTGCACGAGCCCGAGTTAACCGAGATGACCGCCATCGCCGCCACGTACGGGCTGCACGAGCTGGCCGTCGAGGACGCCGTGAAGGCGCAGCAGCGCCCCAAGCTGGAGCAGTTCGGCGAGGTCAGCTTCCTGGTGCTGCGCACCGCCCGCTACTGCGAGCACGCCGAGCTGACCGAGCACTCGGAGGTCGTCGAGACCGGCCAGGTGATGCTCTTCATCGGCCCCAACTTCCTGATCAGCGTCCGGCACGGGGACGCCTGCCGGCTGGCTCCCGTCCGGGCCGACCTGGAGACGAAGCGCGACCTGCTGCTGCACGGCCCGTGGGCGGTGGCGTACGCGGTTACCGACCGGGTGGTGGACCTCTACCTCGAGGTCGCCGACCGGCTGGAGGACGACCTCGACATCCTGGAGGCCGACGTGTTCGACCGCCAGTCCAGCGGCCGGATCCAGCGGATCTACCAGATGAAGCGGGAACTGGTGGAGTTCAAGCGTGCCGTGATGCCGTTGCAGCGCCCCCTGCTCACCCTCACCGCGCAGATGAACCGCGACGTGCCGAAGGAGATCCGCCGCTACTTCCGCGACGTGCAGGACCACCTCAGCCGCACCGTCGAGCAGGTCAACTCGTACGACGACCTGCTCAACTCGATCCTTCAGGCGCGGCTGGCCCAGGTCACGGTCGACCAGAACAACGACATGCGCAAGATCGCGGCGTGGGCCGCCATCGCCGCCGTCTGGACCGCCATCGCCGGCATCTACGGGATGAACTTCGAGGTGATGCCGGAGCTGAAGATGACGTACGGCTATCCCGTCGTCCTCGCCCTGATGCTCGCGATCTCGCTCGCGCTCTACCGCTGGTTCCGCCGCAACGGCTGGCTCTGACGGCCCGAGCCTGACGCGCAGCCCCCGCCGCACCCGGCGCCGGACCCCGCAGCTTCCGTCGGACGCGGAAGCGCCGGCGGGGCGGCGGGAGCCGCTTCGCCGGCGCTTTCCGGGACCGACAGGGGATGTCAGCGGCGGCCGTTGGTCCGCGCGCCGCCCTTCCCGAGAGCCTCGGTCAGGTCGTCCGCGGGACGACCCGAGGTGTCCTTCGCGCCCTCGGCCACCGACGGGACCTTGTCCGTCGCGTGCACCGTCGGCTGCTTGCCGGGGGTGGTGGTGGAGGCGCTGTCGCCGCCGGCCACCGCCGAGCTGCCGGCGCCGGTCGGGCCACCGGCCACGTCCGAGCCGCTCGACATCGTCGACGCGTCGGTCACCGGCGTGCGGATCTCCATGGTCTCCACCTCTTCGCGCATCGGCTCCAGCTTGCGGGTCGGGTCGTACTCGGCCCACTCCTGCTGCTCCCGACGCCGCCGCATCGCCACGGCGGCGACCCCGGCCACCGCGCCGGCCGCGAGCAGGCCGGTCATCATGGACCCGCCCCGCCGGGAGTTCTTCTTCCGGGACGCCTTCATGTTCTTCGCCTTGACCTTCCTGCCGGCCGCGACCTGCTTGGCTGCCAGGGCCTTCCGGCCGGTGACCGCCTTACCCGCCGCCTCGGCCTGCGCCTTGCGGACGGCCAGGGCCAGCGGCGCGAGCGCGGCGACCGTGGACGCGAGGCCGCTGGACGCGCGGTCGCGCACGATGACGGCCGTCGGCGCGACCGCACCCCGGGCCGCCTGGACCCGCGGGGCGACGGTGGCGCCGGCACCCTTCGCGGCGTACGTCGCGGCCTGCCTCAGGTGACCGAGGCCCTGGTTCAGCTCCACCTTGGCCAGCTGCCCCTGGGTCTTACGCCGCCCGATTCCAAACACGGTCCCACCTCCTGGGAGTTGTTCCTTCGTCATCCTCCACCTTCGGATGCCTCCGCACTGCCAGATCGGGCACATGGGAGGATCCGCATGGAACTGACCAACGACTGAGGAGTACCCGTGGCCGAGGCTGTCTACGCCACCTTGCACACCAACGCTGGCCCGATCCGGCTGGAGCTCTTCCAGAACCACGCCCCGAAGACCGTCAAGAACTTCGTCGAGTTGGCGGAGGGCACCCGCGAATACACCGACCCGCGTACGGGTCAGCCGGGCAGCGGGCCGTACTACGACGGCACCATCTCGCACCGGGTGATCAGCGGCTTCATGATCCAGATGGGCGACCCGACCGGCACCGGTCGCGGTGGCCCGGGTTACAAGTTCGGTGACGAGTTTCACCCGGAGCTGCGCTTCGACCAGCCGTACCTGCTGGCGATGGCGAACGCCGGGCCGGGCACCAACGGCTCGCAGTTCTTCATCACCGTGTCGCCGACGCCGCACCTGAACAACCGGCACACCATCTTCGGGAAGGTGGCCGACGAGCAGTCGGTGAAGGTCGTCGACGCGATCGCCAACACCCCGACCGGCCCGAACGACCGGCCGTTGCAGGACGTCGTCATCGAGCGGGTCGAGATCGAGCGGAACGCTGCCTGAGCGGTCCGCGAGGTACCTTTGCCGACATGACTGAGCGCTCCGAGGGCCGGGACCGGTTGGTGGGTCGCGCGATCCGCGACGGCGGGCGCGCGCGGTGAGCGATTCCCCACCCACGACCCCGGTCTGCTACCGGCACCCGGGCCGCGAGACGTACGTGCGGTGCACCCGCTGCGACCGGCCGATCTGTCCGGACTGCATGCGGGAGGCATCGGTCGGGTTCCAGTGCCCGGAGTGCGTGGCGGAGGGACGTCGTAGCGTGCGGCCGGCGCGTACCGCCTTCGGTGGCGGTGCCGCCGGCCGACACGGCTACGTCACCAAGGCACTGATCGCGCTCAACGTGCTGATGATGCTGCTCTCCATCGCCTCCGACCGGGGCGGGGACGCGGCGGTCGGCGGCTCCGGCTTCGGCGGCCTGATGGGCGGCAGCACCCCGCTGACCGACTGGGGCTCCGTGCTCGGTGGCGCGCTCTTCCCCGACGGCACGGTCGGCGGCATCGCGGAGGGCGAGTGGTACCGCCTGGTCACCGCGATGTTCCTGCACTACGGCGTTGTCCACCTGCTGCTGAACATGTGGGCACTGTGGGTGCTCGGCCGGTCACTGGAGGCCAGCCTCGGGCCGCTGCGCTTCCTGGCGCTCTACCTGGTCGCCGGGCTGGGCGGCAACGTCGCCGCCTACCTGTTCAGCGCGGAGAACCAGCTCACCGCCGGCGCCTCCACGTCGATCTTCGGCCTGTTCGCCGCGCTGGTGGTCATCGAACGGAAGATGGGCCGGGACATCTCCCAGGTGCTGCCCATCCTGGTGATCAACCTGGTCTTCACGTTCACCGTGCCGGGCATCTCGATCCCCGGGCACCTGGGCGGCCTGGTGGTCGGCGCGCTGCTGGCGCTCGTGTTCGCGTACGCCCCGCGGTCGCGGCGGTCGCTGGTGCAGCTCGCGGGCGGCGCGGTGATCGTGGCGGCGCTGATCGGCCTGGCCCTGGTCCGCACCGCGGCCATCGTCGGCGGCTGACCTCCGGTCCGCCGCCTTCCGGCGCGGGCCAGCCGGGGCCACCGCCGCGACCTGCCGCTCAGTGCAGGCGGGCCTCGTGCAGGGCCTCGGCCACCTCGGCGGGGTCCGCGCCGAGGTCGTGGCGGCCGAAGAGGTGCAGCGACTCGCCCGCGTCGATCTCCAGGAGCTCGCTGGTCAGCCCTCGCCGCGCACGGCGGTCCACGGTCACCTTCTCGATGCTCGACCAGGGCAGCCGCCGGCGCCCCGCGAAGCCCTGGACGACCGTGATCCCGGCCGGGTCCACCGCGAGTCGGACCGGCACGAGAAGGTCGCGCGCCGCCCAGCCGGCGAGCGCGGCGGCCGTGAGGACGGCCAGCGCCAACCGGATCCGGTCGCTGCCGTCGAGGAGCAGCGCCAGCGCGAGCAGCGCGACCGCGCCGGTCAGCTTGAGCGCCGGCAGGGCGGCCGGCACCCGCCACTGCCGGCTCGGGGACGGGTCTGCGGACATCCGTTCAGCATGCCAGGGCACCGGGGGAGGACGCCCGGCCCGCCGACGACGTAGGATCGGGGCCAGCCCAAGTTACCGGGGAGTAGTCATGAGTGACGCAGTCATCGTCGGCGCGGTACGCACCCCGGTGGGGCGGCGCAAGGGCAGCCTGGCCGCCGTGCACCCGGTCGACCTCTCGGCGCACGTGCTGCGCGCCCTCGCCGAGCGCACCGGCATCGACCCGGCCCAGGTCGACGACGTGGTCTGGGGCTGCGTCTCCCAGGTCGGCGACCAGTCGTGGAACGTCGCCCGCAACGGCGTGCTCGCCGCCGGCTGGCCCGAGTCGGTGCCCGGCACCACGCTCGACCGGCAGTGCGGCTCCAGCCAGCAGGCCCTGCACTTCGCCGCCGCCACCGTCCTCTCCGGTCAGGCCGACCTGGTCGTCGCCGGTGGCGTCGAGTCGATGACCCGGGTCGCGATGGGCTCCAGCGTGGCGGGCGGGTCGCCCTTCAGCGACCAGCTTCGTGACCGCTACCGCGGCGTCGAGGGCTTCGCCGACGACGCGCCGCTGCCGTTCAACCAGGGCGTCGGGGCGGAGCTGATCGCCGAGCGCTGGCGCTTCTCCCGCGCGCAGCTCGACGAGTTCGCCCTCGCCAGCCACGAGAAGGCCGCCGCCGCGCAGGACGCGGGCGCCTTCGACGCCGAGATCGCCCCGGTCGCCCTGGCCGACGGCGGCAAGTTCGCCGCCGACGAGGGCATCCGGCGGGACACCTCGCTGGAGAAGCTCGGCGAGCTGGCCACCCCGTTCCGCGCCGACGGCGTCGTCACCGCCGGCTCCGCGTCGCAGATCTCCGACGGGGCGGCGGCGCTCGCCGTCACCACCAGCGAGTGGGCCAGCCGGCACGGCCTGCGTCCGCTGGCGCGCGTACACACCGCCGTCGTCGCCGCCGACGATCCCGTCACCATGCTCACCGCGCCGATCCCGGCCACCGCGAAGGCGCTGCGCCGCGCGGGGCTGGGCATCGAGGAGATCGGGGTGTACGAGGTGAACGAGGCGTTCGCCCCGGTGCCGCTGGCCTGGCTGGCGGAGACCGAGGCGGACCCGGAGCGGCTTAACCCGCGCGGCGGCGCGATCGCCCTGGGGCACCCGCTCGGCGGCTCCGGCGCCCGGATCATGACCACCATGCTCGCCCACATGCGCGACAACGACATCCGCTACGGCCTCCAGACGATGTGCGAGGGCGGCGGCATGGCCAACGCGACCATCGTCGAGCTGCTGTAGCGGGCGGCTCTGGCCGGTCGGGCTCGCCGCCGGTCGGGCAACCCGCCGATCCGGCTTGCCGCCGGGTCGGGTCGCCGCCGGGCCGCGAGCTGTCGTGGGCGACGGAAAACGCGTGGTCCGGCGGAGCGGGTGGCGGTTAGGTTCCCGGCGTGACCGACGCCGCCACGCCACCCACAGACCGGGCCGCCACGCCGTACGCCGACTGGGCCGACCCGCGCTGGCGGGACACCGCCCTCGACTGGGTCGGCGAGCACCTCGCCCGGCACGGCCGCCGGGTGGTCGGGCCGGTGGAGCCCCGGGTCCGGCCCTGGTCGCTGGTCTGGCGGGTGCCCACCGACGCCGGGGATGTCTGGTTCAAGGCGAACAACCCCGGCACCCGGCACGAGGCCGCGCTGCTGGGCGCGCTGGCCCGGCTCGTTCCCGGCCGGGTACTCGACCCGGTCGCCGTGGACGCCGGGCGGGGCTGGTCGCTGCTGCCCGACGGCGGTCCGACGCTGCGCGAGGCGCTGGGCGGCGACCGCGGCCTGCTGACCCGCTGGGAACGGGTCCTGCCCGCGTACGCCGATCTCCAGCGCGCGGTCGCGCCCGCAGCCGGCGAACTGCTCGCCCTCGGCGTGCCCGACCACCGGCCGGAGGCGCTGCCGGAGCTGTTCGGGGCGCTGCTCGACGACGAGGGGTCGCTGCTGCTCGGCGCGGAGGACGGGCTCTCCGCCGAGGCGTACGGGCGGCTGCGCGCCCACCGCTCCGCCTTCGCCGAGGACTGCCGGCGGCTGGCCGGCTCCGGCGTCGCGCCGACCGTCCAGCACGACGACCTGCACGACGGCAACGTCTTCGTCGCCGACGACGGGTACCGCTTCTTCGACTGGGGCGACGCCTCGGTGGCCCACCCGTTCGGCACGCTGCTGGTGACGCTGAACTCGGTCGCGGACGCGTTCGGGCTGCCCGAGGGCGACCCGGCGCTGGCGCGGCTGCGCGACGCCTACCTGGAGCCGTGGTCGGACGGGCACGACCGGGCCACGCTGCGCGAGGCGGCCCGCCTGGCCGTCCGCGTGACCCGGGTCAGCCGGGCGCTCTCCTGGCGCCGCGCCCTCCAGGGCGCCGACCCGACCCGCGCCGAGTACGCCGCCGCGGTGCCCGGCTGGTTGCAGGAACTGTTCGCCCCGGACCCGGTCTGAGCCGCCCCGGCGGCGCGTCCCGTCCCGTCTCCGGCCCCGCGTCCCGCCATCGGCCCGGCGGCGCCGCCCGCCCCGTCCCGCCGTGGCGGCGGAGCCGGACAGGCGGTGCGACGCGCACCCGTGGAACTTCCAAAATTATGGCGTGACCCACGTCACCCCAGGTCGCGCCTCGTTGGGCAGGGCATGGACGTCTTCTCCCGAACGTTCCTCCCGGCCGCCTCCGAGGCCGGGCTGGCGGTGCAGACCGTCACCCGGCACATGCCGGTCTTCCGACGCTGCGTCGGTTCCGGCGACGCCACCATCCTCGTCACCCGCTGCGCCCGGCCCGAACGCCCGATGGCCGGCGAATACCTCCTCCTGCTGACCCACCGGCGGCTGGTCGTCACCCAGCAGACCCGCGTGCTGCACCGGCTGCGCCTGCACCTCAACACGGACCTGCGGGAACTCAGCAACGTCACCTGGAGCCCCGACCCGCGCCTGCACTCGGTCGAGCTGGCCGCCACCGCCATCGACGGCATCCGCGAGCGGTTCCTCATCCGCACCCGCCACCCGAAGCAGGTGTGGCAGCTCGACGCGCTGCTCAACCACGCCTTCCGGACCCGGCTGCGTACGCCCCGGGAGCGGCTCGTCGCCACCATCGGCGAGGCGCCGCCCGTCGCGCGGCCCGCCACCTTCCGCCCCGCCGTGGTGCGCTGAGCGCCTTCTTACCGAACCCGAACATCCGCCGCCCCTGCGGCGCCGCCGCGTCGGCAATCATGGGCCGGTGACCGCCGACGCCCCGCCTCGCGGGCTCGTCCTCGTGGTGGAGGACGAGCCGGCCATCGCCGACCTGGTCCGGCTCTACCTGAGTCGGGACGGCTTCGGCGTACACCTCGAACGGGACGGGGCGGCCGGGCTGGCCGCCGCCCGCCGCCTGCGCCCGGTCGCCTGCGTCCTCGACATCGCGCTGCCCGCCCTGACCGGCACCGAGATCTGCCGTCGCCTGCGCGAGGCCGGCGACTGGACGCCGGTCATCTTCCTCACCGCCCGCGACGACGAGGTGGACCGCGTCGTCGGACTGGAGCTGGGGGCGGACGACTACGTCACCAAGCCGTTCAGCCCCCGCGAACTGGTCGCCCGGGTGCGGGCGGTGCTGCGGCGCACCGCCGGGGCGCCCGAGGGGACGGGCCTGCCCCGGGTCGTCGGCGCGGTGGCTCTCGACCCGACCCGCCGGACGGTGACCGTCGAGGGCACCCCGGTCCAGCTCACCTCCACCGAGTTCGACCTGCTGGCGTACCTGATGGCCCGGCCGGGCCGGGTCTTCACCCGGGAGGAACTGCTCGCCGGGGTGTGGGGGTACGCGGCGCACTCCGGCACCCGGACCGTCGACGTGCACGTCGCACAGGTCCGGTCGAAGCTGGGCGGAGCCGGCGTGATCCGCACCCACCGGGGCGTCGGGTACGCCGCCGATGGCTGAGCCGACCGCCGCGCCGCCGCCACCGCCGCGGCACCGTCCCGGCCGGACGCTGACCTCCCGCGCGGTGCTGGTCACCTGCGCGGTCGCCCTGGTCTCCGTGCTGGTCACGGCGATCGTCGCGGTGCCCCTGGCGGTACGCGGCGTGGAGCGGCGCGACCAGGAGGCGCTGGCCGCGCAGGCGCGGCTCGCGGCCGAGGTGCTGCGCCCCCGGCTGGAGACCGGCCGGACCGGCGACGAGGAGCGGCTCATCCGGCAGCTGGACGCCCAGGGCGTCGACGCGTACCTGATCCGGGGCGGGGTGGCCGAACGCCCCGGCCTGCCGCCGCGGGTGGTGCGGCGCGTCGCCGAGGGGCGCAACGTGTCGACCCGCCGGCCGCTCGACGGGCGGCGCACCCTCATCGAGGGACGTGCCCTGCCCGGCGGCAACGGGCTGGTGCTGACCCGGTCCCGGTCGACCGCGCCGTGGCGCCAGGTGGTGCCCAGCCTCTGGCTGCCGCTGCTGGCCGGGCTCGCCGCCGGGGTGGCCGCCGGGCTGCTGCTCGCCCGCAGGCTGGCCCGACCGATCCGGCGGGCCGCCGACGCCGCCGCCCGGCTGCGCGCCGGGGACCGGGCGGTACGCGTACCGGTGGAGCCGCCCGACGAGGTGGCCGACCTGGCGTACGCGCTGAACGGGCTGGCCGCCGCGCTGGCCACCAGCGAGGGCCGGCAACGGGAGTTCCTGCTCTCCATCTCGCACGAGCTGCGCACCCCGTTGACCGCGATCCGCGGCTACGCCGAGGCACTGGCCGACGGGGTGATCGGGCCGGCGGACGCGGCCGGTGCCGGTCGTACCGTGCTCGCCGAGGCGCAGCACCTGGACCGGCTGGTCAGCGACCTGCTGGCGTTGGCCCGGTTGGAGGCCGCCGACTTCCCGCTCGAACCGGTCCCGGTGGACCTCGCCCGGCTGGCCGCCGACGCGGGTCGGACCTGGGCCGACCGGTGCGCGGCGGTCGGGGTGCCGTTCCGCGTGGAGGTTCCGGACGCCGCCGTGCCGGCGTACACCGATCCGGGCCGGATCCGGCAGGTGGTGGACGGGCTGCTGGAGAACGCGCTGCGGGTCGTACCGCCGGCGGCGCCGGTCGTACTCGCGGTCCGGCCGGCCGGCGCGCAGCCGGCGGCGGGCGGCGTCGTCGAGGTCCGCGACGGCGGACCGGGCCTCACCGACGACGACCTGGCGGTGGCCTTCGAGCGCGGCGCCCTGCACCAGCGCTACCGGGGCGTGCGCAAGGTGGGCAGCGGGCTGGGGCTGGCGCTCGCCGCCGGCCTGGTCCGCCGCCTCGGCGGGGAGATCGCGGCCGGGCACGCGCCGGAGGGCGGTGCCGCGTTCACCGTCCGGCTGCCCCCGGATCCTTACCTGACCCGAACATCGGTCTGACCTGGCGCTCGCGGTACGGCGGGAGGCTGGTGTCCCACGGACGAGAGGGAGACTCATGGCACGTTGGTCAATCGCCACCACCACGCTGCTCGCGGCGGTCGCGCTCGGCGTCGGCGGATGCGGCCCCGCCGAGGTGGCCGGTCAGCCGGCCCGGGAGACCGCCGTCGAGGTCGTCGCCGCGCTCGGCGCGGAGGGCCAGGCGCTGGCCGCGATGGGCTTCGACGCCGGCGACCTGGACGTCGAACCGTTGGCCGCCCCCGCCTCGCCGCAGGCGTCGCCGGGCCCGGCCGGGGAACAGCGGCGCGAGCGCGCGGAGGAGCGGCGCGAGCGCCGGCAGGCCCGGGTGCAACTGCGGAGGAACACCCTGCACGGCGAGGCCGTGGTGCGTACGAAGGACGGCGGGACGAAGACGGTCGTCGTGCAGCGGGGCGAGGTGACCGCCGTCGACGGCGACTCGATGACCGTGAAGTCCGCCGACGGCTTCACGATGACCTGGACCTTCGGCGACGAACTGCGCGTCGTGGAGCGCCGTACGACGATCCGGTCCGCCGACGTGAAGGTCGGTACGACGGTCGGCGTGGCGGGTGCCAAGGCGGGCGACGGCGGGGTCGCCCGCCTGATCGTCGTGCCGGCCCGGCAGAAGTAGGTGGGGTGGCCCGTCGGCGACGGCGGGCCACCCCGGACGGCGCGAGCGGTGCCGCCCCGGGGAGGGCGACACCGCTCGAAGGCGGTCGAACTCAGTAGACGCGGGAGCCGATGAAGTCGTCGTGCCCGTAGCCCACCGGGTTGGCGAAGTTGCGCGACTCGAAGGACCACTGCTGGCGGGTGCTGGTGGAGCAGGCGGCCAGGCGCAGCCGGGGGGTGCCCGAGGCCGGGCTGTCGAACGCCAGGCAGAGGTTGCCGTTGCCGGCCGTCCTGATCTGGTTGCCAGCGACCACGAACTTCTGGTTGGCCCCACCGTGGCAGTCGTAGATGTTCACCGCCGTGCCGGCGCTCAACGATCCGCCCGCGACGTCCAGGCAGCGGTCGTGGGAGAGCTCCGAGTGCAGCGACTGGCGGGTCGGGTCGTACCAGAAGCCCTGGTTGCGCCCGCCGTGGCAGCCGTACGACTGCTGGAGGGTGCCGTTGCGCGAGTCGTAGCCCCTGCCGTCGACGCAGGTGCCGGTGGCGGCGTTGCGCAGCTGCTTGAACTCGAAGAGCCCGTCGTAGAGCACGCCGTTGCCGGTGCTGGCCGGGTCCACGCAGGTGGCCCGCTGCCGCCCCGAGTCGACGAACTGGGTGATGCACTGGGCGAACATTCCGTGCCCGCGCTTGTTCGGGTGGAACGACTGCCGGGCCGCGTTCTCGTCCCAGACGCCGATCTCGATGAAGAGGCCGCGTACGGAGGTGCTGTCGGTGCACACCTCGTGGCCGTGGAAGAGCCGGCTGGCGTCCAGGTATCGGGTCCCCGTGTTGGCCGCCGCCGCCCGCAGCGCCGACTCGAACAGCGGCACCGCCTTGTTCCGGGCGAACGCGGCGTCGGCCAGGTAGAGCAGGCAGCCGCCGGAGTACCAGCCGGGGAAGTTCGGGTTGTCCTCCACGTCCGGGCTGCCGGGGCTCGGGTACGACATGAGCACCAGCTCGTAGTCGGACTGTAGGTAGCCGGCGCCGGTCATGGTCCGCCGGATGTCGGCGAGCGCGTCCTCGACCGCCCGGCGGCTGCCGTCGGTGCGGACGGTCCACTGGTCGGTGTAGGTGGGGTAGCAGGGCCCCTGGAAGAAGACCCGGCGGACGGCGCAGTCGGTGGCGACCGGGCCGAACTGGATCGTGCCGTCGCCGTTGGCGCCGACCACCACCCAGATCAGCTTGATGTGGGTGTTGCGGGCCTTGATGGCGAGGTGGTCGCCCTGGTTCAGCTCGTTGTGCTGGGTCGGCCCGCCCCGGATGAGGTTCCACGGGGTCGCCCCGGAGCAGGCGATGTTGTACTTCTCGTCGGCGGTGAGCCCGGTGCGGAAGACCGCCTGGTCGTACGAGCGGTCGCACCAGTTGCCGGGCTGGTGGGTGCCGGGGACGTAGTTGCCGACCCCTTCGCCGGAGATCTCGCTGTCGCCCATGGTGATCAGCGCGGTGCGGCGCTGCTCGATGGGGCGGACGGCGGGCGCGCCGTAGAGCGCGGTGGCCTCGGCGGCGCGGATCGCCTCCAGGTTGGCGGCGAGTGGCTGGATGGCGGGACGGTCGGCCGCGGTGGCGGGGGAGGCCGTTCCGGCGAGCATCGGCAGGACGAGAGCGGCGGCGGCGACGACGGTGGACACCCGTCGTCGGGTCGCGCGTTCGCGCCTGGCAGGGGAACCAAGCATCGACGCACTCCTTTCGGCTCGATCGCGGGACGTCGATCGAGTTACCAGAAGGTAGCGTCGGCATCGAGGTGAGTGAATGCGTCTCGGATTCGTTGCGCGCAGGGTGCAGAACCTGGCGATAGGGGCAAACCGTGCGGCACGCGGATCGCCGGCGGGGCGGGCGCGGGCCCTTCCGGCGGGTCGGCGCCGTCAAGGGGCCGGCGCGGCGGACAGCCGGTCGGCGTCGAGGCGGCGGCTCAGCGCCCGGGCGGGAGGGCGTAGCCGACGTAGCCCCGGAACTGCACGCGCCAGCCCGCCGGCACCAGCGCCGTGCAGGCCGGCCGGCTGCCCGTGCAGACGATGGCATCGACCGTGGCCGGGTCGGCCGGCGGGCGCCCGGGCAGCACCGACTGGAGCGCCAGCAGCTGCGGTGGGCGGCCGTCCGCGTCGCGCAGCAGCAGCCACCAGGGGTACTCCCAGTTGTCGTTCTGCTGCACCAGGCCGATCCGGCGGGCGTCCGTCGCGCGTACCGCGTCGGCGGCCCAGCGGAACTCCTCCGCCCACTGGGGACGGCGCAGGAACCGGGTGTCCCATTCGGAGGTCGTGAAGACCGAGCCCGCCCCGACCAGCCGGCGCGGGAAGCCGTACGACACCGCCAGCACCCCGGCCAGCGCGCAGGTGGCCAGCACGCTCACCGCGAGCCCGGCCGCCACCGACCGCCGTCCCCCCGCGCCGGCGGCCCGGCGCCGGAACAGCGCGTCCAGCCAGAGGCCCGCCAGCGGTACGGCCAGCGTCAGCGCGTAGAGCAGCAGCCGGTTGCCCCACGGCTGCCACTTGATCATGGCGGTGTGCAGCAGCACGGCCGCCACCACGACCACCGCGTACGCGCGCAGCGGCCCCGCCCGCGTCGGGCTGATCCGGCCGGGCCGGGCCAGCGCGTACGCCGCCCCGATCGCCGCCAGCGCCCCGGCCAGCGGGAAGGCCACCCGGTCCTCGTCGGGATACCAGGACGGCACCGGGAACCGCTCCCGCCCGAACGTGGTGGCCCGGTCCTGCGGGTCCACCCCGATCAGCTCCGCGCCGCCGACGATCGCCTCGGCGCCCGCCCGGCGCAGCGGCGCGAGCGGGGTGTCGAACGCCGTGTGCGCGATCCGCAGCGCGTTGACCACGAGCGACGGCGGGTCGTGCCGCTCCATCGGGATGGACTCGCGCAGCCGGGGCGGCCCGAGCGGATGCCCGAACTCGGCCGTCACCCGTGCCAGGAACGGCCCGACCACCATCACCGCGACCAGCAGGATCAGCGCCGACCCGGCGACCGTCCGGCGCACCTGCCGCGACCCCGAGCCGCCGGCACGGGCCGGGCCGACGGTGCCGGTGACCAGGTCGCGCGACCCCGCGCGGTCCAGCCCCGCGCGGTCCGGTTCCGCAGGGTCCGGTTCCGCGCCGGTGCGGGCCAGCCGGAGCTGGGCCAGCCCCCAGAGCAGCAGCAGCGGCCCGACTGCGACCAGGCCGCTGGTCTTGGTCAGCGCGGTCAGCCCGGTGGCCGCCCCCAGCGCCAGCATCGCCCCGACCCCGGCGCGCCGACGCAGCCCGTCCAGCGCCACCGTCGCCGCGCAGGCCACCCAGGCGGCGCAGACCAGGTCCGTCTGGGTGCTGGTCGCCTGGAGCGCCACCATCGGGGTGGTGGCGAGCACGAACGCGGTGAGCAACTGGGCCCGCCGTCCCCCGCCGAGCTGCGCGGTGATCCGGGTGGCCCCCAGCAGTACGCCGACACCCGCCGCCCACTGCACCAGGTTGTGCAGCGCGTCCCCGCCGGTGAACAGGCGCAGGTGCAGCAGCAGGTACTCGGCGCCGGGCGGGATGGTCACCTGCCGGTGGATGGCGGTGGGCCAGAAGTCCAGGCCGCCCCGGGCGACCCAGTGCTCCACCTTGGGCAGGTGGTAGGTCTGCGAGTCGAAGTTGTTCGGCTCCGCCAGCAGGGCGATCAGCAGCTCGACCAGCAGCAGCCCGCCGACCGTGCCGGCGAGCAGCCGCTCGCCCCGACCCGCCGTACGCCAGGCGCGGGCCAACCGGGTCGACCAGCCGGCGGGGCGGGAGGCGACGCCGGGGTCGACGGCCGGCGGCGGCGGTGCGGGGGCGGGGGCGCCGGCGGTCGGGCGCGTCGTCGCGCCGACCAGCGCCGGCTCGGGCGCGGCGACGACCTCGACCGCGCGGTGCGCGGCGGCCCGGAGCCCGCCGTGCGCGGCGTCGCGGCGGCGTCGCCGGCCGGCGACGACGGCCGCGGCGGCGAGGAAGGTCAGCCAGGCGGCGGCGAACGCCGGCAGGGTGAGCAGCCGCAGCGCGCCCAGCAGCTCCACCGTGAGCACCGCGAACGTGCCGGTGACCAGAGCCGCCCGGACCAGCGCGAGGCGCCGCCGGGCGACCGTGGCGGGCGCGACCGGGCGCAGCGCCACGGCGAGCAGTCCGATCGCGGCGACAGGGGCCAGCGCGAGCGGGTAGCCGAGTGCCGACATGGCGGCAGTAAACACCATGAACCTGGGGCGGCCGCGCCCAATGCCCGCAGTGCTGAGCACCGCCCCGCAGGCTGCCAGGCTAGGCTAGGGCCGACATATCGTCGCCACCGTGGAGATTCCCGTGAAGCTCTCGATCCTCATGCCGGTCTACAACGAGGAGGAACGCATCGCGGATGCCCTCAAGCAGGCATTGGCGGTCGACTACCCGTGTGAGATCGAGCTTGTCGTGGTCGACGACGGCAGCCGGGACGGCACCGGTGAGATCCTCGGTCGGGCCGACGACGCGCGTCTGCGGATCATCACGCACCAGCGTAACGCCGGCAAGGGCGCGGCCATCAAGACGGCGGTCGACAACGCCGAGGGCGACTACATGGTCATTCTCGACGCCGACCTGGAGTACGACCCGCTGGACATCCCCAAGCTGCTCGACCCGGTGCTCGACGGGCGGGCCACGGTGGTCTACGGCAACCGCACCTTCGGCAGCCACAGCGCCTACAGCTTCTGGTACGTGATGGGCAACAAGGGCGTCACGATGGCGGCGAACGTCCTGTTCAACTCCTACATCGGCGACCTGGAGACCTGCTTCAAGCTGATGCCGGTCGCGCTCTACCGCTCGCTCGACGTCCGCTCGCGGGGCTTCGGCATGGAGGCCGAGGTCACCGGCAAGCTGCTGCGCCAGCGCATCCGCCCCTACGAGGTCCCGATCAGCTACCGGGCGCGGGGCCGCGAAGAGGGCAAGAAGATCACCTGGAAGGACGGCGTCGAGGCGCTCTGGATCCTCGGCCGCGAGCGCACCCGCCGCCGCCCCCTCGGCGCCCCGACCCGCTGACCTAGCGGCCGGCCGGCACCGGCGCCGCGTCCAGGAACCCGGCGACCGAGCGGCGCAGCCCGGCGGCGTCCAGCCCGTGCCAGCGGCTGTGGTCCTCGGCCGAGCCGTAGCGGCGCAACTCCTCGCGTCCCACGCCGAGCGCCAGCAGCCGGTGGGGCCGGTCGGCCAGGGCCGCCGACACCACCCGGGTCGACGTCCCGGCCAGGTAGGGCTCCACCAGGACCACCGTGTCGCCGGCCAGCGCCCGCAGCCCCGCCGTGTCGAACGGCCGCGGCCGGTGGGTGTAGGCCACCGTCACCCCCAGGTCGCCGACCGCCGCCAGCGCCGCGTCCAGCACCGGCCCGACCGCGACCAGCAGCGGCGCGCCCGGCCCCGCGTCCCGGAGCACCCGCAGCGCGCCGTCGCCACCGTACGGGCGGGTGTTGCGCAGCGTGGACAGTCGCAGGTACGCCGAGCCGTCGCCGGCCACCGCGTCCCGCAGCAGCGCCGGCACCTCGTCGGGGTGCCCGGGAACGTGCACGGTCCAGCCGTGCAGGGTGTCGATCAGCGAGACGTCGGCCGGGGACAGGTGGGTACGCCCCGACTCCGCCCGGTCGTACGACGCCCCGATGCTGACCAGCACCGCGCTGACGCCCTGGTGGTCGAGGTCGAGCTTGATCTGCTCGTACGCCCGCTCGATCAGGAACGGCGCGTAGCTGTGCGCGATCGGCCGCAGCCCGGTCAGGGCGAGCCCGCCGGTCACGCCCAGCAGCAGTTGCTCCCGGATTCCGACGTTGAGCACCCGGTCCGGGTGCCGGTACGCGGCCGGGGCGAACGCGTCGGCGGAGATGTCCGCCAGCACCAGCGCCGTACGCGGATCCTCCGCGAGCAGCGCGGTGGTCGTCTCGACGAATCGGTCCCGCACGGTCACTCCCCCTGGTCGACGACCGCGACGACGACGTGCGGCCGGTGGTTGTCGTGCCCGGTCAGGGCGGTGTGCAGGGCGTCGTGGTCGTGCCCGTCGACGGTGGCGGCGGTCCAGCCGTTGACGGTGAACCGGGCCGCGGTGCCGCCCGGCCAGCCGTGCGTGGCGGAGCCGTTGTCGACCACGATCGCGGTCAGGCTGCCCAGCCCGGTCGCCCCCGCGTACGCGATGGCCTCGTGGTTGGAGCCCTCGTCCAGCTCCGCGTCGCCGAGCAGCACGTGGACCCGGGGCGTGAGCAGGCCCTGGGCTCGCAGCCCGAGCGCGGTGCCCACGCCGAGCCCGAGCCCGTGGCCCAGCGAGCCCGAGCCGATCTCCACCCCGGGCACCAGCACCCGGTCGGGGTGGTCGCCGAGCCGGCTGTCGGGCCCGCCCTGGTCGTCGAGCCAGCCGGCGGGTACGAATCCCTTCGCGGCGAGCACGGCGTAGTAGCCGGCGACGGCGTGCCCCTTGGAGAGCAGGAACCGGTCCCGGCCGGGGTCGTCGACGGTCTCCGGGGTGACCCGCAGGATGCGGTCGTAGAGCACCCAGAGCACGTCGACGGTCGAGCGGACGTTCGCGCCGAACTCGCGACCGGCGCGGATCCGCTCGTACAGCGGCCCGACGGGTCCCGGCAACGGCGGGGCGCCCGGATGACGGGGTGGCGCGGACACGGGGTCGCGGGGCGGCGCGGCGGTCCGGGCCGGGCCCGCGCTGGCGGTGGTCGTGGTCATGCCGTTAGCCTGCAAGTTGAAGTCCACTTCAACTCAAGGCGAACGTGATGCACGAGTCTCTGACCATCGGCCAGCTCTCCATCCGCAGCGGTGTCGCGCCCTCGGCGTTGCGCTACTACGAGCGGCTCGGGCTGATCCGGGCGGAGCGGACGGGTGGCAACCAGCGCCGCTACGCCCGCACCGAGCTGCGCCGGGTGGCGTTCGTCCGGATCTCCCAGCAGGTCGGCATCTCGCTGGAGGAGATCCGGGAGGCGCTGGACTCCCTGCCCGCGTCGCGGGTCCCGACCGCGGAGGACTGGGCGCGGCTCTCCGCGACCTGGCGGGAGCGGCTGAACGAGAAGATCCGGCTCATGACGAAGCTCCGCGACGACCTCGACGGCTGCATCGGCTGCGGCTGCCTGTCCCTGCAACGCTGCACGCTCAACAACCCCGGCGACTCGCTCGGCGGCGAGGGCCCCGGCGCCCGCCTCGTGCTCCCCCGTACGACCGGGGACCCGACACCCTGAGCCTCAGCCGGTCGTCAGCAGCACCTTGCCGACGTGGTCGTTCGACTCGACCAGCCGGTGCGCCCGCGCCGCCTCGGTCATCGGCACCCGCCGGTCCACCACCGGCCGGACCGCGCCCGACTCGACCAGCGGCCACACCTCCTCGCGGACGCCGCGGACGATCTCGGCCTTCTCGTCCAGCGGCCGGGAACGCAGCGCGGTGGCCGTGATCGTGCCCCGCTTGGCTAGCAGCGCCCCGAGG
This sequence comes from Micromonospora sp. ZG13, assembly GCF_059359355.1. NCBI lineage: Bacteria > Bacillati > Actinomycetota > Actinomycetes > Micromonosporales > Micromonosporaceae > Micromonospora > Micromonospora sp. ZG13. The sequence goes on from NZ_JCADBQ010000002.1 coordinate 728,152, forward strand.
TCCAGCTCACCCTTGCGGCCGCCCTGCATGCCGATCACCACCAGCCGGCCGCCCGTGGCCAGCGCCGCCACGTTCCGAGGCAGGTAGGCGGCGCCCATGATGTCGAGAATGACGTCCGCGCCCCGACCGCCGGTGACCCGCCGGACCTCCTCGACGAAGTCCTGCTCGCGGTAGTCGATCGTGTGCGCCGCGCCCAGTTCCCGCAGCCGCTCGTGCTTGGCGGCCCGCGCGGTGACCGCCACGGTGGCGCCGAGCGCGACCGCGAGCTGGATCGCGAAGGTGCCGATCCCGCTGCCGCCGCCGTGCAGCAGCAGCGTCTCGTCCTTGCCGAGCCCGGCGACCCGCACCACGTTCGACCAGACCGTGCAGGCGACCTCGGGCAGCGCCGCCGCGTCGACCAGGTCGACGCCGGCCGGCACCGGCAGGAGCTGCCCGGCCGGCACGGCCACCCGCTCCGCGTAGCCGCCGCCGGCCAGCAGCGCGCAGACCTCCCGGCCCACCTCCCAGCCGGCCACGTCGGGACCGATCGCGCTGATCACCCCGGAGCACTCCAGCCCGGGGTACGCGGGCGCGCCCGACGGCGGCGGATAGTGCCCCTGCCGTTGCAGCAGGTCGGCCCGGTTCACCGCGCTGGCCCGCACGTCGACGATCACCTCGCCCGGCCCGGGCTCGGGCTCGGGCACCTCGCTCCAGACCAGTGCGTCGGGTCCGCCGGGCTCCGGGATCGTCATCGCGCGCATGTTCCGTGTCTACCCCACCCGTCCGTCGGTCCACGCCCGGGCCAGGATTTCGTCCACCGTCCGCGCCGGGGTCAGCTCCGAGCTGTCCAGCCAGAGCCCGATCCGGGGCGTCTCCGCCCGGAACTCCGCGTCCAGGGCGGCGACCGGCCAGTCCCCGTACCCCTTCTTCTCCCGCGCCTCCTCGCGGGCGGCGACGGCCTCGGGGCTCGGCGCGAGCACCACGACCGCCAGCGGCCGGTGCCGGACGCGGTCGACCATCGCCGGCAGCTCCGCGCCGAGGATCACGTCCTGCAACACCACGGTGAAGCCGGCGGCGGCGTACCGGTCCGCCGCCGACGCGGCGAGGTCGTAGCGCAGCCGCAACTGCCGCCACGCCTCCGCCGACGGCTCGGCGGTCATCTCCTCCCGGCCGCTGACCACCATCCGTCGGAACACGTCGCCGCGCAGGTGCACCGCGCGGGGCAGCCGCCGGGCCAGCGCCTCGGCCACAGTGGACTTTCCGGCGGCCATGATCCCGCTGATCAGCACCACCGACGGGTTCTCCCACATGCCGCCGATCATTCCAGCGCGGGTGCGGTGCCCGCTCGCCCGCAGCGGGTCCGTGGCAGACTAGGCACGGTCGCGTACCTCACGGGCGCGGCGCGGGAGGGTTCGCCTAGTGGCCGATGGCGCTGGTCTTGAAAACCGGTAAGGCAGCGATGTCTTCGTGGGTTCGAATCCCACACCCTCCGCCTTCTTGATCTCATATTCAAGCAGGTCAGCTCCGGTTTCTAGGCCGGGGCTGATCGCTGGTGGGGGCTCGTGGGGAAGGGCGGCCAACGCCCTGCAGAACGAGGAGTTCGGCTACGCCCAGCGCGCGCCGTCGCGTACTGCCGCGGCGATGTCCAGTAGGTGGCTCAGCCGGTACCGCAACAAACTGCACCTCCAGCAGACCTACGGCGTAGCCCGGGGAACGGTGCGGATGGCCATGCGGGAGCTGCGCGACCGGGGCCTTGTCGTTACCGTGCACGCACGAGGGACGTTCGTGGCCGACCGGCCTGACGTGGCCCCTCAGTAGGGCCTCCAGCCTGCTCGCTCGGCTCGCCGCGCACGTGCGCAGGTGTCGTCAGCAGCGGAGGTAGGTGCCGCACAGCGGCGGCGCGTCGACGCGACAGACCTTCCAGCCGCCGCTGATGCCCCCCTCTTCCGTCGTCTGGAAGCGCCACCGGTAGGTGGCACCGGTGAAGGTGACGTTTCCCGAGGGGTGGACTTCCGTGAACCGGAGGTCCACCATCGCTGAGACCCCGCCGTCCGAGTCGGTCTGCCAGTTGGCGGTCTCGACCCGCACGCCGAACGTGACCTGCGACTCGACCTGTTTGCGCAGGTCGCGAGCCTGCCGGAACAGCTCGTCCCGATTGTCGCCGCACAGGCACCGGTTGATGTCGGGGTTGTCGTCCGGTTGGAAGACCGCCAGGAGGTATGCCTCGGCCGCCGCAGCGGGCGTCTTCTCGCCCCGCCCCGCCTCGACCGCCCTCGTCACCGCCTGCCTGACCGGCGCACCTATGCAGGCCACCGCGAAGGTGATGGCAGCGGCGACCGTCGCCCGGCGACGCCATCGCCGAGCGGTCAGAGGCATCTTGATCACCGGGCGAGACTACGCGCCCGGGCGACGAGGGGAGGTTCAAGCGCGACTGGCTGGCCCGCGAGATCGGCCCCGTGGGCATGCGGGTGCACCAGGCGATCAAGACCGTCCTCGGCCGAGCCGGCCTGCTCGACCCCGGCAAGGTCTTCGGAAGTCCTCCGATTGCTCACCGTTCCGGGTCCCTCATCTGGGCCGGCTCGGCCCTGCGACGGGAGTTCGGCCTGACCGTCAGGGAAGTGGTGAACGTCATCGCCTGGGCCGAGGCACCGGGTGACGACCGGGACGAGGAAGGCCTGGCCTGGTTGCGATCCGAGGTGCGTACGCCGTTGAGGTAGGCGTCCGCTGGCCGGGGTGGACGGTCGGGACGCCGGGTTGCGCGGACGCCCGGCGCTTCCGGTTCGATCGCGGGCGCCGACGGGGTAAGAAGGGTGCGGAGAGACAACCGCTCACCGGAAGGACTGCCCCGATGACCCTGGAACGACCGATCGCCCCGGACCCGTACGAGCTGCTGCCGACCGTCCCGTCGTTCACGCTGACCAGTGAGGACGTGCAGAACGGCGAGCCGATGGACGCCGCGTACGCCCACGGCAGCGTCGGCGGCGACAACGTCTCGCCGCAGCTCACCTGGTCCGGCTTCCCGGCCGAGACCAAGGGGTTCGTGGTGACGTGCTTCGACCCGGACGCGCCGACGGGCAGCGGGTTCTGGCACTGGGTTCTGGTGAACCTGCCGGCCGGCGTGACGCGGCTGCCGCGCGGCGCGGCCGGGGACGATCTCGGCGGCGCCTTCACGGTCCGCAACGACTACGGCGAGCAGGGCTACGGCGGTGCCGCCCCGCCGGCCGGCGACCGGCCGCACCGCTACGTCTTCGCGGTGCACGCCCTGGACGTGGAGCGCCTCGACGTCACCCCCGACGCGACCCCCGCCTACGTCGGCTTCAACCTGGCCTTCCACACCCTGGCCCGGGCCGTGATCCGCCCGACCTTCCAGGTCAAGGACTGACCCGGGCCGGGCAGGGGACGGTCAGGAGGGTACGCGGGCCACGGCGAAGACGGACTGCCCGAACGGGGGCAGGAGGCGCTGCTCGGCCGCCTTGGTGACGGGGAGCACGAGGGTGTCGTAGACCTTGACCATCGGGCCCTCCTTCGGCATCAGCCGGAAGACCTTGGTCGCCATGAAGTAGCCGATCAGGCCGAGCGCGTTCGCGTAGTGGATCTTCTCCACCGTCAGGCCGGCGTCGGTCATCGCGGCGGCCAAGGTCTTCTTCGTGTAGCGGCGCACGTGGCCGGTGGCGATGTCCGCCGGGCTCATCGCGAACTGGAACGCCGGGACGATGATGATGACGTTGCCGCCGGGCCGGACCAGGTCGCGCATGCTGCGCAGCGCGCCCACGTGGTCCTCGATGTGCTCCAGCACGTTGTACGACACGGCGGCGCTGTAGTCGCCCCGGTCGGGGTGCGGCAGCAGCATCTGCCGGACCTCGATGTGGGGCTGGTCGGCCAGCCGCTCCTTGAGTGAGACGAGCCGGTCCGGGTCGGCCTCGGTGGCGGTGAACCGGGGCAGCCGCTCCGCCCACTCCAGCGCGTAGTCGCCGAGCCCGCTGCCGATCTCGATCGGGTTGTCACCGAGGTACGGCAGGGCCAACTCGACGAACCAGCGGCGGTGGTTGACCGCCGTCGCGAGGCCCTCCAGGACCTCGGACTGCACGCGCTGATCCCCAGTGATTTCTGCCATGCGTCGATTCCTCACGATATGAACTCGACCCGCGCCTGGACCGACAGAGTGAATCATCCGCGATGGCGGGAGAAAAATCGGGGCACCGGTGGTGGCCGAAATGCGGTCGGGGGTTGGCACGTGATCGGCGGTCGGCGAACCCGGCACATGGTACGCCAGTACCCCGAAACATGTCACGGCGGCGCCATAGCCTGACTACTCTACGAATCGTCATGACTACTCCTGAATCGGGCCTCCCTGGCGGCGGGCCAGGGCCCGGGACGTCGGCGGACGGGCCCGACCGGGGCGTACGGGCCTGGAAGGGGTGGTGGATCGACGCCGCCGCCGTGGCGAGCTTCGTGGTGCTGGGCTTCTGGGTGACCGCGCGGCTCTGGCTGCGCCCGTCGCACGGCATCCGGGACAACCGCACGGACCAGTCGCAGTTCGAGTGGATGATGGCGCACGGCGCTCGGGTGCTGACCGATTTTGTTGATCCATTCACCTCCGACCGGATGAACGTGCCGGAGAGCGTGAATCTCATGGCGAATACGTCCGTATTATCCGTATCTCTGCCAATGACGCCCGTCACGCTCCTGCTCGGCACCCGTGCGTCGTTTCTGCTCTTCCTCACGCTGGGCATGATCGCCACGGCCACGGCCTGGTACTTCCTGCTGTCCCGGGTGGTCGTCGGCAGCCGGGGGCCGGCCTGGCTCGGCGCCGCCTTCTGCGCGTACGCGCCCGCGATGGTCTCGCACGCCAACGCGCACCCCAACATCGTCTCGCAGTACGTGGTGCCCCTGATCGTCTGGCGCACCCTGCGGCTCGCCGAGCCGGGGCGCTGGCTTCGCAACGGGCTGCTGCTCGCGCTGGTCATCGTGTGGCAGGCCTTCCTCAACCTCGAGGTGCTGCTGATGACCGCCATCGGGCTGGGCGTGGTCGTCGGGGCGCTCGCCCTCGGCCGACCCGGGCTGCGCCGCCGGGCCCGGCCGTTCCTCGCGGGGCTGGGGGTGGCCGCCGCCGTGGCGCTGGTGGTGCTCGCGTACCCGCTGTACGTCCAGTTCTTCGGTCCGGGGGCCTACAACGGGCTGTCCCGGCTGATCCGGGGCTACTCGACGGACCTCGCGTCGTTCGTGGCGTACTCGCGGGAGTCCCTGGCCGGCGACGCCCGCAGCGCGCAGGGGCTGGCCAAGAACCCCACCGAGGAGAACGCCTTCTTCGGCTGGCCGCTGGTGGTGCTCGTCGTCGCCCTGTTCTGGTGGCTGCGCGACAACGTCGTGGTACGCGGCCTCGCCGTCCTCGCGCTCCTCTTCGGCCTGCTCTCCCTCGGGCGGGAGGTGCAGCTCAACGGCAGGGAAACCGGGATACCGGGCCCGTGGGCGGCGCTGGAGAACCTGCCCGTCCTGCACTCGGTGGTGCCGACCCGGTGGGCGCTGGCGATCACCCCGATCGTCGGGGTGCTGCTCGCGTACGGGGCGGAGCGCGTACGCGCCCTGGCCGACCGGCAGCCGCCAGCGCGCCCGCAGATCCGTTTCGCCACCGCCACGGTCCTGGCCATGGCCCTGCTGCCGATCCTGCCGACCCCGCTGCCCACCACCCGGCTGGAGCCCGTACCCGACTTCGTCACCTCGGGCGCCTGGCGGCCGTACGCGGAGGGTGGGCGGAGCATCGTGACCCTGCCACTGCCCGACACCCACTACGCCGATCCGCTGCGCTGGTCGGCGCGGACCGGGCTGGACATGCCCATCGCCCGCGGCTACTTCCTCGGCCCGGACACCCGCGCCGGCCGCGACCGGGTGGCCCTGTTCTCCGCGCCGCCCCGCCCCACCAGCGAGTTCTTCGGCGAGATACGGCGAACCGGCGCGGTGCCGCCGATCACCCCGCAGGCGCGGGTCGACGCGGTCGGTGACCTGCGGTACTGGCGGGCGGGCGCGGTCGTGCTCGGGCCGCACCGGCAGGCCGACGCGCTGCGCCGGGGCATGACCGAGCTGACCGGCGTCCATCCCACGTACACCGGAGGGGTCTGGCTCTGGGACGTGCGCCCGCTCACGGACTGACGCCGGCGGGATCGGGGCGTGGGGGGCGGCGGCGTGCCGGACGGCCGGTCGTCAGGCCTGGCGGACGCAGCAGCCCTGGCAGATCTTGGGCTTGGGGAGGGTGAACGCGAGGCAGCAGGTGCGCCGCTGCACGGTCGGCTCGCCGTTCGGGCCCGGGACCAGCTCCACCAGGTCGGCGAGGTCGAGCGCGCCGAGCAGCGTCTCGATCGTCTCGACCGACGAGCCGGGCAGGGCGTCGGCGGCCCGGAGGATGCCGTGGGCGATGCCCGAGGCCACCGACCCGAGCAGGGTGCGCGCGCCGATGCGGACCTCGGCCTGGATCGCGGCCACCATGGGGGCCAGGTGGGCGTCGAGCAGCGAGGCCCGCAGCGCCCGGAGGAGTTCCGCCTCGTCCGCGACGACGCGCACCTCGGGCAGCCCGGCGAGTGCCAGCGGGTCGCCCGGCAGGACCGCGATCGCGGTCGAGTGGCGTAGGCCCATGGTGAGCAGCGGCCGGTGGTCCTCGAAGTGGATCAGCACGTCGGCCGGGTCCAGCAGCGGAACCCGGCGGGCCGAGGTCCAGCCCAGCACCACGGGCAGCGCCGTCCAGTAGCTGTACGACTTCCAGGCCAGCGCGGCGCACGCGTGCGGGGTGCCGCCCCAGCGCGTGGCGGCCGAACGCAGGAAGTCGGGCAGGAGAGCGCCGCCGACCAGCGCGGTGGCCGGCTGCCAGCCGAACTCGTCGTGCACCAGCAGACCGGGCGCGAGACCGGGCACGTCGTCGGTGCCGAACATCGCGCGCATCGTGGCGGTCACCGGCGCCAACGGCGCGGCGGCCACGTCCCGCTCCGGCAGCACCGCTGTCACTGGACTCACCCGCCCCGTCGTCGCTGTCGCCGGGCGGTACGCCCGTCACTGACTAAGGCTAGCCTAACCACAGTCTGCGGGGTAAGGGAAGCCTCGCCTCTGTCGGATCGGGAGGGGCCGGTCACTCCGCCCGCCGGTCGGCGTACTACCCGGCCCCCGGGGCGGAAAACCCGGCCCAGTATCGGCAATCATCGCTTCCTGTCAATGTTCGTGTCGGCAAGGTGCCAGTTCCGTGTGCGCGTCGCCACAGAACGTGAAACTGATACTCCCGGCCACGAGGAAGCTGATGACCTCACCGCTCGATCGGGCTGCCGACTCCTTCGCCGCCGAGGTCGCCCGGCACCGCACAGGTCGGGGGCTGTCCAAGAAGCAGCTCGCCACCCTGATGCGCTTCGACCCGTCGTACGTCAGCCACGTCGAGGGGCGGCGGCACCGCCCCACCGAGGACTTCGCGCGCCGCGCCGAGGCCGTGCTGGAGGCCAGCGGCGCCATCTGGCAGCGCTTCAAGGAGTACGACGAACTGCGCCACGCCCGGGCCGAGCGGGCACACCGGGAACCACCCGTACCCGGGCAGTGGATGCCGCCCGGCACCGGTCTGATCGTCGAGCGGGAACTCGCCACCCTCACCCACCTGGACGACGCCTACCGCTGCGTCATCCGGCGCGAGCTCTACAACGCCGGCACCGAGCCCGTCACCCGCTACCTGGTGCGGGTCGCCGTCGACCGCTACCCCAACGACCCCGGGCGCTCCAACCTGCACCACCGGGAACACCCGCTGACCTTCGCCGAGCTGCGACTACAGGCGTACCGGGAGGACGGGGACGAGCGGGAGGCGATGCACTGGCGGGCCAAGCACGACCGGGACGCCTTCAAGGAACTGTGGCTGCTCTTCGAGAACACCGACCGGCGCTTCCCCCTCTACCCCGGCGACCGGGCCACCATCGAGTACGCCTACTGCGTCGGGCATGACAAGTGGGGCCCCTGGTTCCAGCGGGCCGTCCGGCTGCCCACCCGGCAGATGGCCGTACGCCTGGACTTTCCGGCGGCCCTCGACCCGCAGGTCTGGGGCGCGGAGACCTCGCTGTCGGCGGAGGAGGGCCCGCTGCGCACACCGGTCACCAAGCAGGAGGACGCCGACCGGGTGATCTTCGACTGGGCGACCGAGGACCCACCGCTCAACGCGCGTTACCGGTTGCAGTGGCGGTTCCGCAGCCGGCCGGAGGCCGAACCGGAGGAGGCCGGGCGGGTCCGGCCCAGCGAGCGGATGCGCGGCATCGGCATCGTGCAGCGCGGCGACGACCTGCTCCGCCAGCCGGCGCGCCCGTTCGACCTGCCCCGCGAGGAACAGGCGGCCCGGGAGGTGGCCGACCGCCTCGCGGCGACCCTGGTCCGCCTCGACGAGATGCACCCGTTCCGCAAGGGGGTGGGCATCGCCGCCCCGCAGCTCGGCCTCGGCCGGGCGGTGGCGGTCGTCCGGCCCCCCGACCGGTCGGCCGACCCGGTCGTGCTGCTCAACCCCCGCGTCGTCGACGCCTCCCCCGACAGCGACGAGCAGTACGAGGGCTGCCTCTCGTTCTTCGACCACCGCGGCCTGGTGCCCCGGCCGCTGCGGCTCGACGTGGAGCACGCCCAGTACGACGGCAGCCGGATCATCACCTCGTTCGAGTTCGGCATGGCCCGGCTCGTCGCCCACGAGATCGACCACCTGGAGGGGCGGCTCTACGTCGACCGGATGGTGCCGGGGGTGCCGCTGGTCCCGGTCGAGGAGTACCGCGAGACCGGCCGGCCCTGGCGCTACTGACTCCACGCACCAGCCGGGCGGCACGACCACGTCCGCGCGGGTGGGAAGGACGGCCGGGCGGACGTGGTCGTGCGGGGCGGTGCCGGTCCGCCCGTCTGGGGGACCGGGGCGCGTGCCCCAGGGGGCAGGGGCACGCGCCCCGGTTCGGGGGGAGGAACGCTTCTAGAGGTTGCCGAAGGTGTCGTAGCGGGTGTTCTCCGGCGGGACGCCGTCCTCGGCGAGGACCCGGAGGGTGGACCGGACCATGCGGGCGGAACCGGAGACGTAACAGTCGTGCGCCGTCCACGGGCCGTACCGGCTGACCACCTCGGAGACGTCGCCCAGCTCGCCGTCGAAGTCGGGATCCTCGCTGCACGCCGGGGTGACCGACAGCCACGGGTGCGCGGCCACCAGCTCCTGGAGCCCGGCCAGGCCGTACAGGTCCGCCGCCGTACGGGCGCCGTAGAAGACGTGCACCCAGCGGGTCCGGTTGTAGCCGGCCAGCTCCTCCACCAGCGCCTTGATCGGAGCCAGCCCGACGCCGCCCGCCACGCAGAGGATGTCCCGCTCCGAGGCGCGGTCCAGGGTCATCGACCCCATCGGCGCCGCCACCCGCAGCAGGTCGCCGGGCTTCACCCGGCGCACCAGCGCCCCCGACACCCAGCCGGCGCCCGCCGGCGTACGGACGTGGAACTCCAGCAGGTTGTTGTCGTTCGGGGCGTTCGCCACCGAGTAGGTGCGCCACACCCGGGGAAGGTGGCGGGGCACCTCCAGGCTCACGTACTGCCCGGCCTTCCACGCCAGCGGAAACTGCAACGCCCGGCAGGTCAGCACGGCCGTGTCCCTGCCGTACCGCTCGTGGGTCAGCACCTCCGCGTGCCAGAACGGCGGGTTGTCGTCGGCCGCCGCGCCGGCCAGCATCTTCTCCGTGATCGCCGCGTACGCGTCCCGCCACGCCTGGTCGTACTCCAGGTTCCAGCCGTCGCCGGCGACGCTGCGCAGCGCGTCGAGCAGCGCGACGCCCATGGTCTCGTAGTGCGCCGCGTCGACGTGGTACTTGCGGTGGTCCCGCCCCAGCGCGCGCAGGTACTCGTCGAAGCTCTCCGGGTCGCCGACCGTCTGGGCGGCCGTGACGATCGCCTCCAGGATCCGGTCGCCCTGCCCGGTCATCTCCACCGGGAAGAGCTTGCGCAGCTCGGGGTCGAGGAGGAAGAGCCGGGCGTAGAAGTGACCGCTCAGCCGCTCCCGGTGCTCCTCGACCAGGGTCCAGCTCTCCTTCAGCAGCCTTGCGAAGTCGTCCACGGGGCGCGCTCCTTCTCCTGACGGCGGATCGGGCACCCATAGAATGTCCACGGAGCGTGTCGACTGGTCGCACAGAATGTGCGATCGGCTCGTGAGGCTCGTTCGGGCGGTGCCGCCGCCCGGTGACGTCGGAGCGGTCGCCGGTCTCATCCCGAGGGACGTCGGGCACAGTGGTGCGGTGACCGTTGAGCTGCAACGCCCGGCGACGCGCCGGATGCTCGGCACCGAGACGCTGCTCGTACTCGGCCTCTCGCTCGGCCAGTCCGCCGTCTACGCGACGGTGTCGATCATCGCGAAGCTGACCGCCGACGGGCCGCTGTCGAAGCAGACCGCCGCGCTCAACACCTCGGCGTCACCCCGGCCGTGGCTGGACCTGACCTACCAGCTGCTCGGGATCGTCTTCGCGCTGCTGCCGGTGCTGCTCGCCGTACACCTGCTGGCGCGGGACCCCGGCGATCCGGCGCGGACGCTCGGCCTGGACGCCCGACGGCCCGGTCAGGACCTGGCCCGCGGCGCCGGCCTGGCCGCGCTCATCGGCCTGCCCGGCCTGGCGCTGTTCTGGGCGGCGGCCCAGCTCGGCGTCAACGCGACGCTGGTGCCGGCCGCGCTGCCCGAGCTCTGGTGGACGGTGCCGGTGCTGATCCTCGCCGCCGTGCAGAACTCGGTGCTGGAGGAGGTGATCGTCGTCGGCTACCTGGTCACCCGCCTGCGCCAACTCCAGTGGCGGATCGGCGCGATCGTCGCGACGAGCGCGTTGCTGCGCGGCTCGTACCACCTCTACCAGGGCTTCGGCGCCTTCCTCGGCAACGTGGTGATGGGCGTCGTGTTCAGCCTCTTCTACCTGCGTACCCGCCGGGTCATGCCGCTCATCGTCGCGCACACGCTGCTCGACGTCGTCGCCTTCGTCGGCTACGCCATGCTGCCGAGGGAGTGGTTCGACTGGCTCTGACCCCCGCCAGCCCTCTCCCTCCCCTCCGCGTCCCCTCCGCGGCCCGCCGCCGGGTGCCGCCCCGGCCGATCTTGGTCGGAAAGCGCCCCTCCGGGGGCCGTTTCGTACCAAGATCTACCAGCGGCCCGCGTCCTTTCCGCCGTTCCGCCAAGCGCAGGCTCAGCGGGGCGCGGGTCGCCGGTAGGCGGTGATCGCGCGGGCGGCGAGCCGCTCGGCCGCCGCCGCGTCCCCGGCCGCCGCCACGAGCACCGCCGCGCCGGGCAGCAGCCGGGACGCCACCCGCAGCGCCAGCCAGCCGCCGGCCTGGGCGGCCAACGGCGCCGCCAGCCGCCACGCCGCCTCCGCCGCCCGGGGCCAGCCCGCCTCGTCGGGCGCGTCCGCCGCCCGGGCCGCCGCCAGCGCCGCCCGCGCGCTCTCCGCGTCCGGGTGCACGCGGGTCAGCACCAGCAGATCCACCGCCCGGTCCGGATGCGCCGGATCCCGGCCGTACGCCGCCGCGAGGTGCAGCACCAGGTTGGCCTGCGCCCACAGCACGGCCGCCAGTTCGGCCACCGGCGCGAAGAGCCCCGCCAGCGCGGCGGTCGCCCCGCCCGCCCCTGCCTGCCGGACGAACCGCCGGGTCGCGAGCCGCGCCAACCCGTCGGCACCCGCGTCGGGGTACGCCTCCCGGATCCGCTGCGCCCAGTCGCGGGCGCGCGGCCCGACCGCCTCGACGGCGGCCAGGGCCAGCAACTCCGGCGCGAACCCGGGATGCTCCAGCATCCGCGTGGCAGCCAGCCGGAGGACAGTTTCCGGCGTACGCCCCAGCGGTGTCTCCGCCGCCCCGGCGCCGGTGTGCCGCTCGACCACCTGCGGGTGCGCGGCGGTTGGGGCTTGGACCGGGGCCTCGGCAGCGACCGTCGCCGGGGTGAGCGTCGCCGGGGCGGCCTTCTTCGCGGGCGTCGCCTTCCGGGCGGGCTCGGCCCTCGCGGCGGGTGCGGCCCTCTTCGTGGGCGTGGCTTTCTTCGCGGGCGTCGCCTTCTTCGCGGGCGCGGCCTTCCGGGCGGCTGTGGTCTTCCGCGCGGGTGTGCCCTTCGTCGCCGCCGGGGGCACCGCGCCTTCCGCCGTCCCCGACTCTGCGTCCGCCGTCCTCAGCTCTGCGTCCGCCCTCCCCGGCCCTGCGGCAACCGTTGCCTCGGCTTGGTCTGTCGCGTCCTTTGCCGTCGTCGGTTGCGTCGGCGCGGCCTTCTTCGTGACCGCCCTCTTCCCGGGCACCTTGCGCGCGGGGGTGGCGTCACCGCCAGAGGTCTCCGCGCCGGAGGTGGACGGGTCCCCAGCGGTGGCGGATCCCGGCTGATCGCCGGCAGGGGCGGGCGCGCCGCCGTCGGTGTGCGCGATGTCACTTCCACGGGTCTCGTCCGCCTGGCCGGGCCGCTCCCGTGGCGCCCGTTCGGCCGCTCGGTCGGCCTGGCGGGGCAGCGGCGGATCGGCCGAGGGTGGCTGGAAGAGCACGGCGGGCGCCGGCTTCGCCCGCCGGGGGCGCTTCCCGGAATCCTCCTGCCCGACTGGCTCGGGCGGGGCGGGCGGCGGGCTGAAGGTCGCCTTCGGGGAGCGGCGGCGTGCTCCCTCAGCAGGCTCTCGGCGGGTCGGCTCGCGCGGCGGCTGCTCCTGCATATCGATGGAGCGTAGTCCTGATCACGTCCGCGCACAGCAGGGAAAGGCGAGGCCGGGGCGAGTCTCGGCCTCGTTCGGGACAGCCCGATGCAGGGGTGGAGGGGCGGACCGGGGAAGTCGCTTTGCTCCTGATGGGTGAGGCCCTGTATCCTCGGGCGCGGTGGTCTGCAGGGCCACCAGGGAGACTTCGCCTAGTCTGGTCTATGGCGCCGCACTGCTAATGCGGTTGGGGTCTTAAAGCCCCTCCCGGGTTCGAATCCCGGAGTCTCCGCGCGAAAGCCGGGTGTGTAGACTGGCCAAGCACCGAGCGCCCGTAGCTCAATGGATAGAGCATCTGACTACGGATCAGAAGGTTAGGGGTTCGAGTCCCTTCGGGCGCACTTCACGATCAAGGCCGTTACCAGCGAAAACGCCGGTAACGGCCTTGATTGCTTTGCTGGTCGGGACGGAGTTTGCCAGGTTTCGGGCGACCCGGACCGGCCCTGCGCGGCCTGCTCGCTCCGTTTCGGGATGGCGAGCGGCTGGCCGCGTGGGCCCGCCGGTGACAGGGTCAGGTCAGAGCGCCGGGGACAGGTGCAGGAGACGGTTGGGCGAGCCGGCCCCCGGGTTGATCACGACCGGGCTGGCGACGCTGAACAGGTAGCTGGCCACCTGGGCCGGTGTCCAGGTCGGGTTGTTGCTGAGCACCCGAGCGGCGACGCCGGCGACGAGCGGCGCGGCGTGTGAGGTGCCGCTGATCGTCTGGGTCGCGGTGATCGAGTTCCACCAGGCCGACGTGATGCGCTCGCCGGGAGCGAAGATGTCCAGGCAGGAGCCGAAGTTTGACCAGCTTGCCCGGTTGTCGTTCGTCGACGTCGCACCTACGGTCAGCGCGGTCGGCACCGACGCGGGTGAGACGGTGCAGGCGCTCACGTTCGAGTTGCCGGCCGGAACCGTTACCGTGATGCCGTCGGCGACCGCGTTCGTCACTGCGGTGTTGAGCGCGAGGGTGGGGCTGGTCAGCACGCCGATGTTCGCCACGGCCGGCTGCCCGGCGGGGTGGTTGCCGATCATCCAGTTGATCCCGTTGATCAACATCGACAGCGTGCTCGGCAGGGCGCAGTCGAACACCTTGACCGCGACCAGCACGACGTTCTTGGCCGCCCCGTAGGTCGTCCCGCCGACGGTGCCGGCGACGTGGGTGCCGTGCCCGCTGCAGTCGTTGGCCGGGAGCGCGCCGTCGACGGCGTCGTAGCCGTACACCGCCTGGCCGCCGAAGTCGACATGGCTGATCTGGATCCCGCTGTCCACGATGTACGCCCGGACGCCGGTCCCGACACTGGTGAAGTTGTAGGTACCACTGAGTCCCAGCGATGCGTCGATCCGATCGAGGTTCCACGGCGCGTTCGTCTGGGTGGTGGCCAAGCTGATCAAACGGTCCTGCTCCACGACCGCCACCGCCGGGTCGGCGGCCAGCCGGCGGGCCACCAGCTCGGAGGTCCGCACGGAGAAGCCGTTCAGCGCGTCGTGCCAGACCTGGTCCGGGCGGAAGCCGTACCGGTCGGCGAGGCGGGACACGCCAGCCTGCCGATCGCCGACCGTACCGTCGCTGTCCTTGAGGGTGACCACGTAGCTGCCGGGCACGGGGGTGGCGTTGCCGGTGCCGAGGATCTCGCCGGTCGTCCCGGACCGCGGTTCGGTGGCGGGTGCCGCAGTGACCGGTCCGGCAGCCACGGTGAGGAGCATGACCGTGGTGACGAGCGTGGCCATGGCGGCCGTTCCGGCTCGACGCTCGCGGGCGAAGATCGTGTGTCGGTGGAGTCTCATCTCCCAGCCTCCCTTTGTTCCGGCCATTCCGGCGGGCGGACGACACGCCGATTGAATGGTCCGAACGGTTTCGCCGGATCGTACCGCCGATATAGGCCCGGATTCCACCGCGGAATTCGAGAAGCCGATCGATGTACGTCTTTTTGGGCGCGAAGTGAGAAGAGTTCTCGCTCGATGTATCAGGGCTGCTTCCGGGGCCTCTACCGCGGCTCCTGTCGTCCGCGGGGCCGCAGGCGGCCTCGTCCTGGGCGCGGCCCCGGGCCTCGTCAAAGCCGTGGCTGGGTCAGAGTCCGATGGGCGTCGGAGGCCATGAACCCGGCGGTCTGGGCGAGCTGCGGCAGGGCGGCGGTGGGACGGCGACCGGCAGTGGCGCTATAGGACGCGCGGCGTGGGAGCCGGGCCACGGTGGTGAACTGGTCGCGGGCCGTGCCGCCCTGATGGTCGTCGAGCTGTCGCGCATGGGCGACGACCGGCCGAATGGGGGGCACCTCAGCAGTGCGTCTTGGGTCGACTGCTCTGCTACCGGGGGAGCCCTGTCCTATCTGGAGCAGTGACGCACCGCCGCCTGCCTGCTCAGCATGCCTCGATCACGTTGAAAATGGGCTCGCTGCAGAATCTTGTCAATCAGGAGCCGACTGCCAACGTGCCGCACCACGATCGGCAACGGAACGCATATCCCGCTACCACAACTGGGACAGCGCTTACGGCCGAGCCCGCTACTGGCCGCTCGAACGCAAGTGCACGGCGTTCATCGACATGGCGCCGGGATACGTCAATCCACTTGTCGTAATCCTGCTCGTCGCGGCGTCGTTGGCCGCACTGCTCGCTCTCGGTCGAGCAGCCCCGCGCAGAAATCTCCGCCGCTCGGGGCCGACGGTGGCCCGCAGGCTGAGAGCCGAGATCGCCGAAGGAGTGCACCACCTCTGGCGAACGCCGGTCCTGCGTACGCTGACCGCCGCGGGCTTCGGCCTCAACGTCGCCGCCGGCGGCGTGCTGGCTCTGCTCGTCGTCCACGCCGACCAGGCTCTCGGCCTGCGCCCGGAGGACCAGCGCCTGGGCCTGCTCTACGCCGCCGCCGCGGTCGGCTCGCTGATCGCCGCCGTCCTCCTGCCCCGAGCCAGCCGGTGGGCCGGCCAGGGAACGGTGTCCATCGCGGGGCTCACCATCTTCGTTGCGGCCCTCGTCGGTCTGGTCGGCACGTCGGCGTTCACCCTGGCGCTGGCCGGATGGGCGATCTGGGCCGTGGCGCGCCTGGGGGTGAACGCGAACGGCATCACCGTGCGCCAACTGCTCACCCCCGATGCGTTGCAGGGCCGCGTCAACACCACCGGGCGCATGCTGGCCTGGGGTGGCACTCCGTTCGGCGCCCTGATCGGCGGGCTGGCCGCAGACACCTACGGGGTCCGGGTCGCGTACCTGATGCTGGCTGTGCCCGTCGTGCTCAGCCTCGCCCTGGTCGTCGCCTCACCGGTGCGTGGCCTGCGCATCGCGGTCGACTAGCTCGGTACGACGTGTTCAGTCGGGCAGAAGCGGGCGCATGAACGTCCTCTCGTACCGCAGGACGCAACCTGACTCGTCGCGGATCCGGTCCGCGGCCACGAAATCCGGATCCTCACCGAACCGTGCGCGGTACCGCTCGTAGGCGGCCAGGCTCTCGAAACTGAACAGGGCCTCCGCCCGGTCGCTGGCACCCTCGGCCGGCAGGAAGTAGCCGTGGTGGACGCCCCCGTGGCGGGCCACCAGTCGCATCCACTCGCGGGCGAAGCGCTCGAACGCCGCGAGCTTGGCCGGGTCGATGGTGTAGTGCACCACGCAGGTGATCATGTGGTCGAGCATAGGTCGACCGGAGCGCTCAAGATCATTCCCGGCGCCGGCCGGACCGATCGGTACGTGCGCCCGTCCGACTGATGGTCCCGGCGGCCGAGGGCGTTCCACCGGCGCTGGCGCGCGGTGCCTATCCTCGCGTCCATGGGAGCTGTCAAGCCGTGGCACTTGTTCGTCCTGACGATCTGCTGCCTCCTGCCGGTCGTGGCGGCGGTCGTCGGCGGCTTCCTGGCGACCCGTCGCTCGCGCAATCGGCGCTGAACCGCCCGACGCGAAGGGGAGACGGCCTCATTCCCCTTCGGCGACGGCGCAGACGCAGAACTCGTTGCCCTCGGGATCGGTGAGTACGACGTAGTCGTCGCTGGGGTCGTGGTCGTGCCGCACGCTGGCCGTGGACCGAGACGTGGTCAGTGCGCTCCTCGCGCAGGCTGCGACCCCAACGCTCCACAAAACTTGACGTCAGGTTGAGCAGCGGGGTTCAGGGAATGAGTCCGTGGCGGCGGGCGGTGGTGACGGCGGCGGTCCGGTGGGCGGCGCCGAGTTTGCGGTAGATGGCGCGGGTCTGGGTTTTGATGGTGTTGAGGCTGACGTGCCGGTGCGCAGCGATCTGCCGCAGAGTCATCGGTGCGGGCAGCAGCCGTAGCAGAGCGTGTTCTTGGGTGGTGAGTGTGGCGGGTTGTCGGGTGACTTGCTGGGCTGGGCGGGGGTACCGGTCGAGTCGGTCGAGGAGTTCGAGCAGCGGGCTGTGCGGGTCGGGGAGTTCGTCGATCAGAGCGCGGGCCTCGGTGATGCAGGCGGCGGCGCCGACGTGCTCGCCGGTGTTCAGGTATAGCTCGGCCAGTTGGGTCAGACCGCAGAGAGTGGGCCAAGGGCTCATCCCGGGAGTGCGCCGACGTAGTGCGAGGGTCAGCTCGAGCAGGGTTTGCGCTCGTTCGTGCTCGCCCTGATGAATGGCGACGGCGGCTTGAGCGATGTAGGCCATGTTGGCCTGTGGCACCTGTTGCAGGCCGAAGTGTTCGGCCAACTCTTCTGCGGCGGCAGCGGTGGCTGCGGCCTGTTCGTGCTGGCCCAGATGGTGTTGCGCGAGCGCGAGCACGCCCGTGGCAAGGGTACGCACCATGGGGGTAGCGGCGTGGCTGGCCATCGCGTGGCGGAGGGGGTCGAGGGCTGCGTGCGATTTGTCGCCGAGGTAGTGAGCGCAGCCGAGGGCGGTGCGGGCCATGGCGTACCAAGGGCTGGTGGGGTCGGTTTCCTGTTCGACGGCGGTGAGCGCGGCCTCGGTCATCGGTTTGAGTCCGTCGAAACCGAAGACGGCCCGGACCAGGGCAGCGGCGGAGGTGACCGATGCCGTGCCGTCCGGTAGCGGTCCTGGGTGGCCGAGGTGTTCAGCGATGCGTAGCCAGTGTTCGACGGCCGGGCGGTCGCCGCTGACGGCGGCGACCCAGGCGGCTGCGATGGCCGCTGGCGCGCTGGCGCCGACCGTGTCGGGGCCGAGGCGGTCAAGCCACGCGCGTACGGTCACCCGTCGTCCGGTGTTGATCGCCGCCATGTAGGCGGAGGCGATTGATGTGATGGCGGTGGCGGTGTCGCCGGCGGCCAGGCTGTGCTCGATCGCGTCTTCGGTGCGGCCTTGCGCGCGCAGCCAGGCGGCGGCACGGCGGTGCAGGCGTGCGACCATGTGCGGTTCGTCGCGATGCAGCCTCTGCCGTAGGGCGTGCTGGATCAGGTGGTGGTGGCGGAACCATTCACCGGTGGTGTCCAGCGGAACCAGCAGCAGTCCGTTTGGGTGGCGCGAGTCGAGAACGGGCAGGTCATCGCCGGCCACCGCCTGGGCCAGGGCGTTGGTGAGCCGCTCCAGGACCGCAGTACGGGCCAGGGCCACGGCCTGCTGGCAGCTGAGGCCGTCGAGGATCTCCTCGGCGATGTAGTCGTCGAGATGGCCGTGGCTCGCGGTCAGATGGGCGAGCACCGCCGCCGCGTCGGCGTGGTGCCGCATCGCGCGGGCGGCCAGGTGCACCGCGACGGGCCAGCCCTCGCTGGCCTCGATCAGGGCCTGCGCGGTGTCGTCGCGTAGGTCGACTCCGGCGGTGACGGTGGTGGCCAGCCAGGCGGCATCACCAGAGTCGAAGCGCAACTCGGTGGGACCGATCTCCAGCAGGCACCCGCTGGCTCGAAGCCGGGCCAAGCGCAGTGGTGGGGTGCGGCGGGAGGCGACCAGCAGTTGGCAGTTGGGCGGTTGTACCGCGACGAACGCGGCGAGCTGGCGGTGACATGCCGGTTCGGTGAGCAGATGGCAATCGTCGATGGCCAGGGTCACCCCGGTCGTAGCGGCCTGCGGGGCGAGCGCCGCGCACACTGCGGGCAGCACTGCGGTGTCGATGTCCGGGTTTGTCTGGCGCAGCAGCCGGGCCACTGTCGTCCACTGCGGTCCTGGCACCGCTGCGCTCAGCGCAGCGAGGATGCCCGACCACAACAGCACGGGGTCGTTGTCGCGCGCGTCGACGGCGAGCACCGCCAGCGCCCGGCGGCGGCCCGGGTGGGCGTGCCACAGTGCCAGCAGTGTGGATTTGCCGTACCCGGCGGGGGCGATCAACGTCACCAGCCGTGCCGCAGCGGCATCGCTGAGCGCGGCAAGCAGTTCGGGACGGCCTGCCCATTCGGGCTGCACGGCGGGAATATGGATCTTGGGCGCGATCAGCGCCTCCACCACACCGGAGGGTCGGCGTGCCGGCCGCGGGTCAGGCCAGCCCGGCCCCATGTTGGTGGGAAGTCTCTCGGGCACCGGCTGACACACCCCCCGCCTCCGGTGCACCACCGGTGCCCAATGCGTCACGCGTAGTGTCGGCGAGGGGAAGGCATCAGTCAATCAAGAGGTCGAGTCTCCGTAGGCGTAACGGATGCCACCGCCTGCCCCGATGCCGACGTTGTCGCCTTGCCGACAGCCCATTCGGCACCCTCCTCGCGCGGCACCTGTCCCGAGGAGGCGGTACGCCCTCAACCGCGCGGGCATCATCCGGCTTTCACCCCTCGGGCCTCCGAGGCGGGGTGATGCGCCATCACCCCTTCGAATGCGATACCTGTGGGCGGCGTCCGACACCCGCCGCCCGTCACGGATAGAAATCCGATCCGTGCTGGCGTTCACGATGGTCTCATCGCCGCTCATTTCCAACTTCAACATCAACTTGTGGCGGATCGGCTTTCGCATCCTCGACCTGTTCAATTATCGGCTCGCAAAACCCTGACAGTCCGATTCGGACTTCCGTTGATCCCCCGCGTGGAAAGGCTCGCCCATGCCCGCAGCTCAGAACGGTCAGAAGCCCGCACCGCCGGCAACCGGTCCTCTCGACGGCGCAACACCGGCAGACCTCCTGCCCGCCAGCGGTGATCATCCGGTCGAGATCGTCCGCTACCAGTCAGTGGTGCTGACCGACATCCCGGGCGCGAAACCGACCCGGAAACTGACCGGGGCCATCGATCTCGGCGAGGAGAACTTGCCGTTCTACGACCGCCCGGCCGAGGGCATGATCGTCACTACTGAGCAGAGTTGGTCGGTGAAGGGCGTCACGCTGGGTCGGCTGCTGCACAGCCTCGCCCTGGCGCCCGGGGAGAGCACCAGAGTCGCCGTCGTCGACTGGGAACGGCGCACCCGCGGCACGGGCACCGAGGCGACCAGTGAGAAGGACCAGCTCACCAGCCGCACCGACCAGGACCGCTCGATCTCCGAGGTGGCCAACACGATCGCCCAGGAGCAGCAGCACGGCACCTCCTCGATGCAACAGGCGTCGACGTCCTCGAGCAAGGGTGGTGGCGGAGGAGTGGCGCTGTTCGGCCTGAACCTCGGCGGCACCTGGAGCAACTCCTCCAACAGTGGCTTCGCGACGAACGTCGTCCGCTCCACCGGCATCCGCTCGGTCGCCTCGGACGCGGCACAGCAGATCAGCGCGCGTACCCAGCAGGTGGCGACGGCGGCTCGCAGCCGGCACATGACGGTGGTCCGGGAGACCTCGCAGTCGGAGAAGGAGCAGGTCACGACCCGGGTGGTGACCAACTACAACCACATGCACGCACTGTCGGTCCAGTACTACGAGGTCGTGCAGGTCTACGAGGTGACGACGAAGCCGGTGACCGCCGAGCGGTGCCTGTTCATCCCGTTGCAGGAGCTCTCCTTCACGCACAACAACCTGCAGCGGTACAAGGAGGTGCTGGCCAGCGTGGCGCCGAAGGAGTGGGCCACCCGGATCCGCGATGCCAATCCCCTCGAGTCGACCGTACGCAAGCTGGAGGGTTGCACCGCGACGGAGGCACCGGCCAATCAGTTGTTCGAAGGGATCGACCTGCTCGACCTCGCGGCGTCGACGATGGGCGTCTACGGTGTACGGAAGCTCGACGGAGCTCCGGTGCGCTTCGATGCCGTCGCGCGGCAGTGGAATCCACTGCCCAACACCGGCCTGCCCGCCAGTGGCCTCAAGCGGATCGCGCCGGGCAAGGACAAGGTCTGGGGAGTCCGGCCCGACAACCGGCTCATGGTCTTCGACGGCACGACGTGGCACCCCGATCTGCACGGCGCGGCCGGCTTGGGCGTCGCCAGTGGCAGCGATGGCACCACCTTCCTCTGGAATGCCTCGGAGATCTACCAGCAGGTCGGGATCAACTGGCAGAAGTCAGTCGTCGCCGTCGACGATCTCGCCGTGGTCAACAACGAGCGAGTCTGGTACTGCAAGGACGGCAAGACCTTCGAGCGGACGGGCACGACCTGGACCGAGCGTCCGGCGCCCGTTCCGGGCATCGTGAGCTTGACCGCGGCGCCGGACGGTGTCATCTGGGGCGTCACCGGAGACAAGAAGATCATGATGATCGAGCCCGGCTCGTCGGCATGGACCCCCGGCAGAATCGGGACCACGCCCATGACCGCAGCTTATCCAGCCAAGATCGTCTCGGCCGGTGGTGGTGAGTTCTGGCTGATGAACGACAAGGGCGTGCTCTACCGGCTGCTGACCGCGCCGCGTGAGGCGCTCACCGCGTTCGACGACCCGCCGCCGCCGGAGTCGGGATGGCCCACCAAGATCGACGTGTGGTGGGACAACGCCGGCATCCGCAGCGTTCGGCTCGTCATCCCCGGCCACACGTACCGCTGCGGCGACACCGGAGGATCGGGCGTGCTGCAACATGGGTCCTACGACTTCAAGCCCGGTGAGAAGCTGCTCTCCGTCGACTACTGGAGTGGCACGGCCGCCCGGGGCAGCCTTGCCGGGCTGCGCCTGACGTTGCAGACCGGGATGGTCAGCTTCGGCCCCGCCGCCGGACCGACCACGCCGGACCTGACCGAGGACGCCGGCGGCGCGGCGATCTGCGGGCTGCTCGGCTCCACCGTCCGCACCGGCAGCCGGACCTACATCGCCGCGCTCGGCTTTCATCTGCGCGGCGGGAAGGTGCCGCAGGCCGTCCTGGACCACCTCAACGACAACCGTCGCTACTACAGCCAGGCCGTCTGGGCGAACGCTGACGAGCTGACGCTGAGCCGCATCCTCGCCAACTACTCCTACCTGCCGCCGGGCGGCAAGGGTGACGCGGTCCCGCTCGGCATGCTGCTCGACCCGAAACCGGTCGCGGCCACCGGCAACTATCTCGGCTTCCGCTGGAACTTCAGCAGCGAGCAGGATCGGCAGGACTGGCTCAAGGCGCGTTCGGCGGACAGCACGATGCTGGGTAAGTCGGTCACCGCCAAGGTCGGCATCGCCACCAACGGCGTCTTCGCCGAAGCCGTCCTGGGCCGCGCCAACGCTGCTGAGAAGATCGACCTGACCCGCTTCTGGAACTGGAAGGACTCGCCGATCCCGATTCTGCCCACGGACATCGCGGCGGTCAGCACCGGCAGCCGCAACCAGGAGGTGGACGTCAAGGTCGCCCAACTCGGCGCGAGTGAGGCCAAGTTCCAGACGGTCGCCGCCCTGCCCGACCCGGCCGCCACGCAGGCGGCGATGCAGGCCCTGTCCACCGCCAACCTGTTCAAGGACATCGCTGGCGCGGCTGAGATGAGTCAGATGCTCAGCAAGGGCATCGAGGCCGCAGCGAGCAATGACAAGGATGCCGGCGCTCGTGCCAACGAGGCCATGAAGACCGCCGCCGAACACCAGCAGAAGATGGCCGCCATCGCTGTCGAAGCGGCGTCCAAGCTGGTCCCGGCCGGAAAGGCCGCGAGCAGCCTCAGCGCCCTCGGCGGAATGATGAACCAGGCCAGCAACGGCAACGGCGCAAACATCTCGGACGATTCCGAGGAAGAGGAGAAGTAGCGGAACCGCGGTGGCGGTATCCAGCGTGCGCTGGTTACCGCCACCGCGGCACCCGAGCAGGTATCCGCGCGGCGACCCGGCGCTCGCGCAACCGGCGCTGAACCGCCCGACGCGAAGGGGAGACGGCCTCATTCCCCTTCGGCGACGGCGCAGACGCAGAACTCGTTGCCCTCGGGATCGGTGAGTACGACGTAGTCGTCGCTGGGGTCGTGGTCGTGCCGCACGTAGCTGGCCCCCAGCGCGAGCAGGCGTTGCACCTCGCCTGCCTGGTCGTCGGTGTAGAGGTCGAAGTGCATCTGGTCGCGGGCGCCGACCGGGCTCTCCGCGACCTGGAGCGAGACGTTGACCCGACGCCCCCGCAGCACCCGGAAGCGTCCCTCGTCGACGACCGGGCCGGGCGCCAGGTGCAGCGCGGCGGCCCAGAACTCCGTCATCACGTCGAGATCCGCACAGTTGATCACGACGCTGCCGAGACGTATCCCCATGGACGAAGTATTGGTGAGCCGACCGCGCCCCGCACTCCGGGCGATGCCCACGGCGGACCCGTCCGGGCGGACCTGCACCGAGCGGGTCGTCGTCGCGCTCGCCGGGGAGGAGCTGGAGCGCGCCGACCGGAGCCGGTGACCACCGCCCGGCGTCCGGACGGCGGACCGTCAGGCCGGCACCGGCTGGTCGAACTGGGTCCGGTACAACTCGGCGTACCGGCCGCCCCGGGCCAGCAGGTCGGGGTGTCGGCCGCGTTCCACGATCCGGCCCTGTTCGAGCACCAGGATCTGGTCGGCGGAACGGATCGTGGAGAGCCGGTGCGCGATGACCACGCTGGTCCGGCCCGTCAACGCCTCGCCCAGCGCCGCCTGCACCGCCGCCTCGGACGTCGAGTCGAGGTGCGCGGTGGCCTCGTCGAGGATCACCACGCGCGGGCGGGACAGCAGCAGCCGGGCGATGGTGAGTCGCTGTCGTTCGCCGCCGGAGAGGCGGTATCCGCGCTCGCCCACGACCGTCTCGAGGCCGTCCGGCAGCGAGCGGATCAGGTCGGCCAACCTGGCCCGGCGCAGCACGTCCCACAGGTCGTCCTCGCCCGCGTCCGGCCGGGCGTAGAGCAGGTTGGCGCGGATCGTGTCGTGCAGCAGGTGACCGTCCTGGGTGACCACCCCGAGGGCGTCCCGGATCGAGTCGCCGGTCAGGTCGCGGACGTCGCGCCCGGAGAGGCGTACGGCGCCGGCCTCCACGTCGTACAGGCGGGGCAGCAGTTGCGCGATGGTGGACTTGCCGGCGCCCGACGAGCCGACCAGGGCGACCATCTGCCCGGGCTCGGCGCGGAACGAGATCCCGTGCAGCACCTCCTCGCCGCCGCGGGCGTCGAGCTTCGCGACGTCCTCCAGCGAGGCCAGGGAGACCTTCTCCGCCGACGGGTACCCGAAGCGGACGTCGTCGAACTCGACCGCCACCGGCCCGTCGGGCAGCGGCCGGGCGTCCGGCCTGTCCTCGATCATCGGCTTGAGGTCCAGGATCTCGAAGACCCGCTCGAAGCTGACCAGCGCACTCATGATCTCCACCCGCGCGCTGGCGAGCGAGGTCAGCGGCGCGTACAGGCGCGACAGCAGCAGGGCGAGCGCGACGACCGCGCCGGCGTCGAGCTGCCCGCGGATGGCGTAGACGCCGCCCAGGCCGTACACCAGAGCCAGCGCGAGGGAACCGACCACCGTGAGGGCCGTGATGAAGACGGTCTGCAACATGGCGGTACGCACGCCGATGTCGCGGACGCGCCGGGCGCGGACGGCGAACACGGCGGACTCCTCCGCCGGTCGCCCGTAGAGCTTGACCAGCGTGGCGCCGGGCGCGGAGAACTTCTCGGTCATCCGGGTGCTCATCGCCGCGTTGAGGTCGGCCGCCTCCCGTTCGAGCCGGGCCAGCCTGCGGCCCATCCTCCGGGCGGGCAGCACGAAGATGGGCAGCAGCAGCAGCGCCAGCAGGGTGATCTGCCAGGAGAAGGTCAGCATCACCGCGAGCGTGAGGACCAGCGTCACGGCGTTGCCGACCACACCCGAGAGCGTGTCGCTGAACGCCTGCTGCGCCCCGATCACGTCGTTGTTGAGCCGCGAGACCAGGGCGCCGGTGCGGGTCCGGGTGAAGAACGCGACCGGCATCCGCTGCACGTGGTCGAAGACGGCGGTCCGCAGGTCGACGATGAGGCCCTCACCGATCCGCGCCGACTGGTAGCGGTTGAGCAGCCCCAGCCCGGCCTCGGCGAGGGCGATGACGGCGATCGCCACGGCCAGCCGCACCACCGTCGACGTGTCGGTGCCGGTGACGATCGCGTCGACCACCCGCCCGGCCAGCACCGGAGCGGCCACGGTCAGTACCGCGGCCACGACGCTGCCCGCCAGGAACCACCCGAGCAGGCGGCGGTGCGGGCGGGCGAAGCCGCCGATCCGCTTGAGGGTCGCCTTCGAGAAGGGCCGCTGCTCGCGCTGATGCATCGCGTGGTGCAGGGACATCCACGCGGTGACTTCCATGCTCATGCCGCGAACCTAGAACCTGGAGCGAGGTTGAGGTCAAGCCGTTTTCCCGTGCGGGCACCGTGGTGGGGGACGGTGGGCACCTTCCGGCATTCCGCGGACCGCCGGGCTGCCCGCTCGCGGACAGGGCCGCCCGGCGATACCCTCCGTGCTGTAACCGTCACCCCGTCGTCGTCAGAGAGGAACCCGTCGTGAACCGTGAGCCGGTCGCGGAACCGTCCTTCGCCAGCGAAGGCGCCGAGCCGATGCCCTGGTCGCGGGCGCACGAGCGGCTGACGGAGGCGGGAGAGTTCTTCCTGTCCACCGTCCGTCCGGACGGCCGGCCGCACGCCGTGCCGTTGCTGGCCCTGTGGCTCGACGACGGCATGTACTTCTGCTCCAGCGGGTCCGCCCACAAGGTCGACAACCTGGCTGCCAACCCGCACTGCGTCCTGACCGTCGGCAGCCCCGAGCTGGACCTGTCGATCGAGGGCACGGCATCGCGGATCAGCGACCCGGCGACGCTGCGGCGCGTCGCCGAGGCCTACGGGAAGAAGTACGGCTGGGAGGTGACCCCGGTCGACGGCGGGATCGACGGCGACGGGATCGGGCCGTCGCCGTACGTCGTCTTCCGGGTGACCCCGGCCAAGGTGGTCGGCATGGACAAGGGATCCGGCTTCAGCGCCACCCGGTGGCGGTTCGCCTGACGAGACAGGCCGGGCGCGTCGGCCGGGCAGCCTGGCTGAGCGGCGGTGGCCAGCGTCGGCCGCGGAGGGTGGCGGCGCGGCAGCCCGGGCGCCGGTCAACCTCGGCAGGCGCGGTCGTCGGGTTGATATCCTCGCCGGGCCGGCCCACCTGGCCGGTGCGAATCCCGCTCCGCGCGGCACCGCTGCCCAGGCGCGGCCGACGGCGATCCGGAGCAGCTCAGGACAGTCGAGAGCCGAGGCGATGATGACCACCTTCAGTTGGTCGGAGCTTCGGCGCCGGCCCGTCCACGAGGACGACCACCTGCTCGTGCTCGACAAGCCCCCGGGCATCTCCGTGATGGGCGAGCGGCACAGCGAATCCCTCACGGACCTGGCTGCCGCCGCCGGCGAGCCGGTGCACTGGGTGCACCGCATCGACAAGGTCACCTCGGGGCTGCTGCTGCTCGCCAGGACGCCCTCGGCGCACGCATCGCTGACCCGGCAGTTCGCCGACCGGGGTGCCGACAAGCGCTATCTGGCCTGGGTCGAGGGGGCGCGGCTGCCCGACCGGGGCACCATCGACCTACCACTGCGGCCGGGCCGCAAGGGCACCATCCGGATCGCGGGGGAGCGCGACGCCATCCGCTACGACGCCGACCGCCGCCGCTTCGCGCTGCCGGAGTCGGCCGTCGACCACTCCAAGCCGTCCTACGAGTCGCGTACCGACTTCGCGACGGCGCTGGTCAGCGGCGACCGTACGCTGCTGGTGCTCAAGCCGGTCACCGGTCGACGCCACCAGATCCGCGTCCACCTGGCCTGGCTGGGCTTCCCGATCGTCGGCGACCCGCTGTTCCAGCGCGGGCAGCCGGACCAGCGGACGTACCTGCACTCGTGGGGCTGCGAGATCACCTGCGACTGGCGGGACGAGCCGCGTACCCAGTTCTGGGCCCCGCCCGGCGAGGAATTCCTCGAGGTCTTCGCCGACGGCCGCAAGCCCCGCCTCGACGACGCCCTCGAGACGCTGGCCGGCTGACCCGGCGCGCGGCCCCACCCCGCGTGAGCCGCCGCGCGCCGACCCGGCGGACCACGCCGGCCCGGCGGACCACGCCGGCCCGGCGGACCACGCCGGCCCGGCGGACCACGCCGGCCCGGCGGACCACGCCGGGCCGCCGGCCGCCCACGATGCGGACCCGCCCCCGGCCACCCGGCGGAAGGGGCAGCCGGAAGTTCCAGCCCAGGGGGACCGTAGGTGTCGTTTCCGACAGATCCGGCCGCTTGTTCCCGCTCGGCATAGCGGCGTGGCGGGCTTGACCATTAGGCTCGATTGCTGAGTGGAGTCGCCGGACACATCGTCTCTACTCGATGCCGGGTTGCGAGTATTGGCTGGTTGCGGCACCGAAGGGCAGGACGGAGTGACCCGAGACGGCGAGCCAGGGGCCGACTTCGCCGAACGCGAGGACAGCAGACGCGTGGCGTACGAGGTGACCGGCGCGCCCGACGGCTTCCCCGTCTTCCTGCTCCACGGCACGCCCGGCAGCCGCCGGGGCCCGAAGCCCCGCGGCATCGTCCTCTACCGCATGGGCGTCCGGCTGATCGCCTACGACCGGCCCGGCTACGGCGACTCCGACCGCCGCGAGGACCGCGACGTCGCCGACGCCGCCCGCGACGTGGAGGCGATCGCCGACCACCTGGGCGTGCAGAAGTTCGCCGTCGTCGGCCGCTCCGGCGGCGGCCCGCACGCCCTCGCCTGCGCCGCCGACGCGCGGCTGCGCGGCCGGGTGACCCGGGTGGCGGTGCTGGTCAGTCTCGCCCCCTGGAACGCGATCGAGCTGGACTGGGTCAACGGCATGAACACCGGCAACGTCCGCGGATTCGGCGTCGGTAGCCCCGACACGGCCGCCGTGGTCGAGGAGATCCGCCAGCGCGCCGAGCGGGCCGCTGCGGATCCGCGGCTGCTCCTGGCGGACCTCAGGACGGAGATGAGCACGGCGGACCGCCGGGCGGTCAACGACCCGGCGCTGCGGCGACTCATCACCGACACCTACGCGGAGGCGCTCCGCTCCGGCCCGTACGGGTGGATCGACGACGTGCTGGCCTTCCGCCGCCCCTGGGGGTTCGACCTCGGGGCGATCGACACCTCGGCGACGCCGGTGCGGCTGTGGCACGGCGCCGACGACAACTTCTCCCCGGTGAGCCACGGCCGCTGGCTGGCCGCGCAGATCCCCGGTGCCGAGATGGAGGTGCAGCCGGGGGCGGCGCACTTCGACGCGGTCGAGGAGCTGCCGCGCATCCTGCGCTGGCTCGTCGACCCCGACGCGGCACTCGGCGCCGACCTGCTGATCGGCGCGCGGCCCGGTCAGTAGGGGTGCGGGTCGAGCACCCGGCGCACGTACCGCCCGTCGCGCAGCACCACGACGCTGGGATGGTGCTGCCCGACCCGGTTGGCGAGCCGGTCGGCGATCCGCATCCGCCCGATGCTCACCCGCCCGCCCGACAACGCCTGGTGGGCGGTCTCCAGGTTGCCCCGGGCCCGCAGCGTGTCGGGGTGCTCGGGCCCGAGCACCTCGGTGAGCTGCTCCACCACGGCCCGCAGCCGGTCGCGGCCCTTCTCCGGCTCCCCGGCGAGGATGGTGAAGACCGCGACGTTGTTGGCCGCCGCCATGGCGAACGGATGCCGTTCGCCGAGCGTGGTGAGCATCGTCCGCGTCGTCGTGTCGGTGAGCGACCGGCCGGTGCCGGTGTCGCCCGCGTCCCACAGGGCCACGCCGAGATTGATCCGGCAGACCAGCGAGTACGGGTGCTCGGCGCCGAACACCTCCACGAACTGCTGCTCCACCTCGCTCAGCTCCGTCAGGGCCTGCGCGTTCTGCCCCTGCAACATCATGTTGGCCGTCCGGCTGAGCCGGCTGAACAGCGTGTCCGGGTTGGTCGGCCCGAGGGTGGCCAGCAGCCGCTGGTAGGTCTCGTCGAGCAGCTGGGCGGCCTCGGCGATGTCTCCGGTGCTGCGCAGCGACACGGCCAGGTTGGCCTGCGCGGTGAGCACGGCACGGGAGTGGTCGCCGAAGAGGTTCCGGTAGCCGGTCACCACCTCCCGCAGCAGCGCCACGGAACCCTCGTAGTCGCCGGTCTCCCGCAGGTCGCGGGCGAGGTTGTTGGCCGACACCAGGGTGTTCGGGTGCTCCGGGCCGAGCACGACCCGTAGCCGCCGGTTGGTGGCCCCGTCGAGGTCGAGGGCCCTGTCGAACATCCCCACCAGGCGGTACGACGCAGCGAGGTTGTTCGCCGCGTTCAGCGTGCGGCGGTGGTCCTCGCCGAAGACCTCGACCGACGCGGCGTACGTCCGCTGGGTGCGCTCCAGCGCCTCCTGGTATCGACCCAGGGTGCACAGGTCCGCCCCGTAACCGCCGGCGGTCATCAGCGTGTGCGGGTGGCTGTCGCCGATCAGCTCCTCCTGCTGGCGCAGCGTGTCCTCGTCCAGCCGGTAGGCCTCCTCGAACCGCCCGAGGCTGCGCAGCAGGTTCGCCCAGTTGAACCGCAGGTGCAGCAGCTGGACGCGCAGCTTGCGGTGTTCCGGCCCGTCCGGCGGCAGTTCCTCCAGCAGCGCCGACCAGACGGCCTCGGTCTCCCGCGCGTACCGCTCGCCCTGCTCGTATCCGCCGCTGACGTAGATGTAGCGGACCCGGTCGATGACCAGCTGCCGGACGTCGTCGTCGTCGCAGGAGATCGCGCCGGAGCCGTCGAGGTGCGGCCAGAGCATCCGGAACCGTTGCCGGTTCGCCGGGTCCTCCACCTCGCCCGGCGGTCGGGATCCGGCGAGGATCTGGTGCACCTCGTGCTTGGCCGTGACCAGTTCGTCGTCGCTCATCCGGGCGCGCAGGGCGGTCTGCAACAACCGGTGCACCTGCACCCGGTGGGCGTGCGGGTCCAGCTTGATCAGCGCGAGCTTGTTCATCCGCTGCACCAGCGTCGCCGCGATGTCACGTTCGGACACCCGGTCGGCCACCCGCGCGGCGACCACCGGGTCGTGCGGGGCGATGACCCGCGCCACCTGGTCGCCGTAGAGCAGGTCCAGGGAGATCTCCGGGGCGAGCACCGACGCGAGCTGAAGCAGACGGTACGCCCCCGGGGAGCCCTCCCTCAGCCGCTGCAACGGGAGGTCCCAGACCTCCGTCTCCAGGCCGGTGCGGCGCAGCCCGGCCAGGTATTCGTCGACCGGCGTGCGGGTGTCGGCCAGCCACGCCCCGACCGTCGCGACGAAGATCGGCACGTTCTCCACGGCGTCGGCGACCCGCTCGGCCTCGGCGACGCTCATCAGGTGCTCGCCCAGGCGGGCGCGCAGGTGCGCCACGCTCTCCGCCCGCTCGAACTCGTCGACGTCCACGGCCCGCGCCAGGTCGCCCCAGTCCGGGTTGCGGGTGGTGACCAGCACGTGCCCGTTGCCCTGCGGCAGGTAGGGCCGGACGTCCTCGTAGAGGTCGGCGTTGTCGAAGATGAGCAGCCAGTGCGGCGGCGGGCTGCCGTCGGCGCGGCGCTCGGTCTGGCTCAGCCGCTGCCGCAGCGCCCGGTTGGTCTCCGGGATCGTGGTCTGGGGCAGGCCCAGCTCCTCGGCGAGCTCCACCATCCGCACGTCGACGAACTGCGGCGGGTCGGCGGCGACCCACCAGATGATGTCGTACGCACCCCGGAACCGGTGGGCGTACTCGATGGCGAGCTGCGTCTTGCCGAGACCGGGGCCGCCCCGCAGCGCGACCGGTGTCCCGCCGCCTGCGGCCTTCAGCTCCTCCCGGAGCCTGCGCAGCAGATCCTCGCGCCCGGTGAAGCGGGCGTTGCGGGCCGGCGCGTTGAACACGGCGGCGCGTACGCCCGGGAAGCGGGCCGGGCGCAGACCGGCCGCGCCCACCGTCCGGCCGACCAGCTTCAGCAGGTGGGTCGCCGCGTCCTCGGCCGTGAGGTCGTGCACCGACGTCCAGCTCCCGACCGGAACGTCCGGCACGGGCGGGGTGTCGTCGACGTGCACGGCCAGCCAGCTCGGCGCGGCCCGGTCCTCGGGGCCGGTGCGGGAGCGCTGGGCCGCCAGGTAGGCCCGGGAGACCAGCCGGACCTCGCGGAACGCCGTGCCTGTCGGCTCGGGTGCCGGCCCGTCCAGCGCGGCGGTCACCACCCGGAGATCCGCGGAGTTGAGCACCGCCTGCGCCCACTCCGCCCAGATCTGGTCCTCGGGCGCGTGCCGGAGCAGGATCAGCTCGTCGACGACCGCCGGCTTGCGTTCGAAGCGCTGCACCGTCCGGCGGCGCAGCTGGTCGTCCATCCGGGGCAGGCCGGTGATCCTGCCGTTGGTGATGTGGCTGGTCAACGTCTCGTACGCCGACAGCAGGGTGGTGCGCCCGCCCGGCTCGTCGCCGAAGGTCGCCAGCGTCTCCTCGTAGGCGTAGTACGCGCGGTAGGGCACCTCGACGGTGAGCCAGTAGGCCTGCCGCTCGCTGTCGGTCATGCCACCCGGCAGGCCGGTGAACTTCTGCATGGCCAGCGACCGCCCGGCGTCGCGCTTGCTCTTCTCCCCGTCGTCGACCCGCATCGGCACGGGCAGCACCCGGCGGGCCCGGCGCCCCTCGTAGTCCCGGACCCGGGCGGCCACCGCCGCGGCACCGTCGATGCCCTGGTCGCTGAGGGTGAAGCAGTCGACCAGGACGTCGGGCAGGTGGATGGTGCAGATCTCGGCGACGTCGCTGATGCCGGTGCGGCTGTCGATGAGCGCGTAGTCGTAGTGCCGCTTCATGTCCTCGCGCAGCGCGTCGAAGAACTGCGCGCCGCCGAGCCGGTTGTAGAAGTTGTCCCAGTTGAGGCCGGTCACGCTGGTCGCGTAGTCGGGGTTGTGCCGGCCGGCCAGCAGCAGGTCGAGGCTGCCGCCGCCGGGGAACTCCCAGCCCACCGAGAACGCGTAGCGGTGGACGCGCGCGTACTCCCGGTGCCAGTCGCCGGGGCGGGGGTCGGCGCCGGTCTCCTCCCGCCGGCGGGCGTTCTCCCACTCGTAGTCGAGGATCAGGTCCATGACCCCGCCGGTGGTCGCGACCTGCTCCGCGTCGAGGAACGGGGCGTAGAAGCGGTGCAGGCCGGGAGACTCCAGGTCCCAGTCGGCGACGAGCACCCGCTGGCCGTTCGCGGCGAGGATCCAGGCGGTGTTGGCCAGCGCCATCGTGCGGCCCGTACCGCCCTTGTAGGAGTAGAAGGTGATGACCTGCCCTTCGCGCGATGGCGTCATCGCTCGTCCTTCCCTCGCGTCGTGTCGAACGGCCGCAGCGGCGGCAGGCCCGGACCGGACCCCGTCGGTCCGTCGGGCGGCCGGGCCGGGCGCAGGCTGGGCCTCGGGGTGACCGGGCCGTCCGGCGGGTCGACCGGGCCGTACCGCAGGAACTGTTTGCGGGCCTCGGTGACCA
Source organism: Micromonospora sp. ZG13 (assembly GCF_059359355.1). Taxonomy (NCBI): domain Bacteria; kingdom Bacillati; phylum Actinomycetota; class Actinomycetes; order Micromonosporales; family Micromonosporaceae; genus Micromonospora; species Micromonospora sp. ZG13. The sequence goes on from NZ_JCADBQ010000002.1 coordinate 760,346, forward strand.
GCAGCGGGGTGCAGCGCTCGAACTCGTCGATCCCCCGTACCGGCATGACCCGCGGGAACCCGGCGCCCTGCAACGCCTCGGAGACCGACTCAGGCGCCGTCTCGCCGCGCTCGTGGTCGGCGGCGATGACCAGCGGCACGACCCAGCGGGGCAGATCGTCCAGCGCCGACCGGATGGCGGTCGCTCCGGTCGCGGCGTCCACCAGCACGACGGTGGGGCTCCGCGGCGCCAGGGCCCGGGCCGCCGCCAGGTCGACGACCCGGGTGGGCAGACCGAGCCGCTCGGCGGTCGCGGCGACGTAGTCGGCCACGGCCAGCTCGTGCTGCCCCGCGTAGGGCCGCCATCGTGCGTGGTCGGTGAGGGTGGTGACGACCAGCGCCGGGCCGACGCTGTCGGGCACCGGGTGGCTGGACAGCGTCGCCGCCCGGGACCTGGCCAGCGGCTGCCTCTCAGCCACCGTGACGATCCGCTTCGCCAGTGCGCCGAGGACCCGCAGGTACTGGTCGTGGTAGGCGCTGAGCTTGCAGAGGGCGCGCAGCCCGTTCTCGGCGTAGTCGGCCCGGTCGCCGGCGTCCGGCACCAGGTCGAGGGCCCGGGTCGTCTCCGGCCGGTCGCCCCAGGACGGCAGCGGCAGCCACAGCACCGGCACCAGGTGCTGCTCGGCCTGCGCCGGGGCGAGCCGGGTGAGCCGGCTGCGGAACGACTCGCGTTCGCCCAGCGCCCACGCGTTGCGGAAGTAGTTCGGCGAGTGCAGCGGCACGAAGACGTGCGCGAGGCTGAGCGCGTCGGTGAGCGTCTGCCGCAGGTCGGCGCCCGGGCTGACCTGGCCGTCGTAGAAGCCGGCGTCGAGGTCGCCGCCCCTGGTGGCGGCGTGCCGGACGGCGGTGGCCAGATCGTTGAAGAACCGGTTGACCCAGTAGTCGGTGTCCGGGCGCACACCGGCCGACAGCGGCACCGAGTGCGCGTAGCTGAGGAAGAAGTAGGTCTCCCGGCGGGGCACGCCGCGGGGCGGGGCGGGGTCAGACCACGTCATGTCCGCCCTCCTCGAACGTGGTGCGCAACTGCCGTACGTCGGCGGGGACCTGCGCCTGCACCCAGTGCGTCTGGTAGGCCCGGGCGATGCGCTGCGCCAGCCGCCAGACCACCGCGTCGTAGGCGGCCTTGCCGGTGTCGCCGAGGCTCAGCAGGCCGTAGATGCCCTCTTCGTGGTATTGCGGGGCGATCTCCGGGGGCAGCCGGGTGGGGGTGAACATCTGCCGCCGCGACACGGCCGCCGGCAGGCGGCGACGGTCCACCAGGGACCAGTTCACCGGAATGACCGGCGTCTCCCCCGCCGACGGATCGGCGCCCGGCCGGGTCAGGATCGGCCGGCGGGTGAACGCGTCCCACTCCCGGGCGCACCAGTCGCTGTTGAGGTAGTGGGTGGAGATCAACGGGATGAAGACCTGGCAGTGCCCGGCGGCGAAGGCGAGGTCGTCGGTCCACACCTGCCCGCCGTCGAGCATCCGGTCCATGAACCCCGCCGTGCGCCCAGGGCCGAGGCCGAGCAGCTCGACGACGTGGTCGGACAGGTCGACGAAGAGCTGGAAGACCTTCTGGTTGGTGTCGCGGGGTGCCGCGACCTGGTTCTTCTTGTGGGCGTAGCTGAGGAAGAACACGGGGGCGCTCTCGTCCTCCCAGAGTGTTTCCTCTGCCACCTGAGGCTCCCGACCGGTGCGGCGACTCCCGACCGTCCACAGTATCGAGCGCGGCCAACTCTGCGCTGCCCCGCCCGTCACCGCCGGTGCTCATCCATCCACCCCCGGGCGAAGTCGACGGCCACCCGGACGCCCACGAGCCGACAGTCGGCGCGGCCGACCCGCCCGTGCCGCACCGCGCCGGTGTCCGTCAGGGCCAGGCCGATCAGCGGGAAGTCGGTGTCGTGCAGGTCCGGGGCCCGGAAGTCGCGCCGGACCCGCCGGCCGGCGGCGTCGCGCACGTAACACCGGTACGCCCGGGCGACCGGCGGCCGGCGCAGCCGGTACTCGGCCAGGTGGAACGCCGTGCAGACGGACCAGCCGACGCCGACCAGCAGCACCACGGCGTCGGCGGCGTAGAGCGCGCCCAGCGGAGAGCGTTCGCCGAGGTGGCAGTCGAGGTCGTGGACGGCGGTCAGCCGGGCCGCGTCGGGGCCGAGGGCGGCGAAGGAGGTCTGCGGGTGTCGGCTCCGCGCCGCCCCCGGCTGTAGGCGTACGTGCTCGGCGAAGATCCCCATGCCCTGGGAGGGGCTGTGCTCCGGGTCGAACGGCGCGATGGCCGCCTCGGCCGCCGCGACCTCGGCGGCGCTCATCCCGGCGGTCGCCGCCCGGAACGGCCGCGACGTCGTCGAGTTTCCGGCCGTCTGCGCCGGTACGACCACCGTGCCCGACCCGCCCAGCACGTCCCGCAGGGCGGCCAGCAGGGCGGCGGGGCCACCCGCGAGCCGGCCGACGCGGGACAGGGCGCAGTGCACCAGCACGGTGGCCCCCGGCGGCAGTCCCAGCGCCCGCAGGTCCGTCGCCAGCGGGTCGCGCCGGAGCAGACCGGCGGTCACGACCACCCGTCCACCGTGGCGCGCATCCCCCGGACGAACCGCTCGCCGGTGGCCGTCAGCGCGTCGACGCCGAGCAGGGCGTCGAGGGCCCCGTCGGTCCACGCCCGGTAGCGACGGAAATTGCCCCCGGCGGCCGGGCCGGGGCGGTGCCGCCACACGTCGGCGACCGCCAGGCGGGCGTACGCGCCGTGCAGCACCTCCGCCAGGGGGCGCGGGTCCTCCCGCCACGGCACGCGCAGCGTCCGGTTCCCGGCGCGCTCGAAGAGGGCGCAGACGTCCCGCACCGCGCCGAGCTTGAGGTGCTGCACCTCGTGGACCAGCAGCACGGCGAGGGTGGCGTCGTCGGGTACGGGCATGACGGCCACCGCGCCGAAGGCGGCGCCGGCGGCGGCGCTGCGGGAGCGACCGGCCGGCGCCGCGCGCAGCGGCACGACGGCCCGCAGCAGGGTGCGGACCCCGGCCGCGTAGCCGGGGGTCTCGGCGTCGATCCGCCGCACCGCCCGCTGCACCTGCCGCGTCCACCGCAGCGCGGCGGTGTCGGACAGGCGCGGTTCGACCGGCAGGTCGTAGCACTCCCGGTGCGGGTCGGTGTCCTCCAGCAGCAGCCTGTCCCCGCCCACGCGGAGGGACCGCACCGGCAGCCAGCCGTCCGGTCCGTCCTCCCGCGCCGGGTCGCCGTCGTGGCCCGCGTCGGCGGTGACCCGCCGTCCGGCCAGCCGGACGTCCCCGTCGTCGGTGACGAGTCGGACGACACCCCGTTCGCAGCCGACGGCGAGCGCGCCGAGCGTCGGCAGGCTGACGACCCCGTCGCGCACCGGGACGGGCAGGTCGGCCCGGACCCCGGCGCGGACGGCGGCGGCCGCCGCGACGCACGCCAGGTAGGACAGCTCGGCCGCGCCGTCCCGGCAGCGCCGGGCCCAGCGGCGTACGAAGGGATGGGCCAGCACGGCGCGCACGGCGTCGGGGTGCGCGTCGTCGAGGTGCACCAGCAGCCGCCACCCGTCGGCCGCCACCGGGTCGCCCGCGGCCCGCTCGCTGAGCGTGACCAGCAGGGCGCGCACCATCGCCAGGTGGACTGCGGCGAGCTGTGCCGCCGAGGCCGCCGTGCCGGCGCCGGAGGCGAGGTCGTCGAGGACCCGCTCGTCGAGCGGGTCGGTGGGTCGGGTCGGCTCGTCGGCGACCGGGGCCGCCGTCACCACCCGGACGAGCTTCAGCAGGTCCGGGCAGTAGGCGGACGGGTTGTCGAAGCCGCTGCCGGCACGGTAGCGGTGGGCGTAGAGGCCGCCGCCGCAGTGCCGGACCACCGGGCACGCGCGGCAGGTCGCGCAGAGGCCGGCGAGACCGCTCTGTCGTACGGCGATCGCCGGGTGGGCCGCGGCGTCGTCCACCCGGTGCCGGAAGACGTCCAGGCCGGTGGCGGCGGCGCCGTCGAAGGCGGACTTGAGCGAGTCGACCTGCTCGAAGGTGCCGTCCGTCTCGACGACGACCAGGTCGGCCGGGCTGAGGCCGACCGCCTCGCTGCGGCTGCCGTGCCCGGACGCGGTGGAGAGCAGGGACTCCAGCAGGCGGATCGGCACCGGCCGCCCGTCGGCCAGCCAGCGCCGGTAAACCGCCAGCAGCCAGTCGGCGTACGGCGTGGCGCGCCCGTCGGGCCGGGCGGGCCGGTTGTCCCAGTTGGCGTGCGGCAGCAGGAAGTCGACGCGCGGCGGCTCCTCGGCGAGCAGCGCCTCGTACACCCGGATCGGGTCGTTGGCGAGGTCGACGGTGCAGAGGATGCCCGCGTAGCTGGTGCGGTAGGCGGGGCTGCGCAGCAGCGACAGCGCGCGCAGCACCTGCCGGTGGCTGCTCGACCCGTTGGCGTGGCGGCGGTGCCGGTCGTTGGCGGCCCGGTCGCCGTCGAGGGAGATCCCCACCTTGACGTCGTGGGCGACCAGCACCTCGCAGGTCGCCGGTGTGAGCAGCACACCGTTGGACTGCATCCGCAGGTCGAGCCCGGCCACCGGCTCGATGACGCGGCGCAGGGTGGCGGCGGTGGCGTCGAGGCGGGCGGCACCGGCGAGCAGCGGCTCGCCGCCGTGCAGCACCACCCGTACGCCGTCGAGCCGGTGCGCCGCCGCGTGCTCCGCGATCCGCTCCGCGACGGCACGCACGGTGGCCGGGGCCATCATCCGGGGCTGGCGTCGCCAGGACTGGTCGGGGTGTTCGTAGACGTAGCAGTGGTCGCAGGCGAGGTCGCAGCGGCTGACCAGCTTGAGCACGTACTGCGTCAGCGGGGCGACCCGGTCGGTGGGTCGGCGACCCGGCTCGGCCGGCTCAGATCGCAGAGTTGAAGGCCGCGACATCGACACGGGCCGGACGATCCTCCCCACGGCTGGTCACGCGGGCGACGGAACGGGCCCGGTCGAGCGGGATGCGGCCGAGCGGGGTGCGCCGGAGGTCGTCCAGCGGCGGTGGGCTGAGATCGGGCTGGCGTGCGGTGCGATCCACGTCGGTTCCCCATTCAGTCGGGAGTGGACGGAGGGCCGCCCACCGCGACGGTCAACGACGACTATCGACGATGCTATATGGCACAACCTGTGATGTCACGGCTGCGCAGCGCCATCCTGCTCGATCGTCCGCGCCATCCAGCCCTCGTTGGACAGCGAGATGATCCGCTCGGCCTCGGCGACGAACGCGTCGTCGTCGGCCCAGCCCAGCCCGGCCTCGCGGGCCGTACGCAGCCGGGTGAGCTGGTCGGCGGTGCGGGCGTACTCGATCTGGTGGTGCTCGTACTGCTGGGCGGAGCCGTAGCCGACCAGCGCGGTGGTCACGGCCGCCGCGACGCCGATCCAAGCGGTGAACCCGAGGCTGTCGCCGAGCACCCCGACCGTCGCGGAGACCAGGGCGGCGGCGATCGTGAGCCCCGTCGCCGCGTACCGCACCCGCCTGGCGGCGCGGGCCATCCGGCGGGCGGCCGGCAGGTAGTAGGCGTCGACCTGCCGCTGCACCCGTTCCGTCACGTACGTCGCGACGTCGGAGACCGCCGGCAGCGGGCGGGCGGCCGGCGGCGCGTCCAGGGTGCGGCCGACCAGGTCGCCGGCGTCGTCCATGAGCGCGTCGAACCGGCCGAGCAGGACGGCGTCCCGGTTCGGGCCCCGGAACGGGGCGACCCCGGCGAGGTAGCGGTAGGTGTCGGCCTTCAGCGCCTCGGAGACCGAGCGGAGCCGGGTCCACGCGTGCACCGCGTCGCGGGAGGCCCACCGGGCGGCCAGCGGTACCACGAGCAGCGCCGCCGCCGCGACGATGGCGAGCGCCCGGCCCGCGCCGGGACGGGCCGGCCCGAGCTGGTTGGCCAGGGTGCCGCACACGGCGGCGCCCACGGTGAGCCCGGCGACCGTCAGGCGCGCGCGGGTGATGACGCGCTTGGCCTCGCCGGACGCCTGTGACCAGGCCGCCTGCCGCTGCCAGACCGTCGCGACCGCTGTCGGGACATCGAAGTTCGCCACGATCCGAATGGTAGGACGGCCGCGCCCGTGCGACGGGGGCCCGGAAGGCCGGGCGAGCCGGTCCGGCGGGTCAGCTGGGCAGGAAGCTGTCGTACGTCTCGTCGTACCAGTCGGCCTCGTTGTGCCGGCGGACCACGCCGTCGACCCGGGTCAGCAGCAACCAGTTGTCGTTGAGCACCAGCGCCGCGTCCTCGGGCCGGTCGGCCAGCACCCGGCCCACGGTCCGCAGCATGTGCGGCCTGCCGAGGTCGCTCAGCCTCTCCTTGCGCATGTGGAAGCCGATGTCGACGTGGTTCTCCGGCTCCCACGCCCACACAGCCCCGTCCGCCTCCGCCTCGTAGTACCCGTGGCTGCCCGACGTGATGCTGACGGCGAAGCCGCACTCATCGTTGAGGTCGGCGCTGAGCAGGCGGTTGCCGGCCGGCGTCGGTGTCTCGGTGGCGCCCGGTGCGGCGAGTTCGGCCACCAACTCCAGCGGGATGTCGCCGGCGAGCGTCAGTCGATAGGTGATGGACATGTTTTCGGCCTTCCTCAGTCCCGCCAGACGATCTGGACGATCGTGCCGCTCCGTGTGACCGCCACCAGCTCCTTCAATGCCGGCACCGGCCAGTCGTCGAACTGTCGCTGCAAGGCTGCGAGTTCTCCCTGCCAGTCCTGGAGGTTCAACACCACGCGCTGGGTCTGGGCGTCCGTAACCTTCCTCGTGACCGCGCTTCCGATGGCGCGGACGGAGGTGGTGGGACCGGGAGCGTAGCAATCGAAGATGTGCCCTTCGACCAGGTAGTCCGGGGACCTCTTCGGATCGACGACGTCGCCGGTGCTCAACTGCGCATCCGCGATCTCCTGTTTCGTCGGGTTCTGGTGCACCCGGTAGCCCTCGTAGGCGATTTTTTCGGCGGTCTCGTTCTCCAGTTCCAGACTGCGGCGTTCCGTCGGTCTCTCCCTGGCCGGGATCCGGGTACGTGGCCCGCTCGGCGTGCCGCCAGGGGCGCCGGTACCCGGCCTGCTCCAGGGCACGTGTCCGTGCGTTGGGCCGTGCGCAGGGCCGTCGTGTCCGGTGCGGTCGTGAGCCGCCGAGGCGGTGGTGGGGGCGGGGTCTGCGGTGGTCGGGCTGGTCGGGGTGCTGCCGCCAGCCCCGGTCAGTTTCCCGCGGAGCCCAGCTGTCGGGCCTCGCCGATCGCCGTTTCGACCGCCTGCCGGGCGGTGGCGGTGCGCTGGGCGACCAGGCTCAGGACCTGCGTGATGCTCTCCAGGGACTGCACGAGGGGGCCGGGTTGGCCGCCGTGCAGGACGGTGGTGACGAGTTGTCGTGTCTCGCGGACCTGGGCGATGGTGGCGGCGGCGGTGTCGCGGATGCCGTCGCACGCGTTCTGCACGGGTGTCAGGCCGGTGATCGTCTCGTGTGGGCTGGCCTCCTGCGGGACGGCGGCGGTGGTCGTCGTGGCCTCGCCGATGGTCGTGGCGAGGCCGCCGAGGCCGCCGCGGACGGCGGAGATGCCGTCGCGTACGCGGGTCAGGCCCGCCGCCACGGCGGCGAAGCCGGCGCCGGCGGCGCGCAGGGCCACCTCCTGCGCCTGGTTGTCGGCGGCGGAGGCCAGCGCCTGCGCCCTGTCGACGCCGGTCGCCAACGCGCGCAGTTCCCCGGTGATCTTCTCGATGTGCGACACGCGGCCGACTCCCCCGATCGACGACGATGAGACACCGAGAAACTAGCGACATGTGCCCCGAACCCGCCAGGCCAATCGGGTGGGCAGGGCCGCGTCGGACGAGCCGCCTCCGCCGCCTGCGCCGCCACCACGCGGCCCGCCTCCCGCAGCGTCCGCTCCGGTCGTACGCCCGCTCAGGCCGGCGTGGCGGTGGCCTTGCGGTGCCGCTCGGCCCGGCGGCGCACCTGCGTGTACGCGCTGGTCAGGCCCATCGCCCGGCGGACCTCGACGAGGGTCTGCCGCACCTCGTGCCGGGTCCGTTCCGTGCCCTCGAAGATCAACTGGTCGACCAGTCCGGGTTCGGCCTCGATCCGGGCCCGGCGTTCCCGGATCGGGTCCAGGAACCGGTCGAGTGCGACGGCCAGCTTCTCCTTCACCTCCACGTCACCGACCCGCCCGGCCCGGTAGCGCTCCTTGAGGTCGTCGACCTGCGCCCGATCGGGGTTGAAGAGGTCGTGGTACGCGAAGACCGGGTTCCCCTCGACGGTGCCGGGCACGTCGGCGCGGACCCGGTTCGGGTCGGTGTACATGCCCATCACCGCGCGGCGGACCGTCGCCGAGTCGGCGGAGAGCGCGATCGCGTTGCCCCGGCTCTTGCTCATCTTCGCCCGGCCGTCCGTGCCGACCAGGGTCGGCGTCTCGGACGCGATCGCCTCGGGTACGGGGAACACCTCCCCGTAGAGGCGGTTGAAGCGCCGGGCGATCTCCCGGGTCACCTCCACGTGCGCCGCGTTGTCCTTGCCGACCGGGACGACCTGCCCCTTCACGCAGAGGATGTCGGCGGCCTGGAGCACCGGGTAGCCGAGCAGGCCGTAGGGCATCTCCTCCTTACCGGCGTCGCGGGCCATCTCCTTGAGCGAGGGCACGCGCTCCAGCCGGGGCACCGTGACCAGGTTCTGGAAGAGGGTGTTCAGGTCGCCGACCTCCGGGATGGCCGACTGGAGGTAGAAGGTGGCGCGCGCCGGGTCGACGCCGGCGGCCAGGACGTCGGTGACCATCTCCCGGGCGTTCGCCGCGACCCGCTCGATGTCCTCGCGGGTGTTCCGGGTGGTGAGCATGTGCAGGTCGGCGATGATGAAGAAGCTCTCGTAGCGCTGGTGCAGCCGCACCCGGTTGGCGATGCTGCCGACGTAGTGGCCGAGGTGCAGCCGCCCGGTGGGACGGTCCCCGGTGAGCATCCGTGCGACGGACATGGTGGTACGCCTTTCGTGCCTGGTGGAAGAGGTGTGCGCGGGCGCGCGCCGACCGGGGATGTGCTCCGGGGTCGGTCAGGGTCGGCTCAGCGAGCCGAGCGCCATCGCGCGCCGTCGCGGAACCGCAGTCCGCCGGCACGAAGTACGTCGATCATCCGCTCGCGGCCGTCGTCGGAGCGGGTCGGAGAGGTGGTCACGACGCCGAGCGGGAGGCCGTCGACGGGGTCGACGGCCTCCGGCGCGTAGCTGATCGGCCGGACCACGCTCCCCACGGTAGCGGGTCCGGCCCTGCCCGCTCAGCCCTGGCGGTAGCTCTCCCGGTAGTAGTCGCCGATCCGGTCCCGGTAGCCGGGCTCGCCGTACGCGTCCGGATCGAAGGCCGGCGAGTCCTTCACCTGATCGCGGGTGCGGTCCACGTGGACGGTGCGCTCCAGGTGGTCCACCCGCGTCACCGTGCCGGCGGGCAGCAGGACCTTTCGGCCGAAGATCCACGGCCCGGTGTCCACCACCAGCCAGCGGGCGTCGGTGTCGTCGCTGGCCTCGTCGACCGAGCCGATCCGCCCGTCGGTGGCCTCCACCCGGTAGCCGACCAGGTCGAGCGGGGTGCCGGGACCGGGGGCGTCCGGTCCGTCGCCGCCGGGCTCCGGCCCGTCCGGCGGGGCTGAGTCGGGGTTGGCGCCGGAATATCCGCCGGCGAGGGCGGACGGGTCGCGCCAGGTCCAGGGATTGAAGGTCGACGGCTGCACGGGTCACCTCCGATGACGGTCTGCGCCGGTCCCGGAGGGCAGTGCCCCGCCCACGCCCGCCGGAAACAACGCGGCAATTCTTGGTTCACTGGAACGTCTCGGGTGCGAAGTACGTCATATTCGCCGGACGTCGATGAACGGCGCGTTCCGGTCGCAGGTGGGAGCGGCGGAAACTGTGGGCGCGCACATTCGGCGGCAATGCGAGGTGTCCATCCGGCACATTCGTTCCGTCGCTGCGGGCCGACCATTCTGGTCCCGCATCTTCCGCAGCGAGAAAAGGGGACACGGATGTACCGCACCATTCGCCGGATCGGGGTGGTTCTCGTCGTCGCGCTCGGCCTCGCGGCCGGGACCGGCGCCGCCGCGCAGGCCGCCGTCGTCAACCCCGTCACGCCGCAGTCGCTCTGCGGGCCCGGCTACGGAATCCTCGACCAGGACCCGATCCGCCACGCGGAGACCGGCGCTCCGCTCGGCACCGTCTACCTGCTGTACCACCCGGTCACCGGCTACGGCTGCACGGTCACCGTCAAGTCCGCCTACGTGGGCGCCCCGACCCGCACCCAGGTCTACCTCGCCGCCCCGTACCTGCCGACCCGGACCGACGACGGCGACAGGTTCTGGGCGGCCGGGCCGACCCGGGCGTACGTCAGGGGTGGTTGCGTCATCTGGGGCGGTTTCATGGCCGACGCGGGCGGCACGATCCATTACCACGACCGGGCGAACCCGGCGATCGGTGGCATCGGCACCTGCTTCTGAGACAGCGGTCCGGGGAGGTCCGTGATCACGCGGGCCTCCCGTTCGGCGACCGCGTATCCGAATTGTCGACCGCAGTTGAGAAATCGCGCGACGGGTGCCGTTGCGCCGCCGTTATCGTCGGTCCCATGGGGCGGATGCGGGGCGTCCACGAGCGGCCGGCGGGACTGACGTACCAGCCGGAGCTGATCGAGCCCGACGAGGAGCGGTCACTGCTGACCGCGCTGGCGGCGTTCGACTTCCGGGAGGTCCGCATGCACGGACGGATCGCCCGGCGGACGGTTTGCCAGTTCGGCTTCGACTACGACTACGGCTCCTACCAGCTCACGGCCGCCGAGGCGCTGCCCGTCGAGCTGCACGGGGTGCGGGAGCGCTGCGCCGCGCTCGCCGGAGTCCCGGCGACCGCGCTCGTCCAGGCCCTGGTCACCAGGTACCCGCCGGGCTCGGTGATCGGCTGGCACCGCGACGCGTCCATCTTCGGGCCGACCGTCGTCGGCCTCTCGCTGGGCTCCGCCTGCCTGTTGCGCTTCCAGCAGGGCACGGGCGACGACCGCAAGGTGTACGAGGTGGAGCTGGCGCCACGGTCGGCGTACGTGCTCGCCGGCGCGGCCCGGGAGCGCTGGCAACACAGCATCCCCCCGGTGCCCCACCTGCGTTACTCGATCACCTTCCGGCAACTCCGCCATCCCTGACCGCCGACGCGCTGGCATACTCGGCGGCCATGGTGCTGTCGCGAGGCTGGGCCCTCTTCCTCACCGGGGTCGGAGTCTGGACCTGGGTGATCTGGCCGAGGTTCGCGGTCGCCATCTGGAACGATCCCCGGTCCTGGTCCTCCGGCACGGTCGGGGAGTTCCCGGCCACCGGCTTCCTCTGGATCCACGCCCTGCTGATCGCGGCGTCCCTGCTCATCGGCACCACCGTCGGTGTGCTCGGCGTCCGCGCGTGGCGGGTGGCCCGCCGGCGAGCCGAGGGCCCGGCTTCCTGACCTACCGCGCCGATCGCATGTGGTGAGCACGCCGCCAGCGTTCGTCCTGGCCGTTCCGGGTGGCGGCGACGGCGGGCGGCTCCGGGGCCGGGAATACCGGCGCTCGCCGGTGCGCTGACATCCCTCGGACGCCGTGATCCAGCTCAGCTCCGGCTCCACCCGACCCGGTGTCCCGCCCTTCGGGCAGTCGGGTGCCACGCCCTTCGGCCCGGCGGCGAGGACTCGCCCGACTGGCGTGCGGCCTGTCGTGCTGGCCCTGACCAGGCGGGATAGCGAGCCGGTAATGGTGTGACGGGCGCCGCTACCCCCCGATTTGACGTTCAAACCAGCAGACGCGTAACTTTCTCTCTGCCAGCGCGGAACGGGGCAAACAGGGCGAAGGTCCTGGGGTGCCGAACCGAGCTGGTGCCGGGTCGGACAGGGTGGCAACCCTGGAGGGCGCGGTCCGGGCGGGGCTCGCCGAAACTGCCGCGAGGCGGATTTGGCGCAGCGGAGCCGACCGGGTAAGGTTCACGGCCGGCAGGGAACCGGGCGAGCTCGCGGGAGACCGCAGAGCGGCCGGTCTGCCAAATCGATGATCAATCACAGCGGTCCGCCGCTGCGTGCGCTCGTCGCCGCCAACCCGTACGAAGCACGACAGACCGGGACAAACGGTTTGACACGGCGAAGACGGCGAGGTAACGTAGTAAAAGTGCCCGGCGCGAGAGCGGCGGGGGCGCGAACGAAATGCCCCGGGTCGGGGGCTCCACGGTGTGGGGTTTCCGGGCGGTGTGTGGTTGTTCTTTGAGAACTCAACAGGGTGCTTGATAAGCCAGTGCCAAAATGATTTATACCCCTGGACTGG